>JAEUKK010000146.1 GCA_016792625.1 Deltaproteobacteria bacterium | reverse complement strand
GCGCCGCGGCCGAGCCCGCGCGGTCGGGGAGCCCCGCGGCGCGGGCGCCCCGACCGGCCCCGCGGGCGAGCGCGCAGGGCGGCGCTGGCGCCCGAAGGGGCGCTCAGAGCTCCAGATCGAGCAGGTCGAGCAGGCCAGACGGGTTGTCGGCGTGCAGCCAGTGGCCGGCCTCGGGCAGCAGGTGCAGGTGGCCAGGCGCCCCGGCGGGGAGGGCGTCCAGCGCGTCGATCAGCGCAGGGCTCCACCGGTCGCTGCGGGCGGCGCGCACGAGGTGCAGGACCAGGCCGGCCCGCGGGGTGGCGAGCAAGTCCATGTAATCGAGGCGGAAGTAGTCCTCGATGAGCCGGGTGCAGGCGTCGATCGAGAACCGCCAGCGCCAGCCGTCGGCGGCCTTGCCGAGGTTGGTGGTCATCCACCGGGCGAGGGGCGTCGAGAACCCGCGCTGGATCAGCAATCCCACCACGTCTTGGCGGTCGGCCAGCGGCTGGGGCAGGGTGGCGAGCGCGCGCAGGACCCGCGCCACCTCGTGATCATCGCGGTCGGCCGCCGCCCCGGGCACCGGCGGGGCGTCGAGCACAAAAACGGTCAGCGCCGGGTCGAGGGCGCCGGCCGCCGCCCGCTGCCGCGCCGCTTCGAGCACCACCTTGCCCCCGAAGGAGTGGCCGATGAGCACATCGGCCCGCAGGCCCAAGTGGGCGCAGAGCTGGTCGATGTCGGCGGCGCAGGCGGCCACCGTATCGGGCGGCGGCGCCCCCACCGAGTCGCCGTGGTGGCGGTGGTCGACGGTGATCACGCGCAGCTCGGGCCGCCGCTGCACGAGCGCCCGGGCGAAGCTGCGCCAGTTCTGCCGGTTGCCGAGGATGCCGTGCCCGAGCACCGCCGTGCGGGTGGGCGCCGCGCCGGGCGCCTCGACCACGTCGTGTGCGAGGATGAAGTCCGCCACCGAGCCCTCCCGCGCCGGTCGGCGCCCCCGCGCCTATCGCGGGCCCGCCGGCTGGCCCCGCGCCCGGCGCCCGCATAGGTCGCCGCCCGCCGAGAGCGCCCTGCTGGCGGCTGCTCCGCCCGCGGTTGCGGCCTGGGGCGCGGCCCGCCCGCCGCCGCTCGCTCTCCACCGCTCGCTCTCCACCGCTCGCTCTCCATCTCCCGCCCGCCGCCCCGCGGCCCGCCGAGGACGCCCTGCCCCGCGCTGATCGACCGCCGACCGCCGCCCCCGCGCCCAGCCGCGCCGCCCGCGTTGGCCGCCTCGCGCTGACCGGCGGGCTGCTCGCCCTGGCCATCGCCGGCTGGGCCGCCGCCGGCGTGATGGGCTGGGAGCTTCAGAGACAACAGGCCCTGATCGACGCCGAGCGCGCCACCTACGACGGCGTGCGCCACGACATGCTCGAAGAGCGCATCGAAGAGCAGCGCAAGTGGCGGGCCGAAAAAGACGAGCTGCTCGAGGCCCACCGCCGCCAGCTCACCGAGGTCGAGGCCAACTTCGCCGAGCGTGAGCGCATCCGCGCCCAGGACCGCAAGCTCGAGCTCGACAAGGCGCGCCTCGCCGGCGCCGAGGCCGTGCTCGCCGCGGCCAAAGACCCCTCGGGCGGCAAGAACCCCGTGCTCGTCGAGCTGCGCAAGCTCAAGGCCGAGATCGAGGTCCAGCAGGCCAGCCTGCGCGAGGCCGACCGCAAGCTGGCCGAGGCGATGGCCCAGATTGACGTGCTGGACAAAGAGAAGCGCAAGCTGGCCCGCGCGCTCGACTCGGCCCACCTCAGCGTGTCTGAGGCCGAGGCCAAGACCAGCTCGGCCCACCTCGAGACCCGGCGGGCCCGCGAAAAAGCCATCGAGCTCGAGTGGGAGCGCTTCGCCCTGCAAAGCGTGCAAGACACCTGCTGGTCGGGCACCCGCCGCCGCCGCACCGGCTGCAAAGAGACCGTCGAGCGCGGCCTCGGCGCGGTCAAGGTCGAGTGGCTGGTCTGCCGACTTGAGCAGAACACCCAGCCCTTCTTGCAGACCGCGCCCGAAGATCCCGCGCCCAGCCGCCACGCCCGGCTCGTGCTCGCCGACGGGGGCAGCTCGGTCTGGCTGATGCTCTGCGATCCTTCGCTGTCGGATCGCGACGCGGGCGACGCTGCCCCGCCCGTGCCCACCCCACCTTCGCCCTGAGCCCGCGCCCAGAGCGCGCGCCCGCCGCCCCGCGGGCCCGGTCGCGCGGGGGCGCCGTGCCCGGCGTCGACTGCGCCGCGGCCCACCCCTCCACCCGACGGACCTTGTAGGCTCCGCCCATGCCCGAGGCTCCCCCTCCGCTGACCGGCGATCGCGTCGGCCCCTACCGGCTCGACGGCGTGCTCGGCGTCGGCGGCATGGCGACCGTCTGGCGCGCGGTCGACGAGAACGGCCGCGCCGTCGCGCTCAAGGTGCTGCACCCCGGTCGCACCGACAGCGACGAAGAGCGCCGCTTCAAGCGCGAATTCATGACCTTGCGCGAGCTGCGCCACCCTGGCGTGGTCGCCGTGTTCGGGGCAGGCAAAGAGGGCCTCTACCCTTGGCTCGCGATGGAGCTGGTCGAGGGCACCGACCTCGACGGCCTGCTCTCGCGCTGGGCCGAGACCGCCCCGCCCGACCGCTTCGAGCGGGCGCGGGCCCTGCTGCGCGGCCTGTGCGAGGCCCTCGACTATGTGCACCAGCGCGGCCTGATCCACCGCGACATCAAGCCGAGCAACGTGCTGCTCGACCGCGAGGGGCGGCCCAAGCTGACCGACTTTGGCGTGGTCAAGGCGCCGGGCGGCCAGTTCTCGACCGAGCTCACCCAGGTGGGGCGGCTGGTGGGCACCGTCGCCTTCATGGCGCCTGAGCAGATCTCCGGCGCGCCGGTCGACGGCCGGGCCGACCTCTACAGCCTCGGGGCGGTCCTGTACTTGCTGCTGACCGGCCGCCGGCCGATCGAGGCCGAGACCATCGCCGGCTACCTCAGCCGCCACCTGACCGAGGACCCGCGCAGCCCCGCCGAGCTCGACCCGCGGGTTCCCCGGCGCCTCGACCAGCTCTGCATGCGCCTGCTGCGGAAAGATCCGGCGCAGCGCTTCGCCTCGGCCCGACAGGTGCTGCGCGCCCTGGACGGAGAGGAGGACAGCGCGCCCGCCGCTCTTTTCGGTCGCCAAGCCGAGCTCGCCGCGCTGATGGCCCGCCTCGGCCGCCTGCGCCAGGGCGAGGGCGGGCTGCTGCTGCTGCGCGGCCCCACCGGCAGCGGTCGGACCGCCCTGCTCCAGACCCTCGCCGAGGACGCCCGCCGCGCTGGCTTTGGCGTGTCGATGGCCAATGGCGGCGACCGCGCCCTGCTCGAGGCCCTCTGCGATCAGCTGCCCGCGCTCGGGGCGGCGGCCCGGGGCGGCAGCGCCCGCGAGCGCCTCGCCGTTCGCAGCTCGGGCCGGCCCTGGGCCCTGCTCATCGACGACCTGGATCACATCGACCAGGCCAACCTCGACGAGCTGACCCTGCTCGTGCGCCTGCAGCTGGCCATCGGCGGCGAGCCGCTGCTGGTCATCGCCGCGCTGTCGGACCCGGGCGGCCGCATCGCGCGCCTCTGCTCGGGGGCCGACACGGGGGTCAGCCCCGAGCACCACCCGGTCAACGGCCTCGACGCCAAGGCCTGCGTGGCCCTGCTGCGGGCGGCGGGGGTCTCGGGCCAGGCCGCGCCGGCCCTGGGCCACCGCCTCGCCGTTGAGCGGAGCGGCCTACCTGGCGCCATTTTGGAGCAGTTAGAGCTGCTGGTCCGCCAAGGCTGGCTGCTGCGCGGCCCGGATGGAGAGCTGCGCGCCGGGCGCCCGCTCGATGACCTGCGCGACGAGCCCCTGCCCCTGCCCGAGCGCGTGCGCAGCGGAGAGGCCGCCCGCCTCGCCCAGCTGCCCGGCGGCGCGCGGGCCGTGCTCGACGCCCTCGTCGTGATTGACCTGCCGGTCGATCTTCCGCTGCTGCACGAGATCGCCCGCCTGCCCCTGGCCGAGGTGGAGCGGGGCGCGCAGGACCTCATCGCCGCCGCCCTCGCCGAGCGCGTGACCGAAGAGGGGCAGGAGCTGCTGCGCCTGCGCCCCGACCGCCCGCGCGACCTGCTCTACAGCCTGATCCCCAGCGGGCTGCACGAGGCCCTGCACCGCGCCGCCGGCGAGGCCCTGCTGCGCCGCGCCCGCCGCCGCCCGGGGCCGCTCGGGGCGGTGATCGCCCGCCACCTGCTGCGGGCCGGCGCCGCCGCCGAGGCCTACCCGCTGCTGCTCGACGCCGCGGCCCGGGCCGCCCGCCAGGGGGAGCTCGACCCCCAGCGTCAGCTCGTGCGCTTCGCCGCCGAGGCCCGGCCCCGCGCCGAGGCTTCGATGCCGCCGGCCGCGGTGACCACGGCCCGCAAGCGCCTTTTTCGGATGGAGGCCGAGCTCCTGCACCGCAGCGGGGACGGGGAGGGCGCGCTCGACGCCTGGCAGCGCTGCGCCCGCGCGGCCGCCGACGAGGGGGACGCCGACGCCCTGCTGCAGGCCCGCGCGGGGATCGGCCAGCTGCGCGCCCAAGCCGGAGAGCTGCCCGCCGCCGCCGCCGAGCTGCGGGCCGCGGTGGCCGGCCTCACGCCGGGCGACCCGACCTGGGCCAGCGCCGCCGCCGCGCTGGTGCGGGTCGAGCTGGCCCTGGACGACCAGCCCGCCGCCGCTGTGCTCATCCAGCAGATGCGCAAGATCGGCGCCGAGCCGGGCATGGGCGCGGTGGCCGCCGAGGCGCGGGCGGCCGAGGCCCTGCGCGCCCTCGCCGCGGGTGATCTGGCCTTGGGGCGCGTGCACCTCGAGGAGGCCGAGCTGAGCCTGCGCGAGCCCCGCCGCCCCGCCGCGCTGGGCCAGGCCCTGCTGCAGCTCGCCGAGCTGGACTTGGCCCGGGGCGCCTGGGCCGCGGCGGCCGACCGGGCACGGGACGCGGCCCGGGTGCTCGCCGAGGTGGGCGGGGCCCACGCCGAGGCCGCCCGCGCCGAGGGGATCGGCGCCCTGGTGGGCGCCTGGAGCGGCC
>JAEUKK010000073.1 GCA_016792625.1 Deltaproteobacteria bacterium | reverse complement strand
GCAGATCCGGGGCGCTCCCCGCTCGGCCGCTTGCGCGGACCGGGCTGGAGGCCCATGAGCTCTTCTTCAATCAACGAGAGCTGCTACCTGTTTTTCAAAGACCAGCACAAAGACCGGACCGGGGCTCGCGCCCCGACGGGTGCAGCGCGGGCGAACCCAACGCTGCGGTGAAGTCTTGTTGCGTCGCGGGCTCTCGCCCGGCCGCTCCGCCTCTTCACTCGGGCTTCTTATCGAGGCCCGTTCTGTTTGTCAACCCAACCCGAGGAGATTTTTTACTCTCACTCGGCGCGGGGCCGACCCGGCGTCGCGGAGAGAACCAAGGCCAAGGACCTCGACTCTACCGCGATGGAGCGCGCTTTGGCTGTTCGCCGCCGTCGCGCTCCCGCCGACCCCCACCCTCTATCGACCCCTCGTCGGGGCGTCCAGGCCCGCCGACCATTTTATTTTGGCCGTTTCGCGCGGGGCGGTGGGGAGACAAATCACAATACAAAAGAGCTCCCCAGCCGACGCGGGGCGTCGACGGGGGCGCGCGGCCAGCCGCCCGAGGAGAGCGGCCGGGGCCCTGAGCGCGCCGCGCCGCCGAGGCGGGGCCGTGCGCTGCAGAGCGGATGTGGGCGGCCCAGACTTGAGCCACCTGCGCCGGGGCGGGGCGAGGCCCCACCGCGTGCCGCCGAGACCACCCAGAGGGCGGTGCCATCGCACGGCTGCGCATGCTCGACTGGCCGACAGCGGGGCATCGCCCCACTCGGTGCGCCCTGAGGGCCCTTTTCAGGGGGCCCCGCGGCCGCCACCACCCCGTGGGCTGAGCCCTGGGGGACCACCAGAGGGACGCGCAGTACGCTGTTCCCGGGGCTGGTTGGTCGGACCTGCGCGGCGACCCGAGGGTCAGGTGCGCGGGTCGGTGCCGGTCGGCATGGCGCAAGGTGGGAGACCCACCCCGCGAGCCCGGCGTCGATAGCGTGCGCCCCGCGGCGGGTCAAGGGCCAGGCAGCGCCCCGCGCCCAAGCACGACGACAATGGCCTACCAGTCACCATTGTCGACATGAGTTGAGGCCAGGCGGGCAGGACCGCGGCGATCAGGCATACTGCGGCCCTGCGCAGGGCCCATGCTTCACCTCCTCGTCCACAACGTCGGCCACCACGACGTCTACCTCATCGCAGACGCCGATGGTGCCCCGCAGATCCGCCGGCCCCGCGGCGGCGGCCTGCGCGCGCTCGGCGAGCGCCTCGCCCCCCAGGTCGGCGACGCGACCTACGCGGCCCCCGCCTGCCTGCGGCTGGCCGCGCCCCTGCTCCGCCCCGATGGCGAGAGTGACGACGGGGGCGCGATCACGCTCCTCCACATGCCGCTGTTGGGCGCCGCCCTCGACGCCGTCGAGGCCCAGCTCCAGCCGCCCGACCGCCTCCTCGTCCTGCTGCTCACCGCGGGCAAACCCCGCGAGAACAACAGCCCAGAGGCCCTCTCCGCCACCTTGCGCCGCATGTGCGCCGCCCGCTGGGCCACGCTCGGCCTCGACGCCCGCGCCGAGCTGCGCCACGTGCACCTGCCCGACGCCTTCGCCCTCGACCCGAGCGCGCTGTATGAGCGGGTGCAGCGCCCGATCGAGGCCGAAGCCGTGGCCATCGCGAAGGAGCACGCCGGCCTTTGGCACAAACACCTCAGGGTCACGCTCTCAGCGAGCACCGGCACCGCGGCCATGCTCGCCGGCCTGGTCACCGCCCTGCACCGCTGGCAGCCGCAGATCTTGACCGTGCCCAACGCCCGCCAAGAGCCCGCGCTCGACGCGCAGGGCCGCCCGGTCCCCTTCGGCTGCCGCACCACGCACATGCACGATGTCGGCGCCTCGGTGCCCCTGAAGGTCGACCAGCTCGATGATGTCGGCAAGGCGGCGCTGCAGGCCCTGCGCGCCTGGGTGGTCGACTACACCGCGCAGCGCCCGCTCCGCGCCCGCGAGGCCAAGGGTGAGGCCGCCTTTTGGTTCCGCAAAGGCCAAAAAGAGGTGCTGGCCGCCATCATCACGCGCGAGCCCGACGGCAGCCTGCGCGCCCACCGCGGGGTCAACCTCGAGGTCAGCCTGCCCACGGGCAGCCTCTGCGCCGAGCGCAACGCCATCGGCAGCGCCTTTGTCGCCCGCCCGACCCTGAACCGGGCCGATATCGAAGCGGTGGCCATCGTCGGCCTCGATGGCCAAGATCGGCTCGGGCCCTGCGGCGCTTGCCAAGAGTGGCTGCGCAAGGTCAGCGAGGTCAACCCTGGCCTGCAGATCTTGACCTTTGACGGCCCGGCGCTCACCCAGGTCTACCACCAGCCGCTCAGCCCCAGCTGAGCGAAGGAGCCCCCCTCCATGTCCCATGTCACCGTGATCGGCGCCGGCCTGCTCGGCGCCGGGATGGTCCATCGGCTCGCCGAGAATGGCCACCAGGTCACCGTTTGGAACCGCAGCCCCGCCAAAGCCGAGGCCCTGCGCGCCGTCGCCTCACCCGCCGCCGATCCGGCCGCGGCGGTGGCCGGCGCGGCCTACATCCACCTGCTCCTGCCCGAAGATGACGCGGTCGACGCTGTGCTCGACGCAGCCGCCGGGTCGATCTCCGCCGAGGCCTGGGTGCTCGACCACTGCACCAACCTGCCCGCCCGGGTGGCCGCCCGCCGCGCCCGTCTGCAGGCCGCCGGCCTCCGCTACCTGCACGCGCCTGTCTTTATGGGGCCGTCCGACACCCGCGCCGGCACGGGCCTGATGCTCGTCGCTGGCCCCGCCGACGAGATCGCCGAAGTGCAGGCCCACCTCGCCAGCCTGACCGGCAAGCTCTGGCATGTGGGGCCGCGCCCCGACCTCGCTGCCATTTACAAGCTGTGCGGGAACGCCGTCATCGTCGGCATGTCGGGCCTGATGGGCGACGTGCTCAGCCTCGGCGAGGCCCAGGGCCTCAGCGCCCCCGACACCCTCGCCCTCTTCGACGTCTTCAAGCCCGGCGGCGCCCTGGTGCCCTTCGCCCAGCGCATCGGCCGCGCGCCCAGCGGCCCGACCAGCTTCGCGCTCGAGATGGCCCAAAAAGACGTGCGGCTCATGATCGAGGCCGCCCAGGGCCCCGACGGCCTCATCGTGCTGCCCGCGGTCGCGGCGGCCATGCAGGCGGCGGCCGACCTGGGCCATCGCGCGCGGGACTTCGCCATCTACGCCCGGCCCCGCGCGCTGCAGGGCTGAGCGCGGCGGGCCGCCCCTGGCCTGCGCAATTCCCCGCAGGGGGCCGGGGTGGCTGCGGTAGACTCGGCCCGCACCCCGGAGCCCCCATGCGCGCCTCGCCCCGCACCGCCCTCTCTCTCTGCGCCGCCCTCGCGCTCAGCGCCTGCGCGGGCGAAAAGCCCACCCAGAGCGGCGGCGCGCTCAGCCTCGACACCGCCGCCGATGACAGCGACGGCGACGGCTTCTTCGGCGAAGATGACTGCGCCGAGGGCGACGCGACGGTCAACCCCGGCGCGGTCGAGCTCTGTGACGGCATCGACAACAATTGCGACGGGCAGGTCGATGAGGGCGTGACCTCAACCTGGTACGCCGACGCCGACGCCGACGGCTTTGGTGACCCCGACGCGGCCACCGAGGCCTGCGCCCCGCCCGACGGCGCGGCCAGCGCGGGCACCGACTGCGACGACAGCGACCCGACGGTCTTCCCCGGCGCGGCCGAGCTCTGCGACGGCCTCGACAATGACTGCGACGACGTCGCCGACGACGATGACCTCGTCGAGTGGTACGCCGACGCCGACGCCGACGGCTTCGGTGATCCCTCCAGCGCGGTGCTCTCGTGCACGCCGGTCGAGGGCGCGGTGCTCGACGCCACCGACTGCGACGACGGCAGCGCGGCGGCCAACCCCGGCGCGGCCGAGGTCTGCGACGAGCAAGACAACGACTGCGACGGCGAGGTCGACGAGGGCGTGGGCGCCACCTGGTACGAAGACAAAGACGGCGACGGCTTTGGCCTGCCCGACCGCACCACCCAGGCCTGCGCCGCCCCGGTCGGCTACGCCGATCAGCCCGGCGACTGCGATGATCTCGACGACCGCTTCTACCCCGACGCGCCCGAGACCGACTGCACCGACCCGACCGACTGGAACTGCGACGGCAGCGTGGCCTACGAAGATCGCGACGGCGACACCTTCCCCGCCTGCCGCGACTGCGACGACGCCGACCCCGACCGGCGCCCCGACGCGCTCGAGGTCTGCAACCTCGTCGACGACGACTGCGACACGCTGACCGACGACGCCGACCCCAGCGTCGATCTGAGCACGGGCAGCTCGTTCTACGAAGATGACGACGGCGACAGCTACGGCGACCCGCTCGACGAGGTGATCGCCTGCGCGACGCCCGCCGGCGCGGTCTCCGACGACACCGACTGCGACGACCGCACCCTCGCGGTCAACCCCGGCGCGGTTGAGACCTGCAACGGCGTCGATGACGACTGCGACGGCCTCTCCGACGACGCCGACCCCGACCTGCTGCTGTCGACGGGGCGGGTCTGGCACCGAGACGCCGACGGTGACGGCTTTGGCGACCCCGGTGCGGCGATCCGCGCCTGCCTGCAGCCGGCCGGCTTCGTGGCCGACGCCACCGACTGCGACGACGCCCGAGCGGCGGTGCGCCCGAGCGCGGTCGAGGTCTGCAACGGGGTTGACGACGACTGCGACGCGCAGGTTGACGACGCTGACGTCGATCTCAACCTCAGCTTGGCCTCGAGCTGGTACACCGACGGCGACGGTGACGGTTTTGGTGCCACCGCGACCCTGCGGCGGGCCTGCGTTGCGGCGCCCGGCGAGGTCGCCACCCCGGGGGACTGCGTCGACACCGCGGCCGCCATCCACCCGACGGCCACCGAGGTCTGCAACGGCCTCGACGACGACTGCGACGCGGCGGTCGACGACGCCGACCCGGGCCTCAGCCTAAGCAGCGCCGCCACCTGGTACACCGACGCGGATGGCGACAGCTACGGTGATCCCGCGCGCAGCAGCCGCAGCTGCCTCGCCCCGGCCCTCGGCGTGAGCCGGGCCGGCGACTGCGACGACCTGCGCGGGGCGGTCAACCCCAGCGCGACCGAGGTCTGCAACAGCCTCGACGACGACTGCGATGCGCAGATTGACGACGCCGACGCCAGCCTCAGCGCGGCCAGCACGGCCACCTGGTACCGCGACGCCGACGGCGACAGCTACGGCGCCGCGGCGACCACCAGCCGGGCCTGCGCCGCCCCCTCGGGATTTGTGGCCAGCGCGGCCGACTGTGACGACACGCGGGCCGCGGTCAACCCCGGCGCCACCGAGGCCTGCAACGGCCTCGACGACGACTGCGACACGCTGACCGACGACGCCGACCCCTCGGTCAGCCTCGCCTCGACCTCGACCTGGTACCGCGACGGCGACAGCGACGGCTACGGCGATCCCAGCCGCAGCGCCCGCAGCTGCCTCGCCGCCAGCGGCTATGTGGCCAGCGCCACCGACTGCGACGACGCCCTGGCCGCGGTCAACCCCGGGGCGTCCGAGGTCTGCAACAGCCGCGATGACGACTGCGACGCGCTCATCGACGACGCCGACAGCTCGCTGAGCGGCGCCTCGACCTCGACCTGGTACCGCGACGCCGACAGCGATGGCTACGGCACCACCGGGGTCACCGCAAGCTCCTGCAGCGCGCCGGCCGGCTACGTCAGCGTCGCCGCCGACTGCAACGACAGCGCGGCCACGACCTACCCCGGGGCACCCGAGCGCTGGGACTGCGTCGACACCGACTGCGACGGCTACACCCTGCCCCTGGGTGACGGCCGCGACGGCGCGCTGACCTTGAGCTCCAGCGCGACCTTCTCGACGACGACCACCACGCTCAGCGGCGGCGCAGCGGTCGGCGCCACCAGCCTGACCGTGGCGAGCAGCGCCGGCTGGTCGGCCGGCGATCTGGCCCTGGTGGTCAGCGTCTTCGGCGCGAACGCCGGCGCGTGGGAGGTCCTGAGCGTCTCCAGCACCGCCACCGGCCGCCTGAGCCTCTCCACCCCGGTCAGCGTGGCCCAGTCCTCGGCCGACAGCGTGTGGGTGCTGCGGGTGCGCCAATACAGCGGCGTGACGGTCAACTCCGGCGTCACCTGGGCTGCCCCCACCTGGAGCGGAACATCGAGCCCAGGCGGCGGCCTGATGCCCTTTGTGGTCAGCGGCACCCTCGACCTGCGGGGCAACATCGA
This sequence comes from Deltaproteobacteria bacterium, assembly GCA_016792625.1. Lineage (GTDB taxonomy): Bacteria > Myxococcota_A > UBA796 > UBA796 > UBA2385 > JAEUKK01. The sequence goes on along the minus strand of JAEUKK010000073.1, from coordinate 53,627 downwards.
CGCCAGCGGCCGGGGCTACCTGGGGGGTGCGCGCCAGGGCAGCCGCACGGCGGCCGGCTACCAAGGCCAGGGCCTCACCAGCCTGGGCGGCAGCAGCACCGCGGCCAACGGCGTCGGCGGCGGCGGCGGCCTGTCCCCGAGCCTCACCCACGCTGGCGGCGGCGGCGGCGGCTACGCGACCGTCGGCACGGCGGGCGGCACGATCAGCGGCTGGGGCAACACGCCCGGCACCGGCGGCGGTGTGGCGGGCGACAGCGCCCTCTCGCGGCTCATTTTCGGCGGGGGCGGTGGCGGCGGGGGCCTCGACTCTGACGCCGACGGCGGCTCATACGGCGGGGGCGGCGGGGCCGGGGGCGGCGCGGTGCTCTTCTCGGCGGGCACCCTGCGCCTGACGGGGGCGGTCCTGTCGAACGGCGCCGGCGGAGAGAACGGCTACTACTCCGGCAGCGCGGCCTCTCCGGGCGGGGGCGGCGGCGGCGCAGGTGGCACCATCTTCGTCGGAGCAGCGAGCCTGAGCGCCTCTTCGGGCTCGCTCTCGGCCGCAGGCGCGATCGGCGGCATCGGGTCCGAGGCTGGGGGCAGCACGACGCGCGGCGGAACGGGGGGCGTCGGGCGGATCCGGACGCGCTTGCCCAGCGGGGCGACGGCGAGCCCGAGCGCATACGCCACATGCCCATGAACGGGGGGCGGGGGGCGCTGCCCCCCGCAACGCCCCCCGGGCGTTTTCTTCTTTTTTGAAGGGGTTGTGCCGCTTCGGGTTGGCCGCTCTGGGCCATTTCGTCCATGGTCCTTCGTTTTCCCGGTTTTTCGGGGTGGGTCGCGCAGGTGGATGCTGCGGCTTCCTTGATGCCGGGGGCGGTCCTGGGCGCTCCCGCGGGGGGTTTCCCCTTTTAGAGTGGGTCGCGCGGTTGGATGCTGCGACTCCATTGATGCCGGGGGCGGTCCCCGCCCCCAGACCCCCAGGCCAAGGGGCCTCCGCGGCCCCTTGGATCCCCCGCCAAGGGGGGCCAGCGGGCAGGCTTCGCGCGGCGCATGGCAGCGCCGCGCGCCAGCCCGCAAAGGCCCCCCTTTGGAAACCCCCCGGGCTCGGCGCGGACCGGCGCTCTGGTGAGCGACGAAGGGGTCGCCGCGAAGGCCCGGGCTGATGTGGGCGATGAGGTCTCGGCGCGGGCGGGGGCCTCGGTGAGCGAGGAAGTGGTCGCCGCGGAGGGCTGGGCTGCTGCGGGCAAATCGCCGGATGATGCCGGATGATGCCGGATGATGCCGGATGGTGCCGAAGGATGTCGAGATGGCGCCTATCGACTGGGCGGAAGAAGCTGAGGTCTTCGCGGCGACTCCCTCATCGCCTGCGATGGCCCCAAAACGCGCCGCTCCCCGGGGGGTATCCAAAGGGGGGCCTTTGCGTGCCGCTGCGCGGCGCATCGCCGCGCAATGGCGGCGCGCGGCCCCCCTTGGCGGGGGTTGCCAGGGGCCGCGGAGGCCCCTGGCCCAGGGGGCCTGGGGGCGGGGACCGCCCCCGGCATTCCCGAATCGACTACGGCCGGGCCGCGCAACCCACGCCGTGGGCTACAGGGCCGCCCCCGGCACTCACGAAACAACAGCGTCCGGTTGGCGCAAAACACCAGCAAAATCAACAAGAAATCGGCGTTAGCCTAAGGCCAGGGTCCGCAGACCCGCCTCAACAAGAAGCCTGGCCCGCCCAGCATCGCCGGTGGTCGGCCAGCGCGCGAAAATAACCTCGACGGCGCCGCTCTCGTCGGCGGTTACGCCGTCAATGAGGCCCGCCGGGGCGCGCAGGCGCAGGCGCGCGCCGAGCAGGCCCATGCGGTCGCTCTCGCCGCTGATCGGGTCGATGAAGGCGTCGTTGTCGAGGATCTGCTGGGCGACTTGGGCTTCGGGGCTGCCCTCGGCGGCGGCTTCGAGCGCCGACCGGGCGCCGGCGAGGGCCGCCTCGGCTTGGCCGCCCGCAGCGAGGTGCAGGGCTTGGTCGAGGCCGACCGCCACCGCCTGATCGGGGTCGACCCCCGGCGCGGCCGCGGCGGCCACCGCGGCGGCGTAGGCGGTGGCCGCCCCCTCGTGGCGGCCGAGGAAGGCGTGGGCCTCGGCGATCGCCCACAGCGCGGCGAGGCGCAGGCCGGGCAGCTGCTCGGGGTCGACGCCCTCGCCCCGCTCGACCTCGGCGAGGGCTTGGCGCAGCTGGTCGAGGGCCTCGTCGCCCCGGCCGGCGCGCAGGGCCAGCTCACCCCAGGCGAGGCGGGCGCCGATGGCCCCGGCGGCGTCGCCCGCGGCGAGGCGCTGGCGGTGGGCCCAGCCGGCGGCGTCGACCGCGACCTCGCCCTCAGCGGCGAGGATGGCGTGCTGGCCAATCAAGGCCGCGACCTGCTCGCTGCGCAGGGTCGGCGCGGGCGCGTCGCCGCGGGGGCCCGGCGCCAGGGGGCCCTCGGGCTCCTCCAAACGAAGCAGGCGCTCGTGCAGCTCGAGCAGCAGGGCCAAGGCCAGCCGCGGGTCGGTGTGCTCGATGAGCAAGGCCACCCGCTCGACGAGGGTGTCGACCAGCTCGACCGGCAGGCCCTCGACGCCCTCGAGGGTGGCGGTCTCGGGGCCGCGGGCGAACTTGCCGAGCAGGCCACGCACCAGCGCGGCGTCGACCACGGCGGGGTGGCCGGCCTCCCACAGCAGCTCGGCGGCGGCGATCGCCTCGTCGAGCCCACCCTCGGGGTCGCCGGTGGTCGCCCGGGCCCAGGCCACGACCAGCGCGAGCTGGGCGGTGAGCGTCGACCGGTCGGCCTCGCTGAGCCGCAGGGCGTCGAGGGCGGCGCGGGCGGCCTCGATGGCGCCCTCGGCCTCTTCGCTGTTCATCCACACGTGCAGCTGGGCCCGCTCCCGCAGCAGGACCGCGCGCAGCAGGGCGTCTTCGGCCTCCGCCTCGTCCGCGTCCTCGCCCTCGGCAGCCGGGCTCGCCCCGAAGGTGCCCAGGGCCACGTCGATGTGGTAAATGGCGGCGGCCACGTCATTGTCGGCGGCGGCCTCTTGGGCCAGCTCCAGCGCCTCGGCGCGCAGCGCGGCCGGGTCTGCGCCCGCGTCGGCGGCCTCGGCCTCGGCCTGCGGGTCGGTCGCGGGGGCCTCCTCCGCAGAGGTGGCAGCGGCCGGGCCCGCTGCCACGGCGCCCTCCTCCACAGTGCCCTCGGTCAGGTCCTTCTCGATATCCGCGCGCGTCGACACATCGCCTCCGTGGGCCGGTCTGGGCCGGCGGCGCCTCAGTCTGCCCCGCGGCGGTCTGCGACGCCCGCCGCGGCGCGAAGGCGACCACCTCCGCGTCATCTTCGCGGACAGGCCCGCCCCACCCGCGCGTGGCCATCGGCGCGCAGCGCGCCGGGCCCTCCCCGCTCAGACCGCGGCGCGCGCCCGGGCCTCGAGGCCCGGTCCAAAACGTGCCTCCTCTCCGGCGATGGGGCCGAAGGCGCGGACCGCAGGATCGGGGCCGAGGCCGCGCAGCAGGCTCCGCCCGAAAAGGCCGACCGAGAGGCGGGCGCGGACCAGGCGCAGGCCGGGCACCGCCCGCCAGGCCGGGGTGATCACCTGCTCGGCCGCGGCAACAGCGTCCAGCGCGTGATCCCAGGTGGGAGCGCGGCGTAGGCCCCAGGCAGCCGCACGCTCGTCACCCAAGCAGCGGGCCGTGAGGGTCTCGATCGCCGCCTCGGGCAAGAAGAAGGGCGGCTGGCCGCTCAGATCGCGCAGGGCCGCCCGGCAGAGCAGGGCCCCGCCCTCCCAGCGCGGGTCGAAGCGCCACTCGTCGAGGATAGCGCTCAGCGCGGCGGTCTCGGCGGGCGTCTCGGGCAGCAGGGCCAGCGGCACGCCGTGCAGGTGGTTGACCACCCGCCAGAAGTGGTGCAGGTCGGCCCGCTCCTCTGCGGCCAGCTGCACGCCGAGCTGGGGCAGGCGCGCGGGCGCCTTGTGCGAAAAGGCCGTCGCTGTGTGCGCCATGTCGAGGACGTGGATGGCGCGACCGCCGTCGGGCCCCACATAGCCGCGGGCCTCGAGGGCCTGCCGCACCGCGCTGTGCAGCAGCCGCACCGCGAGGATGGTGCGCTGGCCGATGCCCCCGGGCAGCAGCCCGCCCGGGGCCCGCGCGTTGTGCACGACCTGGCCGGTCTCGTAGAGCCGCCGGGCGGCGTCGCCGCTCAGCCGCCCGGTGCGCAGCAGCGGGGTCGACAAGGAGGGCGAGGCGTAGCCATCAAAGAGCCCACCGGTGATCAAGATCAGCGCCAGCTCGCTGCCCAGCTCGACCACGAGGCGCCGCCCGCGCTCGAGCGCGGCGAGATCGACCCAGGCCGGGTGGTCGCGGGTCTGGTCGAAGAAGGCCCGCGCGCCGGGGTGGCCGGCGGCGGCCCGGGCCTCGACCGCGGCGAGCAGGCCCAGCGGGCGGTCGGGGCGCAGGCCCGCGGTCGCCGCGTCGGCCAGAGTGTCGACCTGCTGCTGATACGGGCGGAGCAGGTCGCGGGAGGGGGCAGCGGCGGGGGCGATCGACACGGGCACCTCCGGCCCCACCATCCACCCTGCGGGGGGCGCTCCGCAAGGGCCAGCCGCGCGGCTCAGCGCGCGGGGCGCTCCCGCCGGTCGCGGATCACCGCGGCGGGCGCCCCCACCGCCACCGCCCAGCCGGGCAGGTCGCGGCTGACCACCGCGCCCATGCCCACCACCGCGTGATCACCGATCTGCACGCCATCGGTGACGCAGACCCCCGCGCCGAGCCAGACATCGGCGCCGATCTGCACGCCCAGGCTGCGCACCGGCTGCTCCCGCACGGGTCGGTCGGGCCCGATCCCGTGGTCCCAGGCGAAGATCCGCACCTGGGCGGCGATCCGGGTGTCTTCCCCGATCACCACCCCGGCCCGGCCGCCGTCGATGTGCACGCCCGGGTTGAGGCTGACCCGGTCGCCGAAGGTGGCCGGGCCGTGCACAAAGGCGCCCGCGCCGACGAGGCAGCCCGCGCCGAAGACCACCTCGCGGCCCGGCTCGGCGAAGATGCGCGCCTCGGGGGCCACAAAACAGCCCGGGCCGAAGCGCACGCGTTCGAGCGCGCAGAGCCGCGCCTGTACCCGGGCCTGCCAGGCCGAGACCCAGGCTTGATCGGCCGGCTTCAGCCGCAGGAACAGGTAGGGCATCCACGAGAGCCGCCGCTGGTGCCAGGCCCGGCGCAGGCGCGGGTCGACCGGGGGCGGGCCCAGGCGGGGCGGGCGCGGCGGCCCCAAGCCCGGGGGTGGCGCCCCCTCCGGCGGCCCGCTCATCGGGCCCCCGCCCGCAGCAGATCGGCCAGGGTCTGGTTGATCGGCCGCGGCCGCGGCAGGCCCAGGCGGTCCGCGCGGGCCCGGCTGCCCCGGCTCGCGCGCAGGCCGCCACGCCCCCCCTCCCCTTCGTCGATGTGCGGAGGGGGCCCGCCCCGCAGGGCCACGAGGCGGTCCAGCAGCGCCCGCATCGTCCAGGCCTGGCCGCTGCACAGGTTGAGCACCGGGGGCCACCCGCTGGGATCAGCGGTCAGCAGGGCGATCCCGGCGGCCAGCTCGCGCACGTCCGCCACGTCGCGCACCGCGCCCAGCCAGCCGGTATGCAGGCGCGTGGCCCCGCTGGCCAGCGCCCGGCCCCAGTCCGGCAGCGCGTAGCCAGAACCCTGCCCCGGGCCCGCGTGGTTGAAGGCCCGCAATCGCAGCAGGCGGCGCCCTTGCGCGAGGTCGACCAAGGCCCGCTCGGCGGCGGCCTTGCTGCGCGCATAGTCGCCGATGGGCTCCAGCGGGGCATCTTCGTCGGCCGGCGCCTGGCGCTCGCCATAGACATAGCCGGTGCTCAGCTGCAGCACGGCCGCGCCCGGCGCCGCCGCCCAGAGCGCGTCTGCGGCGTGCAGCGCGCCATCCACGTTGACCCTGTGCACCGCCGGGCCCGCCGCGCCACCGCTGGCCGCGCCACCGAGGTGCACGAGGCCGGCGAGCGGCCCGCGCCGGGCCAGCCCGCGCAGGGCGGCGCGCAGCCCGTCCGCGTCGAGCAGATCGACCTCCAGCAGGTCATCCGCCGCGAGGTCAAGGGCGGGCCGCGCGCCGCCCGGGCGCACAAGGGCGACCGCGCCGGGCAGCAGCGGCAGAAGGTGGCGGGCGACAAAGCCGCCCGCGCCGGTGATCACCCAGCGGGCAGGCACATCGGGCACATCGGGCGCATCGGGCGCATCGGGCGCATCGGGCGCATCGGGCGCAGGCATCCGGCCTCCAGCGGGGCGGGAGCATAGGGCAGGGCGCGCCGCTGCGCCCACTCCCCGCCCCCGGAGCCTCGATGCACGCCCGCCTCCTCCTCCTGCTCGCCCCGCTGTGGAGCGCCGCCGCCGCCGCCGAGGCGCCCAGCTCCCCCTCCGCCGCCGCGGCGCCCGAGGCCGCCCCCGCGCCGGCCGAGGCCCCGCCCGCGCCGCCCGCGCCGCCTGCCCGTGGGCTGATCAGCAAGGTGCTCGACAATGGCCTGCGGGTCAGCGTCTGGAGCGATCCCGACATGCCGCTGGTCGCCACCCAGACCTGGGTCGAGGTCGGCTCGGCCCACGAGGCCCCGCAAGAGCTGGGCTTCGCGCACCTTTTTGAGCACCTGATGTTCGGCGAGACCAAGACCTGGCCGGGCGAGGCCTACTCCCGCTTTCATACGCGGCTGGGCGGCAGCGAGAACGCCTACACGTCCTTCGACAACACCGTCTACATCAGCCTCATCGCGCCCGAGGGCCACAGCGGCGTGCTCGAGTTTGAGGCCGACCGCCTGCAGCACCTCATCCTTGACCCCGAGAACCTGCGCAACGAGCAGCGCATCGTCACCGAAGAGCTGCGCCTGCGCACCGAGAACGAGCCGGCCTCGCGCCTGCTCGGCCCGGCGCTCCAGGCCATCTTCGGCGCCCACCCCTATGGTCACAGCCCGGTGGGCACCCGCGCGGCGATCGCCAACGCCGACCTGACCCTCGTGCAGAAGTTCTACGCCGGCTACTACGCGCCGCAGAACCTGCACCTCGTGATCGTCGGCCCGGTCGATGGTCCCGCGAAGATCGCCGAGGTTGAGCGCCTGTTCGGCGGCATTCAGAAGCAGGCCCTGACCCCTCCGGTCGTGCCGCCGCTGTCCACCTGGGCCTTCCCCGACCGGGTCGAGCTGCGCGAAGACCTCCCTCCGGTCAAGATCGCCGCCCGGGTCTTCTGGGGGCCCGACCTCTCCTCCCCCGACTGGCCGGCCTGGCAGCTGCTCAGCGAGATGTTGGCCGGCGGCGAGGCCCCGCCCCTCCGCCGCCTGCTGGTCGAGGAGCAGAAGGGCGCGCTCGAGGCCATCACCGTGCCTGGCAACCTCAAGGCGGGCAGCCTGCTCGCCTTCGCCAGCGTGCACCTGCCCTGGATCGGCGAGCGCAAGGCCTTCTCGCGCCTCGACGCCGCCATCGACACCCTGGGCGCGCCGGCGGTGCTCAGCCAAGAGCGCCTCGACACCGCCCGGCGCCGCCTGCTGCAAGAGCGCCTGCGGGCCGGCACCTTCGCCGAAGATCGCGCGCAGAAGCTCGGCGAGGCCCAGAGCTGGCGCGGCGACGTGCGCCTCGGGATCGACGACGGGGCCGCTGCCCTCGACGCGGTCACCCTCGAGCAGGTCCAGGCGCTCTGGGCCCGCACCCGCGCCCAAGAGCAGGCCATGGCCGCCTGGGTCCGCCGGGGGCCAGCCGCCGAGATCGCCGAGGGCCCGGTGGCCGCCGCCGCCGAGGGCCCGAGCAAGCCCAAGCGCCCGGTCACGACCCTGCCCGCCGCCGCCCCGCCGGCGCCCTTCCGACCCGCGCCGCCCGAGACCTGGCGCGCAGATGACGTCACTGACGTCGTCTTCATCGAGGACCACCGCTCCCCCCTCGTCGAGCTGGTCATCCAGCTGCCGGTCGGCGAGCAGAGCCCCTGGGCCCAGTCCGAGCGGCTCGAGGCGGCCTGGACGCTCCAGCACCACGACCCCGACGGCGCCCTGCGCGCCCGGGCTGACGCGCTCGGCGCCAGCCTGCAGCTCGAGGTCAGCGCCCTGCGCAGCACCCTGACCCTGCGCTGCCTGCGGTCGGACCTCGACGCCAGCGTGGCCCTGCTGCACGACATCTTCGCGAATAAAGAGATCGAGAAGGGCGCGCTGCGCCGCCTCTCCCAAGAGCGCACCATCGACATCGCCACGCGCAAGAAGGACCCTGGCTTCCGCCAAGCCGCGGCCATCGACGCGCTCTTCTTCGCCCCGGGTGACCCCCGGCGGGTCGACACCGACACCCCGCCCGCGCCCTCGCGCGACAGCGCGCGCCTGATCGCCGCCCGCGACGTCGCTTTGCGCTTGCCCGGCCGCACGATCGGCCTCGCCGGTGACCTCAGCCGGGCCGAGGCCGAGGCCCTGGCCACCCGCCTGCTGCCCGCCGCCGGCGCCGCGCCGGCCAACCTCAACCCGGCACCCCTGCCGCTGCTGGCCCGTACCGGCGACATCGACGTCGAGATGGGCAACCTCACCCAGGTCTACCTCGCGATGGCCCGCGAGGGCCTGCCCACCGGCCACCCCGACAGCGCCGCCTTGGCGATCAGCAGCTTCATCCTCGGCGGGCACTTCTACTCGCGGCTCAACGTCGCCCTGCGCCACGAGGGGGGTCAGACCTATGGGGCCGCGGCGAGGGGCGCGCAGGCGCCTTTGCCCGAGACCTTCCAGCTCACCACCTACACGCGGGCCGAGGGCGCCGCGCCGACCGAAGAGCGGGTGCGGGCCGCGCTGGCCAGCTTCCACGCCAAGGGCGCCACCCAAGAAGAGCTGAGCGACGCCATCGCCGCCTTTGTGGGCGGCGGTCGGCTCAGCGCCCAGTCGCCGGGTCAGCGCCTCGAGGCCGCGCTCGCCGCCCGGGCCAAGGGCCTGCCGCTCAACCACCGCGAGCTGCTCGCCGCCGAGGTCGAGCGCCTGAACCTCGACCAGCTCAACGCTTTCATCACCCGCTTCTACGACCCCGCGGCCTTCACCCTGGTGCGGGTGGTGCCCCGGTGAGCGCCCGCCGGGTCTGGGTGGGCCTGCTCGTCTGGGGCTGCAGCGGGAAACCCGCGCCCCCGACGGGGAGCGTGGGGGCCGATGATGGCGATAGCGCCGACACGGGCGGCGGGGGTACGGCGGGCGCTGGGCCGCTCTCGGCGCCGCAATGGCTCCCGCCGGCGCTCATCGTGCCCGCCGACAGCGGGTGGAGCTGGGCCATCGACCCCGACTTCGAGCTCCCCTCGGCCTCGGTCCCCTCGGTCTTTATCGGCGAGGACGGCGCGTACGGCATGTTGCTGGGCGAGCAGCTCGGCCTGAACACCGGCCGCGACGTGATGTGGAGCGAAGACGGGCTGCGCTGGTCCGCCCCCGAGCGGCTGATCGCCGCGGAGGACTTTGAGGGCGCCTGCGGGCTGCGGCTGGAGGACGGCGGGCTCTGGGAGGCCGGGCCGCACGGCCGCTGGCTGGTGCTCGAGGGCACGCAGTCCACCGAGGGCGCGCTGAACGTGCCGACCGGGCGCCGGCTCTGCCTCGCCCAGCTCGAGGCGCGCCCGGGCGGCGGGGCGGCGCCGGCCACCCCGGCGGTGCTGTGGGAGGGCTGCGGCCCCGACGACGTGCTCAGCGTCCCCGGCATCCTCCCCATGGCCGACGGCGCGCGGATCTTCTTCAACGGCACCTGCGGCCAAGATACGGCGGGCGTGCACGCCATTGACGTCCAGGCCGACACCTTGGCGGTCTCGGTCAGCCAGCCCGAGGCGCAGCTGCCCGGCCAGATCGTCGACCCCAACCCGGTGTACCGCGCGGGCGGCGGGGTCGACATGTTCGTCAAGCTGCGCGACGAAGAGCAGCAGCTCAACGGCATCGCGCGGGTGCGCCTCAGCGACGACGGCAAGGCGGTGGCCGAGGCGCCGGTGCCGCTGCTCTGGCCCGCCGGCCCTTGTTTTAAGCCCGACCAGCAGAGCGGCCCCTGCTACGCCGACCCGAGCTTCGTGCGCGCGGCAGATGGGCGCCTCGTCCTCTATTTTGGCGAGCTCATCGAGGGGCCAACGGGCTTCACGACCCGCATCCTCCGCGCCTTCGCCACCGACCACCCCGGCGGTTGAGGCCGCATCCGTAGACGAACGGATGTCGGAGGCTCCGTCCGCCTTCGTCAGGGGGGGGAAGCCTCGAAGACAAGGTCAAGGTCGTCACTCTGACGGAGGTGCTGCCCGCCCAGCGCCTTCCCCCCCCTGACGAATCCCCGCCCACCTTCCGACACTGAACACGGAAGATCAACGACCTAAAACTGGCACACCAATTGCTCAGGGCCCCTGCGGCGCGAGGGCGCGCGGAGGTGGTCATGGCGGTCGTGGTGCGGTCGGGCACGCTGGTGGGCGTGGACGGCGAGGCGGTGGCGGTGGAGGTGGACCTGCTCCGCCGCCTGCCCGCGGTGGTGGTGGTGGGCTTGGCCAGCGCGGCCGTGCGCGAGAGCGCCGACCGGGTGCGCTCGGCCATCCAAGAGGCGCGCTTCGACTTCCCGAAGATGCGGGTGGTGGTCAACCTCGCGCCGGCCGACCTGCGCAAGGACGGCAGCGCCTTTGACCTGCCCATCGCGGTGGGCGTGCTGGCGGCCTCGGGCCAGGTCCCAACCGAGAAGCTCGCCGACACGGCCTTCTTCGGCGAACTGAGCTTAGAAGGGCACCTGCGCGGGCTGCGCGGGGCTCTGCCGCTCACCCTGATGGCCGCCCAGCAGGGCTGCAGCCGGGTGGTGCTGCCGATCGACGCGCTGCCGCAGGCCGCGGTGGTGCCCGGGGTCGAGGTGCTCGGGGCGGCCGATCTGGGGCAGGTCTCGGCCTGGCTCTGCGGCAAAGGGGAGCTGCAGCGCGAGGCCATCCCGCCGATGGTCGTCGCCGAGAGTGGCGCCGCTGGCGTCGATCTCGCGGCGGTCCGGGGTCAGCACCGCGCCCGCCGGGCCCTCGAGGTGGCGGCGGCGGGCGGGCACAACTTGTTGATGATCGGCAGCCCCGGCTGCGGCAAGACCATGCTCGCCGCCCGCCTGCCCACCATCCTGCCCAGCCTCACCTTCGCCGAGGCCCTCGACATCACCCGGGTGCACTCGGTGGCCGGCCTCATCCCGGCCGGCGCGGGCCTGGTGAGCCAGCGGCCCTTCCGCGCGCCCCACCACAGCGTGAGCGCGGCCGGCCTCATCGGCGGGGCGAACCTGCTGCCGGGCGAGGTCAGCCTCGCCCACCACGGCGTGCTTTTCCTCGATGAGCTGCCCGAGTTCCAGCGGCACGTGCTCGAGCTGCTGCGCGGCCCGCTCGAGGACCGGCAGATCCGCCTCTCGCGCCTGCAGGGCTCGGTCACGCTGCCCGCGTCGATCTCGCTCATCGCCGCGGCCAACCCCTGCCCCTGCGGCTTCGCCGGCCACCCGGCCCGGGCCTGCACCTGCGCCAGCCCGGCGCTCGAGCGCTACCGCGCACGCCTGAGCGGCCCCCTGCTCGACCGCCTCGACCTGCAGGTCTGGGTGCAGCCGGTCGAGACCAACCACCTCGTGCGCGGCCAGCCCGGCGAGTCGAGCGCGGCGGTGCGGGTCCGGGTCGACGCGGCCCGCGCCCGCCAGCGCGCCCGCTACGGCGCCACCCACCCCCTCAACAACGCCGAGCTGCAGGGCGATCAGATCCGCGAGGCCGCCGATCCGAGCCCGGATGCGGTGCGGGCGCTGGAGCGCACCATCGACGCCCACGGCCTCTCGGGGCGGGCCTGGGCCCGCATCCTCAAGGTGGCCCGCACCATCGCTGATCTCGACGGGGCCGCCCGGGTCGAGCCGGTGCACGTGCACGAGGCCAGCGCCTACCGGGTGCCCGGCGTCGGGGCGAACCCATGAGCCGCGCGCTGGGGGCCCTGCTGCGCGCCGCCGGCCTCGTGGCCCTGGCCCGGCTGCAGCCGGTCGATCCAGGCGGCGATCCGGTCGTGCTGGTCGTCGATCAGGCCGAGGGCCGCTGGATGGTGGCCGAGCTGCGCTGGCGGTCGGGCCGGCCCGCCTCCGCAGAGGAGCCCCTCTGGCTGCGCCGCCCCCGCTGGCCCCGCATCGACGAAGGCGACGTCGTGTACGCCATCCTCGACGAGACATCCGAGACAGCGCGCCTGCGCCGCCCCCGCCGCCTGCCCGCGCCCCGGCCCGCGCCCCGCTGAGCCGCGGCGCAGCCGCCTCCCCTCCCCTGCCGCCCCGGCGGCCACCCAGCTCCCCCGCGCCCGCGGGGGTCCGGCGGGCCATTGCCCGCGCACCCACCCCACCCGGCGCACCGCGCCCTGGAGTTCCCATGTTGAGCACCCCCTCCGCCCCTTCGACCAAAGCCCAGAAGGAGCGGGCCGCGAAGCTGAGCACCGAGAACAACGCGGTGCAGACCGCGATCGCCCGCCTCGACAAGCAGTACGGCGCGGGCACCGTGATGCGCCTCGGCGAGGGCGTCCGCCAGCCGGTCACCGTCATCCCCACCGGCTCGGTGGGCCTCGACCGGGCGCTCGGGGTGCTCGGCTACCCGACGGGTCGGGTGGTGGAGATCTACGGCCCAGAGGCCAGCGGCAAGACCACGCTCACCCTGCACGCCATCGCCAGCTGCCAAGCCCAGGGCGGGGTCGCCGCCTTTGTCGACGCCGAGCACGCGCTCGACCCGAGCTACGCCGAGAAGCTCGGCGTGGACCTGGGCCAGCTCTTGGTCGCCCAGCCCGATGACGGCGAGCAGGCGCTCGACGTGGTCGAGGGCCTCGTGGCCAGCGGCGGCGTGCAGCTCGTGGTGGTCGACTCGGTGGCCGCGCTCGTGCCCCGCAGCGAGCTCGAGGGCGACATTGGCGACCACAGCGTGGGCGCCCAGGCCCGCCTGATGAGCAAGGGCCTGCGGCGGCTGACCGGACTCGCCAGCCGCACCGGCTGCTGCGTGGTCTTCATCAACCAGCTGCGCCAGAAGATCGGCGTGACCTTCGGGCCGAGCGAGACCACCTCGGGCGGCAACGCGCTGAAGTACTACGCGAGCGTGCGCCTCGACGTGCGGCGGGTGAGCACGGTCAAGCAGAACAACGAGGCGGTGGGCAACCAGACCCGGGTGCGCGTGGTCAAGAACAAGCTCGCGCCGCCCTTCCGCCAGGTCGAGTTTGAGATCTTGTTCGGCATCGGCATCTCGCGCAGCGGCGAGCTGCTCGACATGGGCCTCGACGCCGGCCTGCTGCAGCGCAACGGCGCCTGGTACAGCTACGCCGAGAGCCGCATCGGCCAGGGCCGCGAGGCCGCCCGCGCTTGGCTCGATGAGCACCCCACCGAGAGCGCCCTGCTGTACGCCGAGCTCACCCGGGTCGCCCTGCCGATCCAAGCCGGCCCCACCGACGAGGCCGAGCTGAGCTGAGCCCCCTGCGCGGGGCCGGACGGGGCGCGGTGCCCCGCCCGGCCAGGGGGAGGCGCGCCGGCACCGCTTGGAGGACCGCGTCGGTTGGCCGCGACGCGCCGGTCCGCCTCCCCCACCGCCGGCGGCCCTGCGCCGGCCGCTATGCTGCAGGCCCCTGGAGCCCCATGATCTGCACCCCACGCCCCTGCCGCCCCGCCGGCGCGGGGGCCCCCCGATGAGCGCCGCGCCCGCCGCGCAAGCTGGTCTGCCCGCCCGCACCCTGCTCGGGCTGACCGGAGCGGTGTCGCTGGCGCTGCTCCTGCTCGGCCTCGCCGAGCTGGCCTGGGGCCCGAGCACCCGCATCGGTTTTGAAGAGGGCCAAAACGCCCGCGCCGGGCTGCTCGTGGCCTGCGGGCACCTCGACGCGCTCTGGGCCCTGCAGTACCGCCCCTTCTGCGGCGGCTGCTCGGTCGACGCCCTGCTCGCCGCGCCCCTGCTGCGCCTGATCGGCCCCACCGAGGGCGTGTTCAAGCTCGTGCCCCTGGCCTGGACCGCGCTCGGCGGTGGCCTCAGCGCGGCCTTGGCGGCGGCGCTGTGCGGCCGGCGGGCGGCCCTGCTCTGCCTCGGCCTGCTGCTCGGCGCCCCCGCGGTGGCGGTCGAGCTGGCGATGACCGGCTGGGGCAACCACGCCGAGGGCCTCGCCCTGCCGCTGGCCGGCCTGCTCGTGCTGATCGGCCCAGCGACCGCCCCCGGCCTCATGCGCGGAGCGGCCTCTGGCGCGCTGATCTCGCTCGGGGCCTTCTACACGGCCAGCACCGCCTGGGCGGCCCCGGTCGCCCTCGCCCTGGCCGCCGCGGCCGGCCCGCGGGCGCTCATCGGGCTGCTGGCCGCCCTGCCGCTCGGTCTGCTGCCCTGGGCCTGGAGCCAGCCGCCCGATCCCCGCGCGTGGGAGGTCGCGCGGGACCGCTGGGCCCAGCTGCAGCTCGCCCCGCCCGCCGCGCTCTGGCGCTGGCTGGTCGCCGAAGCGCTGCGCCCGGGCGTGCTCTGGCCCTCGATCGGGCCCCGGGCCGACGGGCTGGCCGTGGCCGCGGCGGCGGCCGCCGGCGCGCTCGGCCTCGGCGGCGCGGCGGCCCTGCTGCGCGGGGTCGGGCCTGCGCGCTGGGCGCGGGCGCGGGCGGCGGCCCCCGCGCTCGGCCTGCTCGCCCTGGTCTGCGCCTATGCGCTGCGCCACGACCTCTGGGCGCCTGAGCCCGAACTGGCGGGCTACGCGCCCTTCTCGTGGAGGTACCGCGCGGCCCTGCTGCCCTTGGTGGCCTGGGCCGGGGCGGCGGCGGCGGGCCGCCTGCAAGGGCCCCGGGCGTGGGCGGCGGCGGCGGTGGTCGCGCTGATCGGCGCGCACGGGCTGCTGCGGCGAGCAGGGGCTTGGTCGGGCGGCATCGCCCCCGGCCTGCAGCGGCCGCTGGTCGACCTGGTCGGGCCCGATCCGAGCCTGCCCGCGGGCCAACCCCCGGTGCGCCGGGCCGTGGATCAAGGCCGGCAGGTCGATCTCGAAGCGGGCGCCGCGGCGCTCGCCGCCCACCGCGACCCGCTGCCCGCCTGCCGGGTGGTGCACGCCCTTGAGCTCAGCCGCAGGATCGGCCTCGGTCCCCTCGACCGGCCGGGCGCCTCTACCGCCTTCGACGCGCTGGACGTTGTGATCGACGAGCTGCCCGAGGCGCAGCGCGAACCCGCCCGCGCCCACCTCGCGCGCCCCGCGGCGGCGCAGCGCCCCGCTGGCGCACCCCCGCCCGCCTGGGCCGCCGCGCTCCGGGCCCCGCACCCCGCGGAAGATGCCGGCCGCGCCGCCGCCGCCGCCCTGACCGCCGAGGGCGCCGCCCGCCCCGACCCTGCCGCGCTCGCCGCCCAGCTGCAGGGCCTCTCACCCGCCGGGGCCGCCGGCCTCGGGGCGGGCCTCGGGGCGGCGCTGGGCTGTGGGGCGGCGGCGGGCCTGCCCCCGCTGCCCGCCGGCGATCCGGCCACCGAGGCCCTGCGCAGCGGGCTCGCCGTCGGCTGCGCGCCCTGGCGCTGGGGGGCGCCCTGATGCTGCCGCGGCCCGCGCCACGCCTGCGGATCACCGAGCTGCTCGGCCTCGCCGCGCTGTGGGGCCTCGCCGCCGCGCTGCGCCTGCGCGCCCTGCCGCTGGTGATGACCCTCGGCGACAGCCTCGGGCCCTGGTGGGTGGCCTGGCGCGGCTGGTGGGCGACCACCCCACACGCCCCGCCCTACGGCCGCCTGCTCGCCCTGCCCCACGCGCTGATCCTGCCCTTCGCCCGCTCATTGTGGGAGGCCGAGGCCACCCTGCTCGTGCTGCACGCCCTCGTCGCCCCAATCGGCGCCCTGCTCGCCGCCCAGGCCGCGGGCGAGCGCCGGGGCGCCCGGCGGGCCGGGCTGTGCGCGGGCGCCCTGCTGGCCGTCGATCCGGGCCTGATCGACACCGCGCTGTCGGGGGCCGAGGGCTACCTCGGGGCGGCCTGGCTCGGCCTCGCCGCCCTGCTCGCCGGCCAACGCGGGCCCGGCGCCGCGCTCTTCGCCGCGGCGGCCTTCACCGCGGCGGTGCACAACCACCCGCTGGCCCTGGGCGCGGCCCCCCTGCTCTGGCGGGGCGGCGGCCTCCGTGCGCTCGGGATCACGTCGGTGGCGCTATTCTCGCTGCTCCCGCAGCTGCTGCGCCTCGCCGAGGCGGCGGGCTTGGGCCTGCCCGCGGCGGGGCCGCCCAGCGCGGGCCCCGGGCCAGCCGCGGTCGTCGGCGGGGCGCTCGGGGCGGCGCTGGCGCATGGCGGCCCGGCGACCGCCCTGCTCGGGATCGGCGCGCTGGTCGGCCTCTCGGCGCGCCGATCCCGGGGAACGGCCGGCGCGGCCCTGCTCAGCCTGGGCGGCGTCGCCCTGCTCGGGGCGGGCGTGGGCGGGCTGCGCGACCACCACCTCCGCCTCGTCGGCCTGCCGCTGGCCGCGGGCTGGGCCGGCGCGCCCCGCCTGGGGCTCGCGCTGGGCCTGCTCCTCCTCCGCCCCGCGCCCGACCCGCTGGCCAAGCCCGGGGCCTGGGCCCGCCCGAGCACGCTCGGCCTGACCCACGCGCTGGGCAGCGCGCTGATCGACGATCTGCACGCCCATCCCGACGTAGGCAGCCCGCTGGTCGACGGGGTGGTGCTGGCCGGGGCGCCGGCGGCCGAGCCGGGCGGCCTCGTGCTCGACCTGCTGCTGCGGGGCGCGCCGCTGCCCCCTCCGGCTCAGGATGCCCCGCTGGTGCTCATCCTCAGCTTTGACCGCGCGCAGCCGCCCACGCCGCCGGTCGGCGCCGTGGTGCTGCGCTCCACCCCCACCGCCGCGCTCTGGCGGCTCGACCGCGCGGGCGCGACGGCCTGGCGCGACGGCCTGCCGGCAGCGGCGCGGGTGGGCGGCGCGGTGGACGGCCTCGTGCTCCTCGACCCGGGGGTCGACACGGCGCGGGGGAGGTGGTGATCCAGCGCCCCGCGGTCTCGACCGAAGGCAGGCTGCGGGCCTCAACCTGACGTGCTGTCGCCGATTTTGGTGCGCTCACCTGGCCTCGCCTCGCCGCCGACCGCCGCGCCCTCAGCGCAGCTGGCTCTGGGCCCAGCGGCGCCAGGCGTCCCGCGCCTCTTGGGGGCTGCGGCCCTCGGCGTAGTCAAAGCCGGCCACCTTGGCCAAGGCCTTCATGCTCGCCGCGCTCACCGCCGGGTCGCCATCATCGAGCGCCCGCAGCAAGGCGGGCACGGCCGAGCGGCGGCCGATGCAGCCGATGGCGTCGACGTAGTGGCGGCGCACCCACAGGCTGCTGCCGCGGTACCAGGAATCTTTCGCGAAAAGAGCGACAGAGAGGGCATCCACCGCGGACTCGTCGCCGATCTTGCACAGGGCCTCGGCCGCGCTCGCCCGCACCAGGATCGCCGGATCGGTGAGCAGGGCGCTGGCCCGGCCGGCGTGCCGCCGCTGGCCGAGGTCGCCGAGGGCCTGCACCGCCGCGGCGCGCATGGCTGGCTCAGCGTCGTCGAGGAGGCCGAGCAGCAGCTGCTCTGCGCGGTCGCCCTGCAGGCGGCCGAGCGCCCGCACGGCCACCCAGCGCTCGCGGGCGTCGGCCTTCGGGTCCTTCACCAAGCCCTCGATCAGGCTCATGTCGGTGGCCCCGGCGTTGACCAAGCGGTCAAAAGCCGCGAGGCGGCTGGCCTCGGGCAAGGTGGGATCGGTGGCCTGCAGCAGATCTTCGCGGGGGCCTGCCCAGGCCGCCCCGGCCACCGCCAAGCCGAGCGCCCACCCCAAGAGCCGCGCCGCGCGTCGCTCCGCCATCGGTCCTCCCCGCCCGCGCGCGGGCGCCGCCCGCCCTCCAGGCTGGCCGCGCATATTCCGGCGCCGCGCCGCGGAGCCTGCTCTGGCCCCGCGGCGCCACCGGCGCGCGCCTCAGAACTCGTAGGCGACGCGGACCTGGCTGGTGAAGAACTTGCCGTCGGGGTTCAGCCCGAGGTTCTCGAGCGGCACGCGGTTGCTGACCTGGGCGTAGCCGGTCTCGCTGCTCACCAGCACGTGCTTGTGGAACTTGTACTTGATCGCGAGATCGGTCTCCCAGCCGATCTCTTGGGCCAGGTCGCCGTCGTAGGGATCGGCGCACTCGATGCCCATGGCCTTCTCGTCATCCTTGGTGCAGCGGATGCGGGTGCCGTCGGGCTTGTGCGGCCAAGCGAGCAGGTAGGCGCCGGTGATCTCGAGGCCGTCCAGCGGGCGGATCGAGGCGTTGGGGAAGACGTAGAGGGAGTTCCAGACGCCGCCGTTGCTCCACAGCGGCAGCGCGCCGCTCGACCAGGAGCGGGCGGTCACCCGCGCCAGCACCTCTTCGTAGAGCAGCAAGCCGACGTTGTAGTCGGGGTGCAGGTTGCGGCCGGTGAACTTGCTGTCGGCCACGTTGTCGTCGCCGCCAGCGAAGCCCGCCTCGAAGATGCCCTGCCACTCGGGCTTGATGTAGCCCGTGCGACCCGCCCAGCCCCAGATGTTGATGTCCTTGTACAGGGGGTTGGGCAGCTCCGAGGCCGGGTCGTAGGTGCCGGGCAGCGCGAGGCCGCTCGACTTGCCGCGGATGTTGACCGCCTCGCCCTCAAGGTAGATGCCCTTCCACAAGAACTTGAGGTAGGCGTCGTAGATCTGCACCCGGCTGTCGGACTCGACGTGCTGGCGGTCGATCACGTAGGCGCCCAGCGTGAAGTCGCCCGTGCTGCCGAACATCTTGACGTCCTCGCCGCGGTAAATGGCGAGGTAGACCATCTCCCAGGCGTCGTCGTTGCGGTCGACCCACCAGTCATCGGTGCGGTTGCTCGGGTCGCGCGGCTCGGTGTAGTCGTGCTCGATGTCGTGGTAGCCGTCTTTCCCGGTCTCTTGGGTGATGCCGTCGATGGTGTCGCAGCGCGGGTCATAGCCAGGGTTGCGGGTGCCATCGGCGAGGTTGCGCTGAATGGCGTTGCCCGCCTCGTCCTTCGTGGCGCACTGGTAGCCGTAGTAGGTCTCGAGCGGGTCCTCGACGAGGCGGTCGACGCCGACGCCGACGAAGAAAGGCGCGGGCTTGCCCTTCTTTTTCATGATCTTGTGGGCGATCGCCGTCGGTGAGGTCGCGAAGATCACGCGGTCAAAGGTCGACCCGTAGTGGTTCTCGCCGAAGCTGTCGTCAAAGCCATTGCCGGCGTTGCTGAGGATGCCCATGCCCCACTGGGACTCTTGGCGGCCGACGCGCATGGTGCCGACGGGGAGCTTGAACTCCATCCAGGCGCGCTTGACCATCGGCGCCTCGGTCGAGCGCTGGAAGAAGTCCTGGTTCTGGCCTTCCATGCGGGTGTAGCTCGGGTCCTGCGCGAAGACGCTGGCCGGCAGCAGGCTCTGGTTGTCGCCCATCACCACGTCGTCCATCAAGTCCATCATCATGAAGAACTTGGCGCGGTCTTGGAAGTTGATCTGGGGCTGGACCCGCAGGCGCATCGCCATGAAATTGCCCACGCCATCCTGCTCGGGGGTCAGCGAGCGGAAGCGGTAGCCACGGGTACGGAAGTAGCCCTCGAGCTCGAATTCGTAGTCGTCCTCGGCCGCGTGGGCGGCGCCCGAGAGGAGGCCGCAGAGGGCGAGGATGGGGGTGATGGCGAGGGGCATGGCAGCTCCAGGGGCCGAGGCGCGCGGGGCGCGATGGGGCGGAGGAATGAGCGCGGAGGAATGAGCGCAGAGGAATGAGCGCGGAGGAATGAGCGCAGAGGGGGTGGGCGGACGGACCGCCCCACCGCCAGGGCGCCCGAGCCTACACCACGCGGTCCGGGCGGAGCGCAGCCCGCCCCGCCGCTTCGGCGGGCCCCCGCGAAAAACCGAAGAGGCCAGCCTGGGCGGCTGGCCTCAACCCCGGTGCCGGCGACGGCACCTTCCGGGCGCTTCAGCGCGAGGCGAAGCAGCTCGAGGGGTACTTCACCGAGTCAAAGCCGGTGTAGATGTTCGAGATGTTGATGCTGTTGCCGAAGACGGTCAGCTTGCTCTGGCCCATCAGCAGGTGGCCGCCGGCGCCGTCGCTCACCCACATCTCGACCTTCCACTCGCCAGCGGGGATGTTGATGGCCACCCACAGGCCGTCAGGCGAGGTCTCGGGCTGGCTGCGGTTGGGGAAGCTGTCGACGAAGTACTTGACGACCACGCCATCGGGGATGCTGTCGTCAACGAGGCTCTTCACCACGACCTGGGCGCCGGTGATCGGGTCGTCGTTCATGTCGTAGGCGGTGCCGGCCGCGGTGGCCTTGCCGTCCTGGACGCTGACGCCGAGCAGGGAGGGGATCAGGTTGTAGGTGGTCGTCGACACGCTGTTGAGGGTGTCGCTGCTGGTGCCCACGCCGTAGACCTGGTGGGCCTCGAAGGTCGGAACGGTCTCTTCGAGGGCCGCGTCGGTCGAGGTCTTGTAGGTCAGCGGGGTGCAGGTCGGCACGGCGAAGGCCACGTTGCCGCCCGGGTCGGTCACGCCGCTGAGCTCGGGAACGGCGGTCACCGCGTCGGTCAGGTAGAAGTCGACCGTGGCGTCGGCGACCGGGGTGTCCTCCTGGAAGTCGAGGACCTGCGCCTGCAGGGTGAACTCGGTGGGGGCGACCGTCGGGTCGGTGTTCAGCCAAGCGCCGCCATAACCAGCCTCAAAGCCGGTGAAGTCGCCGACCGGGGTCACGGCCGTGTTGATATAGTCGGCCTGGTCGCCAGTGCCGTCGCCGCCGCCGTCCGAGCCGCCGTCGCCGGAGCTCTCGCCGCCGCCGCCGTCGCCGCTGCCACTGCCCGTGTCGCTGCTGCCGCCCTTGTCCCCGCCGCTGCACGCGGCCGCGAGCGCGACCACCCAAATGAACTTGCGCATGTCTCCTCCCTCGGGCGATGGGCGCCCGGCCAAACCACCGTGGTGCACGAGCAGGGCGACGGAATGAGCGCCCCGCGCCCACCGACCGGCGCGCCAGACCGACCGGCCCGCGCGCTCCCCCCGCATCCCCCGCAGTGTGGCCCGATCTGGCCGCCTTTTCAAGCGGGGCGGTGCGCTTCCCGTGCCACGCGGCAGCCTCCGCTCAGAAGCCGAGGCCCTCGCGCACCGGCGCGCTGGCGAAGGCGTCGAGGGCGGCGGCCAAGCGCAGGGCCTCGGGGTCGGCGGTCTTGGGCACAGTGGGCCGCAGCACGACATAGAGGTGCCCGCGCCCGGCCTTGCAGGGCAGGCCCCGGTCCTTGATGCGCAGGCGCTGCCCGCCGCTGCTGCCCGCGGGGATCTTGAGCTTCACCGCGCCATCGGGCGTGGGCACGTCGACCGCGCCGCCGGCCAGCGCCTCATGCAGCGTGATGGGAAGGTCCATCACCACGTCATCGCCGTCTGCGCGCGCGCCCTCGGGCAGGGCGTAGCGCACCTCGATGACCAGGTCACCCGCGGGCTGGCCGTGGCCACCTTTGCCGCGCACCCGCAGCTCGCCGCCCTCAGGCGTGCCCGGCTTGATGCGGGTCTTGACCACATCGCTGACTGGCACGCCATTGTGGTCGGGACGCAAGAAGCTCACGCTCACCGGCTCTTGCTGCAGCACGTCGGTGATCTTCACGCGCAGCTTGACCCGCACGTCCTCGCCGGGGCTGCCAAAACCCATCGGCCCGCGCGGGCCGCCCCGCGGGCCGCCGCCCCCGCCGAAGGGGCCGCCACCACCGCCTCCGCCGCCGAACATCTGGCTGAGCAGGTCATCCATGTCCATGGGGACGCCACCGCCGCCCCCAAATCCGCCGCCCATCGAGCGGTAGGCCCGGGCTTGCTCGGCGTTAAAGCCCGGCTTGGTGCTGACCTCGCCGAACTCATCCCAGAGCTTACGCTTCTCGTCTTCGCCGATGATCTCGTAGGCTTGGTTGACCTCTTTGAACCGATCCTGCGCGGCGGGCTCTTTGTTGAGGTCGGGGTGAAACTGGCGGGCCAGCTTCTTGTACTCGCGGCGGATGTCTTCAGAGCTGGCGCTCTTGCTCACGCCGAGCACTTGGTACGGATCGCGCATGGAGGCCTCCAAGGCGGCCGCCTAAGCACGCCGGGCCGCGCTGGGGAGGGGCCCCCCAGCCGCAGACCGCGCCGCCGGCCTCAGCCGCCCTCCGCGGTCAGCAGCGCGGCGACCCCGAGGATGGCGGGCACCGCCGCCGGGCCGACCGAGTTGGTCTCTTCGTAGTGGTTGCCCGGCGCCTCGGACAAGTAGGGCGAAGACTCCGACAGCACATAGTCGTAGGGCGGCACGAGGTAGCCGATCTCGTCGTTGCCCAAGCCCATGATCAAGTTCAGCTCGGCCCCCATCCGGTCCTTGAGGTAGGGCCCGGCCGGCGCGGCGGCGACGTTGGGCGGCGCCTCGTTGCCCGGGTCGATAAAGTCGTCCTCGTCGGTGTTTTGGCGGCTGCCATCGTAGCCGCCGATCGCCAGCTCGGGGAAGAGCTCGCCCGGCACGGTCAAGATGCGCACCGGCCCCACCTCGATGAGGTCCATCTCGGTCATGATCTGGGGCTGGTTGGCCTCAGTGATCGGCTGGTCGGGGTCGTAGCCGAGCAATTCACGCTCAAAGACCCCGGTGAGGAAGAGCGCCTGAAAGCCGATGTTCTGCACCGGGATGTTGAAGCCCTCGGCCTTAAACCCGACGGTCGGGGCCTCGACCTGGCCGCGCTCGGCCCCGTCTTGCACCGCGTCGAGCGCGACGCCGGCGATGACCTCGCCCAGCGCCTCAGCCTTCTCGAAGGTGTCGCCGCTGTGGTCGACACCGTCCCAGTCGGTGACCGTGATGCCCAGCGGGGTCATCAGGCCGCCCACCGAGGCGTTCATAAAGATGGTCGTGCCGCCGATGCCCCGCCGGTCGCCGGCCACGGCCGAGGGCACCCCCTCTTCGACCCCACGCCGCAGGTAGTGCACGAAGTCACTGGTCAGCGCGGTGTTGTCGCCGCTGAGCACCTCGGGGTGGTTGCCCCAGTTGACCAAGGTGGCGACCGTCGCGCCGGTCTCGGCGCTAAACACCACCGAGTAGACCTGCTCGTCGACGATCACGGGGTCGCGGCTGTCGCGCACGGTGTTGCGGGTGCCCTTGGCGCCGAAGGGGGCGGCGCTGTCGGCCTGCCCGGCCACCATGCGCACCGGCACGGCGCTGGCCGCGGCCTCGGCCACCGCGGCGGCGGCGTCGGCCACGATCTGGTCGCGCCAAGCGTTGTCGACCCCGCGCTTGCCGAAGCGCTCGCCCCACTGGCCCATGGTGTCGGGGGCCTCGTGGTTGTGACTGGCGTGCACCACGACGAGATCGACGTCGGTGCCCGCCGCGGCCACCGCCTCGCGCACCCGCTTGGTGTCGTCGAAGAACCAGCCCACCACGTCGAGGGTGACGATGGCCACGCTGGTCTCGCCGCTGGCGAGGTAGAGCACCCGGGCCTCGATGGGGTCGTGCACGCTGTTCGCGGCCCGCCCTTGGCCAAAGCCAGCGATCCAGGCGGCGTCAAAGAGGCCGTTCGCCTCTTTTTCGTCGGGCCCGGGGTAACCCGCGTCATCGGGGCAGCGCTGGTCGCAGCCGCAGTCGAAGAAGAGGTCATCGCCGGGCCGGTATACCTGGTCGAGGTTCACATCCTCCCATTGTTCGAAGCAGGGCGTGATGTCGCGCTGGGCCACGCCGGCCTGCAGCGGGCCGCTGTTGGTGGGGCACTCGGGATCACCCGGGCAGACCCGGTCGATCTCGCGCGGGCCCGGGTCGACGGGCGCGGTGTCTTCCCCCTCTTCGCTGGGGGTCTTCGAGGCCGGGTCGTCGCCGCAGCCCAAAATGGCGCCAGGCAGCAACAAGAGGAGGATGGCGGGGCGCAGGGCGCGGGCGGCGGTGGGCATCGGGGCTCCGAAAGAGGCCCCAGCCTGCCACGCGCGCCCGACCGACGCAAGCGCGCCCGCCGACGCGCTTTTGCGCGCGCAGGTGGCGTACGCGCACCGCGCCCGACCGGCCCGTGCCCGCTGCGCGCCTTCAGCGCCCGCCGAAGAGGATGCGGCAGTCTTCGAGCACCTGGCCAGGGTGGGTGCCCAGAGCGGTCACCTCGTACTCCAGCTGCAGCACGCCATCTTGGTCGAGCACCACCGTCTTGCGCTGCGGCACGGCCGAGCTGGCGCGCGCGGCTTGGTAGTGCACCGCGAGCGGGCGCTCGGGGCCGTCGGTCCACAGCTCGAAGAGGAAGCCCTCCTCCTCGGCCCAGCCTTGGTTGACCGCGGGCGGGTCGAAGCTCACGCCCACGATCTGCACGCCCAGCGCGTCAAAGTCTCCCTGGAGGTCGCGGTACCCGCAACCCTCCACCGTTCAACCCGCCGTCGTGGCCGCCGGGTAAAACCACATCACGGTGGGGCCGCCGAGCAGGTCTTCGCGGTCGCGGGCAGCGCCGTCCCGGTTGGTGGCGGCGAAGTCGGGCGCCGGCAGGGCCTCGTCGGGGCGCGTCCCGTGGAAAGAGGGCGGGGTCGCTCCGCTGTCGCCGTCCGCGGCGCCATCCGCGCCACCGCCGTCGGCGCCCGCGCCGCTGTCGGTGGCGCCATCGCCGCCGCTCCCCTTGTCGGGGCCGGTCGACGCGCAGGCGCCGAGCGTCGCCCAGCCCGCGAGGACAATGATGTGGGGGGCGTTCTTGAACCAACGCGGGCGCATGCGACCTCCAGGCGCGCAGCATCGCACAGGCGGGCGGCGCGCGGCTCCGCCTGCGCTACCATGCGGCCCTGCTCTGCCGCCCCCCAAGCCCGCGCCCCCTGGAGCTCCGATGCGCCCCCTCCTCCTGCTGCGCCCCGCCCTCCCCTTGCTGTTGTTGGCCCTCACCGCCTGCACCGGCGACGAGAAAACCGACCAGGGCGGTGATGGCGGCGGGGAAGACTCGGGCGGCGCCGATGGCACAGCCGATGGCGCCGACGGGGCGGGCGACGGCGGCGTCGACACGGGCCCGGCGCCCGACAGCGACGGCGACGGCTACCCCGACGACTCCGACTGCGGCCCCGACGACAACACGGTCTACCCCGGCGCGCCCGAGATCCCCTACGACGGCATCGACCAAGACTGTTTCCGGGGCGATCTCAACGACATCGACCTCGACGGCTACCCGGGCGGCAGCGAGGGCCCCGACTGCGACGACGGCGACCCCGAGGTCCACCCCGGCGTCGAAGACTACGCCGACACCCGTGACAACGACTGCGACGGCGAGATCGACGAAGACGTGCGCGAGGCCGGCCCCGCCTGGCCGGTGGTCGTGGCCGGCCGCGACGCGACAGCGGTGGGCGGCGTCGCCGGCTGGTCGGCCGCGGGCGCGCTGCTCGCGGTGCAGGCCGACAAGCGGGTCAGCCCCGACACCGACACCACCCAGGGCATCACCGCCGACACCGACGGCCCCGACTGGGGCATCCAGCGCTACTCCGAAGAGCGCGCCGTGATGACCACCATGCTGCTCAGCGGCGATGACCTCTTCCAAATCACCGATCTGGCCGCCACAGACGCCGGCGACACCTTCGCGGTGGGCGCCTTGGCCGGCACGGTCTACTTCGACCGCGAGGCCGTGCGCACCTTCCGCACGAGCATGGGCGGCAATGACGCCTTCTTCGCCCGCTTTGACGCCGACGGCGAGCCGATCTGGGCCTGGAGCATGGGCGGCGCGGGGGCCGAGCGGGCCACCACCGCCCTGCTGGCCGGCGACGGCCTCGTGGTCGGCGGCACCTTCGAGACCAACCTCATGGTCAACCCCGGCGCCCCGCCCGAAGACGCCGCCTTCATCAACGCCACCCACAGCAAGAACGCCTTTGTGGCCCGCTACGACGCCGACGGCCTGCTGCTCTGGGCCAAGCCCTTCGCGGCCGGCGTGTCCACCGGCGAGGTCAACGTCAACGACGTCGCTTTCAGCAATACCGGCGACCTGTGGGTGCTCGGCACCTTCAGCGGCTCGATCAGCCCGCCCAGCGACACGCCCAGCGAGGCGGTGGCCGCGGTCGGCACCAGCGACCTCTTCTTGGCCAAGCTCAACGCGGGCACGGGCGCGGTGCTGAGCTTCACCACCTTCGGCCAGAGCGGCGCGGGCCTGACCGGCACCTCGATCGGCGCGCTGGGGGGCCTGCTCTTCGTCGGCGGCGGCTACACCGGGGCGCCCTATGAGCTGCCCACCGCCGAGGTCGAGGATGGCCTCGTGCTCAGCGTCGCCGGCGACGGCACCGTGTGGAGCGCCCGCCGCCTCGGCTCGGCCGGCGCCGACCGGGTCGCCGCCCTCGCGGTGAGCCCGATCGGCGAGCTCTACGCGCTGGGCAGCTACGGCGGCCTGCTCGACGTGGGCGGCACCATCCTCGACCCGGTGGGCTCGGTCGACTGCTTCGTCGCCAAGCTCGACACCGCGCTCAACCCGGTCAGCCTCACCGGCTTTGGCAGCGCCGCCGGCGCCGAGGACTGCGCCAGCGTCGCGGTCAGCCCCACCGCGCTCTGGTTCGCCGGCACGAGCCGCGGCGACCTCGAGTGCAGCCTCGACGGCGGCGAAGACACGCGCGCCCTCTATGGCGTCAGCGACGCCTTCCTCCACCGCGTCCCCCTCTAAGGTCCGCGCCATGCCCGCCAGCGCCCCCTCCGCCGCCCCGAGCCCGCCGCAGCGCCGCCTGCGCCGGGTCTGCGTCTACTGCGGCTCCAGCAACCACATCGACGAGCGCTACCGGGCCGCGGCCCGGGCGATGGCCGGGGCCTTGCTGCAGCGCGGCATCGACCTCGTCTTCGGCGGCGGCCGGGTCGGGCTCATGGGCGAGCTGGCCGACGCCATGCTCGCCGGCGGCGGCCGGGTCTACGGGGTCATCCCCCAGAAGTTGATGGCCCATGAGCTCGGCCACCTCGGCTGCACCGAGCTCTTTGTGGTCGAGGGCATGCACGCCCGCAAGATGATGATGGGCCAGCTCGCCGACGCGTTCGTGGCCTTGCCGGGCGGTTTTGGCACCCTTGAAGAGCTGTTCGAGGTCACCACCTGGACGCAGCTGCGCTTCCACGACAAGCCGGTGGGCGTGCTCAACACCGACGGCTTCTACGACCTGCTGCTGGCCTTCATCCAGCAGGCGCACCACCAGGGTTTTATCCGCGACCTGCACAAAGACCTCATCCACAGCGAGACCGACCCGGGCCGGCTGCTCGACACCCTCGCCCGGGCCGAGCTCCCCGCCTTGGAGCAGTGGATCCGGCAGGTCTAAGCCCGCGCTCCCCGCCACAGGCTGCGCCAAGTCAGCGCCGGGGCCACCTCCGCTTGCCCCTGCTGCAGCGCAGCAGTAGGGCCCGCGCCGAGGAGGCCCCCCGATGCCCATCCGCGCCCACAGCCCCGAAGAGGCCCTCGCCCCGCTGCAGCGCGGCGACCAGGTCTGGACCCAGTCGATGGCCGGCACGCCGAGCCGCCTGCTCGACGGCCTCGCCGCTCGCCTGCTCAACGACGCGCAGCTCACCGAGATCACCCTGCTGCAGCTGCACACCGAGCGGGCGGGCGCGCTGGCCGACCCCCGGCTGCGGGGGCGCCTGCGGCAGCGCTGCTACTTCGTGGGCGCCCACACCCGCGCGCTCGTGAACGGCGGCGACGCCGACTACGTGCCCATTTTCCTGTCCGAGATCCCCAAGCTTTTCCGCCGGCGCGAGCAGCGGGTCGACGTGGCCCTCATCCAGGTCAGCCCGCCCGACAAACACGGCCAGTGCACGCTGGGCATCTCGGTCGAGGCCACCCGCGCCGCGCTCGAGGTGGCCGACACCATCATCGCCCACGTCAACCCGCGCATGCCGCGCACCCACGGCGAGAGCCTCATCGCCTATGACCGCCTGCACACGGTCTTCGAAGAGGCGGTCGAGCTGCCCGAGCACCCGCCCGCACCCGAAGACCCGGTCACCGCGGCGATCGGCGCGCACGTGGCCAGCCTGATCCCCGACGGGGCCTGCCTACAAATGGGCATCGGCGCCATCCCCGACGCGGCCCTGCGCTGCCTGCACAACCACAAAGACCTGGGCGTGCACACCGAGATGTTCAGCGACGGGGTGCTGCCCCTGGTGCACGCCGGGGTCATCAACAACCGCCGCAAGCAGAAGCGCCCCGGCCAGATCGTGACCGGTTTTGTCATGGGCACCCGCGCGCTCTACGACTTCGTCGACGACAACCCCGAGGTCGCCTTCCTCGACATCGCCTACGTCAACGACACGAGCATCATCCGCAAAAACGACCGCGTGGTCGCCATCAACAGCGCGCTGCAGGTCGATCTCAGCGGGCAGGTCTGCGCCGACAGCATCGGCACGCAGATCTACTCCGGCGTCGGCGGCCAGATGGACTTCATGCGGGGCGCCAGCCTGAGCGAAGGCGGCCGCGCGATCATCGCCTTGCCGTCTACAGCGGCGGGCGGCACGCTCTCGCGCATTCGGCCGGTGCTCGACCCCGGCGCGGGCGTGGTGACCACCCGGGCGCACGTGCAGACCATCGTGACCGAGTTCGGCGTGGCCGAGCTGCGCGGGCGCTCGCTCAGCGAGCGGGCCCGGGCGCTCATCGCGGTGGCCCACCCCCGCTTCCACGACGAGCTGGCAGAGGCCGCAAGGCGCACCTGGGGCCTCACGATCTGAGGGCCGCGCCCGCACCGCTGTCAGGGCCGAGAAATTGCGCCGCCTCGCGCAGCGCACAAGGGCCGTGAATGGGCGCGCGCCGGGCGGCGTAGGCCCGACGCCGGCGCGCAGCGAGCGGGAGGAGGCCACGAGAGCGGCCTCCACCACGCTCCTCTCGACATTCGGCCCACAACGTCACGCGGGGGGTCCGCGGGGCGAGGGCCGGCGCGCGCCCGCGCTGAGGAGCCCCCATGTCGCTGTCCATCCGCCCCGCTTTCCTCGCCCTCGCCCTGCTCACCGGCTGCCTGCCGCTGGACGGCGCCGGAGATGTCAGCGGCGACTACACGGTCAGCTACAGCCCCGGCTGGGACATCTTCGAAGACGGCGCGCAGGTCGCCCGGGTGCAGTCGGGCGAGGGCGCGCAGGTGCAGCTGAGCGAGGGCGTGCTGGTCTTCGACGTGCTGTGCAGCGAGGCCGACGCGACCTGCCCCGACGAGGCGCTGTGGGGCGAGGTCGAGGTCGCCCACCCCCTCAAACAAGAGACGGCGGTCATCGAGATCATCAACCGTGACCCCGAGGTGGGCCAAGAGGGCGCCATCCTCGGCGGGCTGGTGGCCCAAGACGGCGCGTTCACCGCCGTGGCCGGCGCCGACCCCCGCTGCGGCGGCCTCGCGGTGGGCACGGTCAGCGGCACCTTCACCGCCGAGGGCATCGAAGAGGGCCTCGTCGCCTGGAGCTTCGGCCAGGGCTGCACCGTCGGCGACCTCGAGCTCGACGGCGAGCTGCGCATCGAGGCCAGCTTCGAGGCCACGCTGAGCGGCGCCGACACCGAAGACGCCGCCGACGAGGTCGAAGACGCCGCCCTCTGAGCGCCCCAGCCCTGCCCCGCGCCGCCCAGCCCCCGCTGCGGCGGCGCGCCGCGTTTTGGGGCCGCCGGCGCGCGCGCGGGCCGGGCCGCGCCGACCTGGGGCCTCACCGCAGGGGGCGCCCGACGCCGAACGTGTGAAGCGGAGCGCCACAAAAACCGATGCACCGCCCCGGAGGGTCGAGCGATGCCGCCCTGGATCTTGCGCGCGCTGGACCACTTCGTCCCGCCGGCGCGCAAAACTGACGAGGTCGAGCTCCGGCAGGGCCGGCTGCTCGTCGCGATGTTGGGGCTCGTGCTCCTCACCGTCCCCTGGAACAGCGTCGTCCAGCTCTACCGAGGCCACTGGGCCCTGCTCGGCGTGTCGACCACGACGATCGCGCTGCACTCCGCCGCCCTGCTCGCCTACCGCCGCTACGACAACCACGCCCTGATCAGCCAGCTGCTGCTGGCCTTCGGCGCGCTGGGCATCTGGGCCGCGGCCCTGCTCAGCGGCCTGCTCTACAGCCCGGTGACGCCGATCTTCGCCGCCGTGCCCCTGGTGGCGCTGGCCTTGATCGGCGAGCGCGCCGTGCGCCGCTGGACGGTGGTCTCGATCACGGCGGTGCTCTCGCTCACCGCCGCCGAGCTGGCCGGCTTCTCGCAGCGCGACATGTTGCTGCAGTTCTTCCAGCCGGTGCCGGTCACCCTCAACCTGCTGCTTTTGGTCGGCTACATCGCGGGCATCGGCTACTTCCTGCAGGTGCTCAACGAGATCCAGCGCCAGCAGGTCGAGCAGGCCCGCCGCGCCGCCGACGAGGCCCGGGCGGCCGCCGACGCGGCGAACGCCGCAAAATCCTCCTTCTTGGCGAACATGAGCCACGAGCTGCGCACCCCGATGAACGGCGTGCTCGGCTTGGCCGAGGTCCTGCTGCACGGCAAGAACCTCACCGAGGCCCAGCGCCTGCAGCTGCGCACCATCCACGAGAGCGGGCGCACCCTGGTCAGCCTGCTCAACGACATCCTCGATCTCAGCAAGGTCGAGAGCGGGCACGTGCAGCTCGACGAGCTGCCCTGGGCGGTGCCCACCGCGCTCGAAGAGGTGCGCCAACTTTTTGGCCAGAGCGCCGCGCGCAAGGGCTTGGTGCTGCGCACGCGCTGCGGGCCTGAGGTCCCCCCGCTGCTGCTCGGCGACCCGGCGCGGGTCCGCCAGGTCCTCCTCAACCTGGTCGGCAACGCGATCAAGTTCACCGCGGCGGGCGAGGTCGAGCTCTCTGCCGCGCTGAGCGGCCCGACCCTGCGCCTCTCGGTGCGCGACACGGGCATCGGCGTCGATGTTGACGCGCAGCAGCGCATTTTCGAGCCGTTCACCCAGGCCGACTCCTCGACCTCGCGGCGCCACGGCGGCACGGGCCTCGGCCTCGCCATCTGCTCGCGCCTGGTCGGCCTGATGGGGGGCCGCATCGAGCTCCAGTCGGCGCCCGGCCTGGGCAGCCGCTTCACGGTCTGCCTGCCGCTGCGCCCCGCGCCGCCTGGCACCGCCCCGCCGGCCGACCCCGCCCCGGTCGGTCCGCCGCCGGACGTGCTCCCCGGCGGGTCGGCCCCGCTCCCCGCGCCGGACGGCCCGCTCCCCGCGCCGGAGGGCCCGCCCCCGCCCGATGCGGCGCCGACCAACACACCGGCCGCACCGGCCGCGCGCGCCGTTGCCGCGAAGCCGCGCTGCTTGTTGGTCGAAGACGTGGCGGTCAACCAGGTCGTGGCGACGATGATGATGGAGCGGCTCGGCTTCTCGGTCGAGGTGGTCGACGAGGGCCCGGCCGCGCTCAGCCGCATCCTCGAAGGTGACCACTGGGACATCATTTTGATGGACTGGCAGCTGCCCGGCATGGACGGCCTCGAGGTCACACGCCGGGCCCGGGCCGCCGGGGTGCGCCTGCGCATCGTCGGCGTGACCGCGAACGTGCGGGCCGAGGACCGCGAGGCCGGCCTCGCCGCGGGCATGGACGACTTCGTCGGCAAGCCCTACACCCTCGACCAGCTGCAGCGGGCGGTGCGGGGCAGCTGAGGGGCCAGGCGCGGGCCGCCCACCGCCCCGCTGGATAGCCGCCGCCGCGCCGCGGAGGGCGAGCTCGTGGGCACCAACCAAGACACCGCCGACCAGAACAACGTACAGTACGCCTTTATCGGCGCGGGCGTCATGGCCGAGGTCATGATGTCGGGCCTGCTCGAGGCGGGCCTGCTCGCCCCGAGCCAGCTCTGCGCCAGCGACAAGAGCGCGGCCCGGCGCGCCCAGCTCGAGGCCACCCTGGGCGTGCAGACCACCGCCGACAACCGGGCCTGCGCGGCGCGGGCGCCGGTGGTGGTGCTCGCGGTCAAGCCGCAGAACCTCGCCGAGGTGCTCGCCGAGCTCTCGGGCCAGCTCGCGCCCGAGACGGTGGTGCTCAGCATCGTGGCTGGCGCGCGAATCCGCGCCTTGCAGGCTGGTCTCGCGCACGCGCGGGTCGCCCGCTGCATGCCGAACCTGCCCTGCCGCATCCGGCGCGGCATGACCGTGTGGACCCTCCCCGATCCGCACCAGGGCGCCGATCTCGACCGGGTCCGCCAGCTGTTGCGCACCATGGGCGAAGAGGTCTACGTCGACGACGAGGGCCACATCGACCGGGCGACCGCGGTGAGCGGCTCGGGGCCGGCGATCGTGGCCGAGTTCGTCAAAGCGATGTTCGAAGCCGCGGTCTACGTGGGCGAGCCCCGCGGCGTCGCCCACGACACGGTGCTGGCCACGGTCATCGGCACCGCCGAGATGATCCGGGCGGCCGGCCGCGACCACACCCACGTGGCCCAGCTCATTGACGAGGTCACCAGCCCCGGCGGCACCACCAGCCGGGCCCTCCAGGTGCTCAAGCGCGGGCAGCTCGCGGCGACGGTCACCGAGGCCATCGAAGCGGCGCACGAGCGCACCGTGACCCTGGGCGACGCGCTCGAGCGCAGCCTCGAAGCCCAGCGGCGCTGAGGCCGCCCCGCGCGCCCTGACCACCGCCTCAGGTGGAAGAGAGGGCCCGGTCGGGCGCCCAAGGTGCCCCTGCGCGCACGCCCGCGGGGCCCGGCCGCGGCCAAGGTCCGCGGCCGCGCGGGCGTGGTCGCTGCGCGACCGGCGCGGGGCGCGCCGCGCTCCGGTCCACCGGGCGCGGTGGCCTCAGGTCGGCCCGCGACCGCCCGCGGCCCCCGCCTGCTGAAGGGCGCGGGCCGCCCACAGCCACCGCGCGACCGCGACGAGCAGCCAGACCACCGGCGCGCCGTGCATGAGCAGATCAAACCAGTCCATCGGCTGCATGCCCACCGCGCCGCCAGCGACCCAGCGCAGCTTTCCGAGCAGGTGGGGCTCGGGGACAAAGGGCGCGAGGCCCAGGGTGAGCGCGGCGACGAGGGGCGCCGCGAGCGGCGAAGTCGACCGAAGAGCGAGCGGCGAGCGGGTGGGGGGCACGGGCACCTCGCCGGCCCCGATGCCCGCCCGGGGCGCGGGTCGCGCGCGCCGGGCGCCGCTCTTGCCGCCCATCCGGCGGCGCGGCCGCCGGCCTGGGCAGGCCCGCGCTGGTTAGCCCCCCAGCAGGAGCCTCCATGCAAAACACCCTCCGCCACTTCTCCCCGCTGCTCGCCGCCCTGCTCCTGCTCGGCGCCTGCGGCGGGTCCCCCACCGCGCCCGCCGCGCCGATCGCGCCCCCGCCGGCCCAGGTCGAGGCGCCCCTGCCGCCGGCCGCCCCCGCCGGCCTGATCTTGCGCGGGGCGGTGGCCGGCGACCGCGGCTGCTACCTCACGGTCGAGGGCGGCGAAGATGGCGAGCTGCTCGCCATCCCCGAGCTCTGCCCCGGCGGCCCCGACGACGCGACCCGCTACATCGGCCAGCGCGTCAACCTCACCACCGAGCGGGCCACCGTGTCGGCCGCCGAGTGCCAAGGTGACCCCGAGTGCGGCGAGACCGAGCAGGTCGAGGTCGTGCGCGCGGTCCGGCCCGCGGGCGGCTGAGGCGGCCCGCCCACCTCCCCGTGTCCCCCGTGCCTCCCCGCCTCCCCTCCCCCGCTTGAGGTCCACCATGTCGAAGACGCCCCGCGGCACGGTGCTCTGGCTGCATGGTTTCGGCGCTGGCCCCGATGACTTCGCCGGCCTGGGCCGGGCGGTGGGCCGGGTCGACCTGCGCTGGCTGCACCCCGCAGCGCCCCTGCGCGCCATCCGCCTCTACGGGGGCGAGCGGGCCACCGCTTGGTACGACCTGGTCGCCCCCTTCGGCCAGGGTGAGCGGGCCCACCTGCCCGACGTCGACACGACCGCCGCCGCCCTGCGCGGGCTGCTCGCCGAGCACCAGATCGACGTGGCTGACGTTGTGCTCGGCGGCTTCTCCCAAGGTGCGGCCATGGCGATGGCCCTGCTCCAGCGCCTGCCCCGGCCGCCGGCCGGCCTCATCACCCTCTCCGGCTACGCGGTGGGCCTGCCCTGGGCGCCCGGGGTGGGGCCCGGGCCGACCCGCGCCCTGGTCTCCCATGGCCAGAGCGACGAGGTGGTGCCCATCTCGGCCGGGCGAGCCGCGGCGGCGGCGCTGGCGGCCCAAGGCCACGCCGTCGAGCTGCAGGAGCACGGCGGCGGCCATGAGCTGCACCCCCGGCAGCTCGGCGCGATCCGGGCGCTGCTCGACGCGGCGCTGCCGCTGGCCTAAAGCCCAGGCGCTAAGCGGGGTCTGACTGAGCGCCCTCGTCGGGGCGGGCGCGGCGCTCGATGCCCGCCGCCTGCAGCGCGGTGGCCTGCCCAAAACGCCCGGGCTCCGGCTCGTCGAAGATGACCTCGCTGACGCCCGCCTCGACGATGAGCGCCGCGCAGAGCCGGCAGGGCTGGAGCGTCGTGTAGAGGCGGCAGCCGGGCGGCAGCGGCGCGCCCCGCTCAGCGAGCACACCGAGCAGCAGCACCACCTCGGCGTGCAGCAGGCGGTGCTCTGCCGCCTGGTTGCGGGCCACGCCCAAGGGCCGCCCCCCGCCGTCGACCAGGGCTGCGCCCACCGGCCGATCCGCGGCCCAGCGCGGCGCGCCGTCGGGGGCGCTCGCCGATCGCCCGCCGACCGCCGCCCAGGCGCGGGCCAGCGGGGGCCCCGGCGGCGGCGACAAGAGCCGACCGCGCGCGCGGGCCCGGGCGAGGGCGGGCCCGAGGTCCACCACCGGCGGCAGGGGCTGGGTCAGCGGGCCCGGCTGCAGTCCAAAACGCCCACGGCGGGCCCCGACCTGGGCCGCCGCCCGGTCCAGCGGCGCGTCGCAGGTGCTCCACAAGCGCCGCCGGGCCGCCCAGCGGGCCCCGGGCCCCGCGTGCTCCGCCAGCCCGATGACCAGGCCCGCCGCCGCGCCGAGCAGCTCGGCGGGGTCCGGCGGCGCCGCGTGAACCAAGAGCTGGCCGGAATGACTGAGCAGCAGCGCCACCTCGGCGCCGGGGGGCACGGCCCCGGCCGCCTGCAGCGCCCCCAGCCAGCCCGCCACCGCCGCGACCTCGGGCTCGGGCGCGCGCCCCACGCCCGCAGTGCCCCCGTCGACGATGACGTCCAGCGGGTCATCTTCGACCTCGGGCGACCGCGCGCTCATGGCCCCGCCGGCCGGACGACCCGCAGGGCCAGCCCCGGCAGCGCGCGGTCCAGCGGCGCCCAGCGGCGCGCGCCGATCCGGGCGTCGGCGGGGCCACCGGCGGGCCCGGCCCCCCGCAGCGGCGCCGCGCCCACAGGCAGGGCAAGGCCGGCCGCCGGCGCGCAGACGCAGCGCAGGCCGCCCACCGCGAGGCCCAAATCGAAGGGCCCCGCGTCCAACGGGAAGGCGCAGGGGTCGGGCGGGCGGGGACCATGACCCTCCGCCGGCAGCTCGGCCCCGCTGACCGCCACGAGGCGGGGGTCGACCAGCCATCCCCAGGGGAAGGGCCGCCGATCCACCCCCTGCACCGCGCGCGCCCACTCGAGCTCGGTGGGCAGGCGCCCGCCCCGCGCCTCCGCCAAGGCCGCCGCCGTGGCCGGCCGCGCGTGGCCCCCGCCCTCGTCGAGGGCCTCGGGCTCGACCGTGATGAAGAAGCCGCCCAGGTACCGCTCACCCTCGGGCTGCCCCAGAGCGCCCTCCACCAGGCCATCTCCGCCGAGGGGCTGCCAGCCCGCGGGGATGAAGCGCTCCCCCGGCCGCTGCTCGGCCGCCCCGGGCAGCCAGAGCGGCGCCGGCGCCCCATCGGGCCCGCGCGCGCCCGCCCGACCGCCGGGTGGCACCACGAAGGGCCAGGTCCACCGGCCGCCGTCCGCGCAGCGCAGCCGCAGGCGCCAGCTCCCCGGCCGCAACAGCAGATCCACTTGGGTCGTCGGCTCCAGCGTCTGGGAGGGCACAAAGGCCAGCGCGGCGTGCGACCAGCGCTGCAGCTCCACCGCCGCGGGCCGGCTGAGGGCCAGCCCGAGGCGCCCGGGGGCCCCCTCCTCCGCCGGCGGCGCGGCCGGCCCCGGCGCCCACCACGGGGCCGGCGGCGCCCAAGGTGATCGGCCGGATCCTGCGCCATCGACCGCCGCTCCGGCGCCCTCCCCCGAGACCAGGGCCCGCCGCGCCGCGCGCGCCGCCCGCCCCAAGGCCGCCTCCGCCTCCGCTTCGGCCACCAGCGCCGCCGCCCGCCGGACCGCCGCCGCCGCCCGCGGGGGCAGCGCGGCCCCAAGCTCCGGGCAGACCGGCCGATCTGGCTCAGGCCCTGCGATGAGATCGGCGTACAGAAGGTCATCTTCGACTTGACGCTGGGCCCTGGCGGCGGCCAAGGGCGCCCGCAGCGCCTCGGCGCGGGCCCGCAGCACCCGAGCCTCGGCCAGCCGGGCGCGGGCGGCGTCAGCGCGCTCCGCGCGGCGCAAGAACTCCGCCGCGGCGGCCTCCAGCTCCTCCACCCGAGGCGGCCGACGGGCCGGGTCCTCGTCCATACAGGCCAGCACCAGCGCACGCAGGCCACCCGGGCGCGGATCAGGGGGCCGCGGCAGGGGCGGACGGTGGGCGAGCGCGCGCAGGGCCTGGGCCCGGCTGAGGCCGGCGAGGTAACGCTGGCCGCCCAGCACGTGGAACAGGATGGCGCCCAGGGCGTAAATATCGACCAGCGGGCCAATCTCGACCGCGCCGCGGGCCAGCTCGGGGGCCATGGTCGAGGGGGTGCCCATCGGCCCGCCGCGCCGGGCCGCGGCCCGGGGCCCGCGGGCCAAACCCCAGTCGATGAGGAAGACCTCGCGCGGGGCGCCGGCCAGCGAGGGGCCGAGCAGCACGTTGCCCGCCGAGAGGTCGCCGTGCACAACGCCGCGCCGGTGCGCGTGGGCGACCGCCGCGCAGAGCAGCGCCCAGCTACCGATCAAGCCCCGCAGCGGCCAGGCCGGGTCAGCCTGGTGGCAGCGCCGGATCGCCCCGCGCAGGGTCGGCCCGCGCACATAGGGCACCATCAGGAAGGGGAAGCCCGCGTCGTCGACCCCCGCGTCGAGCACGGGCAGCACGTGGGGGTGCACGATGCCCGCGCCGATGCGCGCTTCGTGTGAGGCCGCGGCGCCGGGGGGCAGCTGACGCCGACCGCGCTTGATGGCGACCCGCCGCTCCAGCACGCTGTCTTCGGCGAGCCAGACGCTGGCCTCGCCGCCCTGGCCGAGCGGGCGCAGCAGGCGGTAGCGCGCGGGCAAGGCCCCCAGCGCCGGGCCGCCCACACCGCAAGGGCCGCTCAGCGCCGACGACGGCGGCGGCCGAGCGCAGCGCCAGCGAGACCGAGCACGATCAGCGCGGCCGAGCTCTCATCACCGCCGCAGCCGCCCTTGTCGGTCGCGGCCTCGGCGTCGGTGACCTCTTGGACCAGCGAGACGGTCTCGGGGAAGACCCAGATCTCGCCGAAGGCCCAGTCCGAGTTGCCATCGGGATCGGTGACCAGCACGCTGAGATCGAAGATGGCGCCGGTCGAGCCCTCGGGCAGCTCGGGCGCGGTCCAGACCACGGACGCGGCGGTGGTGCTGTCGAAGCCCGAGTAGCCGAGCGAGGCGAGGCTGCTGTCTTCGGTCCAGGAGTAGGAGAGCGCGTCGCCGTCGGCGTCGACCACGAAGACCGACAGCGTGGTCGCCTCGCCCGGGCCGAGCGCGGTGCGGGTCATCTGGATGCCGCCATAGATGCCCGGCGCCGCGTCGATGGCCACGCAGCCCGTGGGGTCAGAGCCGTCGAGCAGGCCGTTGCAGTTGTTGTCGACCCCGTCGCAGTACTCGATGGCCGCCGGGTTCACGCCAGGGTCGAAGTCATCGCAGTCGAGGTCGAGCTCGGTAAAACCGTCGCCGTCGTCATCGCTGACCGAGGTGCCCTCGTCGACGAGCCCGTCGCAGTCGTTGTCGGCGACATCGGCGACCTCCATCGCGCCCGGGTAGGTGCTCGGGTTGTCGTCGTCGCAGTCGCCGTCCTGCTCGCTGACCGAGTCGCCGTCGTCGTCGCCGGTGGTGGTGCCCTCGTCGACCGCGCCGTCGCAGTCGTTGTCTTTGCCGTCGGGCAGCTCGGCCGCCGAGGGGTAGATGTCGACGTCGTGGTCGTCACAGTCGATGAAGGTCTCGCTGGGGTCATCGCCAAAACCGTCGCCGTCGTCATCCGAGGCGGGGTAGCGGGCGTTCCACAGCACGGTGGTGCTGGCCCGGCCGATCTTCTCGGACTGGTCGGTCACGGTGACCAGCAGGGCGTCGGTGCCGGTGACCAGCAGCTCGTAGGGGATCTCGAGGCGGACGTAGCCAGACTCGTCGGTGGGCGTGCAGTCGGCGATCTTGGTCTCGGCGAGCAGGCTGCGGACCTTGCAGATCAGCGTGTCGGCGGGCTGGTTGGGATCGAACATGTCGATCTCCATCCGCAGGGGCTCGGCCGCTTGGTGCTGGTAGCCCGGGGCCGGCGAGCGGATGAACACGGTCGGCGCGACGTTCTCGGGGTCGACACCCGTGTTGCCCTTGACCTGGACGGTGACCTCGGGGGTGTCGGCGTCGTCCGAGGCCACGATGAGGTCGCAGAAGGCCGGATCGAGGCTGGTGGGCGTGAACACCACCTCGAAGAGCGTGGCCTCAAAGCCAGCCAGCGGCCGCGAGGGCATGCTCGAGGTGTCGATGCGGAAGTTCTCGGCGCACTCGGGCGGCAGCGCGGGCGGGCTGACGTTGAGCTCGCCGTCGCCGACGTTGTAGACGTAGACGTAGCCGACGGCCTCTTCGCCCGGGTAGTGGTGCCCCAGGTCGACGCGGGTGCTGCGCACCACGATGTTCCCGGTGCCCTGGGTGGCCGCGCCCTCGAGCACCACCGACTGCACGAACTGGTCGGGGTCGCGGTAGAAGGTCGGGACCTCGCCGCCCTCGATGTCGACGGGCTCGGTCACCGTGGTGATCTGCACCGAGGCGTACATCTGGCCCGCGGCCAAGGGCAGGTAGTTGAGCGTGACCGGCAAAGAGCAGCCGGGCTCGAGCACGACCGCCGCCGCGCTTGCGCCACCGCCGCCACCACCCCCGTCACCGCCGCCCCCGCCGTCACCACCGCCGCCATCCCCACCAGAGCCGCTGCCCCCGCCGCTGCCGCCGCTGCTGGAGCCGCCGGTGTCCCACGAGTCGGTCGAGGCGCCCTTGCTGGCCACCGCCGCGGTGCCCGCCGGGCAGACCACGCTGGCAGGGCTCCACGACAGGCCAAAGTGGGCCTCAAAGCCCTCTTGACCCAGCGCGATGCTCTCGATGCCCATGGCCAGATCGCCGTTGTTCTTGACGATCAAGGTGCGGGTGCTGGCGCCGCCGAGCTCAAGCTCGCCGAAGTCGATGCGCTCGGCGGAGAGGTTGAGGTCAGGCAACAAGATCGCGGTCTTGGTCGGCTCAACCGCCGCGCCGCAGCCAGCGAGCAGGAGAAGGACCGGGAGCGAGGGGCCGACGAGGCGCGTCATGGGCGATCCTGAGCCATCGGGAGGGGTGCAGGCGAAGCACGGAGGAGGAGCGGAGGGGTCGCCCGCGCGCGGGCAGGCCGCTCCGCGGCGGCCGCCGAGGCTAACCCCGAGCATACACCGGCGGAGCGGCGCCCACCCGCGGAGGACGGCCAGCACGTGGACCACGCCGCAAAAACAAGCCCGCGGCCGGCCCCGGGGAGGGCGCGGCCGCGGTGGGTCGCCAGAGCATCGGGGAATCGGGGCTTCAGGCGCAGCGCGGCCTCGGCCCCGCCGGGCTCAGGCCTCGTCGCCGCCGACGTCGTCACCGGGGTTCAGCGCCTCTTTGAGGCCCTTGCCGGCGCGGAACTGCGGCATGCGCTTGGGGCCCACCGCCTGCGGCTGGCCGCTGCGGGGGTTGCGGCCGTTGAAGCCCTTGCGCTGGCGGACGGTGAAGGTGCCGAAGTCGGAGATGGTGACCTTCTCACCATCGACGAGTGCCTCGTGAATGGCCTCAACGATGATGTTGATGTACTGCGCTGCGCGCACCTTGGGGATGTCGGCCTTCTCGGCGAGGGCCTCGGTCAGGTCAGCCTTGTTCATCGTCCACCTCTTTTTTGATTTTTGGGATTGAGCGGGGGGCCAGCCGGCGAAGGGAGCCGCGGAGCGGCGCGTAGCGCAGGGGTGCTGCGTCAAACTGAACCAGTCGTTGCACACACTTTGGACGGCTGCCTTTCAGGTGCGTCGCGTAACCGTGACGTTCATAGCCTCGTCCAGCGGGCATGGGGAGGGCGAAGCGCGTGGAAATCGTAACCGCTTGTCACCACGTTTTCAGGTTCCTGACAGGTTTAGATTTATAGGTTTCCGACGTTGGGCAAGCCGAGCCCCACCAAAGGCCGAGCAAGCCCACAGGCGCGGCGCTCTGGCGGTGCCGGCGGCCCCAAAACGCGGAATTGGCACGAAGTGCCGCTTTCCACGCCCGGTCCGGCCGAGGCGCTCCCACAAGGTGCACGGGCGGTCGCCCGGGGCCCGGCGCGCGCCGATGCGTCCGCGCGCGGCGGCGCTGCTCCGCCCCATCTTCGGGGCGGGCGCGCGGGTGAGCGGGCGGGCGGGCCTGCCCTGGGCCGCGCGGCCGGGCGTCTAGGTGGCCGCGGCGCCCGGGCGCCACAGCCCGCGGGCCCGCAGGGCGCCGGGCAGCAGCGTGAAGCGCGCGGGGAGCTGGCCCGGGCACTCGCCGTCGAGATCAACGTACACTGGCGCATCTTCGCAGGGCGTGGCCTCAATCGACTGCACCGCGGCGCGCCGCAGGCCCGGCCACTTGGCCAGCCCGCCGTCGTAGAGCAGCGAGGAGCGCAGCACCTGGGTCAGCGCCGGATCGGGCGGCAGCACCGAGAGGTCGAGCAGGCCGTCGTCGAGGGCGCCGCCCTTGCCCACCCACATGCCGCCGCCGCAGTAGGCGCCGTTGGCCACAAAAGCCGAGAGCAGCGGGCCTTCCCAGCTGCCCTCGCCCGCCGGGCCCCGCAGCGCCAAGCGCACCCGCGGCGGGCTGTAGCGAAAGGCCGTGCTCAGGGCCGCGCCAAAGAAGGTGGCCGCGCCGCCGAGCCGCTTGCTCGATGCGTTGGCTTTGCGCACCACCTCGCCGTTCGCGCCAAAACCCGCCACGTTGATGAAGGGCTCGAGGTGGCCCATCGGCGCCCCGCCCGGGCGGCTGAGCGCGGCGAGGCCCACGTCGATCGGGCGCCCCGGGCCGCGCAGGGCCAGGGCGACCGCCTCGTCGAGCGCGTCGGGGGCCTTGAGGCTGCGCTGCAGGTCGCTGCCCGTACCGAAGGGGATCAGCGCGAAGTCGGGCAGGCCCTCGGCGCAGGCCCCGCCGGGCAGCAGCCCGCAGACCACCTCGTGGCAGGTGCCATCGCCGCCGGCGGCCGCGACCACCTCAGCGCCGGCGAGGGCCGCTGCCCGGGCGAGGGCGGCGGCGTGGCCCGGGCCCTCGGTGATCTTGAGCTCCCACGCCGAGGATTGCCGGTCGAGCGCGCGCTTGAGGGCGTCGAGCTGCAGCAGCGCCCGGCCCGCGCCCGCCCGCGGGTTGAGGACCACGGTGAGGCGGGCCGCGCTGCGGGCCGGTGCGGGCATGGGGGGCTCCTCGGGCGGCGACGGGCGGGGGCCGCGGCTATCCGGCCGCCGCCGCCCCTGGCGAGGGCCGCTGGGCCTCGAGCAGCAGGCTCACCGGATCATCGATCTGCGCGCCATGTTGGCGCAGCCAGGCCCCGCAGCGGCTGTCGGCGCAGACCGCGCCGGGCGGCGTGCGGGCGGCGGCGCCGGCGCCCACCTCGGCGGCCAGCGCGGGGTGCTCGGCCCGCAGCAGCGCGCGCCCCCCGCAGCAGGCCAAGGCCAGCGGCGCCTCGGGCCCGGGCGCCTGGGGCCCGCCGCAGGGCTTGACCCGGGGCCGGTCGGCGGGCAGGGCCGGCACCAGCTCGACGAGGTGCACCACGGTGAGCTCGGCGGCCCGGGCCACGGCGAGGCTCTCGTGGTCGGCCACGACCAGGGTGCGCCCAGCGAGGCGGTCGCGCAGGGCGCGGGCCCAGGGCCCAAAGCGGTCCGGCTCACCGAGGAGCACGGCGCCGAGGCTGTCTTCGGTGCGGAAGCGGGCGACTGGGCGCCTGAGGTGCGCGGCGAGGGCCTCGGCCCAGCGCCGGCCATCGGCCTCGACCGCCACCAGCTCACCCCCGCCCTCAATGCGGCCCGGCGCCGCCTGCTCGGGCAGGCCGCCGATCTCGGCCCGGGCCTGGGCCAACAGCTCGGGCACCGGCCGGTGCAGCTTACAAAATGACGTGCAGGCGCCGCAGCTCACGCAGAGGCTCGCGGCAGCGAAGGCCGAGGCCCCGCTGGCCCGCCCCTGGGTCCAGGCCCAGACGCCGGTCATCATCGCGGTGGGGGTCGCCGCCTCGCGGCCGCTGCCGACAGCGACCGGGCAGACGTGGCGGCAGAGGCGCGGGCAGAAGACGCAGCTCAGCAGCTCGGCGCTGTCCATGCTCCCTCCAGGGCTTCGGGCGGCTCGGGCGCGAGCCAAGGTGGGCGCAGGCCCGCGGCGGGCAGGTGCGGGGTGCCTGCGTCCTGCGGCGCGCGCGGCGGCAGGGCCTCG
The DNA here is from genome assembly GCA_016792625.1 of Deltaproteobacteria bacterium. GTDB lineage: Bacteria > Myxococcota_A > UBA796 > UBA796 > UBA2385 > JAEUKK01. The sequence continues at coordinate 11,237 of JAEUKK010000073.1, read as the reverse complement.
ACCGCGGCGGCCGCCCCCAGGGCCGCGGCCCGTGCCCGGGCAGCGGGCCCGGCGAAGATCCAGCGCTCGCCGAGCACAGCCTGGGGGCGCAGATCATCGGGGTGCAGCTCGCCGCGCAGGGGGGCGGCGACCAGGGGCGCGGGCAGGGCCCGGGGCAGCCCCCGCGAGGGGAAGCGCGGCTCGACCGCGTAGAGCGGCGCGGCCAGGGGCAGCACCGGCAGCTCGACCCAGTCGAGGGTGGCGCCCAGCGCCTCACCTTCGGCGATGAGCCGCAGGCGCAGGTCGGGGCCGGCGGCGCTGCGGGGCGCGCGCCCGAGCACCACCGCGCGGCGCTCCCCTGCCCGGTCGAGAAAGGAGAACGCAGCGCTGTAGACGTCCATCACGTGCCGCATCCCGAGGCAGGGCCGCGCCGCCGCCAGCCACGCGAGCAGCGGGCGGTCGGGCCGCCACGCGAGGCGCCAGCCCATGCGGGCCAGCTCGGCCTCGATCTCCGCCGGCTCGGCCCGCGGGTCCACCTTGGCCAGCCGGTCGATGACCGAGAGCTCGACCACCGGGCCGGGCAGGGCCAGCGGCGGGGGCGCAGGCGCGCGCACCTCGAGCTGCTCTGCCCCCAAAGGGAAGGGGCAGCCCGGGTTTTGGCGCCCCGTCGGGTCGAGCGCCCGCCGCAGGGCCGCCCAGCCGACCAGGGCGGGCCCGAGCTCCTCGGCGGCGGCCGCGGCTTTGAGCCGACCGACCCCGTGGTGGTGGGAGACGGTGCCTCCGGCCCCTAAGGCCGCCTGGGTCCCCGCCTCCCATGTGCGGTCATACACGTCCTCTCCCCCTGCTGCGGCGAAGGAGAAGTAGATGCTGCAGCCCTCGGGGTAGGCGTGGCTCATATGCGCCATGACCACCGCCGTCCGGCCGATGGCCTCGCGCACATCCCGGTAGAGACGGGGCAGGTCCGACCAGCGCGCCGCCACCTCCATCGTGTCGGCCCAGGCTCCCCCCGCGAAGATCGGCGCCATCTTGTAGCTGACGTCGTGCCGGTGGGCGTACCAGTGCTCACCCGGCCCCGGCCCGAGGTCGCGGCCGCGCTGGTTCAGGCGCTCGACGGCCAGCGGCAAGGTCGCCCCGCGCTCGGCCTCGCTGCCCTCGAAACCAATGATCAGCAGCACACCTTGGCCGAGGCCCTCGGCCAAGCGGTTGAGCAGCTTGGGCAGCGACAGCGGCAGCTCGAGCATGCGGCTGCGCAGGGCCGGCACGCCCTCGACCGCGCTGCGCAGGCGCTTGAGCACGGGGCGGTCCTTGCTCTTTTTGCCGGTGCGCCCGCCGATGCGGGTGTCGAGCGGGTCGTAAAGGCGGAGAACGCTGGGCCAGAGGCCATCCTGGAGCAGCTCGCGCATGGTCGCCCAGGCGTCTTCGAGCGTGGGGAAGACGTAGCCGCGCAGCCAGCGCTCGGCGGGCAGAGGCGCGATGCGCACGAGCAGGTCGGTGAAGACGCCGAGCGAGCCCTCTGAGCCGAGCAGCTCAGGCAGGCGGTCGGGCCCGCCCGCGGGGGCCCAGAGCCCGGCGCCCAGCGGGCCGGCGGGGGTCGCCATGGCCGCGCCCACGCAGATGTCGGCAAAAACGCCGTATCGAGAGGAGAACTGCCCCGCGCTGCGGGCCGCCGCCCAGCCGCCCACCGTGGAGCAGGCGATCGAGCTCGGGCTGTGGCCGGTGGTCCAGCCGGCCAGGGCGAGCTGGTCTTCGAGCAGCTGGCCGAGGCAGCCCGCCTCGACGTGGGCCAGGCGCCGCACCGGGTCGATCGACACCAGCCGGTCGAGCTTCTTGAGATCGATGACCAGCGCGCCCTCATGGCCGCGGGCGCCCCCGCAGACCCCCGAGCCGGCGCCATAGGGGATCACCGGCAGCCCCTCGTCGACCGCCGCGGAGATCAGCGCCTGGACCTGATCGCGGTCGCAGGGCCAGGCCACCGCCCGGGGCGCGGGCGGCAGCTCACCCGCGCGCATGCGCAGCGTGTCGCGCGGCCACAGATCGCGGCGGGCCGCGTCGAGATCACGCTGCTCGACGCTGATCAGCACGCCGGCGCGCTGCAGGGCCGCCAGCGCCGGGGGCAGCGGGGCGCTGGTCGGGCGTGGGCCTTGCGGGGGGGCTCCGGTCATCGCGGCTCCGGGCGGGCGGGCGCGCAGTGTAGCCGGCCGCGGCGGACGGGTCCGCGGCCCCTCAGCCGCCGGGCGCCGGGCAGGGGGCGCCGCCGGCCAAGGCGGCTTGGCCCCAGCGCAGGCCGGCCTCGACCGCCGGGCGCGCATCCGCGGGGAGGCGGCGGAGCGTGGTGGAGACGGCGGCGGCCGCGCTCGGCTCCAGCGCGGCGAGGCCGACCCCGACGCCAAAGTGGAGGTCGGCGCCCTGGCCAGAGACACGGTCGGGCAGGTCGAGGGCCGGCTGCGGGGGCCGGCCCGGCTCGCCGAGGCGGGCGGCGCCAAAACGGGGGCCGCCCACGCCCACCGCGCCCAACCACATGGGATCAGCGTCCAGCGCGGCGAGGCGGCGACCGGGCGCCGGGCCGGCCCGGCAGGCGGCCAGCGCGGCGAGGGCCGGGGCGCCCGCCGGGTCGAGCTGCTCGAGGCCGTGGCGCTGGGCGGCCCAGGGCCACCCCGGGGTCGGGCCGCGCCCGAGGTAGGCGGCGCGGGCCGCGGCGGTGCCTTGGGCGGGCAGGCCGAGGTGCAACGCCCCCTGCAGCCCGACCACCACCAAGACCAAAGCGGCGGCCAGCGCGCCAATCTCGCCGCGGCGCCGGGCAGCCAGCGCGGGCCAGAGCAAGGCCGCGCCGAGCACCGGCAGCAGGTAGCGGTGCTGCAGCTGGGGGCGCATCGGCGAGATCAACGTCAAGCACAGCAGATGGGCCAGGGGCAGCGCGCGCAGCAGCCAGCCGGCGGCCCGCGCCCGCGCCGGGGGCGCCCCGAAGAAGGCGGCGAGGCCGATCGCGCCGAGCAGGGCCGCCGAGAGGCCCGCGCCGCGGCCCTCCCAGGCGCCCGGCGGGAAGAGCTGCGCCGCGCCCAGCCCGCGCAGCGCCGCCCCGAGCTGAAAAGGGTCGACCATGCCCGAGAGCAGCGCCGGCAGGCGGGTCTCGGGGCCCTCGGCCACCCCGAGCGTCCACAGGCGGGGGCCGGCGGCGAGCAGCCGGGGCAGGGTGAAGGGGGCCGCGCCAGCGAGCAGGGCCAGGGCGGCGGCGCGGGCCCGGCCTGCGGGCCACCAGCCGGGCGCGCAGAGCAGCAGGGCGGGCAGCAGCAGCGGATCGAAGCCCGCCGCCGCTCCGGCCGCCGCGCAGGCCCAGAGCGCGCGCCCCCGGGCCTTGGCGCCGATGAGCAGCGCGACGAAAATACCGGCCTCGGCGTGGCTCCCGTAGGCGAGGCTCCAGCCCTGGGTCGCCCACAAGGGGGGCAGGGCCAAGGCGAGGCCCGCCAGCGCCGGCCCGAGCCGCAGGCCCGCCGCGGCCCAGGCCCACGCCGCGGTCAGCGCGAGGCCCAGCAGCAGGCCGCTGGTGCGCAGCGCGCCGAGCGGCAGGTCGATCCCAAGCAGGAGCAGCAGGCCGTCGACCGCCCAGCAGAGCAGCTGCACCACGAGGTAGCCGCCGTGGTGCATATTCGCGTGATCGGCGACCAGCGCGGCCACCCGGTCGAGGCTGGGCCAGAGCGCCGGCGGGTCCCAGACCTGCGGGTCGAGCAGCTTCAGCTCGGCCGGGCTCAGCGGGGTGATCGCCGCCGGCTGGCGAAGGCCCGCCCATAGCCGGGCCGCGGCGGCCACCGGCAGGGCCCAGAGCAACGTCTGGATGGCCCTCTTCGGCGCGCCGGCCCCCGGCTCAGCGCACACCGGGCAGCCCCAAGCAGGCCCAGACCGCGAGGCTGAGCAAGGTGAAGATGAGCAGCCAGAGGCCCAAGCCGAGGCGGCCGGTCGCCGCGGCCGGCGCGCGGCGCTCGTCGACGATGAGCGCGAGGCGGCCGGCGGCGGCGGGGGCCCAGCGCCAGCCGTCGGCGCGGCAGCGGGCGGCGAGCACCTCGCGCACCACCTCGCCGAGCACGGCCTTGCCCTTGCTGTGCTTGCCCTTGCCCACGATGAACAGCACGGCGCCGGCCTCGAGCTCGGCGGCCCGGGCGGCCACCACCTCGGCGGCCCGGCGGGCGATCGCCGCGCCCAGATCGTGCAGATCGACGACGGGCAGGCCACCCTCCTCCCAGACGTGGGAGTCGGCGCGCCACGGCCGCTCGTCATCCCAGCGCTGCTTCTTGGCCGAGGCCTCGACGTCCTCGAGCCACAGGCGGATCTGCGCGGCGTCCCCGCCCACCCGGCTCAGCCCAGCGCCGGGGCCTTGTCGCGCGCCCGCCCCTCGGCCACGGCGATCGCGTGCGAGGTGTACTTGAGGAAGGTCGCGCGGTAGGTGTGGTCGCAGCGGAGCTTTCGCAGCATCCCGTAGATGCCGCCCAAGCTGCGGTGCAAAAAGACCAGGTCACGCGGCCCTTGCAGGTCGCTGCGCTTGAGCACCGGCCCCAGGGCCTTTTTCACGTTGTCGAGGGTGCGGTCGTCTTCGGCGCCGGCCACGAAGTGATCGACCTGCAGCGGCGCGCAGATGGCCTGCCCGAGCGCCATCAGCGCGTCTTCGGCCTCGGGGTCACCGCTGCGCAGCACCTCGATCGCCCGGGCCCCGCGCAGGCAGAGCGCGCGGTCGCCGTCGACCAAGCCCCGGGCCATGCGGGCGTAGTCGCCCACCCACCAGGGCGAGAAGGTCTTGACACAGCCGAAGTCGAGGATGCCGATGGTGCCGTCATCCCGGAAGAGGTAGTTGCCCCCATGCGGGTCGGCGTGCAGGGCCCGCAGCTCGTAGTACATCGCATGGAAGGCCTCGACCAAGCGCACGCCGGCCGCCTGCTGGGCCTCGGGGCTGCTGTCGGCGAGGAAGGCGTCGAGGTTGCGGCCCTCGACCCGGTCCATGGTGAGGACGCGGCCGGTGCTGCGCTCGGGCACGGCGCGGGGGATCTCGACGCCGTCGATCTTCAGGTAGCGGCCGAAGTGCTCGAGGTTGGCCGCCTCGCGGTAGTAGTCGAGCTCTTCCTGCAGGCGCTCGCGGATCTCTTCGAAGATGGCGTCCATCTCTTCTTTGGGGCGGCGGAGCATGCGGCCGGCCACGAGGATGGACTTGAGCGCGGCCAGATCGCTGTCGACGCTGTCTTCGATGCCGTGGTGCAGCACCTTGACCACCACCCGCCGCCCGCCGGGCAGGGTGGCGGCGTGGGCCTGGGCGAGGCTGGCCGTGCCCAGCGGCCGTGGGTCGAAGCTGGCGAAGAGCTGGTGCAGGGGCGCCTCAAGCTCGCGCTCGACCGCCGCCTTGATGATCGGGAAGGGCACCGGCTCGGCTTTGTCGTTGAGCTTGCCCAGAATCCCGCTGACCTCGGGCGGCAGGTCCATGCCGTCGACGGCCAGGGCGAGCGACTGGCCCACCTTCATCGCCGCGCCCTTGAGCGAGCCCATGGTCTCGACGACCCGCTCGGCGTTCTCGAGGTGCAGCGTGCGCAGGGCCGCCTGCGCCGTCTCGCTGTCTTGAAAGGCGCCCTTGAGCCGCTGGCCGAGGTAGCTGCCGCTGACCCGGCTGGTCAGGCCGCCGAGGCGGGCGATGCGGCCCAAACGGGAGCCGCCGGGTCCGCCGGCGGGGGGGTCCTGGGCCACGGGCACCTCCAAGCGCCGCCGAGGGGCGCGCGCGCCGGCATATCCTGGCGACCGCGCCGGTCAGCCGCGCCGCGCCCGCAGGAGCCCCCATGCGCCCGCCCCCTTCGCTCACCTGGGCCCCCCTTCTCCACATTGGCCTGCTGGTCGGCCTTGTGCTCGGGACCGCCGCCCCGGCCGCCGCGGTCGAGCCCTGGCGCAGCGTGCACCGCCTGCCCGTGGCCAATGGCCTCGCTGTGACCACCTTCGCCGGATCGGCCGAGGGCTTCGGCGTGCTCGACCGCTGGTCGGACCGGGTCTACCAGGTGCGTAGCCCCGGCGACGGCCCGGTGCGCGACCTGCTCTACGACGCCTACTTCGGCGTGCGCAGCGCCGAGGGCAGCGCCTGGTTGACGTCCTACACGGCGCTCTCGCCGCTCGACGGCAACGCGGTCATCGAGGTGCGGCGCGAGCGGGGCGGCCTGCGCTTCACCGAGCGCCACACCGCGCCCATGGACCTCGAGCTGCCCGCCACCCTGCACACAATGACCGTCGAGAACATTGGCGCTGACGTTATCGCCGACGTCGAGCTCTACGCGCTCAACAACCTGCACGTGGGCACCGACTGGGGAGATGGGGCCGGCGCGAACCGCCGCGAGCGCATCGCGGGGGGTCCAGGCAGCGGCGGCCTGGTGGAGTGGGGGGAAGAGACCGGCCTGGTGATGCACATGATCCCGGCCGAGGCCACCGATCTGACCCCCTGCGTCGACGTATGGCGCCGCCTACAAGAGGGCGGGGCGCTCGACCGCAGCTGCGAGGGCAGCGGCGACGACCAAGTGGGCGCGCTGGGCTGGCAGCTCGGCGATCTCGCGCCCGGCGAGGCGCGCACCGTCGGCTATGTGCTGGCCTTTTCGGCGGGTTTTGACACGGCCACCGCCCCGCCGCTGGTGGGGGACTGGGCCGCGGGCCGCGGCGCCGCCGCCTTGATGGACGCCGCGCAAGCCGACTGGGCGGGCCACCTCGACGGGATGGACGCGCCTGACGACCTCAGCGCCGAGGAGCAGGCCGTGTGGCGGGCGGCGCTGGGCTACCTGCGCATGGCCCAGGTGCGCGAGGCCGACGACGCGCTCGGCCAGATCGTGGCGTCCTTCCCGAACTCTGCGCCGGTGGGTGGTTTTGCCCACGAGTGGAACATCACCTGGCCGCGTGACTCCGCCTACGCCATCCGGGCGCTGGCCGAGCTCGGCGCGGTCGAGGCGGCCACCGCGGCGCTGACCTTCCTGCTGCAAGACGAAAAGAACGGATACTACGCTGACCTGATCGGGGTCGAGGACTACGCGCTCTCGGTCTGCCGGGCCTATGGCGACGGCACGGAGTGGTCCGACGACGACGGCACCGGGCCCAACGTCGAGCTGGACAATTTCGGGCTGGTGCTCTGGGCGGCCGGCGCGGTGCAGGCCGCCGGCGGTGATCTCAGCGCGGTCCGGCCCGCCCTGCTTGACGGCGTGGCCGACATTTTGGTGGAGAGCGTCGATCCGGCCTGGGACCTGATCATCGCCGACAGCTCGATCTGGGAGCGGCACTGGGACGGCCGCCAGCGCCGGTGGACCTACACCACGGCCTTTGCGGTCGCCGGCCTGCGCGCCGCGGCAGAGCTGGCCACCGCGGCCGGGGATGGGCGGGCGGCGACCTATGCGGCGACCGCCGACCAGCTCGAAGCGGGCCTGCGCGCCCACCTCGTCTCTGAGGATGGCGTGCTGGTCGCCAACTTGGAGGACCATCAGCGCGGCCTGCCCAGCCTGGATCTGGCGGCGGTCGAGGCGATCAACCTCGGGCTCATCGACGCCCGGGGCCCCGAAGCGGCGGCGAGTTTTGACGCCTGGGAGGGCCTGCGCGTGGCCCACGGCAACGGTTTTATGCGCAACGACGACGGCGACCTCTATGACCGCCACGAGTGGATCATGGTCGATCTGCGGCTGGCCGAGGCCCTGCGCCGCGCCTGCCGCCTCGACGAGGCCCGCGCCCTCGAGGCCTGGGTCATCGACCAAGCCGCCGAGAACTACGACATGGTGCCCGAACTGATGGAGCCGAGCACCGCCGCCTACGCCGGCCCGGTGCCCATGCTCGGCTTTGGCAGCGGCCTGACCTTGCTGAGCTTGCACCGCCGGGCGGCCCTCGAAGCGGCCTGCCCGGGCGGCGGCGAGGGGGGAGCGGACGGGGCCGACGGCGCCGACGGGACGGCGGACGGCACCACGGACGGGGGTGGAGATGGCGGAGCCACCGACGGCGGCGCGGGCGGAGATGGCGCCAGCGACGGCGGCGACGGGGGAGGTTCCCAGGTCGACGATGCGGAGGGCGCCGAGGACGGTGGAGGAGCGGCCAAGGGCAGCGGCTGCGCGGGCGCGCCGGTGGGCCCGGCCGGCCTCGGGCTGCTGCTCGGCGCGCTGGCCCTCGCCCCGCGCCGGAGGCGCGCATGATCCGCCACTGGACGCTGCTCTGTGCGATCTTGCTCACCGTCGCCTGCGCGCACAAACCCATGCCGCCCGGTGAGGCGAGCTGGTACGGGCCCGGCTTTCGCGGCAAGAAGACGGCCTCGGGTGAGCGCTTTTGGCCCAACCTGCGCCGGACGGCCGCGCACCGCACCCTGCCCTTCGGCACGGTGGTCAAGGTCGAGCGCCGCGACACGGGCCAGTCGGTGCGCGTGATCATCAACGACCGCGGCCCCTTCGTGACCGGGCGGGTCATCGATCTGAGCAAGAAGGCCGCCCGCCGCATCGATCTGGTGGACGCGGGGCACGCGCCGGTCAGCCTGCTCGTGGTGGGCTGCAAGGAGCGCTACCGGCGCAAACACAAGGTCCACTGCTGAGCATGGCCGGTCGGGGTGCGCGCCACGGTCCTGTCACACAGCCGCCCGCAGGCTGCCCCAGGACCGGGCCGGGGCGGCCACCCGCGGGCACTACAACAGGGGCATGCTCCCCTGCGCCGCCTTGGCCACCATCCTGCTGCCGCCGCCACCGGGCGCGGCGCCGGCCGACGCCTGCCTCGGCGTGGGGATGGAGGTCGCCGGCCGCTTTGAGTGGACGCGGCCCGCCGCCGCCCTGCCCGAGCGCTTCGTGCTGCCCCGGGCCAACCTCGAGCTCGGCCTCGCCCGCGGGCCGGTCGGCGCCCGCCTGGTCAGCAACGCCGTGCGCGCCGGGGGCGAGACCGGCTACATCGGCATCGACGGCGAGAGCATCGTCCAGCGGCTGCAGATCGCCGAGGCCCGGCTCTGGGTCGCGCCGATCGGCCTCGGGCTCGCCGCGGGCCTGGTCGACGACCCCTGGGTGATCCCCGGGAACAACGCCTGGGACCTGCGGGCGCAGGCGCCGGGCCTCGCCGAAGCCGAGGGTTGGCTCGAGCCCAGCGATCTGGGGGCCACCGCCGCCTGGACCGCCCCGCGCGGCTGGGTCAGCGGGAGCCTGAGCCTGACCAGCGGCGAGGGCTACCGCCGCCGCGAGCGCAACGGCGGCCAAGACCTCGCGGGCAGCCTGACCCTGCGCCCCCTCGTCGGGATTGACGCGCCCGACGCTCTCTCGCTGCAGCTCTACGCCCGCGACGGCAGCCAGGGCCTACGTTTTGCCCGCGACCACCGCTTGGGCGGCCGCGCCACCACCGCGCTCGGCAAGGGCCGGGGCGGCGTCGAGCTGCTGCGCACCTGGGGGGTCGGCGGCGACGCGGCCCTCACCCCCTGGGGGATGAGCGCTTTTGGCCAGGTCGAGCCGACCCCGCGGGCCCTCGGCTTCGCCCGGGTCGACCGCATCGACACCCTGCCCGCCGCCGACAACGACGACGTGCTGCGCGGCCTCATCGGCGCCGGCTTCGCCCCGGTGCCCGCCGCGGGCGGCGCGCCCGCCCCCGCCCGTCTGAGCGCCAGCCTCAGCCACACCCGCCGCGACCCCGCCGCGCGGGCGCTCAGCGGCAGCGCGGCCCTGGCCGCCGAGACCGGCGTCTGGGTGCAGCTCGACCTGCGCCTGCGCGAGGCGCTGCCGCTCAGCGCCCCCCTGCCCTTTCCCTGACCTGATGACGATCCCCCCCTGTCCGCACCCGTGGAGCTGACCATGCTGACCGCGATCCAACGGACCCTCCCCCTGCTCCTGCTCCTCGGCTGCAGCGAGGCCCGCCTGCCCGCCGACACCGGCCTCGCCGACGCCGATCTCGACGCGCCCGCCGCCGAGGCCGCGCCCAGCGAGGGCCTGGTGCTCAACGAGCTGCTCGCCGACAGCGCCGAGAGCGAGGACTGGATCGAGCTGTACAACCCCACCAGCGCGCCCATCTCGCTCGACGGCTTCGCCCTGACCGACGCGCTGGGCGAAGAGGAGCCCTGGGCCCTGCCCGCGGGCCTCGCGCTCGAGCCGGGCGGCCACCTGCTCATCTGGTGCGACGACGCGGCCGCCGAAGCCGAAGATGACGCGCTGCACGCCCCCTTCAAGCTGAGCAAGGACGGCGAGGCCGTGGCCCTGATCGATCCGAGCGGCGGGCTGGCCGACGAGGTCCTGCTGCCGGCGAGCCCGCCCGAGCAGAGCTGGGGCCGGGCCGCCGACGGCGACCCCGCGTGGGTGCCCTTCGCCCCGCCGACCCCCGCCGCGCCCAACGCCGCCGCTGCAGACTGAGGCCCCCATGCGCACCCTGCTCACCCTGGCCCTCTCGCTCTCGCTCACCGGCTGCGTCGAAAAAGCCGCGCAGGACACCGCTCTGCCCACCCCCGGCGACGAGTCTGACGCAGACACGGACGCCGATGCCGACGCAGACGCGGACAGCGACGCCGATGCCGACGCAGACGCGGACAGCGATGCAGACGCGGACAGCGACGCAGACAGCGACGCCGATTCCGACGCAGACAGCGACGCCGACCCCGACCCGTCCTCGGACCCCGTGATCAACGAGCTGGTCAGCGACTCGGACGACTACAGCGACTTCGTCGAGCTCTACAACCCGACCGGCGCCAGCCTCGACCTCGCCGGCTGGGCCCTGACCGACGACCGCGAGGGCGGCGCCGAGCCCTTCGTCCTCGACGCCGGCCTGCTGCCCCCCGGCGGCTTCGCGCTCATCTGGTGCGACGACGGCGAGGGCAGCGAAGCCGGCTGGCACGCCCCCTTCAAGCTGAGCAAAGACGGAGAGACGGTGAGCCTGCTGCGCCCCGACGGCAGCCTCGCCCAAGAGCTCGCGCTACCCGCGCTCGACACCGAAGAGGCCTACATCCGTCTCGCCGACGGCAGCTACGACACCACCGACGGGCCCACCCCCGGCGAGAGCAACCCGAGCCGCTGAGCCCAGCTCCAGCGGCCGAGCGCCCCAGCCGCTGAGCCCAAGCAGCCGAGCCCCGGCCGCTGAGCCCAAGCCGCAAAAGTCCAGGCCTTCGCGGCGCCCCGTTCATCGCCCAAAACCACCCCAAAACGCGCCGCCATGGGGGGTTTCCAAAGGGGGGCCATTGCGGGCTGGCGCGCGGCGCTGCCCTGCGCCGCGCGAAGCCGGCCCGCCGGCCCCCCTTGGCGGGGGATCCAAGGGGCCCGCGGGCCCCTTGGCCG
>JAEUKK010000007.1 GCA_016792625.1 Deltaproteobacteria bacterium | reverse complement strand
GGCTGAGCACGGGGTGGAGCAGGCGCACCTCGACGATGGGCCGCAGCGGTCGGAGCACCGAGTTGAGCAGGTCGATGAGCAGGGGCTCGCTGCCGGGCGCGCCGAAGATGCGCTGGAAGATGAGGTTGACGCGGGGGCTGACGCCGGCGGGGCCAGTGTGCGCGAGATTGGCGTCTGGTGATCTGTTTTCGCCGATGGGGGCGTCGGTCGGGGGGAGCATTGGGGCCTCGGGGTGGGGTGCACCTCCAAATGGCCTGGGCGCGGCAGGTTGTGCAGCGCCGCCGCCAAACGTCCGTGTGCGGCGACCTCGGCATGCGAGCGCAAGCCAGCGCCGACCAGTGCAGTGACGGTGTGCCCGACGTGCGGGTGCCCGAGGTGCGGGTGCCCGACGTGCGGGTGCCCGACGATGGCAACGCGTATTGGATCGTCGCGGTGCCCCTGCCCAACCGATGAGGGGCGGAGCTCAGCCCGATGGCGAAGCGGGCGGATCCGGGTCTTTGCCCGCCCGCGCCCGGCCGACCGCGGGGCGCGGCGCAGCCGCGGTCGGCGCAGCCGACCGAGCCGGGCGGGCGCCGATCCCGGCCGCCGGCTTGACGGCGGGCGGAGCGGCGACCGGGGCCCCGGCGAAGCCCAGGCGGGGGGCCGAAGGCGCCCCTCAGCGCCGCCGCGGGCCCGCCTCGACGCCCTGGAGGAGCGCGAGGGCTTGGCCCCCCGTCGCGGCCCCACAGAGGGCCCGGGTCAGGCCCGGCGCGGCGGTGCGGGCGACCGCGGCGAGCGCCTCGGCGCCGATTGGCCCCTCACCGATGCCCACCAGCGCCCAGATGAGGTAAATTGGCTCTGCGTCCGGTGCGGTCAAGGGCCAGGGGGCCTCGCCGATCAGCAAGCAGGCCCGAGGGGCCTCGGCATGCCCCCGAACGAAGCGCAGCGCCACGCCCGCGCCGATCCCCGAGAGACCCCCCTCTGGGCTGCTGAGCGCCGCATAGACCTCTGCCGTCGAGGCGGGGCCCGCGAGGCGGAGCGCGGCCAGGGCCCAAGCGTCTTGAAGGGCGCCGGCGCGCACGCGGGGGAGCACACGGGCGGGCTCCAGCAGCTGGGCGGCGCTGAGGCCGGGGTCAGCGAGAGGGAACTCTTGCTGGACAAAAGCCAGCACACGGGCGAGCTGGGCCTCGCCGAGCTCATGACGCCGCAGCGCAGCGACCAGGCGCCGACCGGTGGCCGTCGCGCGCACCCAGTCCGCGGCGTCACCCCGCACCTCGTCGATCAGCTCGTACAAGATCTGCGGAGGGATACCCAAGGCCCCCGCGAGCGCGGCGGCCCGCTCGGCCGGCGGCGCGGGGTCGTGCCCATGCTCGAGGCGGCTGAGGTAGGCCGCAGAGACCCCTGCCCGACCGCTGAGCCCCCGCAGGCTCTGGCCCGTCTGCGCGCGCAGCAGGCCGAGGACGCTCCCGAAGTGCATGGTGGCCCCCGCTCAGGTCGCCGCGGGGGCGGCGCGCAACAAGAGGGTGCTCCCCGCCCCATCGGCGTCGCGCAGGCCCGCCGCGTAGGGTCGAAGCTGAAGGTCGGGGCGCTCACCCTCTTCAGCGGGGCGGAGCCCACCCGCGGCGAGCGCGGCGGCGAGCGCCGCCACCCCATCGTCGGGCGCGTGCCCATCGGCCCGCAAGGTGCTGAGCCCCTGTTGGCCGTGGTCGACCAGGATGCCCACCGCGCAGGGCGCCCCGCGCAGCACCGCGCCGGTGACCCCGCCCAGGTTTTCGACCCCGAGCGTGCTGCGGTGCGCGCCCATGAGCAGGAGCGCCGGCCGCTTGATCGCGGCGATCTGCACGAGGTCGTCGCCGGGCTCTGCCGAGGCGAAGGAGATCACCTCGACCCCGAGGCCGGCCGCCCCCGCGGCGGTGGTCGCCGCTTCGACCGCCTCGGCCTCGGCTTCGGCCTCGCCCCGCAGGTACTCCCCGGGGCGCTCGATGGGGCGCAGGTGCACCACCCACACCGGCCCGGGGCGCGACCGCCCGAGCGCCGCGGCCAAGCCGACCAGGGCCGGCGCGAGCTTGGGGTCGGCCACGCAGAGGAGGGTGCCCGCGGGGACCGCCGGCGCGGGCTCTGGGGTCGGCGGGTGGTGGAGGGTCTGTTGCAGGGCGGGCGAATAGATCCGGCGCAAAACCGGGGTCGTGATCCAGGTCGTGACCACGGCCACGATGACCATCATGGCGAACATGCGCTCGCTGACCACGCCGATGTCGAGACCGACGTTGAGCACGACGATCTCCATCAAGCCGCGGGTGTTCATCAACACGCCGACCGCCGCGGCCTCACGGGCCCCGAGGCCCGTCCACCGCGCGGCGAGGGCGCTGCCCCCAAATTTGCCGGCGGTGGCGACGAAGAGCAGGCCGGCGGTCAGGGCCCAGTCCTCGGCGCTGGACAGCAGGCCCATTTGGGTGCGCAGGCCGCTGTAGGCGAAGAACAGCGGCAAGAGGACGATGGTGACAAAGTCCTCCATCTTTTCGGAGAGCGCGGTGGACAGGCCGCCGGTGCGGGGCATCGCCGCCCCGACCAAGAAGCCGCCGAAGAGGGCGTGCACGCCGATGTGCTCGGTGATCCAGGCAGAGGCGACCACCAGCAGCACCGCGGCCGCGGTCAGCTCGACCGAGACCTCGCTGCCCTCACGGGGGCCGATGCGGGCCAGCAGCGGCCGCACCAGGAACCAAACCGCCCCCGCATAGGCGAGGGTGAGGCCCACGGTGGTCAGCGCACCCCAAGGCCCGGCCGCCGACACGATGCCGACGACCACGGCGAGCAAGCTCCACGCGGCGACGTCGTCGACCGCCGCCGCGGCCAGCGCCATGGCGCCCACCGGCGTGCGCACCAGCCGCCGCTCGGTGAGGATGCGCGCCAGCACAGGAAAGGCGGTGACGCTCATCGCCACGCCGACGAAGAGCGCGAAGGAGGTCACCGGGACGCCGGGCCGCGAGAGATCGGCCGGCAGGGCCAGGGCCACCGCGACGCCGCTCACCAGGGGGACCAAGATGCCCGCGCCGCTGATCACCAGGGCCGCCCGGGCCCGCCCGGCGAGCAGGCGGGGGTCGAACTCGAGCCCGACCAAGAACATGAAAAACACGAGCCCGAGCTGCGCCACGGTGCCGAGGCCGGCCATGGAGTCGGCGGGGAAGACCGCCGCCATCCACCCCGGGGCGAGCGCGCCGAGCAGCGAGGGCCCGAGCGCGATGCCGGTGACGATCTCGCCGATGACCGCGGGCTGCCCGAGCTTGCGGATGAGGCGGGTGAGGAAGCGCCCGACCAGCAGCACCACGCCGATCTGGAGGAGGAGCTGGTCGATGTGCACGGCGTCACCTCGCGTTAAGGACGTCGCTTAACAGGACCAGGAGCGGCTGGCGAGCGGGGCGGGGTCGGGCCGGCGGCATGGGCCTGCGGCGCGCACAGCTCGTCGCCGCGGCTGCGGGCGCACCCGAGCCAGCCGGAGACACCGCGGCCACAGCGGGAGGCGCAGCGCCGCCGCGCAAGCGCCGCCCCGCGCGGAGGCGCCCCGCCCGAGGCCAACAGCGCCGTGCCCCAGCGAATATAGGAGGGCGATGGAGCGCCGATGCCTCACTTTGCCGCGCCGCCGCTGTTCACGGTCCCCGATCTGCTCACCCCGGTCGAGTGCCGCGCGCTGATCGACTGGTCCGAGTCCCTCGGCTACGACGAGGCGCCGGTGTCTCTGGCCGGCGGCCCCGTGCAGCGCCCCGACCTGCGCAACAACGGGCGCGTGATGGTCGACGACCCGGAGCGCGCAGCGTGGCTCTGGGCGCGGCTGGCGCCGTCGATCCCGCCGACGCGCGCGGGGCTGGCCCCCATCGGCTTGAACGAGCGGCTGCGCTTCTACCGCTACAAGCCCGGGGAGCGCTTTCGTTGGCACACCGATGGGTTTTATCGGCAGCCCAGCGGCGAGCGCAGCCTGCTCACCCTCATGGTCTACCTCAACGAGGTCGACGAGGGCGGCTGGACCGAGTTTGAGACCATCTCGATCTACCCGATCGCGGGTCAGGCGCTGGTCTTCGACCACATGTTGCCGCACCAGGGGGCCGAGGTGATCGCGGGTCGGAAGTATGTGCTCCGCAGCGATATCCTCTACCCGACGCTGGACTGATCGGGCGCGGACTAGGGATCACCTCTATGGACCGCGTGGCCGCGACCGGGGCGCATCGGCTCAAGCGCCGAACCGCTCCTCTCCCGCCCGGGGGCCGAAGGTCACCACCTGCAGCGGCAGGCCCAAGGCCTCGGCGAAGGCGGGGGCGAAGGCCGCCCCGGAGGGCGCGGGGGCCCAGATCGGGGCAACGCGCGCGGCCAGCGCGCAGAGCGCGCTCTGGTGGGCCAGGTCGCCGTTGTGCCCGAGCGGCAGCTGCGCGAGGCGCTGGCCGTCGACCTGGTAGGCGGCGCACCAGCGGTCGCGGGCCAACTGGGGGCGTCGGTCGAGGCCGGTGAGGGCGAGGCTGTCGACCGCCGGGCCGTCGGCCGCGCAGGCCGCGCGCGCGTAGCGGGCCAGCACCAGATCGGGCTCACCCTGGCGGAAGGCGCCTTGGTGGGGGCCGTCGACGTTGGCCGCCTCGGGCAGCGCGGCGAGGGCAGGGTCTTCGGTCGGGAAGGGGCCCGCCCCATGGCGGCTCGGCCAGCGGCGCAGCACGCCCACCGTGTGCAGGGCCTCGCCGGCCCGCCCGGCGAGGTCGAGCAGGCGCCGCACCTCGGCCCCGCTGACCGTGCTCCAGGTGGTGTGGGGGTGCAGGCCGCGGCCCTCGTCGAGCAGCATGCCCTGGGCCCCCTCAAAGACCAGGGGCTGGTCGCCGAACAGAGCGCGCAGATCATCATCTTCGACGCGCTGCAGCGGCAGAACCGCCGCGCTCGCCGCGCCCAGCCAGGCAGTCTGCGCGCCGGCGTCGGCCCACAGCGCACGGGCCGCGGCGGCCGCGGCGGGCAGCCCTGGGGCGGCGTCAGCGGCCCGCGTCTCGGTGGGATCGCCCGCGAGCAGCGGGGCCAGCTCGGCGCCGAGCGCCGCCCGAATGGCGTCGAGGCGGGCGCGCGCCACCCGGGGGGTGGCGAGGTCCCGCGCGCGCAGGGCCAACGCGGGGTCAACCAGCGCGAGCCGCGCCGCCTCGCCCACCCCGAGCCCGCAGCTGCCGTGTCGGCCGGCCCCCCGCGCCGCCTCGCGCAGGCGGTTGGCCGCTTGGTGGTAGGGGCTGATGACCAGCGCCTCGCCGTGCACGACCAGCCGGTGCCCGCTGAGCCCGAGCGCGTCGAGGCGTCGCCGCTCGACCGCCAGCGCCAGCGGGTGCAGCAAGAAGCGCGGCCCGAGCAGGCTCGACACCCCCGGCACAAACAGACCGGCCCCCACCTGCGCGCAGACGTGGGCCCGCCCGTCGGGGTCGACCACCCGGTGCCCGGCCTGGGCGCCGCCGTGCCAGCGCAGTCCGACATGGAGGCCGTCGCTGCGCCGCTGCGCGCCCTCGCGCAGGCCGGGTTCGGCGAGGTGCAGAGGGTCGCCCTCGCCTAGCTGACCATCGATGGTGCGGCCATCAGCGTCCGGGCAGATGGTGGCTGGGCGGCGCTGCTCGACGCGAATTTCGCAGAAGCATGCCGCCTGCGGGTGAGAGCGAGCCGGGCCGAGCAGCCCCCGACAACCGGACCACTGACTTGCAGTACGGCGGAGGTCAACCTGACCGCGGCTGTTGTCCATACCTTTGAAAATGACGATTGAATTGTTTCACAAACAACCCCATCGACATGTCCCTGTGAAATGGCGCGTGAACGCAAGCTCCGATGGTGGCGTACCGGTTCGAGACAATCGTAGGACCCATCGCGAGGAATAGCGCGCAGCGAACCTTCGTCGTCGGTACGAAGCACTTACGTTGGAGTCCACTACGAATCTCCTCGCCTATGGGCTCGAAGGACAACCGGGCGTCATGGTCAAAATCAAACGCAGCCGCTTCTGCCGTCCGGAATGACCTGTACTCCATCGAGTCAGAGCTGCTGCTGGCCATCCAAACCCCCCGCCGCCGCAGGACGTGACTCGAGTGTAGGAGCACCAAGCCCACGTCGACGTCGCTATTCCGTACCTGCCGAACGCCTTCTTTGATCAGTTTCATCGTCGTCGTCGGCTTCCCAGATGGGTTCTTGCATGCAACGCCCCATCGACGCCCCCGAAAACATGCGGTTACATCAGGCTCCTCAAAACGAACGTCAGTGCAAAAACGACGACAAGTGGCCGCGACAATTACTTCGACAAGTAGATTTCGTTCCCGCGAGCGTTCGGCCTGTTGAAGTAGCCGGGGGTCGCCACAAGTTAAGTACTCGAGTCGTTCGTTAACTTGATCGCGCAGCGGACCCGCCTGTTCTCCCAAGAATATATCGGTTAGGTACTTTGCGTTTAGAAAGTCGTGCATGACGCGATGGACGTTCAGGTCGGGTGACACTCGTTGGGTCGAGTATGCAGCCATGGCGGCATCGACTGATTCCCGCATTCCGGCCAACACAGATGACGGGTGGACGTGGTGACCCAACGAGTTGATCAATGCCAACAGGTCCGCAAACCGTTTTTGGCCCTCGTCAAAGGTAGACAATTCAATGGACGCCATACGATCCCCCTCAACATCAATAACAGTATCAGCATGAAAGCAGTGCCGGTGTCCGCGCCAGTCGGGCAGCGCCGGGCAGGCCTATCACTAGCACGGTACGCGCGGCCAGCGCGTCGAGCACAACCAAGAAACCAGACTATCCACCATATCCCATGCTGCACCTCAACCCGCGGTCGGGCCGCGGCCCCGGGCGGTCGACCCGCCCACCTCTCTGGGCGCCGGCGCCCATCGCCGATGCCCACCCTTCTCTGCCCTACCTTCATCATCACACTATGCGTCATTGTTTATTGCTTAGACCACCGGCCAGCTGATCGGAGAGGGTAGCGCCTCAAGGTCGAGCCGCAGGTAGCGCGCAGGGCCAAAGTCGGCGCGCGCCGCCGCGTCCCAAGCCGCGCGCAGCGCCCAGGCGTCTTCAAGGTCAGCCGGTCGCACGGGGCCTGTGGGCTCACCGCCGCCCAGCACACCATCGATCACCCCGCGCAGCCCCTGGGGCAAGGCCGCGCCCCGAAGCGCCGCGACCCCAGCGATCAACCCGGCCCAGGCGCGCAGCTCGACCTCGACCGCCCCCCTCGAGATCGGCCGCGCGGCCGACCAGCCCACCAGCCAGGCCCCGTGGTCGCGGGGGTGGAGGAGCACGTGCGGCGCCCGCAGCGCGCCGTGGGTCCAGCCGGATTGGTGCACGAAGTGGAGCAGCTCGAGCAGGCGCTTGCCGACCCACACGAGGTGGCGCGGGTCGAGGGCGCCGCCCACGGGCCGCAGCAGGTCGAGGCGGGCCACAAAACCCGGGGGATAGGAGAGGAGCAGGGCCTCGGCGCCGAGGCAGGCGCCGCGCGCCTCGACCCGCGGCAGCCAGCGCGAGAAGGTGGGCGCGCCCTTGGCTTCGCTGCGCTGCAGGGCGTTGAGCGCCGTCGCCGCCGCGTCCAGCGCGCCCGCGTCGCCGGGCCGGGCCAGCCGCAGCACGAGCCGCTCGGACAGGGCCCGCGCCCGCCGCACCAGCAGCGCCGGACCACGCGCCCCCCGAGCCAGCAGCCCGAGCACCTCAAGGCGCCCGCCCCGGCCGGATCGGGCCTGGAGCTCGACCCGCGCGGGGCGCACTTGGCCCACACCCTCCGCCCCGACCACCCCGGCCTCGTCGCCGTCGAGCGCGGCCAGCGCCGCCCGGTAGCGCGCCGCCTCGACCTGCCGCGCCGCACGGGTGACCGTGGCCGTGCAGTAGGGACAGCGGGTGGTCAGCCAGCGAGCAGAGAGAGGGAGCGGGCCGCCGCAGGCGGGACATGTCAGGGTGACGAGCACGGTCAAGGTCCTCAAACGAGAGAGGAGACGCTCAGGCGGACAGCCCCCCGCGCGGGGCCGCCGCCACAGCGCCGACCGCGAGCAGCTGCTCGGCCAGCAGCGGCACGTCGACCGGCCAGAGGGCCTTGGGACGAGGCCGCCGGCTTCCGGGCAGCGCGCGGCAGCTGAGCACCGCCGAGCGCCACGCCAGGGGCACGGCGTCGCGGCCGTACACGGCGCCGAGCAGCGCCCCGGCGATGGCCCCGTTGGTGTCGGTGTCGCCGCCGCGGCCGACCGTGCGCACGAGGCCAGCCTCGAGGCTCGGGGCGTGCAGCAGCTCAAAGAAGGCGTTGCGCAGGGCGATGCGCACCCAGCCCATCTGGTGCATGAACTCGGGCGGCGGGCCCTCGGCGGCGGCGCGCAGGTCGGCGACCACCGCGGGGTCGACCGCCGGGTCAGCTTCGGCCCAGGCCAGGGCCGCCGCATGGGCCGCCGCGGGCCCGTCACCCGCCCGCAGCGCGTGGGCGATGGCCACGCAGAAGGCCGCGCTGGCGTCGCCGCAAATGGGGTGCGGGTGGGTGATGGCCGCCTCTTGTCGGGCGAGGTCGGCGAGGTCGGCGTCGGGCAGGTCAAGCCCGAAGATGGCCAGCGGGCTCACCCGCATCAGCGCGCCGTTGGCTTGGCTGTGCAGGTTGGGCCGGCCCTCGAGGCCCGCGCCGGTGGTGCCGCCGATGTCGAAGGGGTCCGAGCGCATCCACGCGACGTAGGCGGCGCGCAGCGCGGGCACCGACAGCCCGCCCTCGGCGAGCAGGCAGCGGGCGAGCAGCAGGGCGAGCTCGCTGTCGTCGGTGGGCTGGCCGGCCAGGGTGTTGAAGGCCCCGCCGTCGTGCAGCGCGCGCACCCCGTCGGGGTACTGGGCGGCGATGCTGGCCGCGTCGCGGAACTCGACCAGCTGGCCCAGCGCGTCGCCGGCCACCTGGCCGAGCAGGCAGCCCTGGGCGCGGGCGAGGCGGCCCGGGTCGGTCACGCAGCGGCGCCGGTCGGGCGTGGCCAGCGGGTAGCGGGCGGTGAGCGCATCGTCGGGATCGGCGCCGCTGAGGCCATCCCAGGGGCGGGCGGCCAGCGCCGCGGCCAAGGCGGGGGCGGCGCCGATGGCCCGCGGGAAGCGCCGGGCCGCCGCCGGGTAGCGCAGGGGGCGCCCATCGGCGCCGACCACCTCGCCGCCGACGGCGCGGAGCAGCGCGTGGCCGCCCACCAGATCCCACGACCAGGGGCCGGCCAGCGAGGTCGCCGCCGCCGCCTCACCCGCCGCGACCAGCGCGAGCCGCCACGCGATGCTCGGGAGCGCCCGGTAGCGGGCCGGCGCGACCGCGGCCGCGTTGGCCGCCGCCGCCCGATCAGCGTGCTGGCTGACCAAGACGACGTCGAGCTTGCCCAGCGTCGATTGCAGCGGCGGGGTCAGGATGGGCGCGCCCCGGCGCAGCAGCGGCCCGCCCTCGGCCCAGGCCAGCCAGTCGCCGTCGTCGTCGGGGGCCAGCGGCGCCCAGACCACGCCGAGCACGGGCAGGCCGTCGCGGCAGAGCCCAACCGAGACGGCCGAGCCGCGCGCCCCGCGCAAATAGGGGGCGGTGCCGTCGTTGGGGTCGACGTGCCAGCGGTAGCGGGCCGAGGGG
The DNA here is from genome assembly GCA_016792625.1 of Deltaproteobacteria bacterium. Taxonomy (GTDB): domain Bacteria; phylum Myxococcota_A; class UBA796; order UBA796; family UBA2385; genus JAEUKK01. Next base: position 16,660 of record JAEUKK010000007.1, on the reverse strand, counting down.
TCGCCGAGCGCGCCAGTCTCTTCGCCCAGAAAGGCGCCGCCGGGCAGCAGCGGGCAGAGCTGGGCGGCCAGCGCACGCTCGACCTCTGCGTCAATGTCGGCGCTCTCGCCGCCGCCCCGGGGCCCGCCCGGCCGCCGCGCCTCGGCCCGCAGCATCGCCGCGGCGACGGCCACCGCCTCGATCACCGCGGGGAGGACGGCGCCAGGGAGCGGGTCGAGGCCCGCGCTGTGCTGCGCGAGAGCAGCGTCAGGCGCCGCATCGGAGGAGGGGCCGGCGGTGATGGAGGGCATGGGCGGGGCTCCGGCGGGGGCTTTGCGTCAAGATGACACGAAGCTACCCAAGGCCGGTCGCCCCGGCCACCGGGGGGCCGGAGAATTGTGGTGCGGCCCAGTGGGAAGAGGAGGGCGCGACCTGGAGCGGGCCCGAGGCGCGGGCGGCCGGGCCGCGGAACAGGGGAGCTGGAGAGGGCCGGCGCGGCTCCTTCTCCAATGAGCGCGCCCACCTTATCGTGCTGGATATTTGACCGCGTGCCATCGGAGGGCGCCCGACAGGGCTGCGCGCGAGAATGACCACTGGATGGCCATCGTCTGCAGCGAAGCGAGATCGGGCCAGGGTTGGCACGGTGCTTGCTCAAGGGGTCTGCGTGGGACGGCGGCGCAGCCCGCGACCCCCCACAAGGCCCCGTAGCTCAGCGGTAGAGCGCGCCGGGACCGGCGATACATTGTCCGCGAAGGCGGGCCGGAGCCGGTCCCTTATCCTACTCCGATCGTGGTCGCGGGTTCGACTCCCGCCGGGGCCACTCTCCTCCCCTCTCTCTCTTCGGACGCCCCCTGGGTGTCTCCCCTCTCCGCGTCGCGCGCGGCGGGCCGTTGGTCGGCGGTTATCCTCTGGTTTGGAATTCCCCGCCGGCTGTCCCTCGTCCACCCGCGCGCCGCGGCCCTCTCTCCCCCACATCTCTCCCCCCGTCGTCGACGGGGGGTCTGTCCGCCCGCATCGTTCCGAATGGAGGTCTGTCATGTCCCGCGCCGCCAAGCTGCACCAGCTCATCCCCACGGGCCAGCGCGCCCCCCTCGCCGGCGCGAAGACCCCCCAGGTGAAGAACAACGCCGGTGGCTACAGCTGGAAGGTCAGCGACCAGCAGCGGCTCGAGCGCTTCCTCATCCTCGGCACCGACGCGGGCAGCTACTACGCGAGCCCCCGAGAGCTCACCCTGGACGCCTGCGCCACCCTCTTGCCGATGATCCAGCGCGACGGCCTGGGCGTGGTCCACACCCTGACCGAGGTCTCGGTCGAGGGCCGTGCCCCCCGCCAAGACCCGGCGATCACCCTGCTCGCCTACTGCCTCAAGTCGGGCGACCTCGCCACCCGCCAAGCGGCGGCCGCGGCGGTGCCCCAGGTCTGCCGCACCGGCACCCACCTCTTCCAGCTCGCCCGCTTGATCGACCAAATGGGCGGCTGGGGTCGCTTGACCCGAAAGGCCGTGGGGTCTTGGTACGCCGACAAGGGGTGGGACGCGCTGGGTCTGCAGCTGGCCAAGTACCAGCAGCGCGAGGGCTGGTCGCACCGCGACCTGCTGCGCCTCTGCCATGTGCGCCCGCCCACGCTGGGCCACGGTGAGCTGTTCCGCTGGGTGACCCAAGGCTTCCCCGAGGGTGTGCCGGCCAACCAGCCCAGCGAGGCGCTGCGTTTGCCTTGGGCCATGGGCCTCGCCCAGGCGGCCAAGGCCGACCCTGCGCAGGTGGCCGCGCTGGTGCGCCAGCACGCCCTGCCCCGCGAGTGCCTGCCCAGCGAGGTCTTGAACAACCCTGGCGTGTGGAGCGCGCTGCTCCACACCCCCGGGGCGATCGGCATGACCGCGCTGCTGCGCAACCTCGGCAAGATGACCTCGATTGGCCTATTCTCGCGGGACCGCGGCGCAGCGGCCGCGGTCTGCGCGGCGCTCACCGACCCGCGCGCGCTGCGGGCCGGCCGGATCCACCCCCTCTCTGTGCTGGTCGCGCTCCACACCTACCGGTCGGGGCGCGGCCTGCGCGGCGGGCTCAAGTGGGCCCCGCATGACGAGGTCTGCGCCGGGCTCGAGAAGGCCTTCCATGCTAGCTTTCACGCCGTGCGCCCGACCGGTGCGCGGCACCTGCTGGCGGTCGACGTCTCGGGCTCGATGGGCTGCGGGGAGATCGCGGGGATGACCGGCATCACGCCGCGCGTCGGGGCAGCGGCGATGGCGCTCACCACGCTCAAGACCGAGCCCTCGACCGAGCTCTACGCGTTCAGCCATACGCTGCAGCGTGTCGATCTGGGCCGCCGGGCCGACCTTGAGACCGTGCACCGCACCTTTGACGCCATCCCCATGGGCGGCACCGACTGCGCCCTGCCGATCGAGCACGCCCGTACGCACCGCATCCCCGTCGACACCTTCGTCGTGTACACCGACAACGAGACCTGGTTCGGAAAGGTCCACCCCGCCGCGGCGCTGCGCGCCTACCGCGCGGCGATGAACCGGCCCGCCAAGCTCATCGTGGTGGGTATGCTCGGGAACGCCTTCACCATCGCTGATCCCAACGACCCGGGCATGCTCGACGTGGTCGGCTTCGACAGCAGCGCGCCGGCGGTGATGGCCGACTTCGCGCGGGCCGACCCGACGCGGGGCTGAGCGAGCGCCCGCAGCCCGCCCCCCGCCGCGACCCCTACGAAGCGCCGTGGGGGTCGTCGGTGGGGTCGGGTGCCTGATGTGGCTCCATGCGGGCGGGGGCCTTCTCCGTCACCCCATCCCCATCGCCTGAGGCCCAGGCGCTCCCCTCGGGGATCCGCCCTGGGTGCTCGTCGATGGTCGACGCCGGCGGACCAAAAGCTTCGGCGAGCAGGGCGGCGAGGTCGGCGCTGGGGTCTGGCGCCGGCGCAGGCCCCGGGTCCGGCTCTGCCTCCGGCTCCGCGCCCGGCTCCGGCGTGTCGGTCAGGGCGGCGGTCGCCTCCTCCTCGACCGCAGCGGGGATCGGGGCCGGCCGCGCCGGGCGCCCGCCGGCCAGCAGCCCCTCGATGCGCAGCAGCGCGTCGCGGATCTCCAAGAGGGTCGGGTCGACCGCCGGCGCAGCGGCGGCGCCCTTGGCCGCGAGCCCGTCGCGCCGCGCGAGCACCTCGTCGCGAAAACGCGCGGCGTCGATGATCCCGATGAGCTGCGCGGCAGAGGCCCCCGGGGTGGCCGCGCCGCCCGCGGTGTCGATGCGCAGGGTCGCGAGGCCCAGCGCGTTGAGCAGGGGCCCGTGCAGCAGGCTCAGGTCTTGGATCTTGTCGAGGGGCACGCTGGTCTCGCGGCGGAACCACACGCCGCCGCGCACCTCGAGGCTGCGCTCGGTCACCCGCGCCTCGAGGGTCTTGAAGTAGCGGGCCGCCCACATCGGCCCGACCACCAGCCAGACCGGCAGCAGGAGCACGCCGAAGACCGTGGCGCACATCGCGCCCGCCACCTGCAGCACAAGGTAGAGCTGCAGCTTCTCGTCGAAGCGGGCCCGCAGCGCCCGGGCCTCGGCCGCCGCCTTGAGCTCGGCCGCCTTGGCCTCTTGCGCCCGCTGCGCGAGCAGCGCCGTGACCTTGCCCATGGGCACCTCCCGCCTGCGCTTATCCCGGGCCGGAGCGCGGCCCGCTGGCGCCCGCCCGCCCGCCGAGGATAGCGCCCGGCGCGCCCATCCCCGCGCAGCCGAAGGAGCGCCCGTGCCGCCCACCCGCGCCCCGCGCCCCGCGCCTGAGGCCTTGCGTGCGGCGGCGGCCCTCGACGCGGCGGCCGCGGCTTGGCGTGCAGCGGCGGGCCCCGCGCCGGCCCCGGCCCTGCGGCGCGCCCTGCACCGGGCGGCGGCGCTGCTCTTCGCCGCCCGCGAGGGCCTGCTGCCCGCGCTGCCCACAGACCGGCTGCCCGCGGCGGTCGCCCTCGGCGCGGCCGACCCCGACGCCTGGGCCGCGGCGGTGGCCGGGCTCTGCCCGCACGATCCACCGGCGCTCCATCCGCCCACGACGACGCAGGTCGAGGCACCAGAGGCCGACCCGGTCGGCGCCTTGTGCGCGGCCGCCCCCGCCGGCCTGTGGGCGGCCCGCGCCCCGCTCGCCGCCTGGGCGGCCGAGGGCGGGCCCGCCTCGGACCTCGGCCTCGCCTACGACAGCCTGCTCGGCGATGATCCCGACGAGGTACGCAAGGGCGCCGGCGCCTGGTATACGCCCGATGCCGTGGTCGCGCTGGCCCTCGACCTCGCGCTCACCCCCGCCCTCGCCGCCGATGGTCCGCTGCCTGCCGTTCTCGACCCGGCCTGCGGGGCCGGGCACTTCTTGGTGGCCGCGGCGCGGCGCCTGCGGGCGGCGGCGGGGCCCGACCCGGCGGCCCGGCGCGTGGCGACGCTGCGGGTCTTCGGCGTCGAGCTCGACCCGGGGGCCGCCGAGCTCTGCCGGCTGCGCTTGTGGCTGGATGCCGCCGATCCCGCGCTGCCCCTCGCCGCCTTCGACGCCCAGGTGCAGCTCGGCGACGCGCTGCTCGGCCTGCCCCACCCCGCGCCGGCCCCGCTGCCCGCCGACCCGGCCGCCTGGTGCGCGGCCCACCTGCGACCCGGAGCGCCGCCGCTGTGCCCGCTGCACTGGCCGCTGGTCTTCCCCCGACCGCTTGCCAGCGGCGGCTTTGACGTGGTGGTGGGCAACCCGCCCTTCCTCGCCGCCCGCAGCGCCCGCACCGCGCGGCCCCCCGCGACCTTCCCCCTGCTCGACGCGGGCCTGCCCGGTCTGCGCACCGCGACCACCGACGCCGCGGCCCTCTTCCTCGCCCGGGCGCTCGACCTCTGCCGGCCAGGCGGCCGGGTGGCCCTGGTGCAGCCGCTCTCGCTGCTCGCCACCGCGGGCGCGGGGCCCACCCGCCAAAAGTTCGCCGCCGAGGCCCGCCTCGCCGGCCTGTGGTGGAGCGAGGCCCCGGTCTTCCCCGGCGCGACGGTGCGGGTCTGCCTGCCCGTCTTCGAGAAGGGCGCGGTCGAGGGGGCGCCCGCCCCGCGCTGGGAGGGGGCGCCCCCGACCGACGCGGTGGCCACCGGCGCCGAGGCCCTGCCGCCCGGGGGCCAGAGCTGGGGGCCGCTGTGCGCGGGCGGCGGGGCGGCGTTGGGGGGCGCCATCCTTCAGATCAGCGGCCAGGTGCGTGATCTGGCCGAGGTCACCGCCGACTTCCGCGACCAGTTCTACGGCCTCATCCCCTTTGTGCGCGAGGCCGGGGCCGGACACGACGGCCCGCGCCTGCTCACCAGCGGCCTCATCGAGCCCCTGGCCTCGGCCTGGGGGGCGCGCCCCTGCCGCTTCGGGGGCGTCCGCTACGAGGCGCCCGTGGTCGACCTCGCCGCGCTGCGGGCGGCCGACCCGCGCCTCGGGGCCTGGGCCGAGGCCCGCCTGCGGCCCAAGCTCATCGTGGCGACCCAAGCCAAGATCATTGAGGCCTGCGTCGATCTCGCCGGCACGGCCCTCAACACGGTGCCGACCATCGCCGCCCTGCCCCACGACCCGGCCGATCTCTGGCGCCTGCTCGCCGCCCTTCTCGCGCCGCCGGTGGCCCGCGCGGCTGCTTCGGCTGCCTATGGGGCCGCGCTGAGCGCGGGCGCGATCAAGCTGCGCGCGCGGGAGGTCGCCGCCCTGCCCCTGCCCGCTGACCACGGGGCCTGGGCCGAGGGCGCGGCGCTGGCCCGCGCGGGGGCCGCGGCCGCGGCGGCGGAGCGACCGGCCCTGCTCGGCGCGCTCGGCGCGGTGATGACCCGCGCCTATGGCGGTGGGGACGATGATCTGGCGTGGTGGATGGCGCGGTGGGCGCCGCCGGGTGCGGCGGGCTGAGGCGCCACCCGCGCCCTCACCAGCGGTAGAAGCCCTGGCCGCTCTTCTGCCCGAGCTTGCCCGCCGCCACCATCTCGCGCATCAGGGGGGGCGGCGTAAACGCGGGGTTGCCCAGCGCCCCGGCGAGGTACTCGCCGATGTGCAGGCGCACGTCGAGGCCGACCATGTCGGTCAGGCGCAGGGGGCCGACCGGGTGGCGGTAGCCGAGCACCATGGCCTTGTCGATGTCTTCGGCGCTGGCCACGCCATCTTGCACCATGCGGATGGCCTCCATGCCCAGGGCCACGCCGAGCCGGCTGGTGGCAAAACCGGGCATGTCGCGCACCGAGATGCACTCTTTGCCGATGGCCGCGCCGAAGCGCAGGGCGGCCTCGCGCACCGCCGGCGCGGTGCCCGCGTGGTGAATGACCTCGAGCAGGGCCATGATGTGCACGGGGTTGAAGAAGTGCAGGCCGACGACGGCGCTCGGGTCGGGCGCGGCGGCGGCGATGGCGCCGATCGAGATCGAGCTCGTGTTGCTGCCGAAGACCGCGCCCGGGGCGAGGTGGGGCGCCAGATCTCGCAGCAGGCCCTGCTTGAGCTCGAGCTTCTCGGGGATGGCCTCGACCACCAGATCGGCGCCCGCGGCCGCCGCGCCGAGCGCGGTCGTGGTCGAGAGCCGGGCGAGGGTGGCGGTCGCCTCGTCGGCGCTGAGCTTGCCCTTGGCCACGCCCTTGTCGAGGTTGGCGCGCACCGCGTCGGCCCCGCGACCGACCGCGGCCTCGGTCAGGTCGTAGAGGCGGACGGTCAGGCCGGCAGCGGCGCAGACCTGGGCGATGCCGTGGCCCATGGTGCCCGCGCCGATGACGGCGACGGTCGAGAAGGGAGAGGGGGGCAGGCTCACGGGGGCTCCGCGGGGTGGATGGGGTCGGGTGCAAAGACGGGGCAGCCGCGGGGCGAGGGCCCCGGCTCAGACCCGCTCGATGATCAGGCTGAGGCCCTGGCCCACGCCCACGCAGAGGCTGGCCATGCCGAGCTGCTTGTCGTGCCGCTCGAGCGCGCACAGCAGCGTGGTCAAGATGCGGGCGCCCGAGCAGCCCAGCGGGTGGCCGAGCGCGATCGCGCCGCCGTGCACGTTGACCCGGTCGGCGTCGAGGCCGAGCTGCTGGATCACGCCGAGGCTCTGGGCGGCGAAGGCCTCGTTGAGCTCGATGAGGTCGAGATCACCGACCTGCAGGCCCGCCCGCTGCAGCGCGAGGCGGGTGGCGGGCACCGGGCCGAGGCCCATCACCCGCGGGTCGACCCCGGCGGCGCCGGCCGAGAGCACCCGGGCGCGGGGGCGAAGGCCCAGCGCGCGCGCCTTGCCCGCGGTGGCGAGCAACAGCGCGGCGGCGCCGTCGTTGAGCGTCGAGCTGTTGCCGGCGGTCACGCTGCCCCCGGCGCGGAAGGCCGGCTTGAGCTTGGCCAGCGCGGCGAGCGTGCTGTCGGCCCGCGGGCCCTCGTCGGCGCTGAGCTGGGCCGGGCGCTTGCTGTCGCCGATCTCGACGGCCAGCAGCTCGTTGGCGAAGGCGCCAGCGGCCTGGGCGGCGACGGCCTTGTTGTGGCTGGCCAAGGCGAAGGCATCCTGGTCGGCCCGCGAGATGCCCAGCTGCGCGGCCACGTTCTCAGCGGTCTCGCCCATGGCCTCGAGGGGAAAGATCGCCTCCATCTTGGGGTTTGGGTAGCGCCAGCCCAGGCTCGTGTCGTAGACCGTGACGTTGCCCGCCTTGGGCAGCTGGGGCCCGCGGGCCATCGAGTAGGGCGCGCGGCTCATGCTCTCGACGCCGCCGGCCAGCAGCAGGGCGCCCTCGCCGCAGCGGGCGGCCCGGGTCGCCTGCACCACCGCCTCGAGGCCGCTGGCGCAGAGGCGGTTCACGGTCACCCCGGGCACTGTTTGGGGCAGACCGGCGAGCAGCAGGGCCATGCGGGCGATGTTGCGGTTGTCTTCGCCGGCCTGGTTGGCGCAGCCGAGGAAGACCTCGTCGATCTCGCCCTCTGGCGCGCCGCTCTGGTCGACCACGGCCCGCAGCACCAGGGCCGCGAGGTCGTCGGGCCGCTGCCCGGCCAGGCCCCCACCGAAGCGCCCAATGGGCGTGCGGAGGGCGTGAACGATGACCACGTCGTCATCATGGAGGGGGCGACGCGCTGGGCTGGTCAAGGGGCACCTCGGGCCCCCTGCCTAACCGCTGGGGAGCGCGAGGTCCGGGGGCGGGGGGCCAGCCCCCCGCAACGCCCCCCGGCCGAGGCCACCGCAGGGGGCTCCGCTTCGCGCGCGCCAGGCCGACCGGAGGGCCGCCGCAGGCGGGTCGCCCGGCCACGCCGGGTGACCAAGGCCGAAGGCCGCGCCCGCAGGGGGGCCGCCGCCCGCCCCGCGGGCGGGGCGCCCAGCTCCGCCCCCGCCCTCAGCTGGCGAGACGGGCCCGCAGCAGGGCCTCAAGGCGGGGCGCGGGCACCGGCGGGCTGAACAGGTAGCCCTGGCCCACATTGCAGCCGCCGCGGGCGAGGTAGTCGCGCTGGTCTTCTTGCTCGATGCCCTCGGCCACGGTCTTGAGGCCGAGCAGGTGGCCGAGCTTGATGATCATCTCGGCGATCGCCGCGCTGTCGGTGTCTTTGCAGACGCCGTCGACGAAGGCGCGGTCGATCTTCAGCGTGTCGACCGGGAATTCGCGCAGGTAGCGCAGCGAGGCGTGGCCGGTGCCGAAGTCGTCGATCGCGATGCCCACGCCGATCTGCTTGAGGCGGGCCAGGGTGGCGACCGCGCTGGTCACGTCGCGCATGACCATGCTCTCGGTGACCTCGAGCTCGAGCGCGTCGGCCGGCAGGTGGGCGTCGTCGAGGGCCTGCTGCACCAGCCCGGTGAGGTTGCGCAGGCTGAGCTGCTTGACGCTGAGGTTGACCGCCACCGATTCGAGGGGCAGCCCCATGGCCATCCAGGCCGCCTGCTGCTTGCAGGCCTGCTTGAGCACCCACTCGCCGATCGGCACGATGAGCCCGGTCTCTTCGGCCAGGGGGATGAACCAGCCGGGCGAGATGAGGCCACGCTCGGGGTGCCGCCAGCGGATCAGCGCCTCGGTGCTGACGAACTGGTTGGTCTGCAGGTCGATCTTGGGCTGGTAGTAGAGCTCAAACTCGCCGCGGTCGAGGGCCTTGCGCAGCGAGGCCTCGAGCCACAGCCGCTCGTCGGCGCCGTCGCGCTGGCTGCGGTTGAAGACCCGCACGTTGTTCCCGCCGCTGTCTTTGACCTCGTACATGGCCGCGTCGGCCCGGCGCAGCAGGGTCTCGGCGTCGGCCCCGTCGATCGGGTAGCGCGCGATGCCCACGCTGGCCGAGACGACCAGCTCGTACTCCCCGACGACGAAAGGGACCTCAAGCGCGGCGATCAGGCGGCGGGCCAGCTCGAGGCTGAGCTCATCTTCGCCGACCCCGGGGGCGAGCACGGCGAACTCATCGCCCCCGAGCCGGGCGAGCAGGGCCTCGCCGCCGAGCGCGTGCTCGTGCAGCACCTGCTCAAGGCGGTCGGCCGCCGAGCGCAGCAGCTGGTCGCCGGTGGTGTGGCCGAGCGTGTCGTTGATGCGCTTAAACCGGTCGAGATCGACGAAGAGCACCGCCAGCGGGGTGGAGACGGCGGCGGCGTGGACCACCGCCGCTTCGAGCGCGGCGGTGAAGCGCGCGCGGTTGGCCCGGCCGGTGACCACGTCTTGGAAGGCCAGCTCTTGGATGCGCCGCTGGCTCTGCACCTGCTCGGTGATGTCGTGCACGGTGCCGATGAGCAGGGTCTCGCCGGCGTCGGCGTCCTGCACGAACTCGCCGTGCTCTTGCACCCAGCGGTGGCCCTGCTCGCCGCCCTCTTCGGGGATGCGGTAGCGCAGGTCATAGCCCTCGCGGCGGTCGAGGGCGCGGGCAAAGGCGCTCAGCGTGCGGTCGCGGTCATCGGCCAGGACGTGCTGGTGCAGATCGGCGTAGGTGCGGGGCTCGACGCTGAGGCCCATCAGGCGCATCGCCTCGCCCGAGCACTCGAGCCGGCCCGCGCTGAGCTCGAGCACCCAGTTGCCGAGGCGGGCGATGCGCTGGGCGATGGCGAGGTGGCGCTCAGAGCGCCGCAGGCGCTCAAAAGCGCCGACGGCCCGCAGCAAGAAGCGCACGCGGTCTTGCAGCAGGCGGGGGTGGAAGGGCTTGCTGATAAAGTCGGTGGCGCCGGCCTCGTAGGCCCGGGCCACCGCGTCTGGCTCGTCGCTGCCGGTCATCACCATGATTGGCAAGGTGCGGCCGCCGGGCATCGAGCGCAGAGCGCGGCAGGTGGCAAAACCGTCCATCCCTGGCATCTGCACGTCGAGCACGATGAGGTCGGGGACCTGCTGGCGAAAGCGCTCGAGCGCGCTCAGGCCATCGGCCGCCTCGTCGACGACGAAGGCCTCGCGCCGCAGCGCCGCGCCCAACATCTTGCGCATCCCGGGGTCGTCATCGATCACCAGGACGTGGGCGAGGGTCTCTGGGGCGCGCATGCGGGCTCCGGGCGATGGGCGAGCGGGGTCTGGGGTCGGGCGGCCTTCGGACCCGCGCGGCGGACCTGTTGTCCACAGTTGTCTGCGCGGCGGGGACCCGCCGACCTGCGGAGAGGCCTCCCCTCGCCTGCCCAACGGATCGGGGGGCAGCCAGCTCAACGCCCAGCTGAGCGTCCTCCGCGAAATTCCGCAAGAGCCTGCGGGAGCGCAGCCCGCCTCGCCAGGGCGCCCCTGTGCGGTAGACTGCCGCCATGCGCGTCCTCATCGTCCAACCGCCCCGCATGTACTGGCCCTACACCTCTGAGGGCGACAACTTCTTGTTGCAGCAGGCCCTGCCGGCCCTGGCCGGCGCGCTGCGGGCCGAGCCCGGCGTCGAGGTCATCGTGCTCGACTGCATGCCGCTGCACATCGGGTGGAAGAGCCTCGCCGACGAGATCAAGCGCCTCGACCCCGACGTCATCGGCTGCGGCGAGAACCACGCGCTCTATGCGAGCGAGGCGCTGCGCTTCTTCCGCTTGTGCAAAGAGGTCGCGCCGCGGGCAAAGACCGTGGCGGGCGGCGGCCACTTCACCAACCTCGCCCACCGCTACCTCAAGGCGGGCAGCGACATCGACTTTGTCTGCATTGGCGAGGGCGAGGTCACCATCGTCGAGCTGGTGCGTGAGCTGGCCAAGACCAACCCCGACCTCAGCCGCGTCGACGGCGTGGCCTGGTTCAACGGCGAAGAGCTGGTGCGCAACAAGCCGCGCCAGCTCGTCAAAGACCTCGATACCATCCCGCTGCCCGCCTACGACCTCATGCCGATGGAGCTCTATGGCCGCAGCCGCTACCTCTTCTCGCCGGGCGGCACGACCATCCACCACAGCCGGGGCTGCGTGAGCAAGTGCAGCTTCTGCGCGTGGTGGACCACCATGGCCGACCGCAAGTACGACGAAGACGGCAACGCCCAGCTGCGGCCGCGCTGGCGCAGCAAGTCGGTGGGCCGCGTCTTCGAAGAGCTCGAGCTGCTGTATTGGAAGCACGGCAAGCGCGGCTATGTCTGGGTCGACGAGAGCTGGAACATCGACCCGCACTTCAATGACGAGTTCGCCGAGACCATGCTGCGCAGCGGCATGCAGACCAAGTGGTTCGCGTTCATGCGCGCCGACTGCATCGTGCGCGACGAGAAGAGCGGCATCCTTGAGAAGCTCATCCGCGCGGGGCTCAGCCACATCCTCATTGGCGTCGAGCGGGCCGAAGACGACGCGCTGACCTTGCTCGACAAGCGCTTCTACACCAAGGGTGTGGCCCGCCAAGCGCTCGAGATCTTCAAGCGGCGTTACCCCGAGGTCTTCGTGCAGGCGACCTTTATCGTCGGGGTCAAAGAAGAGAGCAAAGAGACGCTGCAACGCCAGCTTGACATGGCCAAGTCGCTCGACGTTGACTTCCCCGCCTTCCACCCCATCACGCCGGTGCCCGGCACGCCGATCTACGACGAGGCCATCGCCAACGGCCACATCACCGAGGCCGACTTCGACAACTTCGACTGGCTCACCCCGGTGCTCGACAGCCAGTACATGACCAAAGACGAGATCGCCGAAGAGATCTGGCGGCTCAACCGCGAGCTGGTCAACAACCGCTGGCTGGCCAAGGGTCTGCTCAGCCGCGTGCCCTACAAGCGCGACATGTACCTCTGGTTCACCAAGGTCAGCGCGGCGATGGCGGTCGACGCGGTCAAGCGCCGCATCAGCCCGCTGAACGTCGAACATTACCAGCAGCTCGTCAAGCCCGAGTGGTACGACCGCTGAGCCGTGGTCAAGGGCCGGGCCGACAGATAGCGGCCGGGGAGAGACGCGGCGGGCCCGTTGGTCCGCTGCGGTCGCCCGAGGCCGGGCGGCCTGGAGGCGAGATGAACGCGAAGGTGGAGCTGCCGGCGGGGGTCAGCCTCCCGCTCAACCTGGGCCTCAACGACGGCACCTACTGCCCCCAGGCCTCGCTCGACGCGATGCTGCGGTTCAACCACCGCACCTCGCTGCGCAACTACACCGACGCGAACAACGACCGGCTGCGCGGCGCCATCGCCTCGGCCGACGGGGTGCACGCCGACAACGTGTTCTTGCAGAACGGGTCGGGGCCCATCCTCAAGCAGGTGGTGCCGCACGTCATCCGCTCGACCATCAAGGCCAGCCCCAAGCGCATCGCCCGGCACCTGCTGGCCAAGAACGGCTACCCCATCATCACGCCGCGGCTGACCTACTCAAAGGTGCCCCGCAAGGCGTCTGAGCTGGGCCTGACCGTGCACATGCTGCCGCTCGCCCCCGAGGACGGCTTCCGCCTCAACGTCGACCTGCTCGACCAGCGGCTGCAAAAACAAGAGGGCTTCGTCTACATCACCTCGCCGAACAACCCGACCGGCAACGTGCTGATCACCCGCAAGCAGCTCGAGCCGCTGCTGCAGCGCTACCCGACCAGCACCTTCTGGATCGACGAGGCCTACGTCCAGTACGTCGATGAGGCCGAGCACGAGTACATCTCGCCGCTGGTCGCGCGTTACCCCAACCTGCTGGTCAGCCGCACCTTCTCCTTCGCTTATGGCCTCGCCGGCCTGCGGGTCGGCTACCTGTTGGGCAACACCCAGCTGGTCAAAGACCTCAACGGCCAGCTCACCGACTACCGCGTGGGCATGCTGCAAGAGGCGATGGTCATCGCCGGCCTGCACGACAAAGAGCACCTGCCCTTTGTGCGGGCCACCTGCGCCAAAGAGCGCAAGGTGCTGCTCGACGGCATGAGCGCGATGAAGGGTGTTGAGGCCTTCCCGAGCCAGGTCAACTTCATCTTCGCGCGCTTCACCGACGGCCGCACCGGCGCGTGGCTCAAGGCGCGCATGGCCGAGCGCGGCATTCAGATCAAGTGCTTCGACCCCTTCGCCGGCGAGCGCTACGACGAGTACTTCCGCGTCACGCTGGGCGTCGAGGCCGAGAACACCTACTTCATCGACGTGATGCGCGACGTTCTGGCCAAGGGCTGAGGCCGCCGCGGTCGGCGCCCCCCGCGCCGCTCAGCGGTTGAGCCAGTCGTTGAGCATGACGTCCGAGTCCTGCATGCTGCCGACGACAAGGTTCAGCGCGACGCTCTCGGGCGCGGGCCCGTTGCTCAGCTCGGCCAAGATCCAGGTCGCTTGCAGGCGCCGCGTGCCGCCCTCGTGCGGGATGTTGACCCCGAGGAAGTACTGCGCGGGAACGCTGAGCCAGTCGACGTCGACGTCGGCCGGCTTGACCAGCCAAGTGCGCTGCACCGAGGCGAAGAGGGGCTCGCCGTCTTCGGTGCGCTGGAACTCGACCCAGCGGTACTCGGCCTTGAAGTTGGCCCGCAGCTCGCCGAGCACGGGGTAGTCGGCCACGCTGTAGACCTTGAACGCCAGCTCGTCGCACTCTTTGGCGTTGTAGCAGCTCGCCGAGTCGCTGTAGGTGCGGTCGTACTGCAGGTAGCTGCCCTCGTAGACCTTGGTAAAATCGGCCTGGGTCAACACCTTGGTGGCCTTGGCCACGCCCTCGTCGAGCCGGCTGGCCACCGCGGCGCCGACCATGCCCTCGGTCTTGCGCTCTTTGCCGTCGAGCGTGCCGAGCGCGCCGCCGCTGGGGTTCTCGATGGTGTAGCCTTCGAGGGTGGCCTCGAAGTTGCCGTCGAGCCACTTGTCGAGGTTGTGCACGCCGACGCTCAGGGCCTCGGCGTCCTCGTCGCCCATGTGCTCAAAAAGGTAGCCCGCCAACTGTTCAAGCTTGGCGGGGGCCTCAGGCGGCTTGCGGCACGCGGGGAGGACCAGCAGGGCGGGCAACAGAGAGCGGAGGTGCATCGGGCGCTCCGGGTCAGGGGGCTTCAAGAGTGTAGCGCAGCAGGGGGCGCCGGGTGCGCCCGCCGCCGCGGACGCCGCTTCGGTGTGTTGCTTCAGACCGGGCCCAGCCGGGCGCCTGCGCCGCCCTCTGCGCTCGCCCGCGGGGCCGGCCGCGGCCAAGGTCCGCGGCCGCGCGGGCTCGGCCGGCCCGCACGCGGGGCCGGGCCGCCGCTGCGCGGCGCGCGCCGGGCCGGCGGGCGCGGTCCAAGGCCTGCGACCCTTCATGGCGCGAGGGGGCCCCGCTGTGCAGGCCCGCCGCGCTCAGCCGCCGAGGCGGGGCGGGTGGCGACGCTCGCCGGGCAGCACGATGACCGGGTCACGGGTGCTGCGGCGGAAGAGCAACATCACGCCGCCGATCTCGTGCACCAGCTCGGCGCCCGTGGCCGCGCAGAGGGCGCCCGCGACCTCGGCGGCCTCACCCGGCGCGGCGTCGAGCAGCTTGAGCTTCACCAGCTCATGCCGCTCGAGCAGGCCGCTGAGGTGGTCGACCACGCCCTCGCTGACGCGATCTTTGCCGACGCGCATATGCGGAGCGAGGCGGTTGCCGAGCCCGCGCAGGTGCTTCTTGGCCGCGGCGCGCAGCGGCTCGGCCGGCGCGGCGCCGTAGGCCGGCGCGGGCGCCTCGGGCGCGACGATGTCGACGGGCAGGGGGGTGCGGCCCACGCTCAGGCCCGCCGCGACCACTTGACCATGCCCTCGACGCTGGCCTTGACCAGGGCGGGGGCGGCCGCGTCGGCGCCGGTGGTCAGGGCGGCGAACTTGAGCCGCCCGACGTCCTCTTTGCGGGGGGCCGAGCTCAGGGCGTAGGCGACCCGGTCGGCCTTGAGCAGCCAAGCGCCGACGTTGTACTCGCTGCGGGCGCCGTTCTTGGGGTCAAGCCGGCTGGTGGCCTCGTCGAGCTGGTGCCAGGCCAGCACCCGCCAGCCGTCGCGCTCGCCGTGATCGGTGATCACGAGCTCCATCTGGATGTCGGCAAGCACCGGCACCTTGACCCGCTGGTAGAAGCGCGTGGCCTTGGGCGGCACATAGGCCGGGTCGGCGACCACCCGGCACTCTTGCACGTGATCGACGTTGCCGGCGTAGTGCCCGACGTCGAGCACCCGGGCGGCCATGCGCCCCACGTCGAGCCCCGGGGTCGAGACCAAGCCCACGCCCTCGTTGGTGGGCCGGCCGCCATAGGTCCACGAGGCGAACTCACCCTTGCCGAAGGTGAGGGTCGGCAGCTTGGCGAAGACCCGGTCGAGGAAGGCATCGGCGCTCATGGGACCTCCAAGGCCGGCGGGCGGGCCGGCGCGGTGCGGCCGCGGCGCAGCGCCGAAGCCGGTGGGCGGCCGGCTTAGCCCGCCGCCGGCGCCTGGGCCCCCGACCCGGGCCCGTCGCGCCGGCGGGGGGCGGCGGGCCCAGGGTTAGACCCGCGCCCCGGAGGCCCGATGCGCGCGCTGCTCCCGCTCTTGCTGCTCGCCGCCGCGCCGCCCGCGCCCACGCGGGTGCGCACGCCCGGGGGGTCGCCCCCGGCGCCGCTGACCACCGCGGAGCGGGCCGCCGCCCTCGAGGTGGCCGCCAACTACGCCCGCCTGTTCGGCGAGGCGGTGCCCGCGGGCGGGCTGCGGGTGAGCGCGGCGGGGCGGGTGGCCCTGCCCATGGCCGAAGAGCTCAGCCCCGAGGCCATCGCCGCCGCCTGGGCCCGCGAGCAGCTCGACACGCCGACCCGCCGCGAGAAGGCCACCGTGGCCCGCGGGCCCCAGGGCGCCTACACCCACTTCCTCGGCACCGACCCGCCGGGCAGCGATCTGTGGGGAGAGCCCTGGGCGATCATCGGCTTCTTAGAGCTGGCCGCCGGCTGGCAGCGCCACTGCGCCGCACTGCTGCCCCCGGCCGAGCGGGGCCGCTGCGCCCTGCAGGTGGGCGACTTCAGCTGGTACGAGGACCGCCGCCCCGACCCGCTGGGCCACAAGGACCACCGCGGCGGCTGCCTCGACCTGCGCCTCTTCCGCACCGACGGCAGCGAGTACGAGGCCTGGTGGGACCGGCCGGATGACCGCCCGGCTTTTGCCGCGGCCGGCGGCGGCTATGACCGGGCGCTGACCGCGGCCTTTGTGCGCTACGCGATCGATGCGCACAGCGTGCCTGAGCTGTACTTCAATGACCCGCAGGTGGTGGGGGCGGTGGCGCTGCCGGGGCATGATGATCATGTTCATATCTGCCTGCGGCGGCCGGTTTTGCCTTGATTGGGGCGTCTTGCGGCGCCGGCTTTGGTCGCTTGGCGGGGAGTACGCCGACGAGGTCAATCTCGGTCTTTGGTGCCGGGGGCGGTCCGGGGCGCGCGCGCTGCATTTAGTTTTCGCGAGGATCAGGCCGCCGAGGTCAATCTCGGTCTTTGATGCCGGGGGCGGTCCCCGCCCCCGGGCCCCCGGGCCAAGGGGCCTCCGCG
>JAEUKK010000051.1 GCA_016792625.1 Deltaproteobacteria bacterium | reverse complement strand
GGGGGACTAGCCCCCCTACGATGGAGTCGTGCCAAGACTTTCTTGATTCGCCCGCCCTTCACCGACAGGAGCCTTAGAAAGTCCAACTGGCCCAGCAGCGTTGGTGGTCGAACTGGGTGGCCCTCGTAGCGACTTCCGACGAGGTTTGACCACTGGTCCGACACGGTCTTGAGTGTTGCCCGGTCAACTAACATGGCGGTAGATGTGACGCAAATTGGCCAAATCCCATTGAATGCACCAATTTCGATACCGCCTACCTGCCACTTCGACTTTAGGCCCCTGTCCAATGTGTCGCGCACCTGAGCGAATCCCTGCGCCTCAAAGAACTTCCCCTTAAGCCACGCCTCAAAGTAGTCCGCCACGGGCGGAAAGAATGTAGACTCGGGGAGGCTTAGATTCTTGAATTCTATGATGAACAGGTGGCGGCCTTCGGTAAGTACCCAGTCCGCCGTTTTCTCGCCGACACCTTCCACTCGCTTCGCAAGACCGGTGGGTCGGGTGAGGGGGCGTCCGACTGCGGCCGCTGCAAGTTCGATCCCTCCCTCGATGGCAGAGTGCCAATGGTTCGAAATGTGCCCAACGAAATCTTCGCCTTCACTTTGCAACGCCCGTGCAACCTCGTAAGCCCCCCAAAACAGGGGGGTCCGCCCGGACCAACAACGCGTGACCTTACCAACCGGAGGTCACCATGCCCGCGCCCCGCCGCCGCATCACCCAAGACGAAGCCCCGGAGCTGCTCGCCCACTGGCGCGCCTCGCAGCAGCCGCTACCCGAGTGGTGCGCCCAAAACGGCGTCGATGGGCGCTCGCTCCGCTACTGGGCCGACCGCCTCGCGCAGCCCGCACCCATCCGCCTCGTCGAGCTGGCCCGGCCCGGCCGAGCCGCGCCCGAGCCCCTCCGGCTCACCCTTGACGGCGTGGTGATCGACGTGCCAGACGGCTTCAACGACCAGACGCTCGCCCGCGTCCTCGCGGTGGTGCGGGCATGTTGACCCTACCCTCGTCCGTCCGGGTCTACTTGGCCCTCGACCCGGTCAGCATGCACCTGTCCTTTGACCGCCTTGCAGGCTTGGTCCGCGGGCTCGGTCTCGACCCGACCGGCGGACACCTGTTTGTGTTCGTCAACCGCCCGAAGACCCACATGAAAGTCCTATTTTTTGATCGCTCGGGGTTCTGCCAACTCTACAAGCGTCTTGAGGAGGGCACCTTCCAGCTGCCCGAGGTCGGGCCCGACGGAGCACCGAGGCGCGAGCTGACGCCCAACGAGCTGGGGCTGATCCTCGAGGGCGTCGACCTCCGCCAGCGCGCGCGCCGCGCGCGCCTCGGGCGCCCGAAGGGCTGAGCTGGCGAGAAGCTGATCCCACAGATCATTCTCGTCGGTCGGGGTTTTCGCAGGCGCGGAGGTCTGATCCACTCCGGTGCATGAACCTCGACGCGGCACCCAATGACGCCCTCGCCCAGGTGGCGGCGCTCGTCGCCCAGGTGGCCGCGCTCACCGCCGAGCTCGCCGCTGTCCGCGAGGCTGCGTCCGCGGAGCGTGGCGCGTTCTTGACCGCACTGGCGGCCGCAGCCAAGGAGCGGGACGCCCTCAACGCCAAGATCAACGTGCTGATCAGGCGGATCGACAGGCTCATCGCTGAGGCCGAGAAGGCTGGGAGGCCTGTGCCGACCGAGGGCGCCCCCGCGGCTCCCGCGCCGAAGCCCTCTCCCGAGCCGGCGCCCGCGCCCGCGCCCACCCCGGGCCAAGCCTCGACCCTCGACGACCGGCCCAAGCCGCCGCCCGCGCCAGAGCGGGGCCCCAAAAGAAAGGCAAAGCCAAAGGAGACCACGACCAGTCCCGAGACACCTGTGTCCACCGAGACCGTGCGTCCAGACACGTGCAAGCACTGCAACGGGAGCCGTCTGTCCAACAAGGAGACCGACCAGCTCGAGCTCAAGGACTACGTCCCTGGCCACTTTCGCTATCGCAGGGTGACCCGGGTGAGCTGCCGATGTAGCGACTGTGGTCAGGTGACGACGCCCCCCGTTCCGGGCACGTGTCTCCCCAAGGCGCGGTACACCGCCGGCTTTGCGGCCTGGATCATCTACTGCAAGTTCGCGCTGCACCTGCCCTTGGAGCGGCAGCTTCGCGACTTGGCCCGGATGGGGCACAAAACAACCAACGCGCGCCTCTCCAACATGGTCCTCCGGTGCTTGGAGCTCGTGGAGGGCGTCGCTGACGTCATCTTCCGCCAGGTCATGAGCGGGACCCACTGCCACTCCGACGCGACCGGCTTCCCGGTGTTGGCGCCGGGCAGCGACGCGACCCACCTTGGGCAGATCTTCGGCTTCGGTTGGGGCAAG
>JAEUKK010000036.1 GCA_016792625.1 Deltaproteobacteria bacterium | reverse complement strand
GAACCGCCCCCAAACGCGCCCCTCTTGGGGGCCGGGTCTTGGAGAACCGGCAAAGGGGGGCCTTTGCGGGCTGGCGCGCGGCGCTGCCATGCGCCGCGCGAAGCCTGCCCGCTGGCCCCCCTTGGCGGGGGATGCAAGGGGCCTCGCGGGCCCCTTGCCCGGGGGCCTGGGGGCCGGCGGCCCCCAGCATCCATGGCGAAACAGCCAGTTGATGGCGCAAACGGCCTCGTCAACTCGATGAGGCCAAGCGTCGAAAGCGCGAGCCGAATCAAGCCAAGCCGGATTGAGGCGGCATGGCGAGTCAAGACAATCCAAAAGAGTCAGCCTGAAGACTGGCGCCCCGCCGGCCTGCGGCCGTCGGCGCCCCTCCTCCGGGCGCGGCGCTGCGCGCCTTGGCCGCTGCGCGGCCCGGCCTGCGGCCGGCCCTCCGGCCGGGCTGGCGCGGCCCCCCCCCCTGACGAAGGACTGACGGATCCGTCACCCCTCCGTCAGTTTTCCGTCACCCCCCGGGGTGGCGAGCCTCGTCGAAGATGACCTGCTCGACGCCATCTCTGAAACGGCTCTCAGGCCCCGCTCCGTGGCACGGCCCTTGCTCAGGCCCGCCGCGGAGGCCCCGATGCCCAGCCTGCTGCACAAGGCCATCACCGATCTGGTGGGAGACACGCCCGCGCTGGCGGTGCGCCTGGCCTTCCCCGACTGGGCGCACGACACGCCGGCCGTGCTGCGCCCGACCGAGCTGGCCCAGAGCTCGCTCATGGCCGACCTCGTGCTCCTGCTCGGCGGGCCGCCCCCGACCCACACGCTGGTCGTCGAGGTGCAGCTGCAGGTCGACCGTGACAAGCGCTTCGTCTGGCCGGCCTACGTGAGCGCAGCGCACCACAGGCACCGCCTGCCGGTGTCCTTGCTCATCATCACGCCG
This sequence comes from Deltaproteobacteria bacterium, assembly GCA_016792625.1. GTDB lineage: Bacteria > Myxococcota_A > UBA796 > UBA796 > UBA2385 > JAEUKK01. The sequence goes on along the minus strand of JAEUKK010000036.1, from coordinate 11,488 downwards.
AGCCGGGAGGTGGCGCAGGCCGCCCGCGCCCCGCTGAGCTTCGACGGGCACGGGCCGACGCTGCAGCCGGTGGTCATCGGCCCCGACGAGCTACCGGTGCTGACCCGCCCCGAAGACGCAGCGAAGGACCTGGACTACGCGGCGCTCAGCGCGCTCGCGCACATGCACCACCCTGACCGGGGATTGATCGCGGCGGCGGTGCTGCAGGCGCTGCGCGACCTTCCGGAGGGGACCGCGGTCAGCTACCATCAGCTCATGCGGGCCGTCCTGGGCCCGATCGAAGAGGGAGAGACGATGCTCAAGCCGTACCGACTCTATGTCCCCGAGACCATCGCGCTGGTCGCTGAAGCAGAGCAGCGTGGCCGCGCCGAGGGTGAGGCGCGCGGCGAGGCGCGCGGCCGCACCGAGGGTGAGGCGCGCGGCGAGGCGCGCGGGCAGCTCGAAGGCCACCGCGCGGGCCTGCGCTTCGGCTGGGCGGCGCGCTTCGGGGCGGCGCCGATGCCTGCGGCGGTGGAAGAGGCGCTGCAGGCCGCTGACCTCGACACGATCATGCGCGCGGGGCCGGCGCTGCTCGGGGCGCAGGACGCTGAGGCGGCGGCCGCGGCGCTGCTGGCCGCGCTGGTGGGGTCGGTGGCGGGCTGAGGGGCGGTCGCCCAGGGCCCCCCCCCCTGACGAGCGACTGACGGATCCGTCACCCCTCCGTCGGTTTTCCGTCACCCCCCGGACCTCAGGCCTCATCGAAGATGACCTGCTCCACGCCATCTCTGAAAGGCCCCTGAGGCCCCGCTCCGTGGCACGGCCCTTGCTCGGGCCCCGCGCACCCCGCCCGCGAGGTGCGCCCTGCCCCCCTCCCGCTTGCATGAGGCCTTGCTGCGCCTCGTCCGCGACGACCCCGCTGCCACCCTGGGCCTGCTCCCGCCCGAGGCGGGCCTCGACCTCGACGCGCCCGTGCGCCTGCTGCCCGCCGAGCTGACCGAGCCCGTGCCGCTGGAGCTGCGCGCAGACCTGGTGCTGATCGTCGGCGAAGGTTCAGACCGCGCCCTCGGCTTGGTCGTTGAAGCCCAGCTGCAGGTCGACCCCGACAAGCAGTGGACCTGGCCCGCCTACCTCGCGCTGCTGCGCGTGCGGCACAAGGTGCCCTTCGGGCTCGTCGTGCTCACGCCCTCGCCGTCCGTGGCCACCTGGGCCCGCCGGCCCATCACGCTCGGGCCGGGGGGCGCGCTGCTGCCGCTGGTGCTCGGGCCGGACGAGGTGCCTGCGCTCAGCGCGGCGCAGGGCGGGGCCTCGCCCACGCTGCTCACGCTGGCCGCGCTGATGCACGCCGGCGACCACGCCCAGCTCGCCAGCGCCCTCGCCGCACTCCAGCGGAGCGCGGGCCTGTCGGCGGACCTGCGCCAGCTGTACATTGAGCTCATCCTCGGCGCGACGAACCCCCGCGTCCGGGCCCGCTTGGAGGCGATCATGCAGACCGAGAACCAGCAGGACACGCTCATCTTCGAGACGCTGCTCGCCTGCCTCGTCGAGGCGGCCGAGGCCCAAGGCGAAGCGAAAGGCATCGAGAAGGGCATCGAGAAGGGCATCGAACGGGGCATCGAGGAGGGTGTCGAGCGGGGGGTTGAAAAGGCGGTCCGCCAAGCCTGGGCCCTGCGCTTCCCTGGCCTGCCCCTCGAGCCCGCGGTCGACGCGGCGCTCCGCTCTGCGGGGGCGGCCGCGCTCGAAGCAGCCCTGCAGATCATCATCCTCGCGAACGAGGCCGCGGCGGCGCAGGCAGAGCTCAGCGCGCGGCTGGGCCCGGCTTCCGCGCCACGATGAAGGGCCGGGCGTCGCGCCCCTTGCTGGCGTGGCGCTCCACCGCCACCACCTCGAAGTCAGCGGCCCGCAGCGCCGCCTCGAGCTCGCCCGCGGTGAAGCAGCGCACGCTCGCCGGCGCCTTGCCGACCCAGCGCATCAGCGGCAGCAGCAGCCGAATGAGCGGGTTCATGTCGCTCAGGCACGCGGTCTTGGAGACGAACAGACCCCCCGGCGCGAGGCGGGCGTGGACCTGGGCCAAGGTGCCGGGCAGATCGGGCACGAGGTGCAGCAGGTTCATCGCCAACACAGCGTCGTAGCGGTCATCCTCGGGCATGCGCGCCGCGGCGTCGGCGACCACGAAGCGCAGGGCAGAGACCCCCGCCGCGGCCCGCTTCTCTTCGGCGATGCTGATCATCTCGGCCGAGAGGTCGCTGCCGATGTAGGCCGCCACCTGGGGGGCGAGCTGCAGCGCGGTGGTGCCCGTGCCGCAGCCCAGCTCGAGGACCCGGGCGGTCGGGCCGAGCAGCGCTTGGCAGCGCCGGACCGAGCGCGCGTAGCCCTCGGGGTCGGCGACCGGGTCTTTGGCGTATTGGCGGGCGATGCGGTCCCAGAACTGGGCGTCGCGGGCGGGGGCGCGGGTGAGGGCCGCGGGGGTGGCGTTCATGGTCGGGCCTCTGGGTGGGTGCCTGTTCATACCCGCGCGCCGTCATGCGCTGCCGTGCAGCCTGCGCAGAGCAGCGATACGAAAACGTATGCATGGCGCCGACTGGAACCAGCTCCGCACCTTTTGGGTGGCCGCCGAGGCGGGCACCCTGTCGGCCGCCGCCCGGCAGCTGGGCATCAGCCAGCCCACGGTCTCGCGCCAGATCGCCGCCTTAGAGGCCGCGCTCGGCGTCACGCTCTTTGAGCGCGCCGGCCGGGGCCTCGTGCTCACCCAAGCTGGCGCGGGCCTGCTCGCCGAGGCCCAGGCCATGGGCGCCGCCGCCGACCGCCTCGCCCTCACCGCCGCCGGCCAGGCCGCCGACGCGGTGGGCCTGGTCTCGGTCTCGGCCAGCGACGCGATGGCCGCGCTGGTGTTGCCGCCGATCTTGCACCGGGTGCGGGCCGCGGCGCCGCGGGTGCAGGTCGAGCTGGTCTCGTCGAACGCGCTGAGCGACCTGCTGCGGCGCGAGGCCGACATCGCGGTCCGCCATGTGCGCCCCCAAGAGCCCGAGCTGATCGGCCGCTTGGTGCAAGAGGCCACCGCCTCGTTCTATGCGTCGACGGCCTGGGTCGAACAGCATGGCCACCCGCGCACCGCCGCCGAAGCCCAGGGGGCCGACTTTATCGGCTACGACCGCGAGGGCCGCTTCCTCGCCCACCTCGCTGGGCTCGGCCTGCGGCTGCGCCCCGAGCACTTCCCCTGGGTGTCGACCAATTCGGTGGTCGCGTGGGAGATGGTGCGCGCGGGCCTGGGCATCGGCGTGATGATGGACCGCATCGCCGAGGGCACACCTGGCGTCGTGCGCGTGCTCGAGGACCTGCCGCGGGTCTGCTTTCCCATCTGGCTGGTGACCCACCGCGAGCTGCGCACCGCGCGGCGCATCCGCGTGGTCTACGACATTCTGGCCGAGGCCCTGGCCGAGGCCCGGCCGCCCCGGGCCTAAGCGACCGCCTCGCGCGCGCCAGCCCGGTCAGAGGGCCGCCGCCCGGCGGGTCGGCCGCGCCGCAGGCCGGCCGACCGAGGCCCCCCGGGCCGAGCCCGGCGAACGGGCGCCGACGGCCATCGGCCGGCGGGGCGCCCCACCTCGACCACGACGGCCGCGGCGGCCGCTCAGCGCGCGGCCAGCGCCGGCCCCGTGTAGCGCCGCAGGGCCGCGCCCAGCTCGGCCCGGCTCACCGGCTTGACGAGGTGGCCGTCCATCCCGGCGGCGAGCGAACGGCGGCGGGCCTCTTCACCCGCCTCGCCGGTCAGGGCCACGATGGCCGCCTGCACCGGCAGCGCGCGCAGCACCCGGGCCACCGTGGGGCCGTCCATATCGGGGAGCTGGGCGTCGAGCAGGATGAGCTCGTAGCCATTGTTTTGGCAGAGCGTGATCGCCTCGGCGCCCGCCTCGGCCAGGGTCACCTGCGCCCCCTCGCGCCGCAGGGCCGCGCCGATGACCTGCGCGTTGTGCGGGTTGTCTTCGACGACCAGCACCCGCGGGGCCTCGACACCCGGGCACCGGGCCGGCGCTGTGGCCTGCACTGGCGCGGCGGCGGGCGCCTCGGCGCAGCGCTCGAGGGGGGCCGAGAACCAGAAGGTCGAGCCGCTGCCCAGCGTGGTCTCGACCCCCACCGACCCGCCCATCAGCTCGGCGAGGCCCTTGACGATGGCGAGGCCGAGCCCGGTGCCGCCGTGGCGCTTGTGGGTGTCGGCGCTGGCCTGGGCGTAGGGGCGGAACAGGCGGCCCACCACCTCGGGCGTGATGCCCGGCCCCGTGTCGCGCACCGAGAAGCGCAGCTGGTCACCGTCGCGGCGCAGGCCGAGCTCGACCTCGCCCTGCGTGGTGAACTTGAGCGCGTTGGTGCCGAGGTTGAGCACCATCTGGCGCAGGCGCTGGCCATCGGCCAACCAGGCGCCGCGGGCCTCGGGATCGACGCGCACCACGACGTGCAGGTGCTGCGCGGCCGGGGTGTGGCGCAGCAGCGAGCCCATGTCTTCGACCAAGGAGATCAGATCGGTGGGCTCGGGGCAGAGCTGCAGACCGCCCGCCTCGACCTTGCTCATGTCGAGGGTGTCGTTGAGCAGCCGCACCACCAGCGCGCCCGCGTCACGAATCGAGCCGACGGTGCGCCGCTGCGAGGGGTCGAGCGGGCTGTCGCCCAGCGCCTCGCTCAGGCCCAAAATGACGTTGAGCGGGGTGCGCACCTCGTGGCTGACCGTGGCGAGGAACATGGCCCGCGCCTGGCCGGCCGCCCGCGCCTCGGCCTCGGCCGCCCGGCGCGCGGCCACCTCGACCTCAAGGCGCGCGATGGCCTCGGCTTGGCGCCGCTCGGCCGCGCGCACCGCCTTCATGGTGAGGCCCACCATGAGGCCGACCAGCACCAGCCCGAGGCTCACGTCGGTGAGGGCGAGCACCCGGGCCACCGCCGGCGTCGGCTCGGGCCGCTCGACCAGCGACCACGAGACAACCACCACGAAAGCAATGGCCGCCACGTTGTTCAGCGCCGTCCAAGCGATGAACCACCGGCCGCTGAGCAGCACGGCGTAGATGAGCGGCAGCACGGCGAACCAGAGCATCGCCGGGCCGAGCCCGTTGCTGTCGAGCCAGATGCCGCTGTAGGTGGCCACGCTGCCCAGCAGGCAGGCGAGCTGGGCGGCAAAACCGGTGCGCCGCAGCCGGACGAGCAGCAGCACGAGGCCCGAGAGCACCGCCAAGACGCCGAACAAGACCGCCACCGGCCCCCGGTCGAGCAGCGCCGCCACCCCGCCGATGACCCCACAGGTCAGGCCGCCGAATACGCCGAACCAGCCGGTCAACCGCCGCCGACGGGCGCGCCACGGGGGCTCGGACACGCCTGTTGGGGGGAGCGGATCGACGCGCATGGACCACCTAAAGGCAGGGAGCGCGCACCAGCGGGCGCGGCCACCGCAGTGTCGACGGCGGAGCCCGCGGACTTGAGCCCGCGGAGCGCCACCACAGTCGGGGCCCCCACCATGCCAAGGGTGCTCAGGGCCCCGCAGGGACCGGCGGAGCGGGGGGCTGCGCGGGCGCGGCGGGAGCGGGCGGCGCAGCAGGAGCAGCAGGAGCAGCGCCCGGTTCGGCGGGAGCGGGCGGCGCAGCAGGAGCAGCAGGAGCAGCGCCCGGCGCGGCGCGGGCCGCGGCGATGGCCTCACCGAGGCCTGGCTCGAGCAGCAGCAGGAGCAGCAGCACCTCGCGCCGCGCCTCGTGCAGGGCGTGGCCCTCGAGCATCGGCGCGTCGGCCCACAGGCCGCCGATGTCGAGCGGCCGGCTGAGGCCCTCGCTGAGACCACGCGTCAGCACGGCATACTGGCCCGGCTCGTAGGTGGTGCCGACCAGCTCGCGGAAGTCGCCCGGCGCGCCGATCGGGTCGAGCCGCCGCCGCAGCACGAAGACCGCGTCGGACATCAGCTGCTCTTGGCGCGGGGTCAGCGAGGCGAGCAGGTCTTTTTCGGCGTCGAGCAGGCTGCGGATGCCGTCGAGGCGCAGCTTGATCAGCTCACGCTCACGTTTGCCGCCGGCGCGAAGCTCACGCAGCGCGTCGACGTGGGGGCCGAGCTCGGGCGCGTCGACCGCGACCCCGCGGGAGAGGGCGCCCCAGAGCGCGTCGTGCGCCGCGCGCTGCTCGGCGGCGTAGGCCCCCTCGACCTCGGCCTCGCGGGCCCGGATTGAGGCCACGCGGTCAGCGGCGAGCAGGCGCAGGGCCTCGAGGCGGTCGAGCTGGTCGGCGCTCAGGCCCAGGTGCCGGATGAAGATCAGCGCGCGCAGGCGCCCGGCCGCCGCGTCATCGGCGGGCAGCAGCGGCGCGTCGTAGAGCAGCTGGTAGAGCGGCGGCTCTTGGCCCCGGTCGAGGGCGGCGATCTCGGCCGCGGTCGGGAGCGGCTCGGGCGCGGGGTCGCAGGCGCCGAGGCCCAGCGCCAAGCTGAGCGCGCGCCAGGGCCAGCGCCGGGCGAAGGGGGCCCCAGACGCCAAAGGGGCGCGCCAGGCGGGGCTGCGGTCGGGTCGGGGCGCGGGTCGCATCGCGCCGACCATACTCCACGCGCGCCCCCGCGGCCCCGCGCCGCGCCCTCCCCGCCCGCGAGGCCCGGTCCATGCACGCCCCGCCGCCGGAGCCCGCCGCGACCGCCGGCGCGGCCCGCGACCACCGCAGCCTGCCGGGCCGGGCCGAGCTGGGCCTCGGCGCCCTGATCAGCGCGCTGCTCGGTGTTCTGGTCACTTGGCCGGTGGCCCTGCACCCCACCACGCTGGTGGTCGGCCACCCGGGCAACGACTCGTGGAACCACACCTGGGGCTATTGGTGGGTGCTGCGGGCCTTCGCCCAGGGCAAGTGGCCTGGGAACGCTGACCAGCTCAGCTTTCCCGACGGCGGCTCGCTGTACTTTATCGACACGGTGCAGGCGGTGCTGCTGGCACCGGTGGCGGCCCTCTTCGGCGCGGCCGCGGCCTACAACCTCGCGATGGGCCTGGGCGTGGCCCTGGCCGGCTTCGGCGCCTTCGTGCTCGCCCGCCGGGTCAGCGGCGACGGCCCGACCGCCCTGGTCGCCCTGGCCATCTACGGCGCGGCGCCCCACCTGCTCGGGCAGGCCTACAACGGCATCTCTGAGACCGTCTGCGCGGGGTGGCTGCCGCTGACGCTGTTCTTGCTCATCCGCACCTTGGACGCGCCCGCGCTTTGGCGGGGGGCCCTGCTCGGCCTCTGCGCCGGCCTGACCATGGGCACGAGCTGGTACTACGGGCTGTTCGCGGCGGTGGGCGGCACGGTCATCCTGCTCGTCCAGGCGCTGAGCCAGCCCGAGGCGGTGCGCTGGCGCAGCACCTTGCCGACCCTGGTGGTCGCGCTGGCCGTGGCGGGGGTGATCGTCGGGCCGCTGCTGCTGACCTTCCGGGGCTCGCTCGAGGCCGCCGACGCGATCGTCAGCCGCGATCCGGCTTTTGTGCGCGCCTCGTTGATGAACCACAACATCACCGACGCCGCGGCGCTGCTGCGCCCGGGCAAGACCCCCTCGCCCGACCTGCTCGCGCTCTATGGCGAGCAGCTCATCATTGTCGTGTACTTGGGCTGGGTAGGCATCGGCCTGTCGACGGTCGCCCTGGCCCTGACCCGCCGGCGCCTCGAGCTCGCGCCCTGGCTGGCCTTGGGCGGCACCTTCCTGCTGTTCTGCCTCGGCCCCTACCTCAACATCGGCGGCACCTGGGTCGAGCCCTTCGGCCGGCGGCTGCCCCTGCCCTTCCTGCTGCTCTTTGACGCCATCCCGCTTTTTGACCGGATCTCGCACCCCTTCCGCTTCGTGGTCGGCGGCAGCCTCGCGCTGGCGGTGCTCTCGGCGGTCGGACTGCGTCACCTGCTGCGGCGCCAGGGCTGGCGCCCCCGCCTCGGCGCCGCGCTGGGCCTCGCCGCCCTGAGCCTCGCCGAGACCGCCGCCCTCTCGCCGGCCCACCTGCCCGTGCCCACCGGGGTCGCCGCCCTGCCCCAGGCCTACCACGACATGCGCGAAGATGACGTGCCTGGCGCTGTGCTCGACCTGCCGATGACCGTGCCCAACCTCGAGCGGGCGGTCTATGTCTGGGCCCAGACCGCGCACGAGCGGCCGGTGCCCTGGGGCCTCAACGAGCCGATGCCGGCCGGCTTGCTGCGCAACCGCCTGACCGCCACGCTGATCCGCGTCGAGGCCACCCGCGCCCACACCCTGCCGCCCCGCCTGCCCGAGCTCGAGCTGGTGGTCGCCGGCCGGGGCCTGCAGCGCATGGGCTACCGCTACATCGTGCTGCACGAGGCGCTGCTGCCCAAGTTCAAAGCCGAGGCCATGATCAGCCTGCTCGACGGCATCTTCGGCCCCCACACCGCCGCCGAGGCCGACGGGCTGCGCATCTGGCGGCTCGAGTCCCTGGGGGAGCCCGGGCCGGCCCGCCGTCGGCCCGCTGCGCCGGCAGAAGCGGCCCTCCCCCCGTGAGCCGCCGCCTCAGCGGGGGGGCGGAGGCCCTGATCGCCCTGCTGCTCGCCGTCCTCAGCGCCGCCTGGGCTCTGCGCGGCGCGGCCGGGCCCGGGCCGCTGCTCGTCGGTGACCCCGACCACCCCGACACCCTGGCCAACCACTGGCTGCTCGACTGGACGGCCCAGCGCCTACGCGACGGCCAGCAGCTCTGGTTCAACGCCGACTATTACTGGCCGGTGGGCGACCAGCCGGTGCTGGCCGGCAACGGGGCCGACGGGCTGCTCGCCGCGCCCCTGCTCGCGCTCTGGCCTTGGCCGGCCGGGGCCCTCGCCTATGCCGCGTTGCAGCGGATCTTCGACGGGCTCGCCGGCTGGGCGCTCGGCCGCGCGCTGGGCCTGCGCGGCGCCCCGGCTTTGCTGCTCGTGCCCGCCCTCTGCCTCTCGCCGAGCGCCCTGGTCGAGGCCAGCGCCGGCCGCTGGACCCAAGCGGGCACCTGGCCGCTGCTGCTCTGCTTCGCCGCGGGCCTGCGGCTCTGCCGGCGACCGCGCGCGGGCGGCGCGCTGGGCCTCGGCCTCGCCCTGGCCCTGACCGGCGGCTTGTACTGGTACTACGCCTGGTTCGCCCTGCTGGGGCTGCTTTTGATCGGAGCGCTCGCGGCGCCCGGCCGGCGGGCCTGGGCGGCGGCGGGCCTGGGCACCGGGGGCGGCCTTTTGGTGCTCACACCGTGGCTGTGGGCCTTCTTGCGCAGCTGGGCCCAGATCCCCGGGGTGGACGAGGCGCCCGACGTGGGCGGCCAGCGCCTGCGCGAGGCGCTCACCGCCGCGGGCCAGCTGCTTGTCGCCGCGCCCGGCCCGGCGCGGGCGGCCTGCCTGAGCGCGCCCCTGCTGCTGCTCGGGGCGCTGGGCGCCGCGGAGGGGCCCCGCCGACAGACCCGCGCGCTGATCGGCGTCGGTGTGGTCTTTTTGGCGCTGGGCACCGGGGACTGGGGCCCGGCCTCACCCTTCGCGCTGCTCTACGACCAGCTGCCCCTGCTGCGCCGCTTTTGGTGGCCGCTGCGCCACTTCGTCGTGGTGCACGCCATGATCGCGGCGCTGGCCGCGCTCGGCCTCGCCGCCCTGGGCCGGCGGGCGGGGGCGTCCATGGGCGCCCGGGCGCTGATCGGGGCGGCGGCCCTCGCGGCGATCCCGGCGGGGGCGGCGCTGCAGGGCGCGCCCGACCGGGTGGCCCTGCACCCGATCCCCTGGCCCCAGGCCGCCTGGGCCGAGCTCGCCGGCTGGGGCCCGGGCGCGGTCGTCCAGCCGCCGCTCTCACCCGAGGCCGCCGGCAGCAGCTGGCCCCTGATCGCCCAGCGGGCCCACCGCCACCCCACCGTGGCCGGCCACGCGCCCTGGGTGGCCCGGGGGCGACCCGCGGCCTGGGACGCCTGGGCGACGCGCCAGCCGGCGATCAGCGCGCTGCAGGCCCTCGAGCGGGGCGCCCCGATCACCCTGCGGGGGGCCGAGCTGCGGGCCCTGGCCGCGGCGGGGGCGCCGCACTTCGCGCTCGACCGGGCAGCGCTGCCGGTCGAGCTGCAAGGCGTGGTGCGCGCGCTGAACGACGGCCTGCGCGCCGTCTGCGGCCGACCCAAGTGGAGGGACCAGGGCGTGGCCCTGTGGGACCTGCACGCCTGCGATCCCGCGGCGGAGGTGCAGCTGCACAGCCCCTGGCCCGAGGGCCTGCGCCCCGCGGGCCCCGAGCTGCCGCTGCAGGGGCGCTGGCCGGCGCGCTGAGCGCGGTGGCCGGGCGAGGCACCAGAGCGGCGCGTCTCACGTCATCTTCGCGCGCGGCCCTCAGCCGCCGATCGCCACCTCAACCGGCTGGGCCGCGAGCAGCTCGGTCAGCACCCGGGGCCGCAGCGCGACCAGCAGCCCGCGGGCGCCCGCGTTGATGTAGATGGTCTCAAGCCCGAGCACGCTCGCCTCAACGTAGACAGGCAGCGCCTTCTTGAGGCCAAAGGGGCTGGTGCCGCCCACCTGGTAGCCGCTGTGGCGCTCGGCCACCTCGGGCGCGCAGGGGGCCACCGCCTTGCGCCCGAGCGCGCGGGCGAGGCCCTTGGCGCTGACCTCGCGGTCGCCGTGCATCAAGATCACGAAGGGGCGGGCGTCTTCGTCTTCGAAGATCAGCGTCTTGATCACGAGGTGCTCATCGACGCCCAGCGCAGCCGAGGAGGCGGCGGTGCCCCCGCGGTCGACGTAGGCGTAGGGGTGCACGACGTGGCTGACGTTCGCCGCGCGGAGCAGGCGCAAGGCCGACGTGGACGGGATCTTGGGGGGCTTGGCCATCGAGGATCCGCAGGAGGGGGTGGCAGGTGACGCGGGGAAGGGCCGCCGGAGCAGCGCGGCACATCGTCATAGGTGACTGATATTCAAAGCCGTAACCTGATCGACAAAAAACTTCACCAAAGGGCTTGTGTCGGTCTTGTGTCGAGCCGACCTCATGTGTAGAGTCTTCGTGTAGCGAGCGACGGCGCGGGGCCCCGGACTCACCCGGGCACCTCAAACCCCGCCCGCTGCACTGTGGGGCGAGCGACCCTCTCTCGAGATGGCCGCCCGCCAATGGGAAGGCAGCATGCAGTACGCTGTGTACGAAGGGATGAGAACCGGCGTCAACCCGCCGCTCATCGATCCCTGGGTGCGGGGCGGCGTCCGGGCCAACGATGGTTTGCCTGGAGACGGTCCGTACAGCTTGTAAGCCCCGTCTTCGCGGCCTGCCGTTCGGGGCAGGCGCCGGTGACCACCCCCGTGAGGGTCCTGCTGAGCGCATGGATCGAGGGTTGAGCACCGGTTCGAGGGCGGGGAGCTGTCCAGAGTGTGGCCCAAGTCCCGGCCTTGGTCTTTGAGGCGCAGGGCAGTCGGTCTCTGACGCTGGTTTGATCGATAAGGTCTCCTGGCGAACACGAAGAGGTGCCTGATGGGCGATGTCGACACTCCTCCGAAGATAGGGTTCACCTGCGGGCTGCCGCGCTGAGCCGGAGCACACCCCAGGGTCAGAGGCGCGCGGGCGGGTGACACACCCGCCCGG
>JAEUKK010000014.1 GCA_016792625.1 Deltaproteobacteria bacterium | reverse complement strand
CCCTCGACGCCCCGCCTGCGCTGCCCCTCACGCTCGCCGCAGGGGGGGCGCTGACCCTCCGCGTCGTGGGTGGCCCCGGCGACGCGGCCCTCGTCGTCGAGAGTGACGATGCTGACGAAGCGCTCATCCGTGTCCCCATGTCTGCGCCCGTTGACCTCCCCCCGACGGTCACGCTGCTTAGCCCCACCTCCGGTCAAATCCTCGCCGTGGACGCGGTCGGCGGCCTCATCGCCCAGGTCAATGATGACCACACGGCCCCGACCGACCTGGTCGTGCGGTGGGAGAGTGACGTCGACGGCGTGCTCTCCGGCGGCACGGTCGACGCGGCGGGCACCGCCACCCAACCTTGGGACGCGGCGCTCCAGACCCCGGGCCCACACACCTTCACGGTCACCGTCACCGACGCGTGTGAGCAGACAGCCACGGCCACGGTCAGCGCCTGCCAGAACGCCGGCTACGTGTCCGAGAACCTCGACCTCACCAGCTGGACCTTCAACGGCACCGCCGGCTGGGACGCGCTCAACGGCTGGGTCGAGCTGACCGCGCCCTACACCGACCAAGCGGGCACTGCCTTCCAGACCAGCGCCGCGGTGTCCTCCGACAACATCAGCGTCGACTTCGGCTTCTACGTCTCGGGCGGCACCGGCGCCGATGGCATGTCGGTCACCGCGCTCGACACCGGCCGCGCGACCAGCTTCGTCGGGAACACCGGCGGCGGCATCGGCTACGGCGGCCTGCCGGGCTGGTCCATTGAGGTCGACACCTGGTACAACAGCGAGCACGCCGACCCCACCGAGCTGGACCACCTCTCCCTCCACCTCGACGGCAATGTCAACGGCCCGGTGGCCTGGGCGACCCTCCCCGAGATGGAGGACGGCGCCTGGCACCAGATGAGCGTCCGCGTGATCGGGGCGCGCTTCACCATCAGCGTAGATGGCGTCGTGTACATCGATCAGGACGTACCCGGCCTCTCCACCTTCCCCGCCTACATCGGGTTCACCGCCGCCACCGGCTCGGTGACCAACTACCACCTGATCGACGCCCTGCTCGTCGAGGAGCTCGTCTGTGGCGAGGGCTGAACGCGGGCCGCTGCTCGCCCTGGCCCTCGGGCTCGCCCTGGCCCTCGGGCTCGCGACCTCAGCCCAGGCGGCCGAGCTCGCCCCTGCCGCGACCCGACCCGCGGCCTATGCCGACAAGGTGCTGGTGATCCTCAACGCCAGCCTCGAGCGGGGCGTCGCGCCACCAGGGCTGCCCGTGGCCGCCCGCACCCCCGGGGTCCAGCTCGCGCGCCTCGACAGCAGCAGCTTTAAGAACCTGATGCCTTGCTACGAGATCATCGTCGCTGGCGCCTTCTCCGACAAGAAGCAGGCCTTGGCCCTCCACGCGGGGCTCAAGGCCGCGGGTGTCGATGTCGCGGTCAAGCCCGCCGGCGCCTACCTCGGCCCGCGCCCCGAGCTGGCCGGCACCTGCGCCGCGATGCGGGCGCCCCCGGCGCGCAGCGAGCAGGTGCTGCTGCGGGCCGCGCCAGGCTTCCGCTTGCCCTTGGATCCGGCGGTGGAAGCCCAAGCTTTGGCCAGCGCCCCCAAGGTCAAGGCGATGCGCGCCGAGCTCGACGCCTGGTCCGCGCCGCTGCCCCACCGCACGCTCGGCCGGTGGAGCGTCGGGCAGGCCCTCCCGGGGGTCCGTCACGAGACCGGTCCCGCCACCTGCACCATCACCGGCTTCTCGGCGGGGGTCGCGGGCACACCGCACTTCGGATGGGTGCAAGAGGGTGACCACAGCGCGCCCTCCTGCGGTACGCCTGCGGTCTACGCGAACGTTGACTGTGAGGCCGATCTCATCGACACCCGCCCGGGCGCCCGCGCCGCCGTCCCCCGGGGGGCGCCGCGCCCACCGAACGGGCCCCTGGCCGAGCGCGCTCCCCCCTGGCCGGCCCTCGCCGAGGCGCTCGCGCGCGGCGCGACGCACGCCGCCCAACAAGGGGCCGCGCTCAAGCAGGAGTGGACCGTCCGCCCGGTCGAGCTCGGCGGGGAGCGCCTGCGCATCGTCAGCGTCAAGCTCTGGACCAACGAGGGCTTCGCCGTCTGCGGCGGAGAGGACCTGCTTGAGGTCTGGACCGGCGTGCTCGGCCCCGACGACAAGGCGCGCGGCCCCGCGGTCAACACCACCTTCGCCGCCGTGCTGGGCCTCGTGCAGGCCGGCCCGGGCGCGCCGCTCGAGCTGCACCTGCGCGACGAGCTGACCGGCAGCGAGCGGCTGATCGGCGGCCCCGAAGAGCTCCGGCTCGACCTGCCCTTCTGCGACTGCGGCTGCTGAGCGACGATGACCCGGGTGGTGCTGCTCAACAAGCCCTATGACGTCCTCTGCCAGTTCACCGATGGGGACGGCCGGGCCACGCTCGCCGACTTCGTGCGCACCCCAGGGGTCTACCCCTGCGGCCGCCTCGACCGCGACAGCGAGGGCCTCGTCGTGCTCACCGACGACGGCCCGCTCCAGCACGCGCTCAGCCACCCGACCCGCGGCAAAGAGAAGGGCTACTGGGCCCAGGTCGAGGGCGCGCCAACCCCCGCGGTCTGTGCCATATTGGCCGCCGGTGTCCATCTGGACGGGGCCCTGACTGCCCCCGCCCGCTGCCAGATCATCGAGGCGCCCCCCGTGTGGCCGCGCGAACCGCCGATCCGGGTCCGCGCCCAGATCCCCGACACTTGGCTCGAGCTGCACCTCACCGAGGGCAAGAACCGCCAGGTCCGCCGCATGACCGCGGCGGTGGGCCACCCGACCCTGCGCCTCATCCGCTTCGCCGTTGGCCCGCTGGTCCTGGGGACCTTGGCCCCCGGTGAGGCCCGCACCCTTTCCCCCGCCGAGCTCTCCGCGCTGCGCGCCGCCCTGGACGGCCCGAGATCCGCCCCTCGGACAATAAGTGACCGCAAAAAGAGAGGGAGGGGGGGTGCTCCCCTGCGCAGGCCGGGCTAAACCGCCCGCCCGATCTCCCCTGGAGCTGCATGCACGCCCTCGCGCGCCTGGTCACTGATCGCCGCGGCGCCGCGATGCTCGTCGCGCTCGTGCTGCTGTGCACCCTGCTCGCGGGCTGGGTTGGCGCGGGCGTGCGCCACGAAGACGACCTGCTGGCCTTCCTCCCCAAAGACAACCCCGAAATCGCCCGCTTCCGCGAGATCAACGAGCGCTTTGGCGGGCTCGAGGTCGCCATCGTCGGGGTTGAGCTCGACGCCCCCTACCAGATCGACGACCTGCGGCGCATGCACACGCTGACCGAGGCCCTCGACCGCATGGGCGGCCTCGACCACGTGCTGAGCCTCACCAACGTCGACGACTTCTCCCCCGACCCGATGGGCGGCATCCGCACCGCCAAGCTCGTCGACGGCCTGCCCGCCGACGATGACGCGCTCGACGCGCTGCGCAGCACCGTCTCCACCCGCGAGCACGTCGTCGGCACGGTGGTCTCGGCCGATGGGGCCGCGCTCGCGCTCTACGCCTTCCCGTCCTTCGGTGGTGACCAGCGCCAGATCGCCGACCAGATCGCCAAAGAGGCGCGGCTCGCCTTCCCTGAGCACCGCCTGCACTTCACCGGCGCGCCCTTCGTCTCGGCGTGGATCTTCGAGGTCACCCAGGCCGATATGCGGCGCCTGACGCCGTGGGCGGTCGTGGCGATCATCGCCGTGCTGCTCGTCGCCTTCCGCGACCTGCGCAGCGTGGTGCTGGGGCTGTTCTCGGCGGGCGCGGGCATCGCGGTGGTGCAGGCGGCGATGGTGCTGACCGACACCCCGGTCAACGTCGTGCTCAGCGCCATGCCCGTGATCTTGTTCGCGGTGGGCAGCGCCTACGGCATCCATGTGCTCGCCCGCTACTCGGTCTACGCCTCGACGCTGCCCCTCGAGCAGGCGGTGCGCCGCACCGTCGAGCACACGGGCCCCGTGGTCATCACCGCGGGGCTGACCACCGCGCTGGGCCTGGGTAGCTTCATCATGATGGACCAAGCGCCGCTCCGGCAGTTTGGCCTCTTCACCGCGCTGGGCATCTGCGTGGCCCTCACCCTCGCGGTCAGCTTCGTCCCCGCGGTCATCACGCTGCTGCGCCTCAAGCCGCGGCCAGTGGGGGCCGGCGCGGTCGGCGCCACCTTCGCCCGGCTGGGCCTGGCGCTCAGCCGCCGGCGTGGCCTCGTGCTCGCCGCGCTGGCCCCGATCTCGATCCTCGGCGTGGTCAACGCGGGCCGGGTCGATGATCGGCTGGATCAAGCGGCCTTTTACGACGCAGACAGCGCACCGGCGGCGGCCGACACCTTCATGCGGCGGGCCTTCGGCGGCGCGACCTTCGTGCAGATCGAGCTGGCCGGCGATCTGCGCGACCCGGTGGTGCTGCGGGCGGCCCAGCAGGTCGGCGACCAGCTCAGCCTCGTCCCCGGTGTGCACCGGGTGCAGCACATCGGTGATGTGGTCGCCTCGCTCAGCGAAGCGATGGAGGGCCAGCCCCGCCTGCCCGACACCGCGGCCAAGGCAGGCCAGCTCTTTGGGCTGCTGACCGGCAACCCGGCGGTGCGCCAGCTGGTCGACCCCGAGCTCGGCCGGGCGCTGCTGCACGTCCGGCTCAACACCGCCGACATTGACGCCACTGAGGCCACCCTCGCGCAGATCGAGGAGCTGGTCGCCCAGCAGGCGCTGGCGCGGTGGCGGGTGGCCGACCCCTCGACCGACGCCGAGGCCGCCGCCCGCCGCGACGCCATCGTGATCGACCGCCTGCGGGCCATCTTGCGCGCCCATGGCGGGGCCAGCGCCGAGGCGCTGCGTGCGCTGCTCGACAAGCCTGCCCCAGCGCCGCAGCCCGAGGCCGTGGCCCAGCGCCTCGCCCGATGGCTGACCGGCGCCGAAGGTCCCGCCCCGCTGGCCCCACAACAAGCGGCCCTGGTGGCCCAAGCCCTGCTCAGCTTGCCCGGCGGGCACACCGAAGGTGACCGCGCCGACGCGATCGCCGAGGCCCTGGCGGTCACCCCCGACGACCCGCGGGTGGCCGACCTGTCCTGGGCGGTCGAGGTGCCGATGGAAGAGGCGCGCCGCGACAGCCTGACCGCCGCAGGGGCGCAGGCGCTGCTCGACGGCTTGCAGCTCGCCAGTGCGCCGGCCGCCGACAGCCCGGCCGGTGAGCGGCTGAACTTGTTGGTGGGCGCGGCCCTGCTCGAGCGCACGCTCGACGCGGTGGCGGTGCCCGACACCGCAGGGCCCGGCGCCCTGAGCTGGGCGGTGAGCGGCACCCCCCTGCTGCACCGGGGCCTGAGCGCCTCGACCCGCGAGAACCAAGTTCGCAGCCTGGTGATGGCGCTGGGCACGGTGATCGTCGTGCTGGCGGTCCGCCTGCGCTCGCTGCGCGCGGGCCTGCTCGCCCTTGCCCCCACAGCGCTGAGCCTCGCCCTGGTCTATGGGGGGATGGCGCTGCTGCACGTCCGCCTCGACATCGGCACGTCAATGTTGGCCAGCATCGTCATCGGCGCCGGGGTCGACTTCGCGGTGCACCTGCTCGCCTCGTGGTCGGCCGACGAAGCTGAGCCCATCGAGCGCGCCGCCGGGCGGGCCTTCGCACGCACAGGCTCCGCGATCTGGACCAACGCGCTCGCCGTGGCGGTGGGCTTTTTTGTCTTGACCCTGGGCGATGCCCGGCCGCTGAAGAACGTGGGCGGGCTGACCGCGGCCGCGATGTTGATCTCCGCGGGTTGCACCCTCGCGGTCATCCCCGCGCTGGCCCGCAGGCGGCGCTATGATCCGAGCGCAGACCGTGAAGATCCAGCGGATCCTCCTTGGTTATCGGCACAGGCGACTCCCCTCCCCTCCTCCCCTTCATCACCAGAGGTGTCCCCATGAACGCCACCCTGCGCCCCCTCCGCGCCCTCCTCCTCGGCCTGAGCCTGCTGCCCGGCCTCGCCTGGGCCGGCAGCGGCGACGCCGTGCTCGCCAAGGTGGATGAGGCGCTGAACCGCGCCAAAGACACCTCCTCGCGCATGTCGGCCGAGACGGTCATCCCCGGCCAAGCCCCCCTCAAGATGGAGTTCACGCTCGAGACCAAGGGCCCCAAGCGCATGGTCGAGTTCCAAGCGCCCGGCGACATGAAGGGCACCCGGGTGCTCGTGCTCGACCGACGGCAGATGTACGTCTACCTGCCGGCCTACAACAAGGTGCGACGGGTGGCGAGCCACGTCCAGAGCCAAGGTTTCATGGGCACGATGTTCGCCGACGCCGACATGAGCACCACCCGCTTCGGCGAAGCTTGGCAGGCGGATCTCAAGGCCGAGACCGACGCCGCGTGGACCTTGGCCCTCACGCCCAAGCCCGGCGAAGAGACCGCCTACGCCCGGCTCGAGATCGAGGTGGCCAAGTCGAACAGCCTGCCCAGCACCATCCGCTACTACGACGCCAAGGGCACCCACCTCAAGACCGAGGTGCGCAGCGAGTACTTTTGCCAGGGCGATGTCTGTCAGCCCGGTCACTTCAAGATGACCGACCACACGCGCAAAGACGCCTACACCATCCTCATCCAAAAGATGGACAAGCTCAACGCCGGCCTGCCCGACGACCGCTTCAGCCAGCGCGCGCTGCAGCAGGGGCGGTGAGGGATGTGGAGCTTGCTGCTCGCGGCGGCCCTGTCCGCCCCCGCCGCCGCCCAAGAGGTGCGGTGGACCTTCGCTGGCGCGCTGCAGACCGACGTGCGCTATGGCATCGACAAGATTGACGTCGGCGAGTGGTACGCGCCGCTCAGCCAAGAGCCCGGCTTCATCCGCAACCAGAACCTCATCAACACCAAGATCGGCGCGAAGACCGACGGCGCCCGCTTCTTCTGGGACGCCGACTTCGTGTTGATGGGCTTCCCCGACACCCTCGACAGCACGACCGCGCTCAGCCGCCGCGAGAAGATCGACCCCTTCCGCTTTGAGGTGCACAACGCCTACGCCGAGGCCTGGGACCTTGGCGGCCTGCGCGGCCTCGACATGCGGGTGGGCCAACAGAAGATCCAATGGGGGGTCGGCGACCAATTCAACCCGACCAACAACCTCAACGCCGATGACCTCGAAGATCCGCTGCTGTTCGGTGATCAGCTCGGCAACGTGATGGCGCGGCTCGACTACACGCCGATCCCCAGCCTGAGCTTCTCGGCGGTGGTGGTGCCGGTCTTCAAGCCCGCGCTGCTGCCGCAGACCGGCCGCATCGCGCTCGGCCTGACCGACCGGATCCCCGTCGACGACGCCGAGCTGCGCCGCGAGCTCTACGCGAGCAACGCGCTGCTCGAGAGCTTCGCGCTCTCCTGGCCGACCGTGGTGAGCGGGGTCTCCCCCCAGCTCCCCGACAGCTCCTTCGAGAACATGCAGTGGAGCGGGCGCATCGCCGGCACGCTCGGGATGCATGACCTCGCGCTCAGCTACTACAAGGGCCGCTTCGACTTCCCAGTGGCGACGAACAACCACACCACGGCCGCGCCGGGCGAGCAATGCAACCCCGATGACGAAGAGGACTGCATCAAGGGCCTGCTGCAGACCATCGCCTCGGTCGGCTACCCCGAGATGCAGGTCTGGGGCTTTAATGCGGCCGGCGAGGTCAACCCGCTCGGCTGGGCGCTGCGGCGGGCCAAGCCCATCGGCTACCGCCTCGAGGTGGCCCGCATCGACCCCGAGCGCCAGACGATGAGCGTCACCAACGACGAGCTGGCGCTCGGCATCACCACCCAGCCCGCCGGCGAGTACGACTACCAGCTCGAGGGCGGCGGGCGCCCTGAGGTGCTGCCCACCGACGCGTTCTTGAAGTGGACCGCCGGCCTGGACTACACCTTCGGCAAGCACGTCTACGTCAACGCCCAGTGGGTGCACGGCATGCCCGACGAGTTCGGGGCGGGTGACTGGGCCTCGGGCGGGGGCGGCGCCACCCAGCGCCAGGCCGAGCTGCTCACCTACGACGACCCGCTCGTGTGCAACGTGCTCAACCTGACCACCGACCCGCGCGGCCAAGGCGAGCAGTGCGTCAAGGAGTGGACGCGGCCCAAGATCGGCGACTATGGCGTCATCGGCGCCGATCTGACCTTTCGGCAGACGACGCTGCGGGTCTTCACCATCCTCGACTTCACGCCGGTCACGGTGAGCACCTACGACGCCGACGCTGGCGAGCGGGTCAGCACCAAATTTGCTTGGAACACCGACACCGGGCGCTCGATGGTCATCTACCCCGAGCTCAAGCACGCCTTCCCCAGCGGCTTCTCGCTGTCTGGCGGCGCGGTGGTGATGATCGGCGAGCCCTGGACCAAGTTCGGCGACCCGGCCACCGGCGGCACCCAGATCTTCACCCGGGCCCGCTACGCCTTCTGAACCGTCCGGGGCGGCGCCCGGGAACGCCCGGTCTGCTAGCCCACCCGCCCCGAGGCCACCTGCTCGCGCTCAATCGACCGGCGCACCTCTTCGGTCACCGCGGTCGGGTAGTGGCCATCAAAACAGGCGAAGCAGTGGCCCTCGCCGCCAAACAGCGCCTTAAACGCCGCGAGGTCGGGGTAGATCAGCGCATCGGCGCCGAGCTGGGCCTCGACCTCCTCGACGCTGTGCTCGGCGGCGACGAGCTCAGCCCGGCGGGCGATGTCGATGCCATAGGGGCAGGGGTGCTTGAGCGGCGGCGCGGCCGAGACCATGTAGACCGCCTCTGCCCCCGCCTCGCGCAAGATGCGGATGATGTGGCGCGAGGTGGTGCCGCGCACGATCGAGTCGTCGACCACCGCCACCTTGCGGCCGGCGATGACCTCGGGGATGGGGTTGAGCTTTTGGCGCACCACCCGGGCCCGATCAATGGCCGAGGGCACGATGAAGCTGCGCCCCACATGGTTGTTCTTGGCCAGCCCCCGCCGGTAGGGCACGCCGAGGCCCTCAGCGAGCCCCGAGGCCGCAAAATATGCGCTGGAGGGCACGTCGATCACGACATCGGGGCGCAGGCCACGGGCGCGGACCGCGTCGGCGAGCAGGTGGCCCATGCGCGCCCGCGCCGCAGCGACCCGCCAACCGCCGAAGCTCGCGTCCTCGCGGGCAAAATAGATGTGCTCGAAGCTGCAGAAGGCCTGGGCCCGAGCTGGCGTCTCGCTCCCGCCGTCGGTGTGGACCACGCCGTCCATATCGACCAGCACGATCTCTTCGGCGGCGAGCGCCCGCGCGGGCCCGAGGCCCAACATATCAAAGACCGAGGTCTCGGACGCAAAAGCGTGCTCTGGCCCGCCCTCGGCCTGCCCGCTGGCCATCATCAGCGGCCGGATGCCGAAGGCGTCCCGGAAAGCCAAGAGCCCCTTGTCGGCAATGACGACGAGCACGGCATAGGCGCCGTCGACCTTCTGGCGCAGCCGCCGCACGGCGGCGAACAGGGCCTCAGGGCGCAGCGCGCGGAAGCCGCCAGGGGTGGCGGCGGCCTCGGCCTCGATCTCCTCGGCCAGGGTGTAGAGGATGAGCTCGAGGTCGTTGCTGGTCTCGATCACCCGGTGCTGGCGGTTCTGGAGCTCGGACCGCAGCGCCTCAAAGTTGGTGACGTTGCCGTTGTGGATCATGCTGAGCCCGAACGGGTAGTTCATGGTCAGCGGCTGGGCGTCGAGCAGGGTCGTGCTGCCCTGGGTGGCGTAGCGGGTGTGGCCGAGGCCGACCCGCCCGAGCAGGTCGGCGCGGTCGGCGTCCTCGCGAAAGACCTCGGCGACCAGGCCCCGCCCCTTCCGCACATGGAAGCGACCGTCAAAAGTGACCACCCCCGCAGCGTCTTGGCCGCGGTGCTGCAGGCCGGTGAGGCCATACACCAGGCGCTCCGCCACCGGCGCCGGAGAGATCAAGCCCAAGATCCCGCACATATCAGCGCTCCCCCGCCGCCGTAGCGGCCCGCACCCAGACCCGATCCGCCGACGGCCGCGCACGGGGCCGAGACGGCACCCGACGCGCGACCACCCCGGGGGCTGACGCCCTCACTCTTCCCCCACCGTCAGGGCGCCCACGCTGCCCGAGCGCAGCACCCGCTCAATGGTCCGCGGATAGAGCGCGTGCTCGACAGCCAGCCCACGGGTGCGAACCTCGTCCAAGCTGCGCGCTCCGCGCAGGTCCACCGGGGCCTGGGCGAGGATGGGCCCCGTGTCGAGACCGCCGTCGACCAGGTGCACGGTGATCAACGTCTCGTCGAGGCGCCGCTCCCACGCCTGCTCATAGCCGCCGAGGCCCTGGTGCTGGCGGGTGTCAGCGGGGTGGATGTTGATGATCCGCCCCTCAAAGCGCGCGACGAATGCCGCGCCCAGCACCCGCATGAAACCGGCCAAGACCACGAGATCGCAGCCCGCGGCCTCGACCGCCGCCGCGGCCTGGGCCTCCCACTCCGCGCCCGCGTCGGGCAGGCGCCGCTCAGCCCAGACCTCGAGGCCCGCCGCGCGCGACCACTCCACCGCCCCGCAGCGGGGCCGATCGCTGACCACGAGGCCCACCTCAGCCAGCCCCCGCAGGGCGCCGGCCGCGCAGGCCGCGGTGATCGCCCGCAGGTTGCTGCCCCCGCCGCTGGCGAAGACGGCCAGTCGGGGCCGCCGGCCGACATCGGGCCGCAGCTGAAAGGCCGCCGGCGCCTGCTCCACCACCTCGCCGGCGAGGCGGTAGGCCCGGTGACGGGCCGCGGCGGCGCTGTCCCCCACGCCCACCGCGGTGAGCGCGCGCCCGCCGGGCAGGCGCACCACCCCGGCCGGGTCGACGACCGCGCTGCCCACGACCAGATGTGCGCCGCGCACCGATACGGTCGGCAGCAATGGCGCGGCCTCAATCGCCGCGCTCGGGTACCCGTCTCGTGCGATCACCACGCCAGCGACGTGGCGCGGCGAGGTGCGGACCGCACCCACCGGCAAAGCGCCCTGGGCGCAGCCGGCCAGCAGGGGCACCAGGGCGCCCTCGATCCGGGGCAAGATGACCTGGGCCTCGGGGTCGCCCAGGCGGGTGTTGAACTCGAGCACCTTGGGGCCCGCAGGGGTCAACATCAGGCCGATGAACAAGAAGCCGCGGAAGGGCAGGCCATCGGCGGCGAGGCCCCGCACGGTCGGTGCGATGATCTCGGCGCGGATGCGGGCGCGCAGCGGGTCGTCGGCGGCGAGCACCGGCGAGATGGCCCCCATCCCGCCCGTGTTCGGGCCCTGATCACCCTCCAGCAGCCGCTTGTGGTCGCGTGCCTCGGGCAGCTCGACATAGGCGCCGTCGGCGACGAGCAGGAAGACCGAGAGCTCGGGGCCGGTGAGGCGCTCCTCAATGAGCACGTGGGCGCTGGCGCCGAAGCGGGCCCGCAGGTCGGCCAGCGCGGCGCGCAGCTGGTCTGGATCATCGCAGACCACCACACCTTTGCCCTCGGCCAGCCCATCGTACTTGGCCACCGCGGGGCCGGGGAAGGTGGCGAAGGCGGCGGCGTCGTCGGCCGGGCTGCGGACCTCGACCACCGCCGCGGTCGGGATCTGGTGCCGCAGCAAAAAGGCCTTGCAGTAGGCCTTCGAGCCCTCGAGCAGCGCGCCCTGGGCACCCGGGCCCACGACGGCGAAGCCCGCCGCGCGCAGCTGATCGGCCACACCCGCGGCCAACAGCGCCTCGGGCCCGATGACCACCAAGCCGACCTCGCGGGCACGCAGCGCGGCCGCGAGCGCCGCGCCCTCGCCCAAGGGGCCGGTGCTGCCGGGGGTGCCTGCGTTGCCGGGGACGACGACAACAGCGTCAGCGCCGATCTCTTCGGCGATGCGCCGGGCCAAGCCCGCCTCACGCGCGCCCTTGCCGAGCACCGCGACCCGCAGCGCGCCCCCCTCTGTCTGGCTCATCGTGCCCCCAGGGCCTGCTCGGCGGCGTCCAGCACATCCCCGCAGATCTGCTCGGCCAGCCCCACATAGGCGGTCGGCCGCAGCGCGGCGAGGCGCTGGCGGGTCTCCTCCCGCATCGGGGCGGCGGCGACGAAGGCGGCGATCTCCTCACCCGTCACCGCCCGGCCACGGGTGAGGGATTTCAGCGCTGCATAGGGGTCAGGGTGCCCTTCGAGGCGCAACGCGGTCATGATCGGCTCGGCCAGCAGCTCGGGCGTCGCGTCGAGCGCCCGGGTGCAGGCGGCGCGGTCCAGAGAGACCCCCGCGAGGCCGGCCCGCACCTCGTCGAGCGCCAAGCTCAGGTGCGAGAGGGCCACCCCCACGTTGCGGCTGACCGTGCTGTCGGACAGGTCTCGCTGCATCCGTGAGCGGGTCAGCTTTTCGGCAAGGAAGGCCATCAACGCACTGCTCAGCTCAAGGTTGCCCTCGGCGTTCTCAAAACGGATGGGGTTGACCTTGTGTGGCATGGTCGAAGAGCCGACCTCGCCCGGGCGGGCCCGCTGCACCACCCACCCGTTGCTGATGTACATCCACATATCGCGGCAGAGATCGACGAGGATGCTGCTCAGCAGCCTCGACTCGTGCAGCCACCGCGCCCAGCTGTCGTGGTCCTCGATCTGGGTGCTGATGGGGTTGAGCTCGAGGCCGAGGCCCTCCACCAGCCGCTTCTCGTAGGCGCGCCAGTCGATCTGGGGCGCCGCGGCCGCCGCCGCGCCGTGGGTGCCGGTGGCGCCGTTGAGCTTGCCTGACAGGCGCAGGCCGCTCAACACCCGGTGGCAGCGGCCCAGCCGCTCGACATAGACCGCCAGCTCTTTGCCAAAGGTGGTCGGCGTGGCCGGCTGGCCATGGGTTCGGGAGGGAAAAGGCGCGCTGGCGGTGTCTCGCGCCCAGGTGATCAGCGCCCGCAGCACCGCACCCAGGGCCGGCAGCTGCTGTTCGCGGACATAGGCCGAGAACAGCGTGCTGTACGCGAGGTTGTTCACGTCCTCTGAGGTCAGGGCGAAGTGCAGGCGGTTGGGCTCGCGCAGGGCGGCGCCCTCCCGCAGGTAGAGCTCGACCGCCTTGACGTCATGCCGGGTCTCGGCCTCGATGGCCTTGACCGCGGCGAAGGCGTCCTCGCCAAAACCATCGGCGAGGTCGCAGAGCCGCCGGTCCTCGTCGGGGGTCAGCGGCGAAAAGAGGCCGAGCGCGTCGAGCGCGCGGGCGTGGGCGACCTCGACCCGGACCCGCGCCCGGACCAAAGCCATCTCGGAGAAGTAGGCGCCGAGCGGCGCGAGCCGCTCACCGTACCGACCGTCCAGGGGGCTCAGCGCCCACGCCCGCGCGCCGCTCATGCGGAGAGCCCGCTCAGCTCGTCGTCGGCCTCGAGCAGGCTCTGCTTGAGCGCGCGGATCTCGGCGGAGAGGCGCGCCCGCAGGGCCGGCACGTTCAGCGCCCGGATGGCCGCCTGGGCGGCGTTGTCGGGCCGGATGCAGGTCGAGGCCGGCGTCGAGGAGGGCATCATCAGCGAAGACGCCACGTTGAGCGCGATGTCGGCCCGGTCGGCGAAGGGGGGCGCGTTGATCACCGGGATGGGCAGGTTGGCCGCCAGCGCGCCGCCGAGGCCGTTGGACTCGCCGGCGATGGCGATGACCACGCCGGGCTCGAGGGTCTCTCCGTAGGCGGCGACCAGCTCGGGGATGCGCTCGCCGTTCTTGTGGGCCGAACAGACCCGCATCACCGTGTGCACACCATAAGGCCGCAGCATGCCCACCAGCTTCTCGGCGTGGGCGCGGTCCTTGGGCGAGCCCATGACCAGGGCCACAAAGCCGGGCTTGATGAGGCCCTCGGCGACCAGCGCGTCGCGCAGGTCGTTCGCGGGCACCGCCGGGTTGTGCAGGCGCTCGCCGGTGACCCGGGTGTAGAGGGTCGCGTAGCGGCGGATGGTCTCTTCGACGATCTCGGTGGGCAGCGTGCGCGGGTAGCTGCCCGTGCGGCGCTTCTCGGCGAGCATATGGGTGCGGACAAACTCTTTGTCGAGCGGCGGCACCTCGGCCGGCGCGAGGGCGTAGCGCTCGGCGTCCCAAATGCGCGAGGAGTCCGGCGTGTGGATCTCGTCGATGAGGACGATCTCGCCGTCAATGAAGCCAAATTCGTACTTGGTGTCGGCGAGCAGCAGGCCGCGCTCGGCCAGCACCTCGGTGCCGCGCGCGAAGAGCGCGAGCGCGATCCGCTCCAGCTCGTCATAGTGCGCACGAGACAGCAGGCCCTCGGCGGCGATGGCGTCGGGCGTGATCTCGCGGTCGCTCTCCTCCTTCGTCGTGGGCGTGACGATGGGCCGCGGCAGGCGGCCGTTCTCGGTGAGGCCCTCGGGCACCGTCACACCCGAAAAGACCCGCAGGCCCTGGCTGTAGCCGCGGGCCATGCTGCCGGCCATATAGCCCCGCACGATGACCTCGACCTTGATCGGCGCGGCCTCGCGCACCAGCGCGCCGTGGGTGCCCACCGTGCGGATGAGGTGGTTGGGCACGATGTCGCGGGTGCGGTGGAACCAGAAGGCGGCGAGCTTGTTGAGCACCTCACCTTTGCCGGGGATGGGCGTCTCAATCTTGAGGTCAAAGGCGCTGATCCGGTCGGTGACCACGATCAGGCGGGTGCGATCATCGACCCGAAAGCTGTCGCGGACCTTGCCGCGGTGGAGGAGCTTGAGCTGGGGCGTATTGACGTTCGACAGGCCGGACATGACAACGCTCCGAGGGTCGGTGGGGGACGGTGCCCGCTGCGGGGGGTTGACCACAGCGGTGGGGGGACAACACCGAGGCAGGGCCCCGGGTGCGAGAGAGGCTCAGTGCCGGAAGTGGCGGGTGCCGGTGCGGATGAGGGTGACGCCGCGCGCGTCGGCGGCGGCGGCGACCTCGGGGTCGCGGAGAGAGCCCCCAGGCTGGATCAACATCGGCACGCCGGCCTCGGCCAGCACATCGAGGGTATCGCGGAAGGGGAGGAAGGCGTCCGAGATTGCACAGCCGTCACCGAGCGCGCCGGGCGCGGTGGCCGCGGCCCGCGCGACGGCGATCTCCGCCGAGCGCACCCGGTTGGGCTGCCCCGCGCCCATGCCGAGCAGCTGCAGGGCGCCCGCCGGGGTCCGGCGCACGATGACGATGGCGTTGCTCTTGATGGACCGGCAGGCCCGCACCCCGAAGGCGGCGAGGCCCTCGTCCACCGGCCGCGCCGGGCCGGCCATGTGGGCCCAGCCCTCGGCGAGCTGCAGGTCGCGGTCCTGTTCGAGCAGCTGGCCGAGCACGAAGCGCCGGTCGGGGGTGGCCATCAGCTCGGCCACCGACCAGCGCACCAGCCGGAGGGTCTTGTGGTGGGCGGCCAGCGCCTGCGCCTCGCCCGAGAAGGCCGGCGCCACGATGACCTCAACGAAGCGGCGGCGCGCTTTGTCGTCGAGGTGCAGGGGCGCGAGGTCGGCCGCCTCGACGGCCTGCGAGAAGCTGATCACCGAGCCGAAGGCCGAGACCGGGTCACCCGCCCAGGCCAGCTCGAGCGCCTCGGCCGCGGTGGGGGCCACGGCGAGGCCGCAGGGGTTGCCGTGCTTGACCACAGCGACCGCGACCCCACCCTCACCCTGGCCCTCAATGGCGTGCAGCGCGGCCTCGACGTCGAGCAGGTTGTTGTAGGACAGCTCTTTGCCGCCGATGACCCGGTCGAGGGGATCGGGGCCGCCGAGGGGGATCAGCGCCGCCCGCTGGTGGGGGTTCTCGCCATAGCGCAGCGGCCGGGGCGGCCCGACGGGGCGGGGCAGCGGCTTGACCCCGCCGCTCATATGGGCGGCGATGGCGGTGTCGTAGGCGCTGGTGCGCTGGAAGGCCGCGGCCATCAGCGCCCGCCGGGTCTCGAGCCGGGTCTGCCCGCGGTGCGCGTCGAGCTCGGCGATGAGGCCCTCGTACTGGTCAGGCGCGGTCAGCACCGCGACCCCGGCGTAGTTCTTCGCCGCGGCGCGGATCATCGTCGGCCCACCGATGTCGATGTACTCGATGAGATCAGCGTCTTGGAGGCCCTTGTCGCGGTACTCCTCGAAGGGGTAGAGGTTCACCACCACCAGATCGATCGGAGAGACCCCCAGGGCCTCGGCCTCGGCCGCGTCGCGGGTGCGGTGGAAGAGCAGCGCGCTGGCCACCTCAAAAGAGAGGGTCTTCATGCGGCCACCAAAGGCCTCGGGGCGGCCGGTCAGCTCGCCGACCTCACGCACCGGCAGGCCATCCCGCTCCATCAGCGCGCGGGTGCCGCCGGTGGAGAACAGCTCGACACCAAGACGGACCAGGGCCCGCGCGAGGGGCAGCAGCCCCTCTTTGTCCCAGACGCTGAGGAGGGCGCGACGGACGGGCTGCAGCATGGGGAGCTCCTCAGCGGCGCGCGCGCAGGGCGCGGGCCGCGTTCACCAGGTTGGAGAAGAAGGGCGCGGCCGTGGCGCCCGGGGCGCGCTGGCGGTCAGGGTGCAGCGCCGCGTCGAGGAAGGCCTCGGGGTGCGGCATCAGGCCCAAGACCCGACCCGAGGGGTCGGTGAGCGCCGCGGCGCCCCCCGCGCTGCCGTTCGGGTTGAGGGGCGCCCCCGCGAGATCGCTGTGGTAGCGCAGGGGTACGAGCCCGGCGCAGGCCTGCGCGGTCTGCGCGTCAGCGAAGAGCAGCCGCCCCTCGCCGTGCCGCATCGGCAGGTCAATGACGTCCAGGCCGTCAAAAGCGGGGCTGGGGCTCGGCGCCGGTTGGCAGCGCACCCAGCGGTCAACAAAACCGCCAGGGGAGTTCGGCGCCAGCGTGGCCTCGAGCCGCAGGTCGCCGCGCAGGTTCGGCAACAGACCCGCCTTGACCAGGATCTGAAAACCGTTGCAGACCCCGACCAGCTGCCCACCGCCGGCCACCCAGGCCTGCAGCTCGTCGGCGAGGGTGCCCCGCCCGCCGCGGTCATCGTGGCGCATACGGACCGCGAAGACCTTGCCCGAGCCGAGGTTATCGCCGTAGGAAAATCCGCCAGAAAGGTGCACAATATCGGCTGAGGCCAATGGTCGGGCGCCCGAGAACAGATCTTCGGCGTGGACGACCTCGACGGCGGCCCCCGCGCCGGCCCAGGCGGCGGCCGTCTCTTCTTCGCAGTTCAGCCCGTAGCCGGTCACGACATAGACGCGCACGACGGTGTCCATCAGGCCTCCCCCGCCAGCAGCGGCCGCTCATAGGCTTGGCGCAGCGCCTCGACCGAGGCCACCGGGGCGCCGTCGACCACCAGCGCAGCGCCCCCGACCTGGCCCAGCCGGGTCGCGTCTGCGCCAAAGAGCGCCTCGATCCCTGCAGCGTGCGCGGGCGCCACGCTCACCACGAAGCGCGAGTGGCTCTCGGAGAACCACCAGCCCAGGCCCTCGGCCCCCGGCGGCGTGGCGAGCACCGCCCCGAGCCCGGCGCCGATGCAGCACTCGGCCAGCGCCACCGCGAGCCCACCGTCCGACAGGTCGTGGCTGCTGCGCAGCAGGCCATGGGCGTGGGCCTCGGCCATGCGGCCGTAGCGCGCGACCGCCGCGTCGAGCCGCACCCGCGGGGCCCGGCCACCCTCGAGGCCCAGCGTGCGCAGCAGCGCGCTGCGGCCCAGCTCATCCTCGGTCTGACCGATGAGGAAGATGACGTCCCCCTCGGCCTTCCACTCGCTGCTGACCACGCGGTCGCCGTCGGGCAGCACGGCGGCCATGGTGACCAGCAGGGTCGGCGGCACGCTGATCTTGCGGCCGCCCGAGCGCAGATCATTCTTCATGCTGTCTTTGCCCGAGATCAGCGGCACGCCGAAGGCCCGCACCGCGTCGGCCATGCCCTCGGCGATGCGCACGAGCTTGCCCAACTTCTCGCGGCCATCGGGGTTCTTGACCGGGTCGACCACCGAGTCGGGCACGCAGAAGTTGTCGCAGCCGGCGAAGGCGTCGAGCGGGCCCGCCCCGTGCACCGGCAGGCGCGCCCCCACCGAGATGAGGCCGCGGATGGCCTCGTCGACCACGCCCTGGCCCATCGCGTATGGGTCGAGATCACCGTAGTGCGGGGCGATCCCATGAGAGACCCCCACCGCCCGCCGCGCGCCCGCCCGCAGGCGGATGACGCCCGCGTCCTGGGGGGCCCGGCCGCCCGCGCCGCTGTAGGGCTTGAGCACCGTCTTGCCCTTGACCTCATGGTCATAGGCCCGCGCAAAGGCCTCGCGGCTGCACACATCGGGGTGGCTCAGCACCGCGCAGAGGGTGGGGCCCAAGTCCGAGGGCAAGGGTGGGTTGGGCGTGACCACCGGCGCCTCGACCCGGGCCGACAGGCGCAGGCGGGGCACACCCTCGTGCAGGAATTCCATGTCGAGCGCACAGACGGGGGTCTGTCCGTGCCAGACCGAGAGCAGGCCGTCGGCGGTGAATTCGCCGATGTCGGCCAGCTCCACGTCGCGCTGCGCGGCCAGCGCGCGCAGCGCGGGCAGGTCGGCGGGGCGCACGGCCAGCGACATGCGCTCCTGCGACTCCGAGACGAAGATCTCCCAGGGGCGCAGGCCGGGGACCTTCAGCGGCACCTGGTCGGTGTCCAGGCGCACGCCGCCGCTCAGGCGGGCGAGCTCCCCCACCGAGCTCGACAGCCCGCCGGCGCCCGAGTCATTGACCGCGGCGACCAGGCCCGCTGCGGCGGCCTCTTCGAGGAAGTCGAACAGCCTCTTTTGGATAAACGGGCTGCCGATCTGCACCACGCCGCCGCTCTGGCCCTCGACCAGCTCGTGCGAGGAGAAGGTGGCGCCGTGGATGCCGTCGCGGCCCACCCGCCCGCCGGCGGTCACCACGCGATAGCCCGGCTGCACGTCTTTGAGGTGCGAGGGGCGGCCGCCCAGCGTGCGGGGCACCAGGGCCGCCGAGCCGCAGAAGACCAGGGGTTTGCCCGAGAAGCGGGTGTCAAAAAGCAGGGCGCCGCCCAACGTGGGCACGCCGGACTTGTTGCCGCCGTCGGCGACGCCGGCGTGCACACCCTCCATCACCCGCGCGGGGTGAAGCTGGCCAGGCAGCAGGGCTTCGGCGTGGTCAGGCCGGCCAAAACAGAGCACGTCGGTGTTGAACAACAGCCGCCCGCCGCCGCAGCCCGTGCCCACCGCGTCGCGGTTGCAGCCCAAGATCCCGGTGATCGCGCCGCCATAGGGGTCGAGCGCGCTCGGCGAGTTGTGGGTCTCGACCTTCAGCGTGAGGTTGAGCTCCTCGTCGACGCGCACCACGCCCGCGTTGTCGGAGAAGACGGTCACCACCCACTCTTGGCCGCGGGCCTGCAGCTCGCCCAGAATGTCGAGGGTGGGGCCGCGGATGGTCTGCTTGAACAGGCCGTCGAGCTGGCGCTGCCCGCCGCGCTCCTCATCGTCGATGTCGATGAGGGCGGCGAATTCTTTGTGCTTGCAGTGCTCGGACCAGGTCTGGGCGAAGACCTCGAGCTCGCAGTCGGTGAGCGCGCCCAAGCCGTGCGCGGCCCGCTGGGCCTGCACCGCAGGATCGGCCACCCAGGCCTGGATCGCCCGCAGCTCGGTCACCGAGAGGCCCAGGGCCCGCGCCGCGCTCAGCGCCCGCAGGCCCTCGTCGTCAAGCTGCCCGAGCGGCAGCACCTCGACCTCGCCGCTCCCGCGCAGGCGCACCTGGGCGCGGGGCGCGAGCGCCTGGGGCAGCGCGCCGAAAACGACGCGATGCACGTTGGTGTTGGCGATGGCCTGGGCGGCCGCGGCCAAGGCGGCCGGGCTGAGGGGGGCGTCAAATGCCCACAGCTCTTCGGCGCCAAATCCAGGGGCCGGCGTGGCCGCCCCGCTGATCCACGCGAAGGCGCGCCCCGCAGCGTCACCCTCGTCATCGGTGAGCCCGGGGTGCAGGGCCACATGCACGAAGGCGGCGCCGCAGGTCGCGGGCGCCGCCTCTTCCCAGACCGCCCCGCGCTCGGCGATGGGGTCCACCACGGCGTCGGCGAAGGCCTGCAGCTGCGCGCGGTCGACCCCCGGCGGGCCCCGCAGCAGGCGCCAGCGGCGCACCCCCACCGTCGGCGGGGCGCCCGCGCCCACCACCGCGTCGATCACCCGGCGGCGGGCGGCGGTCAGCGCGTGGTCCTCGACCCCGGGCGCCGCCTCGATGGCGAGGGTGAAGCGGTCCATCCCGGTGGTCATGGTTGGCCTCGGTAAGAGAGGGGCGGCTGGTCCGGGCCCTGGTGCCAGATGTGGACGCCCGGCTCGTCGACCACCGCGCCGATGACCGCGCCCGGGCAGCCGCGGGCCGCCAGCAGCGCGAGGGCGGCCTCGACCGCGGCCGGGCGCAGGCACAGGATCATGCCGTGCCCTTGGTTCCAGACCCGCCAAGCGTCGACGGGGGCGACGCTGCCGATCATGGCCAGCTCCGCGATCTCAGCAGAGGGCGGCAGCGGCCTGCGCAGCGCGGCGCCGAGGCCCGTCGCCCGCAGCACCCGCCCGAGCTTGTTGGGCACACCCCCACCCGTGATGTGGGCGCAGCCGGTCAGCGCGTCGCCCACGGCGAGGCGCAGGGCGGTGAGGTGCGGCGAATAAATGACCGAGGGGGTCAGAAGGCGCAGGCCCCAGGTCGAGCCCCCAGAGGCGACCGTATGCCAGTCGGGGCCGAAGTGGGACTCGAGCACACCCCGGGCGAGGGTCAGGCCGTTCGACCGCAGGCCGGGGCTGGGCAGGCCGACCAGCACGTCGCCCACCTGCAGCGCCGAGCCGCTGAGGGGCGCCTGCCCGTCGGGCAGGGTGCCGATGGCCGTCGCGCACCAGTTGAGGTGCATGCCGGTGCCATAGCCGCCGACCCGAGGGCCCAGCTCGGCGATCTCACCACCCGTCACGCACATATCGGCGGCGAGGCAGGCCTCTGCCAAACCAGCCATGAGCTGCTCGACCACCACCGGGTCGATGTGATCGACGTCCAGCACGTTGGTCAGCGAGAGCGGCAC
Organism: Deltaproteobacteria bacterium; assembly: GCA_016792625.1. Lineage (GTDB taxonomy): Bacteria > Myxococcota_A > UBA796 > UBA796 > UBA2385 > JAEUKK01. Next base: position 29,280 of record JAEUKK010000014.1, on the reverse strand, counting down.
CACGCCCGCGGCGGCTAGATCGTCGGCGACCATCGCCACGAGGTCAAAACCCAGCGTGCGGTAGACCCCGGTGCGCTCGGCCAGCTCGACCTTGGTGCCCACCCCGTCGCTGGTGGTGGCGATGGCCACCCCGCCCACCCGCTGGATCTGCGCAAAGTGGGCGCGCAAGCTCGGATCCACCGCGCCGTCGCGGCCCGCCCGCGCGGCCTGCGTGCGCTCGGCCCAGGCGCCAGCGGCCCGCGAGGCGAGGTCTTTGCGGTCGAGATCGCCGATGCGGGCGTCGCTCATGGGGTGCCCTCGGGCAGGGTCATCAGGGCCGCGCGCTCGGCGCCGACGCTGACGATGCGCACCGGCACGCCCACCTGCTCGGCGATGAGCTGCAGGTAGCGCTGGGCGGCGGGGGGGAGCTCCTCCCAGGCGCGGGCGGCGGAGACGTCGCCAAAACCCGGCAGGTCGACGTAGACCGGGCCATCGGGCCCGTGCTCGACCGCCACCCGCAGCACCGGAATGTCGGCCAGCACGTCAATCTTGGTCACCGCCAGCTCGGTGAGGCCGTTGAGGCGGGCGGCTTGGCGCAGGGCGGGCAGGTCGATCCAGCCGCAGCGGCGGGGCCGGCCGGTGGTCGAGCCGAACTCGGCGCCTTTGGTGCGGATCTGGTCGCCGATCGGGCCCTCGATCTCAGTGGGGTATGGTCCGTGGCCCACGCGGGTCGAGTAGGCCTTGGTGACCCCCACCCTACGGTGCAGATCGATCCAGAGCCCCACGCCGCTCGCTACCCCACCCGCGGTGGTCGTCGACGAGGTGACGAAGGGGTAGGTGCCGTGATCGATGTCGAGCAGCGCGCCTTGGGCCCCCTCAAATAGGATGGGGGCGTCGCAGCGCACCGCGGCCTCGAGCTCAAGATCGACGTCGGTGACGAAGGGGGCGAGGGCCTCGGCGTCAGCCCGCAGCTCGGCCTCGACCGCCTCGACGGCGGGCAGCTCGAGCCCTGGGTGCAGGGCGGCGACGAGGTGGCGCTGGGCGGCGAGGATGGGCGCCGCTTCGCCCCGCAGCAGCACCTCGAGGCGCAGGCCGCGGCGGGCCACCTTGTCGGCGTAGCAGGGGCCGATGCCCCGCCCCGTGGTGCCCACCGCCGCGCCCTCGGCCCGGTCGAGCGCGAGGTGGTAGGGCGTCACCACGTGCAGCCGCGGCGAGAGCCCGAGGCGGGCCGGGTCGAGCGGGTGCCCGGCGGCGGCGAGGCGGGCCAGCTCGGCGCGCAGCGAGGCCGGGCTCATGACGCAGCCGTTGCCGATGAGGCCGCGGCAGCCGGGTCGCAGGGCCCCGGCGGGGATCAGGTGCAGCACGACCTTCTGGCCGTTCACCACCAAGGTGTGGCCGGCGTTGGCGCCGCCGCCAAAACGCACCGCGTACACAGCGTCGGCGGCGAGGTGGTCGACCACCCGCCCCTTGCCTTCATCGCCCCACTGGGCACCGACCACGAGCACGTTGGGCATCAGGCACCCCCGAGTTGACGGTGGGCCACCCGCGCACCAAGCCGCGCCACCCCGCGCAGCACCCAAAGGGTGCGCGGCCGTTGACGGGGGAGCGGACGGGGGAGCGGGTGTGGTCCCGACGGGTGTGCTGCGGTGGGCAGCGCCCCGCCAGACCGGCTGAGACGCCCCGACCGTAAACAAAGGCCGCCGGGGTGTCAATCGGGGCGGAGGCCTCTCGACCGTTGAGCTTTCTTCATTCTGATCAACGATTTGACGAGGCCCCCGGAGGGACTTGGGGGCGCCCCCGCCCGCCGGCCGCGGCCGCCCGGGCGCGCGGGCAGCGCCGCGCGCGCCTCACCCAACACAACGTGCTGCACGTCAAGATCGACGAGCCAAGCTGAGGCCCGGGGGCCTGGCGCCCCGTCGGCATTGTCACAGGAGCGCCCCGGGCGCAGCCCGCCCCTGCGCCCGGCCGACCAGAGCGCGCCGCGCAGCGGCGGTCGCGCAGCGACCGAAGCCGGGCGGGCGGCGATCCCGGCGCAGCCGGAGCGCCGACCGGGGCCCCGGCGAGCGCGGCGGGGGGCCCAGGGCGCCCGCGCGCACCACCTGCGCTAAGCTGCGCCCATGCTGAACCATCCCGCCGCTTCTTGCCCCCCTTCTTCTCTCTTGTTCGCCCTGGCGCTGCCGCTGGCGGCCTGCGCCGGCGCCAAAGAAGGGCCTGGCGCCGCCGAGGCGGGCAGCTGCGCCGCCGCCGCGGTCACCGCGCTCGGCGCATGCATCGACGAGGTCAGCGCCGGGCAGGCCGCTTGCGTCGAGTCCGACGGCGCGCTCTGCCCCGCCGCGACCGGCGCCGGGGCCAGCGCGGTCGCCGCCGAGGCCACCGCCGCCTGCGCCGACGGCGAGTTTGGCGCGCTCGACGCTGCTTCCGTCGGCGCGCGCCTCGAGGCCGCCTGCGCCACCGAGGCCGATGGCCTCGCCTGGCGTGCCTACGGCGGCCCCCAAGCGGCGGTCGCCGCTGACCCCGCGGCCCGGGCCTGCCTCGGGGTGGCCCACCGCGCCGCCGCCGGCCTGGTCGCCGACACCCTCGCCGCCGTCGCCGCCTGCGTCGACACGGCCGAGGGCTGCGCCGATCTCGACGACGAGCGCGCCGCGCTGGCCGCCGCGGCCCAGCAGACCATCGCCGGCGCCTGCCCCGATCTGTCCGGGCTGGTGGCGATCGACACGGCCACCTTCCTCGACCGCGCGGCGATGCAGGCCGACTGCGCGCTGGCCGCCAGCCTACCCGACCCGACCGTGCTCGACCTGCGCTGCGGGCCCGGCGCGACGGGGGTGCTCGGCGCGGCCAACCCTGCCCGCGGCGAGTGGACGCGGGTCGAGCTGCCCGCCGACACCTACGGCACCATCTGCGGCGACGGCAGCGACTACGCCTTCTGGGTGCGGCTGGCGCCCGAGGGCGCGCCGCTCGATCGCGTGCTGGTCGGCCTTCAGGGCGGCGGCGTCTGCGTGCTCGAAGAGGACTGCACCGCCAAGTTCGCGGCCTACCCCGAGCTGTTCACCGCCGCGGAGGACGAGCCCTACTTCTCGGGCCTCTCGTCGACCGACCCGGCCGAGTCGCCGTTCACCGACTACACCACGGTGTTCTTGCCCTACTGCAACCAAGACGTGTTCGCGGGCGGCGGCGTGATCGAGGACCTCGGCGCCCTGCAATTGCCCCGCTACGGGGCCAAGAACCTGCGAGTGGCGCTGCGCATGTTCCGCGATCTGCTCTGGCAGCGCATGGACGCCGAGGGCGGCGCCGGCTACCGCCCCGACCAGCTCGTCGCGCTGTTCGGCGGCTTTTCGGCCGGGAGCTACGGCACCCTCTACAACTACCACTGGGTGCTCGACGATCTGGCCTGGCCGCGCACGGTGGGCTTCCCCGACGCGGGCCTCGCCCTCGACAACGGCGAGCCGCTCGGCGTGCGCGCGCTCGGCGCGGTCAAGGTGCCCGCCTGGGGGGCGCAGCCCTACCTGCCGGCCTACTGTTTTGACGGTGACTGCGCGCTCGGCGAGGTCATCGCCGCCGCCATGTCGCCGCGGCTGCTGCAGGTGCCCGAGCAGCAGCTGCTCATGTTGAGCAACCAGCGCGACGAGATCCAGATGCGCGACGCCTACTTCAGCGAGCTGCCGCCCTTCATCAACGTGCTGCGGCGCACCGCCTGCGAGACCCGCGATCTGCCCGGCATCCACTGGTTCTTGACCTCGGTCAGCGACGAGAGCGTGCACGTGGTCTCGGTGCGGCCCGAGACCTGGCTCGCCGAGGTCGACGGCATGGTGATGCGGGACTGGTTCGCCGCCGCGGTCGAAGCTCCCGGCACCCTGCGCAGCCACATGGAGGAGGGTGACTTCGTGGACGCTGTTCCCGGCGTCGAGCCCTTCCCCTGCGCGGTCGGGCGCTGAAGCACGAGCGCCTCACCCCGCCCGCGCCCGGCCGACCAGAGCGCGCCGCGCAGCGGCGGTCGCGCAGCGACCGAAGCCGGGCGGGCGGCGATCCCGGCGCAGCCGGAGCGCCGACCGGGGCCCCGGCGAGCGCGGCGGGGGGCCGTCGGCGCCCCACATTCGCCACGGTTCAGGATCGACCGGCTATCTTGGCGCGCGCGCACCGCTCCGCCGACGGGAGGCCCCGGTGCGCACCCCCTCGCTCACCCAGCCTGGAGGCCGCGCGTGCCCTCTGCTCCCCTGCCGTCTACCGCCAAAATGGCGGCGCGCTCGCTGACTTGGCTCGCGCTCGCCGGCTTCCTCGTGCTCGCCTCGGTCCCCGCGGTGCTCAAGATCCCCGGCCTCTCGCGCCCGCACGCCTGGGCTCGTGACCTGCTCATTGAGCCCCTCGGCCTGCGCTTCTCACACGAGGTCTTCCCCGGCCTGCCGGGCAGCTGGCACCCCCACCGCTGGGCCCTGCGGGTGGTGGCCATCGAGCGCGACGGCAGCACCCGGGTGGTCGAGGAGTGGCCCGAGGGCCTCGAGACCGGCACCCCCTGGCTCGGCGAGGATGTCGTCGACACCCTGATGTACCGCTTGCTCGGCAAGGGGCGGATCACCGGGCCGAGCATCGCCGGCGGCACCGACCGCGAAGAGGCCGCCTACGAGGCCGCGCGGAAGCACACGGCCCCCCGCAAGCTGCTGCGCTGGTTCTGCACCTCGCCGCAGCACTGGCAAGCCGAGGTCGCGCCCTCGGGCGTGCGCCTCGAGGTCTTCACCACCGCCCGCCGCTTCGGTCGGCGCGGCGAGCGGCACGGGCGGGGCACCCTCGGCGTGCTCGCCTGCCCAGCGGGCAAGCTGCCCCCGGTGGTCGAGCCCCAAGACCCGCCCTCTTGGTACCGGGGGAAGTGATGCGACGCCTCATCTATGCCGTTGACCACGCCATCTTCGCGCCGCTGCCCGCCGCGCCGCTGGGCGCCGCGCGGGCCCTGCTCGGCCTGTCCTGCCTGATGGCCTGGAGCTTCACCCTGCCCCGCCTGGGCGCGCTCTACGGGCCGGGCGGGGCCGCGGCGATTTTTGGCTCACCCCGCGGCGCCCACTGGACCGAGGGCGCCCTGCTCCCGCTCGAGATTGGCCTGCTGGTCGGCAGCCTCGGCCTGATGCTCGGCGCGTGGACCCGCACCAGCGCCCTGCTGCTCGCCGCCTGCCACACCGCCCTCATCGGCCGGCTCGACACCTGGACCTGGGGCTGGGGCACGACCACGCCGCTGTTCGTGCTGCTCGTCGCCTTCGGCGGGGGCGGCGCGGCGGCCTCGGTCGACGCCTGGCGGGCCGGCGGCCGACGCCCCGGCGCAGCGGTGGGCCCCGCCGAGATCAGCGGCTGGGGGCCCCGTCTGCTCTGGGTGCACATGGGCTGCATCTACCTCGCCGCCGCCTGGCACCGGGTCGACGATGAGGCCTGGCTGACCGGCCACATCTTGTGGGAAGCGCTGACCAGCGGCGTGTTCTCGCGGTGGGTGGCCCTCGACTTCACCAGCGTCGCCGGCCCCCTGCGCTTCTTGGCCTACTTCGCTTGGGGCCTTGAGCTGGCCGCGCCGCTGCTGCTTCTCTTGCGCCCCACCCGCGCGCTGACCGCCGCCCTGTGCATCGGCCTGCACGCTGGTCTCGAGATCAGCACCACCGTGGGCTGGTGGCAGTTCATCATGGGCTCATGCCTCTGCGCCGCCCTGCCCGCCGAGCTCTGGCGCCCCGTGCTGCACCGCCTGCTCGGGCCGCGGGGCTGAGGGTGGGGCGCGGGGCTAAAACTGGAAGTAGATAAAACTCCGCGAAAAGCTCGCCCCCAACACCACCGCGCACAAGAACAGCACCGCCGCCAACAGCAGCTGAAAGGGCACGGGCAGCCGCAGCCAGGGCTCGAGGCCCTTGGCCTTCATCCACGCCTCGATGAGCAGCAGCGGCGCCGCCACCACGCCCAGCTGGCGGAGCGCGACCCCCGCCGCATCCGAGGGGCCCGCCGCGGGCAGCTCGCTGAGGGCGCCGAGCAGGGCGGTGGCTTGGGGCAGGTCGTGGGCGCGGAACCACAAGAAGCCCAGCGCGGTGAACTGGAACATCAGCGGCGCGAGCAGCAGACCCAAGGCCCCGCCAGGGTCACGCGCCCCGCGGCCCCGCAGCGCGCGGTCGACCGCCAGCCCGAGCCCATGCCAGGCGCCCCAGGCGATGAAGGTCCACGCGGCACCGTGCCAGAGCCCGCCGAGCAACATGGTGAGCAGCAGGGCGATCTGGGTGCGGAGCAGGCCGTGGCGGCTGCCGCCCAGCGGGATGTAGAGGTAGTCGCGCAGCCAGTGGCTGAGCGAAATGTGCCAGCGCCGCCAGAGGTCTTGGGGCGAGGTGGCCCAAAGCGGCAGGTCGAAATTCAGGGTCAGCTCGTAGCCGAGCATCCGCGCGACCCCGCGGGCGATGTCGGAGTAGCCCGAGAAGTCGCAGTAGATCTGCAGGGTGAAGGCCCAGGTCGCGGCGAGCACCATCCAGGGGTCGGCCGCGCCCGCCGGGTCGTCGTAGACCGCGCCAACCAGCACCGCGAGGTTGTCGGCCACGAACAACTTCTTCCAGAAGCCGACCAGCGCGAGCCAGGCGCCGCTGTGCTGGCGGGCCCGGTCGACCTGCGGGCCCGCCTCGATCTGGGGGAGCAGGTCGCGGCTGCGCTCGATCGGCCCGGCGACGAGCTGGGGAAAGAAGGAGATAAACGCCAAGAAGTCAAGCGGAGAGCGCGTGGCGCGGGTGTGGCCCCGGTACACGTCGATGGTGTAGGCCATCGATTGGAAGGTGTAGAAGCTCAAGCCCACGGGCAGCGGAAGGTTGGGCACCGGGTACTGGCCGGGAACGCCGAGGATGGGCAATAGCGCGTTAATCTGGGTGACCGCCCAGCCCGCGTACTTAAACAAGAACAGCACGCCGAGGTTGACCACCAGGCTGAGCACGAGCACCAGCCGGCGGCCACGGCGGGCCGGGTCTTCGACCAGCTGGCCGGCCACGAAGTCGACGCCCGCGCTGAGCAGCAGCAGGCCGAGGAAGCGCCAGTCGAACCAGCCATAAAAGGCCAGCGAGCCGATCAGCAGCCAGAGGCGCTGGGCCTTGCCCCGAAGCAGGCGAAAGCCGGGCCAGAAGGCCAACAGGAAGGCCGCGAACGGAAACGAGGTGAAGACCAAGGTTGGGCCCGCGGGTGCCGAGGGGGAGGCTCCGCAGAGGCTACCCGCGCGGGAGGGCGGGGCCGCCCACACGTGGTCAAGTTGACGTCAGGCAGGGCCAGTCCAGCGCAGGCGCCTGTGGCTGGGGCGGGCGCGCCGCGGCCACAGGGCGGCGAAGGTGGGGCCGAGGCGAGGGCCCGCGCGGCGGCTCAGCGGCCAGCGAGCGGGTGATCCGTCCAGTCGGGCAGGCCGGCGAGGCTCGCGTCGACCGAGGCGGAGAGGGGCCAGCCCCACGCCCGGTAGAAGCCGCTGAGGTCCATGCCGACCTCTTCGCTGGACCAGGTCGCCCAGCGGTCGAGGCGGGCCTGCTCATCGGCCGGGGCCGCCGTCTCGGCGCGGTAGCGGGCGAAGACCCGCTGGATCGGCGCCCAGCCGAAGCGCTCTTGGACCTGCAGGTAGGTCTCGAGCGCGGTCCACACGCTCCAGTCGGCGGCGTAGTCGCGCCCGCCGGCGATGTAGTCATCGATGCGCGCCGCGCGCTCGGCCGGGGCGAGGGCCGGGTGGGCCTCTCCGCGGGGCAGGCCGACGACCTCCTCCATCGCGTAGACCGACCAGAGGTTGACCGTGGCCTCGGTGGTGCCGTCGAGCTCGGCGCTCCGGTGCTGGTGGTTGTGGCCGAGCTCGTGGAAGGCGCCCCAGCTGCCCACGCTGGTCAGCGCGTCCAGATCGCTGAGCTCGGTCTGCACCGCGGTGTAGGCCATGATCGGGTAGCCCGAGTGCATCCACCCCGCGCTGATCTGGCGGTCGAGCTGGATGCGCTCCTTGCGGGGCCGGGGCAGGGGCATCGCGGCCAGCGCGGCGTCGGCTTCGAGCACCGCGTCCCACAGGGCGAGGAGGGCCTCGGGGTCGTCAACCTCAGCGGCCGCCCCGCGGGGCAACATGAGCACCACGTGCTCACCCTCGAGCTCGGCCCAGGGGGCGGGCGCCTCGGCCCAGCTCGGGTCGGTGGTCTCGCCGCGTACGTAGCGAGGGGCGGCGATGACGCCGTCGAGCAGCAGCTCACCCTCGGGCAGGTCGAGCCCCGCCGGCACCTCAAGGTAGACGAGGCCGCCAAAACCAGAGACCAGCTCGGTGATCTCAGCCTCGAGGGGCTCGCTGCGGCTGATCTCGGGGTTGCGCCACCAGTCGTCGAGGTGCCAGAGGGTGTCGGTCCAGCCGCCGATGCGCAGGCGCAGGCCCTGACCCGCCCAGGCGGCGGGGATCTGCGCCGTGACCGGCCCGCCGGCCAGCGCCCAGGCCCCGGTGGAGAGCCAGAGCGGGCTGCCCGCCCCGCTAAAGGCATAAAAGGAGGGGTAGCCCACAAAGCGCGGGCGGAGGGGAAGGCTGAGCCGCCCGACCACCGCGCCCGGCTCGGGCTCGCCGGGGAAGTCGGCCGCCGAGGCCGGCACCACCACCTCGTCGACCGCGGCCTGGGTGGCGAGCTTGCTCTCGAGCCGCAGCACCACCCCCTCGATCGGCGCGCTGGACGGTGAGATCGGCGCCGCCTCGGTGGGGACCACCGGTCGCGGCAAAGCGGAGAGGAAGGCCCGCGCGGGGTCAAAGTAGGCCGCGACGCTCAGGGGGAGGGCGCTGATCGCAAAGCCCACCGTGGCCGCGCCGGTGACCTGATCGGGTCGGTCGAGCGGAGCGGCGCCGGCGAGGTGGGCGAGCAGCAGGTCGAGGGCGCGGCGGTGGTGCAGCAGGTCGCTGGCCGCCGCCGCCCCGACCACATCGACGCCGCCGTCGGTGGTCTCGGCGGTGACCCAGAGGCCCATCGGCCCGAGCACGGCGTTGCCGGGGTAGCCGAGGGCCGGGTCGAGGCCGGTGCTATACGCCCACCACCAGGCGTGGCCGCCGAGCATCATGCCGCCACCCGCGTCGACAAAGCTGTGCAGCGCGTCAATCTCGTCGGCGCCACGCTCGCCATAGGTGGTGGCCACATAGAGATCGGCCTCGGCCAGGGCCTCGATGAGCGAGGGGCCGCTGCCCACGACACGCACGGTGAAGCCCTCGGCCTCGAGCAGGCTGTTGACCGCGCCGAGGCCCGGCTCGACCACCGCCCGCCGGCCCTCACCCGCCGCCCAGCGCGCGGCGTTGGCGGCGAGGCGCGCACCATCACCGCCGGCCGCGCCCGAGAGCAGCCCCTCGTGGCCGACCTCGATGAAGCGCCCCTCACCAAAACGGCCGCTGCCCACCACCACCTTGCCGCCCTCATCCAGCATGATCGGGCAGGTCGCTTGGCCCGAGAGGACGAGGGCCGAGGGCAAGCTGCCGCCCAGATCGACGCTGCTGACGCCATCGGCGATGGCCTCGTGGTCGGGGCCGCAGAGGAAGGTGCAGGTGGGCGGCGCCTCGGCGGTGTCGGCGCAAGACCAGAGCGTGGGATCACCGCAGCCGCCGTTGTCTTCGGCGCACTCGTCGACCCCGACACAGGCGCTGCCGTCCCACACCGTGCCCTCGGGGCAGTCGCCGGTGTCGGCGCCCCCATCGGCACCATCGGCGCCGTCGCTGCCATCGGCCCCATCGCCGCCCTCGACCTCGCTCGGGGCCTCGGCTTTGTCGTCGCCGGTGCAGGCCGGGCCCAGCGCCGCGACCAGGACGGCCCAGACAGGGGGGAGGAGGCGCGGCGCGGAAGGTGGGCGCCTACGGCGCACATCGGACCAAAAGAGCATCGCTGACATATCTCTCGCGCTCCACCGCGGCCGGAGCCGCTCAAGACCCAAACGGGCCAGTCCGAAGGGGGCGCATCACCCGGAGCCCGCATGCCGCAGTCGACCCCGCCCCTCGCCGACCCGAACCACCCACCTTCCGAGGGGCGACCCCGCGCCACGGGCAGCGCCGCGAAGCCGACTTGGCTGCGACTCTACCACGCGCTTGGTGGGTTCAGCGTGCTCAGCGTGCTCGCCGCGGTCGGCCTAAACGCGGCGCTGCTCCACACCTACCGATCCAGCGTCGACGAGGCCCAGGTCTGGGCGCAGCGGGCGGCCGGCTTCACCACGCTCGGCCAGCTGGCCACGGTCGCCAATGGCCCCGGCAACGATGTGTTCGAGAGCGGCGACCTGGTCGGCGAGCGCGCCCGCCGGGACGCGGCGATGCAGACCTACCGGGCCCAGCGCCACGCGGCGCGGGCCGAGCTCGGCCGCAGCGTGCCGACCGAGGTCGCCGGCCCTCTGCTCGCCGACCTTGACGAGGCCGACCGCCACGTGCTGGAGATCGAGCAGGCCAGCATCGGGGTCTTCACCGCGCTGGGCCGCGGCGACCGCGAGGCCGCCGGCGCCGAGATGGCCCGAATGGACCGCGCCCTGGGCGAGGCCAGCGGGCACCTCGCCGCGCTGCAAGGCGGCGTCCAGCGCGTGCAGGAGCAGACCTTCGCCGCCCAGCTCGCCCAGGCCGACAAGCTGCAAGCCGGGGCCTACGGCATCCTCGTGCTGGTCGGGCTGATGGTGGCGGGCGTGGCCGCCTATGGCCGCCGCCTCGCCGCGATCTTCTCGGCCGCCAACGCCGAGATTGAGCGCCGGCGCGGCGAGGTGACGCTGCTCCTTGGCAACATCGACCAAGGCCTCGTGACCGTCGGCGCCGACGGCACGATGAGCCTCGAGCGCAGCGCCGCCTTCACCCGCTTGTTTGGCCCGCCCGCGCCCAGCGGCCGCTTCGACGAGCAGCTGTCGGCGGTCTCCCCCGACGCCGCGCTGTGGTGGGAGATCGGCTGGTCATCCTTGGTCGAGGGCCTGATGCCCGACGAGCTGCTGGTGACCCAGCTGCCCCAAGCTTTCGAGCGGGAGGGGGCCCACATCGCGCTGTCCTACCGGGTGCTTCGCCAAGACGGCGCGCTGCAGGGCGTGTTGGTCATCGCGACCGACGTGACCGCGGCCCGCGAGCGTGAGGCGGCCGAGCAGGCCCAGCGCGAGACCCTCGCCCTCTTTGACCGGGTGGCCCGCGACCGGGTGGGCGTGATCGAGTTCGTGGCCGAGGCCGACCGCATCGTGCGCACGCTCAGCGCCGCCACCGAGGACGCGGCCACCGAGAAGCGCCTGCTGCACACGCTGAAGGGCAATTCGGGCTTCTATGGCCTCAGCAGCGTGACCGAGGCCGTGCACCAGCTCGAGACCGAGGTGGTCGAGCGCGACAGCCCGCTGACCCCCGAGGAGCGGGCCGGCCTCGCCGCGACCTGGGAGCGGGTGCGCAGCAGCGCCGGCCGCATGCTCGGCGAGCATGGCCCCGGGCGCATCGAGATCGGCGACCACGAGCTGCAAGACCTGCTGCGCGCGGTGCTCGAGCGCCGCCCCCACGCCGAGATCGCCCAGCGCATCGCCGCGCTGAAGCTCGAGCCCGCCGCCCGCCGCCTTGAGCGCCTGGGCGCCCAGGCCACCGCCCTGTGCGAGCGCCTGGGCAAACCCGCGCCCGATGTGCACATCAGCACCAGCGGCGCGCGCACCGACCCGACGGTCACCGCGGCCTTCTGGGGCAGCCTCATCCACGTCATTCGCAACGGGATCGACCACGCCTATGAAGCCGAGGCGACGCGCCTCGCCGCCGGAAAACCCGCCGCCCTGCAGCTGCACCTGCGGGCGGCCATCGACGGAGATGAGCTCCTCGTCGAGATTGAGGAGGACGGCGCGGGCATCGACTGGGAGCGGCTGCGGGCCAAGGCCAAGGCGGCGGCGATCTGCGCGCTCCGCCCCCAAGACAACGTGGAGCTGCTGTTCCTCGACGGCATCAGCAGCCGCGACGAGGTCAGCGAGCTGTCGGGCCGCGGCGTCGGCATGGGCGCGGTGCGGGCCGAAGTGCACGCGCTGGGCGGCGAGATCGAGGTGCACTCCGAGCGTGGCCGCGGCACGCGCTTCACCTTCCGGCTGCCGGCGGCCCGCTGCACCCACGCGGGCCAGACCGCCGCCCTCGCCGTCTGAGCGCCGCGCTGCGGTCGCCACCCCCGCCCTCCGCAGCCCCGGCTGCGGGGGGCGGTCTGCGTGTGGGCCCGCCGACAGGCCCATGCGGGCGCTCCCTCTTGGGCAGGCCGCCGGAATCGGCCTGCAGACGGCTGACCTGCCCGCTCCTGACTCAAGCGGGTCATCGCCCAGACGATGACCTGGCGCAGCCGAGCGCCACCCCCGATCCCGAGGTCACCATGAGCACGCCAACGAACAGCCCCCGCTCCCGCCCCACCTGGCAGATCCTGTACCACGCGCTGGGCGCATTTTCGGTGGTCAGCGTGCTCACCGCGGTGGGCCTGAACACGGCCATCCTCAACAATTACCGAGACAGCGTGGATCAAGCCCAGACCTGGGCCGACCGCTCGGCGGGCTACGGTGGGCTCGGTCGCATTGCCACCCTCGGCAATGGCCCTGGCAACGATGTTTTCGAGAACAAAGACATCCCCGGTGAGCGGGCCAAGCTCGAGGCCATCACCAAAGATTGGGACGCCGCCTACACCGCCGCCCGGGCGGACGTGCAAGCCAACGTGCCCGCCGCCGAACAGGGCCCGCTGCTCGAGCACCTCGCCACCGCCCACACCAGCTTTCACGCGATGGTCGACTCATCCCGAGGGATCTTCACCGCTTTTGAGCGCGGCGACGTCGAGGGCGCCGGCAGCCTGATGGCCCAAATGGACCGGCAGCTGGGCGACACCAGCGAGGCCCTCGCCTCGCTCAACGGCCAAGTCCAAGGCCTGCAGTCGACGATGTTCGCCGCCCAGCTCGGGGGCGCCGACCGCATGCAGCTCGGCGCCTACGCCCTGGTCGGGCTCGTGGCCCTGATGGTCGCCGGCGTGATCGCCTACGGCCAGAAGCTCGCCGCCCTGTTCGCGGCCGCCCAGGCCGAGATCGACAAGCGGCGCCACGAGGTCAGCCTGCTGCTCGAGAACGTCGACCAGGGCTTGGTGACCGTCGACGCCACCGGCAAGATGAGCACCGAGCGCTCGGCGGCCTTCACCTCGCTCTTCGGGCCGACGGTGCCCTCGGGCCTGTTCCGCGACCAGCTCGAGGCGGTGAGCCCCGGCGCCGAGGTCTGGTTCGACATGACCTACGAGTCGTTGGCCGAGGGCTGCATGCCCGACGAGGTGCTGATCACCCAGCTCCCCCAGGGTTTTGCGCGCGACGGGCGCCACGTGGCCCTGTCCTACCGGGTCCTGCGGGCCGACGGCGCCCTGACCGGCCTGCTGGTCATCGCCACCGACGTGACCGCGGCGATCGCCCGGGCCGAGGCCGAAGAGTCGCAGCGCCAGACCATGGCGCTCTTCGACCGCATCTCCAAAGATCGGCTCAGCGTCGTCGAGTTCATCGCCGAGGCCGACCGCATCGTCCGCAGCCTGCAGGCCGCCACCGAAGATCTCGCCACCGAGAAGCGGCTGCTGCACACCTTGAAGGGCAACGCCGGCTTTTATGGCCTCAGCGCGGTGGTCGACACCGCGCACAGCCTCGAGACGGGCATCGCCGACGAGGGCCGCGCGCCCAGCGCCGAGGACCGGGCCCGCCTCGGCGCCGCTTGGGAGTCGGTGCGGACCACCGCCCGCCACCTGCTCGGCGACCGGTCCAGCGGCATCGAGATCGCCGATCAGGAGCTCGAGGCCATCCTCCAAGCGGTCATTGACCGCCGGCCGCACGCCGAGATCGCCGCCCGGATCAACGCGCTCAAGCTTGAGCCGGTCTCGCGCCGCTTCGAGCGCATCGCCGAGCAGGCCCGCGCGCTCTGCGGCCGCTTGGGCAAGGGCGACGTGCAGGTCGTGGTCGACCACGCCGACCTGCGCGGCGCCCCCGAGCGCACCGCAGCCTTCTGGGGCAGCCTCGTGCACGTCGTTCGCAACGCGATCGACCACGCCTACGAGGACGAGGCGGCGCGGATCTCGGCGGGCAAGCCGGCCCAGATGACGCTGCGCCTGAGCGCGCGCACCGCGCAGGACGGCGTCGTGATCGAGATCGCCGACGATGGCGCGGGCATCAACTGGGACAAGCTGCGCCAAAAGGCCGAGGCGCGCAACGTCCGCCTGCTGCACGAGGCCGAGCTGCACGAGCTGCTGTTCATGGAGGGCCTGTCGAGCCGCGACGAGGTGACCGAGCTGAGCGGCCGCGGCGTGGGCATGGGCGCGGTGCGGGCCGAGGTCGAAGAGCTGGGCGGCGCGGTCGAGGTGCAGAGCAAAGTTGGCCAGGGCACGGTGTTCACCTTCACCATCCCCCACGACAGCTGGTCCGACACCCCGGCCGCGATGAGCGCCTGAGCCGGGCCCGGCGGCGGGGCGCACCGGTGGAGGCTACAACCACCGGTGCCGCGCGCGGGTTGGTTCAGGCCGCGCCGCGCCGGCCGATGGCGCAGCGCCGCCCGGGCCACCACCTCCGCCGAGCACGCGGGGGGAAGCCCCCGGGTCGCGCCCCCTCCCGCCGCGAGCCCCGCCCGCACCCGAGGAAGAATGGCCTCCCCTCGCCCCAAGGCCGCCAAGGCCACCCCCGTTGAGCTCCCCGCGGGCCCGAGCTCCAACTGCTGGGCCGCCGGCCTCATCAGCCAAGAGACGCCCGACCCGCTGCTCGCCCTGCAGGACAAAGACCTGACCGTGCGCACGGCGGCCTGTCGAGACCTCGCGAAGATCGGCCTGCCCCCTGCGATCCCGGTCTTGGCAGACCTCGCGCGCAGCGACCGCAGCCCGGCGGTCCGCCTCGGGGCGGCGGCGGCGGTCTCGGACATCCTCAGCCGCTACCGCCTCGGCCCGGCCCGGGCGGGGATCTCCGACGCCGAGCGCAGCAAGCTGCTCCACCAGCTCTCGACCGTCGATCCCGGGCACAACTCGGGCATGTTCATGATGTTGGCCTGCCTCGACACCCCCGAGGCCGCCCGCCGCATCCGCCTGGGCCTCAAAGACCCACGGGGTGAGGTGCGGGTGGGCGCCGGCGTCGGCCTGCTCCGGCTCTGCTGCTCGGCGGCCCGCGGCGCTGATGTGGTGCTCGAGGCCGAGCTGGTCAGCATGATCGGCGATCCCAAGCTGCGCCCCGACGCGATCGTCGAGCTGGCCCGGGTCGCCGCCGCCGCGGGCTACCGCAGCGCCTTGCCTGCGCTCGAGCGCCTCGATCTGGGCGGGGCCTCGCAAGAGTCCATCAACGCGATGATCCAGGTGCTCAAGGGCTTCGACCAGCCCGCCGACGGCGCCTGGCTGGCCGACGGCATGGACGCGGGCGAGCTGAACCCCGCGCCGCCACGGGGCGCCGCCCTGCTCGTGGTCGGCGGGGGCGAGGCGGTCATGCTCCGCCGCGACGGGGGCTGGCTGCCCCTGCCCGGCTTCGGCCAACGCGCAGCCCGGCGCATGCACTTCCGCCGCCCCGGCGCAGCCCAGGCCGGCCCCGCGCTGCAGGTCGGCGAGCACACCTTTTACCCGGTGGCCGGCGAGGCCTTGGCCGGGGCCCTGCTCGACCTGTTGCCCGCGCTGCGCCTCGATCCCGACGTCGAGGGCGCCTGGGCCAGCGTCGGCGCGGCGATGGCCGGGCGGCTGCTCGGCCCGCTGCTGCCCGAGTCGGGCGCCGGCCTGCTCGGGCTCGGCCGCCTGCTGCACGAGGCGGGCGAGATCGACGCGGCGCGCGCCGTTTTGCTCCGCTCCACCGAGGCCAAGAAGCCGCCGGTCGAGGCCTTCGCCCTGCTCGGTCAGCTCTGGCTCGACGCGGGTGAGGCCGAGCAGGCCCGCGCGGCCTGGTCGGTGGTCGCCGAGAAGGGCAAAAAGAAGGACCCGCTCACCCTCGCGGTGCGGGCCCGGCTCGACGCGGGGATCGCGGGAGGCGCCTGATCTACCGCCGGGGCGCGCCCCGCAGCGGATAGACGCCAGCCGGAGCGGGCCGCGCAGGGCCCCACCCGGAGGACCATGCGCGCCCACCCGAGCTCCCTCGTCGCGCTGAGCGCCCTGCTCCTGCTGGGCTGCCGAGGCGGCGGCCGCAAGCGGGGCCCCACCGCCGTCGACGACCCGTCCACCCACGTGATCGTGGTGGGCGCGGGGGTGGCGGGCCTCACCACCGCCCGGGTCCTCCACGACGCGGGCGTGCAGGTCACCCTGATCGAGGCCCGCGACCGCGTCGGCGGCCGGGTGCACACCGCTGAGGTGGGCGGCGCGCCGGTCGATCTGGGCGCGGCCTGGCTGCACGGCGTCGACAAGAACCCCGTGGCCGACCTGATGGACGCCCACGGCCTCGGCTACACCCGTGATCGGCTGCCCTGGTCCCATGTCTACGACGAGCAGGACGACGCCCAGCTCGGCGAAGGCGCCTGGGCCACCTTGGATCGGCACACCGACGGTTTTTTCGACAGCTTGCGTGGCCTGCGGGGCGCGCTCGGCCCCGAGGCCAGCGTCGCCGAGGGGCGCGACCTCTACATCGACGACGAGGGCCTCAGCGGCCGCGAGGCGCGCCTCGCCGCCTTCGCCATCGACCAGTGGGTGGTCGAGCTCGAGTACGCCGGGCCGGTCGACCAGACCGCGCTCGCCTGGGTCGGCGAAGAGGCGGGCCTGCGCGGCGGCGACCACTTCCCCACCGGCGGCTACGGCGGCATGATCAACGCGCTGGCCGAGGGCCTTGACCCCCTGCTCAGCCGCCCAGTCACTGCGCTGCGCCATGACGGCGAAGGCGTCGAGGTTGACGCGGGCGGCGACACCTTCACCGGCACCCACGCGGTGGTCACCGTGCCCCTGGGCGTGCTGCGCGCGGGGGCCATCCACTTTAACCCGCCCCTCTCCGCCGCCCGCACCGCGGCGCTGGATCGCCTGCAGATGGGCAACCTGGAAAAGGTCGTGCTCCGCTGGCCCGACCCCTGGTGGGCCGGCGGGATCAGCGCGGTGAGCGCCGACGCCGACGGCGCCTTCCCCGAGTTCTACGACGTCTCGGAGGTGGCGGGTGGCCCGACCCTGGTCTGCCTCTACGGCGGCCGCTTCTCGCGGGCAGCCCAGGCCGGCCTGAGCGACGCGCAGCTGGTCGAAGGCGCGCTCGACATGCTCGCCGCCGCCACGGGCCGCGTGGTGCCGACGCCCAGCGCCACCGCGGTCACCCACTGGACCACCGACCCCTTCGCGGGGGGCAGCTACGGCTTCATCCCGACCGGCGCCTCTCGCGAAGACATTGACCAGCTCGGCATCCCCGAGAGCGAGCGCCTGCGCTTCGCCGGCGAGCACACCCTTTTTCGGTACTATGGAAATGTGCACGGCGCGATGCTCTCGGGCCTGCGCGAAGCCGAGGCCCTCGGCCTGACCCGGCCTTCGACGCCCGGGCTGGAGGCGTGGTGAGCCGCCCTCTCCCCGCGATCATCTGGGGGCTCGTGTTGGGCCTGAGCGCCTGCGCCGGGCCGGCCCCATCCAAAGCAGAGGGCGGGGCTGACGACGCGCCGCAGGACAGCGGCGGCGAAAACGCAGACGGCGCTGACGACTCGGCGAGCGGGCCCGCGGCCTGGCGCAGCGCGCTCTACCCCACAGACTGGGCGCCCGGCTTCTCCATCGGCGAAGACGCCCTCCAGGACTTCTCGTACGCCGGCTACGCCGCCGGCGAAGCGCCCCTCCCCGACCTGCGCGCCGCCCCCTGGGCTGACCGCTGGGTGTCGGTGCTCGACCACGGCGCGGATCCCTCCGGTGTGAGCGACAGCGCGCCGGCCGTTCGGGCGGCGATCGAGGCCGCGGTACTCGCCGGCGGCGGCGTGGTCCACCTGCCCGCGGGGCTATACCGCCTGGATTCGCCCATCGAGATCAGCGTCTCCAGCGTTGTGTTGGCCGGCGATGGCCCCGAGACCCAGCTCTGGTTCCCCACGCCGACCGGGGCCGCCTTCCGCAGCCAGATCAACTTCCGTGGCGTTCTGCGCGCCGGGCCGCGCCACCCCCTGAACGCCGACGGCGCCGCCTTTGACACCGTGCTGCAGGTCGAGGACGCTGGGGCTTTCGTCGTGGGTGACCGCGTGCGCGTGGGCCAGCTGATCAGCCCCGATTGGGTCAGCGCGCACGGGATGGACGGCTACTGGGGCTTCTCGGCCGGCCAGTGGCGCCCCTTCTACCAGCGCACGGTCGTCGCGGCGGACGCCGAATCGGGCACCCTGACCCTCGACGTGCCGCTTCGATACCCGCTCCTCAGGCGAGACGAGGCTAGCGTCGAGCGGGTCGAGGGCTACCTGCGCGACTGCGGGGTGCAGGACCTCGCGCTGAGCGACGCGGTCGGCTGGACCGAGGCCTGGGCCGAGTCGCAGGCCCACGTGCTCGGCATGACCGAGGTGGAGGACTGTTGGATCCGCGGGGTGCAGAGCTTCGCAGGGCCATCCGGCCGCGGCCCCGCCGGAGAGGAGGGCGACCGCCACCTGCGCTCGGGTGGGATCCTCATCGAGCGCAGCCGCCGCGTGACCGTGGCCGAGAGCGCGCTGGCGGCGCCCCAGCACCGCGGCGAAGGCGGAAATGGCTACCTTTTTGAGCTGCGGGCCTCGTCCGAAGTGCTGTTCCGCGACAACACCGCCGAAGCCGGCCGACACAACTTTATCCAAAATTGGGACTTTGGCGCGACCGGAAACGTGTGGCTGCGCAACCGCTCGACCGGGGGCGAGGCCTTCACCTCCCCCACCGACAGCCGGGGCCTCCCCGCCGCATCAGAGACGCACCACGCGCTGAGCATGGCCAACCTCTTCGACAACAACCAGATCGACGACGCCTGGAAGACGGTCAACCGCCTGTCCTACAGCAGCGGGGCCGGGCACACCGCGACCGCCTGCGTCTACTGGAACAACGTCGGGGAGGGCACGATCACCAGCTACCAGTACGGCCGGGGCTATGTGATCGCGAGCAACGGGATGGAGGTGCTGACCACGGTCATCGAGGCCTATGAGAGCCTCGGAACGGCCCCCGAAGATTGGGTGGAGGAGCCCCCGCCCGGCGCCCGGGTCGAGCCCGCCTCACTCTACGAAGATCAGCTGAGCCGGCGCCTCGGCGGCTGAGGCCCCTCAGCGCCCCTCGGGCAGGAGCACGCGCAGCTCGGTCCCCGTGGACGCGCCGGTGCTGTCGGTCAGCGCGTGAATCAGGGGGAGGTAGAGCCCAGCCCCGGTCAGCAGCGGCCTGCCGCGCCAGGCTTGGCCGCCCTCGGCCATGGTGAACGAGGTCCACGCGCCGCCCTCATGGCTGCACGCGCCCTCCACCACGCTGTTCACGGTCTGCTCTTCGATCACCCAGGCGCAGACGGGGAAGGGCTCGCCGGCGCCCGAACAGTCCCCCCGCAGCTGATTGACCACCTCGACCCGTGCCCAGACATAGACTAAGCTGCCCCCGCGCGCGGTGACCCCGAGGGGGTGCACCTGGCCATACCGCTGCTCAACACGCTCACCGTCGGTCACCGGGCTGGCGATGGCGTAGCCGGCGTCATCGACGCTCACCAGCAGCTCACCGGCCGGGTCGTCGCGCAGGGCCCGCAGCCCCTTGGTCAGCAGGCCGTCGTTTTGGCCGACCATGATGGCCACCTGGGGCGCACCATCGACGGTCACGATCGCCTGATCGATGTGGGTGTCGTGCAGCGTGCTCGAGCCGAGGCTGTAGCGCAGGGACTCATCGCCCGCTTCGTCGACGGTCATCACCGCCCAATCCGAGCCGACGGTCACCCAGGCGCTGGTGTGGGGCGCGCCCGCCGCGTCGACGTCGAGCGCCACACCAAAGGCGTAGTTGGCGACCGGCCCGAGGGGGGTGGTCGACCAGCCATCTGCCGCCGTCCAGCGCCCCCGCGCCACGTCGGTGAAGTCCGAGGTCAGCACCGCCCAGGCGACCCCGTCGGGCCCCACCGCGAAGCTCTGGCTGCTGCCCCCGCTCATGCCCTCGGGCCCGCCCAGCGCGTCGAGGCGGTCGGGCTCACCCGCCCAGAGCGTGGCGAGGTTGGCGAAATTGCTCGAGATCACGAAGAGGGACCCGTCGGGCGCCAGCTCGATCCCGCCGAAATTCATGTCGCCGAAGCGCGCCGCGCTGCGCCAGTCGCCGCCGCCGGCCGGCCGGATCGAGAGGGCCCCCTCGCTGCCCGCGACCGCGTGCAGCACCACGAGGCGGCCGTCGCTGGCGACAACCAGCTCTGGCGCGTCATTGTGGGCCTCAACCGGGCCGACCCGCTCTTCGGACCAGCGCGCCTCGGCGAGCATCACGCAGTGGTCACCATCGGCGCCGACCCCATCGCCGCCCCCTGCACCATCAGCGCCCCCAGCCCCGCCGTCAGCGGCCCCGCTGTCGTCGAGGAAGCCGCCGCTGGCGCCGTCTTCGCCCGTTTTGGGGGCGCCGCAGGCGAGCAGCCCCAGCGCGAGGGCGGGCGCCCCCCGCGACCACACCGCAGCTGCCAGAGAGGCCGCCCCAGACACCGAAACCGACACCACGCGCGCCGCCATGCACACCCCCGCAGGCGCCCCGCGCCACGTCGCAGGGTACCTGCGGCCCCACCCGCCCGCAAGGGTCGGGCCCACTTCGTGGGGCGACCTCGGGTGCGCCCTGCGCTGAGGCCAACTCAACCCAACTCAACCCACGCACAAAACAAGCCCAGGGCGGCGGCCGCCGCCCTCTCTCGCGGGAGGGTCAGCGGCCCAGGCCCGCCGGGCGAGCTCAGTCGATCATGCCCACCGAGACGCCGAAGATGGCGGCGCGCACGTTGCCCTCGAGGCGCCGCAGCTGGCCGGTGAGGCCAGAGATGCCGCGGGCCTCTTTGCGGGCCGCGTCCATCTCGACCACGGCGGCGGCGAGGTCTGCCCGGGTGGTGTAGATGAGGTACAGCGCAGCGCGCGCGGTGACCGCGGCCACCATATCGCCCGACGCAAGGGCCTTGGCCCGCATACGCAGCAGCAGCGCCTCAGCGCCCCGCTCGTCACCACAGCGCCGGAGGGCGAAAGCGAGGCCCACCCCATCGGTGGGCCAGGCCCGAACCTCTTCAATTTGGGCCCGCAAGAAGCGCGCGGTCGACCGGTCACCCACCCGGTCGAGCAGCGGCGGCACCGCGTCGAGCACCTGCAGCGCCTCAGCGTGGGCCGCGGCGGCCAACAACGCCCAGCCAAAGCGCAGGCCCGCGTCGGCCCGCAGGCGCAGGCTCGCGCCCTCGACCGCCCAGGCCCGCGCGAGCAGCTCACGCTGGGCGTCTGCTTCGCGCCGCTGGGCCTCGAGGTCAGCCTTGGCGTGCAGCGCGCCAATCACGCCGTCGGGGTCGTCGGCGGCCTCCCACGCGGCGGCGGCCCGATCCAGCTGGGTCGCCGCGGCCTCGAGGTCACCCATCTGGGCCAACATGCGCCCAAGCTCACCGGCGGCGGTGGCGGCGGCCTCAGGCGCATCGACCCGCTGCGCTTGGAGGATGGCGTCCTCGAGGGTGCGGCGGGCGCGGTCACCGAGCCCGAGGAGCTCGACCACCCGCGCGATCTCGACCATGACATCAGCGACCGCAGCGCCATCGCCTGCAGCCTCGAGCGCGGCCATCGCCCGCTCGAGCGAGGCCAGCGCGCCCCGCAGATCACCCTTCGTGGTGTAGGCCTCAGCGAACTGCCGGTGGCAGGCGGCGGCCGCCTCGTGGTCACCCGCGGCCCGCGCCAGGGTCAGCGCCCGCGCGAGCAGCGCCTCTGCATCGACGAGCGCGCCGCGCACCAGCGCGAGGCGCCCCTCGACCAGCAGCGCTTGGGCGGACTCGGGCGCGTCGCGCGGCCGCGGGGGCCGCGGCTTCGGAGCGGCCGGCGCCGCGGCAGGCGCCTCGACCACCGTGGGCTTGGCCCGCGCGCGGGAGCGTGACTTCGGCGCCGCAGCGGGCGCAGGCGGCGGCGCGACCACAGCCTTGCCCGCTGCCGCGCGGGGACGGGGCTCGCCCCCCTTGGGTGCGGCCTTCGCCCGGCTCGACCGCCGCGCCGAAGCCCCCGGGCGGGCGCGGGCCGGGGTCGACGCACCGCTCCCGTCGACGGTCGCGGCCGCCACCGGCGAAGCCAACGCGGGCGAAAGCACCGCAGTGGACGTCGCTTCGGACCCTGCGGAGCTCGCCGCTTCGGGCACCCTGGCCCGCGTCGACCGCGAGCGGGGCGGCTTGGACGCCGCCGCGGGCGGCGCTTCTCGCGGAGGAAGCACCCCAGGGCCCGCGAGCGCAGGGGCCGCCGCCAGGCGTTCAAGCGCAGGAGCTTCGCGCGGAGGCTGCGGCGCGCGGCGCCGTTGACTGCTTGTGCTCTCGACCTTCTCTGTCTGCACCATGACGTCGCCCCGGGCAAGCCCCTGCGAGGAAGCCGGCGCGCAGAGTCCCCGCGGACCACGACCGGCGGCGCCTGGCCACGGCGAACTGCCGCGGCCAGACCGACGGCTCAGTATCCCACAGGACCCCCATCGGCGAGTGTATCTATGTCACCATCCAAACAGACCACCAAAGTGCGCCTCGGAGGTCCACAGACCGCGCCCGTTTCGACCGACTCCGCGCCGGTCACATGCGGGTGAACCGCCACCGACCATCGACCCGCAGCAGGTGCAGCTCCCCCTGCTCCTCCGCGCCGCCCGCGCTCCAAGCCCAAGACATCCGGATGAGCCCGAGCGCAACCCGGGCGCGACAGGGGCCCGGCTTCTCCCCGACCGCCACCTCTTGGACGGCCACGGGCCCAAAGCGGGCCTGGCCCGCCGATGGCCGCCCAGACACGTGGGCGACGAGCTGGTCGCGGCCCTGCAGCACCTGGGTCAGGACCTCATCGCCGCCGCAGTCCGAGATGGCGCGGAACTCCTCGGGGCTGATGAACAGGGCGCGCAGGGCCTGACCGTCACCGGCCCGGCGCGCGGCGACCATCGTGTCCAGCGCCGCCTGGACCTCCGGCGGGGGCGGGCCGTGGGGGCCCGGCCCGAGCACGCCGAGCAGGTCGGGATCGCCGAGCGCATCTAGCGCGCCACCCTCGGCGAACCACGGATGGGCAGCCGACCAGCTGAGGTGGTGCACGTGCACCCCGGGCCCCGAGAGCCCAGGGAGCTCGACCGCGGGCGCGCAGTTGCCCTCCACCGCGTCAAATGCAGCGAGGTACACCCCAGGCGACCGCACATCGGCGCGGTTCGATACAAAGGCCAACCAACGCCCGGTTGGATCCAACCGATGCACGGTGTCGGCGAGCGGGCTGCTGCAGTCGAGGCGCCGCGCCTCACCGCCGCCCGCAGGCACGATCCAGAGGTCGCTGGAGATCTGTGAAAAGAAACCCCGCTCGGCACGTGTGAACACCAACCAGCGGCCATCCGGCGTGTAGGTTGGGTAGAAGTTGCTTACCCCGTTCTGGCTCGCGCCCAACACAGGCACCGCAGCGCCGCCCTCTCCGCCATTCCAGGGCACCGATACGATATCGAGCAGCCCCTCTGAGCCATGCATGGCCTCACCCGCCGGCGCACGAATGAAGGTCAAGGTGCCCCCATCCGGCGAGAACACAGGGAGGTTCTCCACATGTTCGGGGCTGGATGCCCCCGAGACCGGCCGTGTCGCGCCCGTGTCGAGGCGCAGGGTCTCTATGTCCCCCCGCGGCAACAACATCTGTGTCTTCGCGCCGATGGTCTCCTCCACGGTCGCCAGGGCGAGCACACCCGGCTCGACCGGGTGAAAGGCCGGCATAAATCCGTGGGGGACCTGGGCGACCACCTGCCGCTCGGGCATGCGCAGCACGGTGAGGAAGCCATTGGGTGCCTCAAAACGACCCGGGGCCTCGAGCTCGGTCTGCGAAAACACCGCGATGTGCCGCCCATCCGGGGCGACGTCATGGCAAGACACGCAGCGCGAGGGGCCACGCTCACCGGGCGGCAGGGGCGGGAGCGCGAAAGGCTCCGGCCCATAGCTGCTCCGCGCGATCACCCGCGGCCCGAGCGCGGGGGCCTCAAAACTCACCCCGACGATGGCGAGGTGCATGTTGAGCAAGGGGGTCGCCGCGGCCTCGGTGCCTGGCGGCGCGTGCTTGTACCCGGCGAGGATCATGCCGGTGGGGCCGCGCTCGGGCCCGGCGAGGCGCAGGCGGGTGGTCGGGCCGCGGGTCACCCGGCCGTCCGCGGTGCTGCGGCGCAGCTGCAGCTCCACCGCGTCGACGCCCTCGACCAAGGCGGTGAAGGCGGCGGTGTCGAGGGTCGCGCCCGCGCGCCCCGAGACCTCGAGGCTGCGCCCCGCCGCGCGGAGCAGCGCAGTGGTGCTCGCCCCGCCCGGATCGGGCGCCCAACGCAGGGTCGGCGCCCCGAGGACAACCGGCCATACGGCGTTGTCCTCGGGGTGGAGCGGCCGCAGCGCGCCGTCCTCTACCTCCGGGCCGACCGCCGCGGGCCCGGCCTCACGCGCGGGCGCCCAGCGCTCCGCCGCCGCCCACCCGATCAGGAGCACCGCTAGCGCGAGCGCGCCCCACAGCCAGCTGCGCATCAGCCCTCCAGCGCGCGCGCGCAGCGGAAGCCGACCCGCCCGCGTTGGTAGGGGTTCTGGCCGGTGCGCGCCGCGGCGGTGGTCGCCGGCCCCCGGCGCCCGGCCGGGCTGCCCCGGACCGCGGCGGCGTCGGGCGCGAAGGTCACCACCCACTCGTTTGCGTTGTTGTCGAGCAATGGATCTGGGTAGGCAAGGTAAGCGTCGGCCGTCCACTCGAGCACGCCGCCCACCATGTCGAGCACACCAAATGGGCTCGCGCGCTCCGGGCACAGGCCCACCGCCGGCGGCACGTCGGCGCCGTCCACCGCCGGGCAGGGCGGCGGGGTCGGGTCCTCTCCCCAGGGGTATCGGCGGCCCTCGTAGCCACGCGCCGCGAGCTCCCACTCTGGTTCCGTGGGGAGGCGGGCCCCCCGTGCCGCACAGACCATCGCGGCTTCCTCCCGGGTCAACAGGATGGCAGGGGCGCCTTCGGTCCCCGGAGGAGGACCGGCCGAAGTCCAGCTCCACTGCGCCGCCCAGGGGAGGAGCAGGCGCGGCGGCGGAAGGCCCTTGCCCCGGAGCGCGGCCGCCGCTTCGCCCGCGGTGACCGGCGTGCGGTCGATGGCGAAGGCGCGCAGGCGTCGCCCATGCACCGGCCCCTCGTCAGGTTCACCGTCAGACAGGCCCATCCGAAAGAGGCCCCCGGGGATGGCCACCATGCCCGGCGGGGGCGTGGGCAGCGGGGCGACCAGCCGGCCTGGCGCAGGGGTCGCCGCCGCGCCCTCGGCCCACCCGGCGGGGAGCGCGATGGTCGTGTGCTCCTCATGGATGGTCACGACCGGAGTGGTGCGGCCATCAAAGTTAAACAACCACCCATTCCACCGTTGGTTGGCCTTGCGCAGCTGCAGGCGCGCCCGCACCGGGAGGGTGCCGCTCGCCTCAGCGGGGAGCAGGAGGCGGTGGCGTACCGTGTCGCTGCCCTTGGGCGGCACCGACCGATCCTCCAAAACGCTGCGCACCGACCGCAGATCGTGCAGATCCACGACGAGGCCGTTGGCGTCGAGCAGCACCCGACGCCAGATCGGCGTGTCGGCGGCGAGCGTATGATCGGCCCGCAGCTGACCGACCGCGGCCAGCGGCGCCTCGGGATCACCCACCACCACCTCAACCCAGGCCTCGCTGATGTCGGTCGCGCCGCTCGGGAAGTTGTGGCCCGCACCTTCGTTGTGAAGGGTGACCGCGACCTCGATGACGCCAGCCGCCGCGTCGAGCCGGGGCTGCAATTCGAGGCGAAGGCCCTCGCGCAGCATGGCGAGCACGGCCTCAGCCTGCGCCGGGTGCCCGACCTTGGTGGCGTGTGCGTGGTTGGCGCCGGGCATGCGATGGCTGCGGACCTTGCCGGCCTGGGCCGCCGGGTCATCCGCCTCGACCAGCGGCATGTGGCAGTCTACGCAGCTTTTGGCCTCAGGCGACGCCGGGTCGGCGTAGGGGCTCCGCCTCCACTCGGCGTATTGCTGCTCAAGCTGGGCCTCGGTGGGCGTGGTCAGCTGGGGTAGGTGCTGCTGGTGACAGCTCCCGCAGAGGGCCGGGTCGCGCAAGATCGGGCGGCCAAGGGCGCGCCGATGCGCGTCGAGATCCGCCGCGACCAGGGCCTCGCCGACCACCCCCGCCCAGGCCGGCGCGGGCGCCTCGACCCGGTAGCTGCCGTTGGCCAGCGGCGCGCGGTGCAGGTCGGCGATGGCGTGGCAAGCCAAGCAAGACACGCCCTCTGTGTGCCCGGGGGTGCCCTCCGCCCGGGTTGATAGCCCCTCCTGATACATACCGGCCAGGAGCTGAATGGGGTCATGACACCCGGCGCAGTGCTGTCCCGCCTCCACCCCGTTGGTCTGCTGAAACCACCGAATGCCCGCCGCGACGTGCTCATCGGTGGCCGCGTAGCGGTGCATGCTCTCCCGCCACTGCGCGGCGATGACCGGGTGGCAGGCGGCGCAGGTCTCGCTGCCCGCCAAGGCCTCGGCGCGGATCAGCGCGCCATCGCTGCTGCGGGCCGGCGTCTGGCTCCACGCGCCGGTCGGCGCCGCAGGCCGGGGGTCCAGCGCCACCCCGAGCAGCGCCGCCCCGCCACCCAGGGCGAGGCCGCTGATCAGCACCGCGGCGGCCGCCCGCAGCGCGGCCCCGCGTCGCCCCGGGCGCCGCCGCCCACCCTCAAGGGCCTGCGCCGCGTGGGCGACCGCGGCCAAGCCGAGGACCAAGCCCGCGAGCCCGTGCGCCCGACCCGCGCCGAGCGGGAGGGCCGGGGCGCCGAGCACCGGCGCGAGCAATACAAGGCCAGAGAGGGCCGCCAGCCCACCCAAAGCCGCGACGGCCCAGGACAAGGGCGAAGCGGGCGCGCCGCGGGCCGCGCGCTGCGCCTCAGCGTGCCCCCGCGCGGCCCAAATCAAGGCCGGCAAGCCCGCGATCCCCACCGCGAGGTGCAACAGCAGCGCGCCCCGACGGGCCACCGGCGCGCCGCTTTGGGCGAGCAGCGCCCCGCTGGCCAGCAGCGCGACGCCGAACAGCAGGCCCAGCGCGCGGCTGTGTGGGCTGCGCGCGCTCACCTGCGGCCCCCGCGGCGCTCAGGGCAGCGCAAGGTCGACCACCGCGAGGCCACGCTGCTCGATCACGACGAGCAGCTCGTCATCCCCATCGCCGTCCAGGTCGGCGGCGGCGAGGCGGGCCGGCTCGGCGAGGCGCGCGGCGACCGCGGGCTGACCCGCGCCGTCGACGGCGAGCAGCCCGGCGTCTCGCCGACTGACCACCACCCTCCGCGCGCCGTTCGGACCGAAGCGCCCCGAGACCATGTCAAATGTGCCAAGGTCCCCCACCTCACCGCCTGTGGCCACCCGGCTGGCCCCCGGCAGCTCCAAGACCTCGACGTCGACCAGGTCCCGCCCGCGGCGCTCAACGGTGCGGCGCCGGTCCCCGTCCACGAGGAACACCCCCGCAGCATCAGCCGCCGAGGCCAGGTCTTGGCCGTCGATCAGCCGTCGGGCCAGCAGCTTACCTTCGGCCGACAACACCAGGAGCTCGGCGGGGGTCAGCACCCAGAGCTCGCCGCCCGCCACGGCGGTCGCCCGCACCGGGCCGGGCAGGCCGCGGACCCAGCGCAGGCCGCCGTCGGGGTCGAGCGCCCGGATCGCCGGCGCCTCGCCGTCGGCGCCCACCGGCCCATCGAGCCATTGCAGGTGGGCGGAGGGGCCGGGCGCGTCGAGATCGGCCTCAGCGACGGCGCCACCCGCCGCGGTGTGCAGCGCGGGGCCGCCGCCGGCCCGCCCGAGCGCGATCCGGTCGGGCCCCACGGCCACGCTGCCGAGCCCGGTCGCCGGTAGAAAGGCCCGCAGCGGCGCGCCGCCCGGGCCCCAGGGCCGGGTGAGCTCGACGCCCGCTCCGCCATCCTCAGCCAGCGCGGACTGGATCTCGGCCTTGAGCGCGCCCATGCTCAGCTCGGAGTAGCCGCGGGCGGAGTAGCGCACCGCGCCGTCGCGGCCGATCACCCGCAGCGCGGGGATGGCCTGCACGCCCAGCGCCTCGGCGAGGCCCGGCGGCGCGAGGGCCACCGGCAGGTCAGCGCCGAGCGCGGTCGAGGCCGCGGCCACCTGCTCGAGCGAGAGGCCCTGGTCGACGCTCACCGCGACAAAACTGAGGCCCGCGTTGCGCAGCTCGGCCTGCAGCGCGCTGAGCTCGGGCAGCTCACGCTTGCAGGGCCCGCACCAGGTCGCCCAAAAACTCAGCACCCGCACCTGCCCAGACCGGGCCGCGAGGCTCCACTCCCCGCCGTCGGCCAAGGCGAGGGTGAAGGGGGCGACCGGCGGCACTTGGGCGCGCCAGCCCGGGCCCCGCGGGGCCTGGGCCATGCCCAACACGCCGGCGAGGCGGCTCATGTCAGCGTAGGGGAGCATCTCGCGCAGGGCGGCGCTCGCGTCTTCGCGCCGGTCCAGCGCGTGCAAGGCCTCGACCCGCAGGCCCTGGGCCCGCAGGCTGCTGCTGCCTGTCGCCACCGCCCGCCCGTCGCCGAGGCGAAGCTCCGGGGGCAGCGCAGCAGCGCGGGCCTCGAGCACCTCGAGGGCCAGCGCGTGCTCCCCGCCCGCCACCAGCGCCTCGGCCATGCGCAACAGCAGCGTCGGGTGGGTCGGGCGCGCGGTCCACAGGGCACCGGCGGCCGCCGCGGCGACCTTGGGCGCGCTGGCCGCCACGGTCAGGCCGGCGCCCACCGCCGCGACCGGGCTCAGGCCGCCCCACTCGGCCTCAATCATCCGCAGCGTGGCCTTCGCGGCGCGCCGGGGCGAGCTCCCGCGCATCGCCTCACGAAAAGCCTGAACCTCAGGGGCATAGCGCACCATCGGGCCCTCGCCCTCGGGGCGCGGCCCGCGCCGGGCGTCCGGGTGCGCGGCGTCTGCGGTGGCGGCGGCGCTGGCGAGCTCAGCGCGCCGCACGACCTTCAGCTCGCGGCGCGGCCCGTCGAGCGGGCCCGAGACCTGCAACGTGACCGTGCTGCCCTCGGGCCCCCGCAAGGCGTCGCTGCGGGCCCGCCCGCCCTCGGGGAGCTCAGCCCCGTCGATCTTCTCGATAAACATCCCCACCGAGACTCCGGCCGCGGCGGCGCCCAGGCCGGGCTCGACCTGGGTGACCAGCAGGCCCTCGGGCGCGCCCACGAAGCGCAGGCCGACCCGCGCGGCGTCGTTCGGCGGCGGCGCTTCTGGCCGACCCGCCGCGCTCACCCCCTCGGAGCCCAGGGCCAGCGTCACCATCAACGCGACGACCCCCATGGAGACCCGCGGGCCAACG
>JAEUKK010000013.1 GCA_016792625.1 Deltaproteobacteria bacterium | reverse complement strand
GCAGGCCCCAGCCACCGCGCCCCACCACAACCCACCCGGAGAGCGCAACCCGACGCTCCCGTGCCTAACGTCCAGCATTCAGCCGCGGCCGAAGGCCGTCGGCTGCAATGCATCGTTAGGCTCTCGCCACCCAGCTTGAAGCTGTTGATAGCCCTGGCACGTCGCGAGCCACTCGGTGGACCACCCGCCGTGCAAGCCGCATCGCCACCTCAAGCCTACCACGAGCACGCAGGCCGGGGGCAGCCGCGAGCACGTTCAGCCCGGGAGCCGCGCCCGAACTTCAGCACGGCGACCGCCTCCGGTTGGTGAAGGCAACGTGCGGCACGTCAACCTCGACGCACACAAGCACTCGGTCAGCAGAAGGCCCCTTCAACCAGCCGCCGCGCCCAAGCCTCAAGCAAGAGACAGCACAGGGCCGGCAATTGAGTCGTCTTGCACGTCAATCTCGACGCACATCAGCACTCGGTCTGCCGTGAGCCCCTTCGACCAGCCAGCAGGGGCGAGTCTCACCACCGCGCCCGCTTCGGCTTGGTGAAGGCAACGTGCGGCACGTCAACCTCGCCCACACCTGCACCCAGTCAGCAGGAACCCCCGTCGTCCAGCCAGCCAAGCCCGAGCTTCAGCGCCGTGACACGACCAGGCTGGCCAACACAACCTGCAGCACGTCAACTTCGACGCGCATCAGCACACGGTCTGCCGCGAGCCCCCTCGACCAGCCAGCTGCGCTCGAGCTTCAACACGTCGACTCCGACGGACCGGCGACTATGACCCGCAGCACATCGACCTCAACCCGCGTCGCCGCTCGACCGACCGCGAGCCGCTTCGACAAGCAAGCCGCACCCAAGCCTTGACGCATCGAACGCGCCGGAACCTCGACTACACCGTGCGGCACATCAACCTCGACGCGCCTCGGCGGTCGGCCGGCCGGGAGCCACTGCGTCGAGCATGCCGCCCAAGTGGTGGCCGAGATTGGCGTCAATCAAACCAATCCTGCCGCCACGCCCCGGCACAACCAACCCAGCGAGCACAAGTCTGCCTTCAACAACCCGACCGCCGCGGGATTGACTACAACGTCGTGCAAGCCGCCTTCATCGCGGTCGCCTGTCTGCTGTTTCAAAGACCGACCCACTGACCCACTTCCTCCTCGACACCAAACACTAAACCCGGGGCAACTTCCGCACTGAGACAACAACGTCAACCAAACCGTCTTCACTACATTGAACGCCCTGGGCCAAAGCGACGCAACCTAATAGCCACGCCGCCTATCGTCGCGCCCCGGCACAACCTACCCGGAGAGCACCTTGCAACGCCAAATGAGCCTAACGTCCAGCATTCAGCCGCGGCCGAAGGCCGTCGGCTGCAATGCTCTGTTAGGCCCCGACCACGCCGCTTCAACCTGTTGATCGCCCCTGCAAGCCGGGTTCGTCGGCGGGCCACTCGCCGCGCACGCAGCTCGGC
>JAEUKK010000003.1 GCA_016792625.1 Deltaproteobacteria bacterium | reverse complement strand
TCAGGCCCGGGTGGGCTCTAGCCGCGCCTGGAGCTGCTCGACGTAGCGGAGCTGGGCGAGCAAGGCCGGGGCCGCCGCGAGGCTGGCGTGGCCGGGCGGCGGGCTGCCGGCCTGCTCCCAGGCCGAGAACAGCGACTGGAGGGCTGTGTACAGCGCGGCGCGGCGCTCGGTCACCGCGGCGGCGACCGCGGCCGGGTCCTCGTCGAGGGCCATCTGCATGCTGAAGACCCAGTCCAAAAAGTCAGGGTCCATCACCGGGCCGCCGCGCTCGGGCAGCGCGCCTTGGCCGATCGCCAGCCAGAGCCCGCGGCTCATCGGCGCTTTGAGCGCGCGGCGGGCCTCGTTGACCCCTGCCGTCCAGCCCAGCGCGGCGCGGCGCAGCGCGGGCGCCTTGCCCACGAAGCGGTCGGGGTGGACGAGCTTGCTGCGCTCTTTCCAGGCGCGGTCGATGTCGGCGGGCTCGAGCGCCCAGCGGGGCCGCAGGCCGAGCGCCGTCCAGGGATCGAGCGCGGCGGGGACGGGCTGCAGCAGGCCACAGCCGACGCAGATGGGGCCGCCCACCGCCTCATGGCAGGCCGGGCAGGGGGGCAGGGACATCGGGGGCCTCCGGTCGGCTGCCGCGGCCGGGCGGGCTCTGCACGGGGACGGTCAGAGCGTGAACGAGTCGCCGCAGGAGCAGGAGCGGTTCGACAGCGGGTTGCGGAAGACGAAGCCCGTCTTCACCATGGTCTTCTCGAAGTCGAGCTCAGACCCGTTGATGAAGAGGTAGGACTTGCGGTCGACCGCGATGGTGACGCCCAGCTCGTCAAAGGCGAAGACCTTGTCTTTGGGCTCGGCCGCCTCGACCAGATCGACGTGGTAGCTCAGACCCGAGCAGCCGCCGCCGCGCACGCCCACCCGCAGGATGGCGTCTGGCGTCTGGCGCTTCTTCTTGAGGGTGCGCACGCGGTCGGCGGCGGCCTCGCTGATCGTGATGGCCATGGGGGCTCCTCGGCGGCGGGCGGGGACTACTGCGCGGCGGCTTGGCTGGCCCGCTTGCGGCGGTAGTCGGCGATGGCCGCCTTGATGGCGTCCTCGGCGAGCACCGAGCAGTGGATCTTGACCGGGGGCAGGCTCAGCTCACGGGCGATGTCGGCGTTCTTGATCTGCTCGGCCTCTTCGATGTGCTGGCCCTTGACCATGGTGGTCACCAGCGAGCTCGAGGCGATGGCCGAGCCGCAGCCAAAGGTCTTGAACTTGGCGTCTTCAATGATGCCGTCGTCGTTGATCTTGAGCTGCAGCTTCATCACGTCGCCGCAGGCCGGCGCGCCGACCAGGCCGGTGCCGACGCTCTCGTCGTTCTTGTCGAGGCTGCCCATGTTCTGGGGGTTCTCGTAGTGGTCAACGACCTTCTGGGAGTAGGCCATGGTGCCTCCGAGGGGGAGCAGGGGGAGGAGGGGGAAAGCAGAGACAGGAGGGGAGGGGAGCAGCGATCAGGCGGAGCGACCAGCGCGAGCAGCGCGACCGGAGGGCTGGCCTGGGAGGGTCAGTGGGCCTCCCACTGGATGGACTTCAGATCGATGCCCTCTTTGAACATCTCGTACAGCGGGCTCATCTCGCGAAGGAACTTCACCTTCTCGACGATGATGGCCAGGGCCTCGTCGACCTCGGCCGCGGTGTTGAAGCGACCGAGCCCAAAGCGGATCGAGGTGTGGGCCAGCTCAACATCGACGCCCAGCGCGCGCAAGACGTAGCTGGGCTCGAGGCTGGCCGAGGTGCAGGCCGAGCCCGAGGAGCAGGCGATGCGCTTGATGCCCATCATCATCGCCTCGCCCTCGACATAGGCGAAGCTGACGTTGAGGTTGTTGGGCAGGCGGTGCTCCCACGAGCCGTTGAGGTACAGTTCGTCGAGCTCGGCCTGCAAGCCGGACCAGAGCCGGTCGCGCAGGGCGCGGATCTTCTCGACCTCGCCGCCCTCGATGGCCTCTTTGCACAGCTCGGCGGCTTTGCCGAGGCCGACGATCTGGTGGGTGGGCAGGGTGCCCGAGCGCAGGCCGCGCTCATGACCGCCGCCGTCGATGAGCGCCTGCAGGCGCACCCGCGGGCGGCCGCGGCGCACGTAGAGCGCGCCAATGCCCTTGGGGCCGTACATCTTGTGGGCCGAGATGCTGAGCAGGTCGATGCCCAGGGCCTCGACGTTCACCGGCACATAGGCCAGCGCCTGCACCGCGTCGCAGTGGAAGAGCACACCCTTCTCTTTGCACAGCGCGCCGATCTCGGCGACCGGCTGGATGACGCCGATCTCGTTGTTGGCGAACATCACGCTGACCAGGATGGTGTCGGGGCGGATGGCCGCGGCGAGCACGTCGAGATCAATGCGACCGTCGGCCTTCACGTCGAGGTAGCTGACCTCGAAGCCGTCGCGCTCGAGCGCGTGGCAAGAGTCGAGCACCGCCTTGTGCTCGGTGGCCACGGTGATGATGTGCTTGCCCTTCTTCTCGTAGTAGAGCGCGGCGCCCTTGATCGCGAGGTTGTTGGACTCGGTCGCCCCGCTGGTGAACACGATCTCTTTGGCGGTGGCGCCAATCAGCGCCGCGACCTGCTCGCGGGCGAGCTCGACGGCCTCTTGGGCTTCCCAGCCGTACGCGTGGTTGCGGCTGGCCGGGTTGCCAAAACGTTCGCCGAGGTAGGGGATCATCGCCTCGACCACCCGCGGATCGCAGGGGGTGGTGGCGTTGTTGTCGAAGTAGATGGGCATGACGCGGGGCATCAGGGACCTCGGTGCGGCGGTCAAAAGGCGAAAAACACGGGGTGCGGCGCGCGGCTCAGGCCGGCTCGTGGACGGCGGCGACCAGCGCGGGGGCCGGGGCGTCGCGGTGGGCCTGCTCGCCGCAGCTGCGGCAGGTGGACTTGGGGGTCTCGGGCGCGCAGACCCGGCAGGTCGACAGGTAGCTGAGGCTGTCTTTGAGCTCGGCCTCGAGCGCTTGGAGGCGGCTGATCTGCTGGCGGGTGTCGAGCAGCTTGCGCGCGTAGAAGGTGCGGAGCTGGTCCATCGCCGCGGGGCCCGAGTCGAGCTCACGCAGCGAGGACAAGAAGTCGCGGATGTCTTGCAGCGAGAAGCCCAGCTCTTGCAGCCGGTCGATCCACTGGATGCGCAGCAGGGCGCTCTCGTCGTACTCGCGAAAGCCGCCCTTGGTGCGCTGGGCGGGGGTGAGCAGGCCCAGCTCTTCATAGAAGCGCAGGGCCCGCACGGTCTTGCCGGTGCGCTCGGCGATCTGGCCGACCCGCAGCAGCTCGGGCTCGGCGCCGGCCGGTGCGCGCTCAGCACCCGTCGGACCCGTCGGACCCATCGGGGTCATCGGACCCACCGGACTCACCGTGGGCCCAGCCGGCGGCTCGAGCCCCGGCGCGGGGCGCGGGGGAGGCCACAGGGGCCGGGCGGGGGTGTTGGGGTCGGCGGTGCGCGGAGGCATGCCCGGCGCTAACCTCACGCGCACGGCAGGGTAGCCCCGGGGGAGAAAAACCTCCCGTGCACGTGAGGTTGTGGGGTCGGTGGCCGCTGCGTTCGCTCCTCCATCTGCTGAGAATGGCTTCCATATCGGTATTTGACGCAATCCGCGCGGGCGCTCAGCTCCGGCTGCTGCGCTTCTTGGCCCCTCCGCTGCGCTTCTTGCTCTTCTTCTTGGACTTGGGCGGCGGCGGCTCCCCCTTGGCCTTGGCCGCCTCGATCTCCAGCCGGCGGCTGTGCTTCGCCGCGTCCTCGGCCTCGGCGGCGGCCAGCGCGGCCTCGATCTCGGGCGCGGCCCGCGGGGCCCAGGGCGCCCGGTCCAGCGGGGCCCAGCCGGCTTCGGGCGTCCACCCCGACCAGCGCAGGTTGCGCCCGTCAGTGCGCAAGACCACCGTGCCGTCGCGATCGGTGCGCAGCAGGCGCACCCCGCGCAGGCGGCCCAGCGCCTCGGCGTGGGGGTGGCCGTAGCGGTTGCCCACCCCGCAGGAGATCACGGCGAAGCTCGGCCGCGCCGCCGCCACCAGCGGCGGGTGGGACGAGGTCTTGCTGCCGTGGTGGGCCACCTTGAGCACGTCGACCCGGGGCAGGCGCGGCCCGAGGTGGCGCTCGGCCCGCTCCTCGACGTCGCCGGCGAACAGGATGCTCCGCTCGCCGTAGCGCAGGTGCAGCACGATGCTCTCGTCGTTGACCCGCGGGCTGCCCCGGCCGGCCCAGCCCCGCGGGTGCAAGATCGCCGCCCCGCTCCCCGCCGGCGGCGCCGCGGGCAGGGCGTCCGGGCCGCGCACGGGCACGCGCTTGGCGAAGGCGGCGCGCCAGAGCTCCAAGTAGCTGCCCTCGTCGGCCTCGGGCGGTCGGGGCACGATCAGCGCGCCGACCTCGAGCTGCTCGAGCACGCCCTGCAGCCCGCCCATGTGGTCGGGGTGCGGGTGGCTGAGGAAGATGGCGTCGATGTGGTCATCCCCGCGCATGCGCAGCCAGCGCGTGAGCTTGTCGCCGGGCGGCCCTCCGTCTACGAGCCAGCGGCGGCCGTCGGGGAAGCGCAGCAGGGCCGCGTCCCCCTGGCCGATCTGCAGGAACCAGACCTCGAGCTCGACCGCCGGCTGGGCGCGCAGCCCCAGCGTCAGCAGGGCCACCGCCGCGGGCACCAGCGGCGCCCGGCGGGTGAGCAGCAGGCTCGCGCCCAGCGCCAAGGCGCCGGCGGCGCTCAGCGTCGGGTGCCAGCGCACATCCGGCAGCAGGCGCAAGCCCTCGAGCACCGCGCCCATCACCGGGTCGGCCACGCCGATCAGCGCGCGGGCGGCCGCCTCGGGCAGCAGGGGGGCCAGGGCCACCGCGGGCATCACCACCACGCTGATCGGCGGGCCGGCGAAGAGGTTGGCCACCGGGCTCAGCGGGGGCAGCTCTTGGAAGATCAACGCGCAGGGCGGCAGGGTGCCCAAGGTCGCCCCGAGGCTGGCCCCCACCGATTGTAAGAAGGGGCGCAGGCCCACCGGCGGGTCGGGCGGCAGCAGGCGCAGCAGCAGCGGCCCCAGCGTGGCCATGCCCAGCACCGCGCCAAAGCTCAGCCAGGCGGCCGGCTCGGCGGCCGAGCGCGGGTCGACCATGACCACGATGAGCACAGCCGCGCCGAGCGCGTTCCCAGCGAGCACCTCACGGCCGGCGGCCACGGCCAGCGCGCCCAGGCCGCCCATCACCGCCGCGCGCTGGGCCGAGACCGGCATGCCCACCGCCGCGGCGAAGCAGAGCGCGCCGAAGAGGCCGATCAGCAGGGGGATCGCCCGCGCCCAGCCCCGGCCCTTCCGGCGCAGGGGCGGGCGCAGCAGCGCGCTGGCCGCCGTCGCCCACATGCCGCCGATGAGGGCGACGTGCAGGCCGCTGACGCTGAGCAGGTGGCTGGTGCCGGTGCGGCGCAGCAGCTCGAGCTGCTCGGCGGGCACGCCGGTGCGGTCGCCGGTGAGCAGGGCGCGCAGCAGCGGGCCGTGCGCGGCCTCTGAGAACAGCGCGGGGGGCGCGAGGCCGGGGCCGGGCGGGCCGCCCAGGCGCAGGTGGCGGCGGGCCCGAAGCATGGGCGCGCGCCCGAGCTGATCGGCCAGGTCGCCGGGCAGGGCCCCGGGCAGGGTCGGCTCGGGCTCGGCGGGGCCCACCAGCGCGGCGATCTCGGCGCCGATCTCGGGCCGCGGCGCGCTCATCAACAGGCGCAGCGGCCCCGCCTCGGTGTCGACCAGGGCGCGGGCCCCGGCGATCGACCGCACCCGCCCGCGCACCGCGGCGCCGTCGAGGGCGAGGCCATCGGCGGCGGCGGGCTGCAGGTCGACCCGGGCGGCGCCGAGCAGGGCGAGGCCGAGCAGCAGGGCCGGGGGCGCGAGGCGGGGGCTGCGCAGGGCGGCCCAGCCGGCGCAGAGGGCGAGGCCGAGCGCGCCAGCGGCGGCCTCGGGCGCGGACAGGGGCAGGGCTTGGGCGAGGCCGACCCCGGCGAGCAGGGCGAGGGCGGCGAGGCCGAGGGGGGGCAGCGG
>JAEUKK010000053.1 GCA_016792625.1 Deltaproteobacteria bacterium | reverse complement strand
CCAGGGTCAGAGGCGCGCGGGCGGGTGACACACCCGCCCGGCAGACCGGGCCCCAGCCGCATACGCGGCGCCGCTCCACGAAGGCGAAGCACTCTGCCGCGGATCCACCGACCGCACGCTGGCCGACGACATCGTCCCAGCAGGTCGGCCAACGGCCGCGTCAGACGGGTGCCACGCAGAGACAACCCAATACCAATCCACAACGACAGGGCACCAGCCAGACGGCTTGGTGCCCTGTTCGCTCTTCACCGCCGGGCGCCGCGGGCGCCACGGGCGGGCCCCGCGCAGCTGGGATCAGGGGCCGCCCCGATCCCCCGCGCCGCGGGCGCCCGGGCCCCGCCCCAATCACTGGCCAGCGCATGCGACCGGGAGGCTGCGGCGCGCGCAAACGACGTCCTGCACAGCACATTCAACTTTTCGTCACCGGACCGACAAAAAACTTCGCAGATCCCCTCGTGTCGGTCTTGTGTCGAACCGACAGCGTGTGTAGAGTCTCTGTGTAGCGAGCGACGGCGCGGGGCCCCGGACTCACCCGGGCACCTCAACCCCCGCCCGCTGCACTGTGGGGCGAGCGACCATCTCTCAAGATGGCCGCCCGCCAATGGGAAGGCAGCATGCAGTACGCTGTGTACGAAGGGATGAGAACCGGCGTCAACCCGCCGCTCATCGATCCCTGGGTGCGGGGCGGCGACCGGGCCAACGATGGTTTGCCTGGAGATGGCCCGTACAGCCACTAAGCCCCGTCTTCGCGGCCTGTCGTTCGGGGCAGGCGCCGGTGAGCACCCCCGTGAGGGTCCTGCTGAGCGCACGGATCGAGGGTTGAGCACCGGTTCGAGGGCGGGGAGCTGTCCAGAGTGTGGCCCAAGTCCCGGCCTTGGTTTTTGAGGCGCAGGGCAGTCGGTCTCTGACGCTGGTTTGATCGATACGGTCTCCTGGCGAACACGAAGAGGTGCCTGATGGGCGATGTCGACACTCCTCCGAAGATAGGGTTCACCTGCGGGCTGCCGCGCTGAGCCGGAGCACACCCCAGGGTCAGAGGCGCGCGGGCGGGTGACACACCCGCCCGG
>JAEUKK010000171.1 GCA_016792625.1 Deltaproteobacteria bacterium | reverse complement strand
GCCGCTTCACCTCTGCGCTGGGCGCCGCCGCGCGCGCCGCGGCCCCGCGCGCGGGCAGCGGTCGACGCGCCGGCCCGGGCCGAGCGGCCGAGGCCCAGCCCGCCCCGGCCGCCGGGGGGCGCCGATGAGCGGGCCGCCGCCCACCGGGGGCCCTGCGTTCGCCGGGCGGCTGATCGGCGCGGCGCTGCAGGGGCTCGCCCTGGGCCTGCTGCTCGCGCTCGCCTTGGCCCAGCTCGCCGCGGTGCAGCAAGGGGCCCGCGTCTTCCAGTACCAGGGCTGGTGAGGCATGGTCCAAGAGCTCAGCTTCTGGCTCGCGCTGCTCACGCTCGCCCCCGCCGCCTGGCTCTGCCCGGCGCGCTGGCGCCCGGCCCTGCTCGCGGCGGCCTCGGCGCTGGTCTTGGCCCCGGTCGCGCCGCTGACCGTGGCCTTGTTGGCCGCCGGGGTCTGGGTCGGGGCAGCGACCCTGCCCCGCTGGCCGCGGGCCGGCGCGGTCGCCGCGGTGGCCCTGCTCGGCGGCGGGCTGCTCGCAGCAAAGGCGGCCCTGGCCGCGGGCGCGCTCGGGCCCGCGCTGCCGCTCGGGCTCAGCTTCTTCTGCTTTCGGCTCGTGCACTACGTCGTCGAGGCCCGCCGGGGCGCCCTGCCCGCGCACCGGCCGATCGAGGCGGTGGCCTGGGTGCTCTGGTTCCCAATCTTCACGGCGGGGCCGATCTGGCGCTTTGGGCCCGAGGCGCTCGGCGCCCCGGGCCGGCCGCCCACCGCCGCGCTGGTGGCCGCGGCCTGGCGCCTCGCCTGGGGGCTGGTCAAACGTTTCGCCCTGGCCGAGCTGCTGGTGGGCGGCGGCGCCAAAGATCGCGGCCCCGCGGCCCTCATCGACACCCTCGAGGTGCTTGAGCCACACCAAGCTTGGCTCTGGGTCGGGGGAAGTTTCCTGCGCCTCTACCTCGACTTCTCGGGCTACTCCGACATCGCGATCGGCGCGTCGGGGCTCTTTGGGGTCACGGTGGGCGAGAACTTCCGCTGGCCGATGTTCGCCCGCAGCCCCGCCGACTTCTGGCGGCGCTGGCACATCAGCCTCTCGGCCTGGTGCCAAGCCTACCTCTACCTGCCCCTGCTCGGCCTCAGCCGCAGCCCCACGCTGGCGACCTTCGTCACCTTCGCGCTGATCGGCCTCTGGCACGGCGTCTCGGGGCCCTTCTTGCTCTGGGGGCTCGCCCATGGCGCGGCGGTCGCCGGCACGGCGGCGGCGACGGTGGCCCTGCGGCGCCGCAAGGTCGCCCTGCCGCCCGCGCTGGGCCTGCTGGGCCCGCCGCTGACCCTGGCCTGGGCGGTGGCGGCCCACGGCCTCTCGCTCGCGCACGGGGTCGGCGACACCGGCGACGCGCTGCGGATCTTCGCCTTGTTGTTCGGCCTGCGGATCGCCGGGTGAGC
The DNA here is from genome assembly GCA_016792625.1 of Deltaproteobacteria bacterium. Taxonomy (GTDB): domain Bacteria; phylum Myxococcota_A; class UBA796; order UBA796; family UBA2385; genus JAEUKK01. The sequence continues at coordinate 4,285 of JAEUKK010000171.1, read as the reverse complement.
GCGCCTCGGGCCGCCTTCGACGACGCCCGCGGCCAGGCCCTGCCCGGCGCCCCGCCGAGCCTCTGGGCGGCGCTCGCGGCGCGGGCGGCGGGCCCCGAGGGCGGGGGCCCCCTGTTGGTGGGCCCGCGGGGCGCCACCTGGACGGCGGCGGCGCTGGCCGAGGCGGCGACGGCGCGGGCGGCGGCGCTGCGCGGCGGAGGACTCCGTCCCGGCCAGCCTGTGGTGGTGCAGGCCGCCGGTGTTGACCTGCTGGTCGATGTCTTCGCGCTGTGGCGGGCCGGGGCGGTGCCGGCCCTGCTCCACCCGGCGGTGCCCGCGCCCGCGGTCGCCGCCTGGGCGGAGCGGGTGGGGGCCGTCGGCGCGCCCGCGCAGGGGCCGCCCGCCGCCGACCTCCCGCCCCTGCCCGCCGCCGACGCGCCGGCCCTGCTGCTGCGGACCTCGGGCAGCACTGGGCCGCCCAAAGCAGCCCTGCACAGCCACGGTTCGTTGGCTTGGTGCGCGGCGGGCATGGTCGGCACGCTGGGGCTGAGGCCCGGCGACCGCCTGCTCGGCGCCCTGCCGATGGGTTTTCATTACGGCTTCAGCCAGCTCAGCGCCGCGCTCCTGTGCGGCGGGGCCGTCGTCTTCGAAGACGAGCCCCTGCCGGCGGCCCGGGCCGCGCTGCTCTCGGCGGGCGGGGTGGAGGTGGCCGCGCTGGTGCCCGAGCTCTGGGCGCAGCTCCTCCCCCTGCCGGCCGGTCCGGGGCCCCGGGCCCTGATCAGCGCCGGGGGCGCGCTTCCGGTCGGCCTGCGCGCCGCCCTGGCCTCTGCCTGGCCCGGCGCCGCGCTGCACGAGCTCTACGGCGCCACCGAGTGCCTGCGCAGCCTGCACCTGCCCCCCGGCGCCCAAAACGGGCCCGGGCGGCTCGGGGTGCCGGTGCCCGGCGTGGCCGTGGCGGTGATCGTCGAGGAGGAGGGCGGCGCCCAGCGCTTCGCCGCCCCCGACGAGGAGGGCGAGCTGGTCCACGCCGGCGCCATGCTCGCCCTCGCGCTGCCCGGGGCGGTCGGCCCGCCGTCCATCCGGCCCTGCCCCCCGCTCGGGGCCGCGCGGGCCCTGTTCACCGGCGACCGGGCGGTCCGCGACGCCGCGGGCCGGCTCTGGCACCGCGGGCGCCGCGACCTGCAGTGGAAGGTCGGCGGCCTGCGGGTCGGCCCCGAAGAGGTCGAGGCCGCCGTATGTGGTCTGCCCGGCGTCGAAGGCGCGCTCGCCTTCGCCGTGCAGGACGTCGATCTGGGCCTGCACATCGAGGTGGCCGTGCGGCTCTTGCCCGAGGCGCCGACCACCGCCGCGCTGCTGCGGGCGGCCCGGGCCGCGCTGCCACCCTGGGCCGCGCCCCGCCGCCTGCATGTCTGGACGGGCCCCTGGCCGGCCACCGACCACGGCAAACGTGACCGCGTGGCCTTGGCCGCGGCCTGCGCCCGCGCCCCCAGATAGCCCCGAGGCGGAGGTCCCGTGCCCGCCCACTCCGACCCAAACACCGACCAAAACACCGACCGGTCCGCTGCTCCGGCCCTGCTCCGCCCGCGCCTGCAGGCCTTCCTCTCCGAGACCTTCGGGCTCGCGCCCGCCGCGGTGGCCGACGCGGCGCCGCTCTTCTCGTCGGGCGCGCTCGACTCCCACAACATGATCGAGCTGCTGGTCTTCCTCGAAGAGGCCACCGGCTTTCGCCCCGGCTGGGCCGAGGTCAGCCTCGAGAACCTCGACAGCGTGGGCCAGATCTTGGCCTGGGCCGCCCGCCGGGCCGCCGCGCGTTGAGGCCGCGGGGCACGACCCCTCCCCTCAGTAGAGGAGGCGGTCGTCGGTGTTCTCCAGCACCTCTTGGGTGGTGGTCAGGCCGGCGGCGATCTTCTTGATGCCGTACTCCCGCAGGGTCAGCATGCCGTCGTTGAGCGCCTCGCGCTTGATGTCCTGGCTCGGGGCCCGCTGGTTGATCAGGCGCTGCAGCCGCGGCGTGATCGGCATGACCTCAAACAGGCCCGTCCGCCCTTTGTGACCTGTATAGCGGCATTTTGGGCAGCCCACCGGGGCCTTGACCTTCAAGCGCCGCCCGCGGGCCCGGGGGATGCCCAGCGCGAGGGCCACATCTTCGCTCAGCACCTCGTCCTGGGCGCAGAAGGGGCAGACCTTCCGCACGAGGCGCTGGGCCACCACCCCGACCAGGGTGCCCGACAACAAGAAGGGGGGCACGTCGAGGTCGAGCAGGCGCCCGATCGCCCCGGCGGCCTCGTCGGTGTGCAGGGTGCTGAGCACCTGGTGGCCGGTCAGCGCGGCCTGCACGGCGTTCTCGGCGGTCTCGGGGTCGCGGATCTCGCCGACCATGACCACGTCAGGGTCCTGCCGCAGCACGTTCTTGAGCGCGCTGCCAAAAGTCAGGCCGATCTTGGGCTGCATCGCGATCTGGTTGAAGTCGGGGTGCACGTTCTCGATGGGATCTTCGAGCGTGACGATGTTCACCTCAGGTGAGCTGAGGTGGTGCAGGGCGGCGTAGAGCGTGGTCGTCTTGCCGCTGCCGGTCGGCCCCACCACCAGCACCATCCCCGTGTGCGTGCCGAGCATCTGCCGCACCATGGTCAGCTCGCGCGGGAAAAGCCCGAGCTGCTCAATGTCCTCGGTGAGCACTCCGGGGTCAAAAACCCGGATGACCACCTTCTCCCCAAAGGCGACGGGGACCGTGCTCACCCGCAGCTCAACCTCGTTGTCCCGGTGGGTCAGCTTGAAGCGGCCGTCTTGGGGGCGGCGGCGCTCGGCGATGTCCATGCGCGACAAGGTCTTGATCCGGCTGACCAAGGCCGGGAAAACCACCCGCGGCAGCCGGTGCACCGTGTGCAATATGCCGTCGATGCGCATGCGCACGAGGCCCTCGTCACGCTTGGGCTCGAGGTGGATGTCGGAGCAGCCCTGGTCGAGCGCGTAGTTGAGCAGGTACCAGGCCGCCCGCACGATCGGCTGGTCGGCCCCGTCGATGACCACGCCCTCGCCCATGGCGTAGAGCTGCTCGAGGTTCCCCAGATCGGGCAGATCGGTCTGCATCTCGAGCTCGGCCGTTCGCATGCTGCGGCGAAAGCCATGAAACTCGACGATAACACTCAGAAGTTGGCTCTTTTGCACCAAGACCGGCTCGATGGCCTTGTTCTTGAGGCGGGCGATCGACTCGAGCACCTCGCGGTCCCAGGGGTCGGCGACGGCGAGCACGAGGGCGTCTCTGCGGTCCTCGAGCGGGATCACGAGGTGGCGCTCGGCGAAGGGGCCCCCGAAGGTCTCGGTGACCAGCTTAAAATCCAGCCGCAGCGGGTCGAGGTGCCGATAGGGCAGGTTCAAGGCCTTGGCGATGAGCTTGGTGATCAGCTCCTCGTCGACCGGCTCGGTGGCCTCGTCATGGCGCCGAAAGCGGAAGCTCGCGATGAGCTCGGCCTCGTTGATGGTGTAGTTGACGCGATCCCGGCCGAGCAGGCGGCGCAGCTCGGCCCGCTTGTCGAGCAGCAGGTGGCGGGCCTGCTCTTTGCCGCGGTTGAGCACGTCTTGTTTCTGCCCGGCGTGCAGCACGCCCCCGCGCACGAGCAGGTCGAGGATGTCGCTGAGGCGCTGGTCGTTGGTCATCGACGCTCCGTGGGGGGAGTCTACCTCTGGACGCCACGTCGGGGCTGGGCGCCTCGCCGGGCGGGCCCGGCGACCGGGTGCCGCCGGGGTGCGCTGCGCTTCGTCGCGGGCAGGCCCGCGACCCGCTGCGCGGCCCTTTGGCCCCCTGGCGCTTCGCGCAGCTCTTTCGCTGGCGCTGGTCTTACCGCCTGGCGCGGTGTCTTTTTGACGTGGATTGCGTCGTTTTCGGTGGTGCTACCGGTGAGCGACGGCGCGGCTTTTCGGCTTCGGTTCGTGCGGCGCGGTGGCTGCGCGGCCGTACGTCAACGCGGCCTCTCGGCCTCGGTTCGCGCGGCTCGATGGCTGCGCGGCCGTGCGTCAGCGCGGCTTTTCGGCTTCGGTTCGCGGGGCGCGATGGCTGCGCGGCCGTGCGTCAGCGCGGCTTTTCGGCTTCGGTTCGCGCGGCTCGATGGCGCTTGGTGTTTCAACGATTTGTGATTGATACACTTGTGTTACGGGTCATCCTCTCTTGGCTGGATGGTGCTGGGGGCGGCCCGCCCCCAGACCCCGGGGCAAGGGGCCTCCGCGGCCCCTTGCATCCCCCGCCAAGGGGGCCGGCGGGCAGGCTTCGCGCGGCGCATGGCAGCGCCGCGCGCCAGCCCGCAATGGC
>JAEUKK010000162.1 GCA_016792625.1 Deltaproteobacteria bacterium | reverse complement strand
CAGGCCCAAGCCGCGAGGGACGCGCACCAGAAGGTGATCCAGCCCGCCGCGGCGCTGCTGTTGCGCGAGGGGCCCGACTTCGCCTGAGAGGCGCCAGACGCCATCCTCGGCGACTGGCGCGCGCGAGCCCGACCGGCCGTCTCGACGCACACGCCGCGGCAGCGTGCGCCGGGCGCGCCGGGCGGCCCCGCCGGGCCAAGCCCCGGCGGTCGGGGGCGCTGCGCGGGTTCGCTGCGCTCCGTCGGCCGTGGGCCGACCCGGCAAAGCCGGCCGCTCCGCTCCCTGCCGCCGCGAGGCGGGTGATGAGGGGAGCGCGCCGGCGGTTGCAGCTGCGCGGGCCGCGGCCGGCCGCGGCGCGACGCGCCCCCCGGTCGCGGGGTCAACGTGGGGCGCGCCATTGTTGGTCCGCGCCAATGTCGGTCCGCGCCGGTGCGGGGGGCGCGGTGACGAGGCGGCTGGGCCGCCCCGACCGCAGTGAGTGGGCGATCTGGCTTGCGTCGGCCGCGCCCCTCCTGTAGCCTCTGGCCCGGGGCGTGGGCAGGGCCCGGCCTGAGGCGCAGGGCGAACAGCGGGAGGGCGCACCGAAGATGACGACCAGCTGCACCTCCCGTGCTGCGCGCGGCACCTTGCCGGCCCCGCTCGCCGCCATCGGGCGGGCCAGCGCGACCGACGCCGCGGCAGCGGTCCAAGGGCCCGCGACACCTTGTCCGCCTCGTCGGCGACCCAGCGGTCGCAGCTGCACGTGTTGCAGACCGTGCCGTGGCGCACAGGCTCGGCGCGCCAACGAGGGGCGGAGGGAACAACCGCCTGCGCAGGGCGACGCGCCTGTGGCGGGGGGCGGTATTTGGGCGCGGCCTGACCGACCTCCGGTCCGCGCGTCGCATGGCCTGGGTTGCAGCATGGTCCAGGGCCTGCCGACGCCGGGCGCCAACGTATGCGTGGACGTCGATAGTCCCTGTAGTTTCGTGAACCACTGGCTGTTTGGCGCCCAATATGCAACGCACACCTAAGTCGCCGGGACTCCTCAGCTCTTCCGCGTGGTTTGTCGCCATGTTGGGGACCACGCTCGCCTGCGGCGCTGGGCACGACTCGGCCGAGGAAAACTTTGACCGGTCTTCACTCAGCGGTGTCTGGGTCAACGTCATCGACGACCCCCGCTTCGATGTGTACGAGGACTACGCGCTCGGGAGGGGGATCAGCCGAGGCTACTCGTTTGACAGCGCGACCGGCACGGCGACGCTTGAGCACGAGCGCGCGGTGCTCAGGCTCGCTATCGATGACCCGAGCCAGATTGATGTTGCCGAGGTTGGGTCAGTGCTGCAGCGGTGCCCTGTTCCCTGGACGACCGCCGAGCGCTCAACGGCCGAGTGGGATCCAGACGCCTACTTCTCGACCTTCCCCGCTGGCGATGGGCGAAGCCCAGACAGTCCGCTTGTATTGTTCAATGCCTGGCGCTACCTCCCACCCTCGTCTGAGATTTATGAAGGAATCAACGGAGCGCTCGCGTGCCACACGGATGGGGTCGATTTGCTCGTTTGTCGATGGGTTGGTCAGAACAGTGAGCGATCAATGACGATCCATGATCGGCGTGTCGCGTTTCGGCGGTCATCGCAGGCCGCCCTGGAGCGACGGTGTGACGCCTTGCTCTCAGACTACCTCATCGGAGGTGAGCGCCCATGAGTTGGCCAACCTTTACATTGCTTATTGGTATCGTATGCGTTGCCGGTTGCGGTGCGGCGCCGGTTTCGGCGACTGGGTGTGAAGCCTACGTTCAAGCGATAGAGGGATGTCTTGGTGACTTGGGGGTAGCGGCTGGTCAGCGCCTTGAACAGCAAATCGCCTGCAACGGACAGCACCCGGTCGATGGGGCGGACGCGTACTACCAATGCATGTCGGACGCTATTGAGGACGGATCCTGCACGCTCGACGGTCGGGAGGACCCACTGCTCTTCCTCGCCCGGCAAGCCGCGCGTTGCCATCCCAGGCACCTTGACCAAGAGCAGGAGTGAACTTCCGCATGCGATTGGGGTTGGCTATACATGGTCGGAACGTCCAGCGCTTAGCTACGCTCGTGTGTGCTTCGAGCCTTGTGGCGTGCAGTTCGAAAACTCCAGCCGGTGGAGATAGCGGATTTAGCGAGGCTGACTTTTGGCCGTTGGTTGTCGCATCATGCATGGAAATGCAGGACGCCGTTCTTGCCTGCGGATCCGCACTCGACGAGAGTCAGTACCGCAGTTGGTTTGCGTCGGACTGTACGTCACAGCCGCGCTTTCCGGAGGGTCTGTGTTGGGCGGACGTGATTCGTGACACAAGCTGTGGCCAATCCGTAGGTATGACCGAGTTTGATAATCTTATCGAGGAGTGTTTTGACCGGGCCAAGGATGAAGAGTTCAGACCCTGAGTTGTTGCCGCTTTGTACCCCTTTTCCTAAGGTTGGCGCGCGGATCTCAGGCGCAAGATGGCCGAGCGTGGGGACGCCGCGCAGGCGCAGCTCAAGGTGGTGCAGGGCGCGCTGGGCCAGGGCGGGGCTGTGGCGTTCGTTGAGGTGCTCCAAGGGTGCTCCGTCGGGTGAGGGAAGGTGCGGATGTGCGGCACGGTGCAGCCGCGAGGCCTGGAGGGAGCCTACGCTGCGCGCAGCCGCGCCGGGGTGCGGCCCCGTGGCGGCGGGCCTTTTCGCGGTGCGCGCGGGCGGCGGCCCTGGCGCGCGCGGCCCCGCAAGGCGCCGGGAGCGCGTTCGGTCGATGGTTTGGGCTCCGCGCAGCTGCGCAGGGCGCGTTCGGTCGATGGTTTGCGCTCCGCGCAGCTGCGCAGGGCGCGTTCGGTCGATGGTTTGCGCTCCGCGCAGCTGCGCAGGGCGCGTTCGGTCGATGGTTTGCGCTCCGCGCAGCTGCGCAGGGCGCGTCGGGTCGACGTTTTGCGCTCCCGGCGCCTGTTGGGGGCCCGCGGGGCGCGGCGCGGGCCCAGCCGGCGGGTGTGGGCGCTGAGGTGAAGGTGGCGCAGAAGGCCGCGCCGCGCGTGGTCTTCAGCCGGTCAACCTCCACGAGCAGCCGCGCAGGCGCGTGTCAGGCGGTCTGGGCGGCCCCGCCGGGGCAGGCCCCGGCGGTCGGGGCGCTGCGCGGGTTCGCTTCGCTCCGTCGGCCGTGGGCCGACCCGGCAAAGCCGGCCGCTCCGCTCCCTGCCGCCGCGAAGCGGGCGGCGAGGGGAGCGCGCCGGCGGCTGAGGCTGCGCGGGCCGCGGCCGGCCGCGGCGGGCCGCCCGGTCGCGGGGTGAGCGTGGGGCGCGTTGTTGGCGGTCCAGGTGGGTGTGGGTGGCGACGGAGAAGGCCTCGCCCGCCCCCCCATCTGCGAAAAGTGGGCGCTTTTGCTTGCGCTGGCCGCGCGCTTCCTGTAGCCTGAGGGCGAGGGAGACGACGATCCCTTCCTCCGGCGGCGCAGGGCCGCCTGAGGGCGCAAGCTTCGAGAGCCCGGCCGAGCGCGTCCATGTTCTCCTGCGACTTTCGGCAGCGCGCGACCGGCACGGCGAGCATGAAGGTCGTGCCCGAAGAGCGGAGCATCCACCTCGGCGGCGCTTGCTCCGACTCCGTCCAAGACACGCTGGGGCCCTATGATGTCGCCTCGACCTGAGCCCCTCACGATGGCCGGGAGCGTCGTCGTCGCAGCGCTTGTGCTCTCGCTGGCGGGATGTCAACCGCCAACACGCGGTGTTGACCTGCAGCGGCTGTATGGCAGCTGGGCAATGAGCTGGCCTCGGTTTAGCGGCTCGCCTGACCAAGCGGGAGGGTGCGGCCTCGGTCCAGGGGGTGTGTCCTGTGGTTGGACAGAGGCCCAGTTTTGGGAGCTCGCACCCGACGAGAGCGCTGGTGAGGCGCCTGGCGATGTGTTCGGGGTCGAAGTCGGTCAAGCTCTGGACACCTGTGCGCTTTCATGGCCAAGGGGTGCGACCTCTACCGTCCGGCGGTACTCATTCCCGGGGCCTGGGTTCGGTGAGGCGCGCGATGATGGCATGTTTGTGTCATCAATCCTTTCGAGAAAGGATGAATACCGGGACCTCGTTTGCTCGCTGACTGGGCCGAACACGCTGGTCTGCACCGATAGCGGCCAGTGGGAGGGTGAGGGGCCCGTTGGTGAGTACACCCTGCAGCGGGTCGACCGTACCCTCATGCCTGTGCTGTGCGACCGGCTCCTTGAAGAAGCTCTGCTCATCAGTGGTGTTCAATTCCCTGGCTTGGGGGACCCATGAAGCCCGCCGCACATCGTACAGGCGCGCTGTTGGCGTTGATCACGGCCTGCAACGGCGACACCCCCAGCACCTGCGAGGCCTACGGCGCAGCGCTCGAGACCTGTTTCGCGCAGGCGGGGCTCGACCACGCCCCGGGTCAGGGCTACGAGCTGGCCTGTGACCGAAGCGCCTTGGAATACACCTCGATCGCCTACTTTCGCTGCGTCACCGAGGTCCTTGAGGCGTCGGATTGCGACATCAACGCAGACCCCGAGGCCCTCCGCTTGGTGTCGGAGAGCCTCGCCGACTGCCACCCCAGCGCCCCGTCGGATTCGGCGGGCCGCTGAGCGGGTCTGCGAGACGGGCGGGCCGACGAGCGCCCCGCACATCCTCCCCCTCGCGGCCTCGACCGCTCAAGATCGGCGAGCGGGCGCCGCGCCTCCACCCCCTCAGCGCGCCTCCACCCCACCCTCATCTCCTGCCGCGTCGAGCCGATCACTCGGCGCCCGCCGCAGGCTCATAAAACAGCTCTCGACCAGCCGCGCCTCGACCCCATCCGAGATCAAGCGCGCGCCAAAGCGCCGGTAAGCCGCCGCGACGTCCTCCATGCCCAAGACCACGTCCATCCGGGCGCTGGCCTCGGCGCGCGCGGCGGCGACCCGGTCGGCCAGGGCGGCGTTGAGCGCGCCGAAGGCCGCCTCGAGGCTCAGGCGCAGGGGCTCGATGCCCGCCTCGCCCTTGGCGGCGTCGAGGATCTGCGCCACGGCCTCTTGCTGCGCGGCGGTGCCCACGCCGATGTTGACCTCGCTCGCCGGCACAGGGAAGAAGCAGCGGGAGCGCGCTGCCCGCCGCTGCGCCCGCGCCGATCCGCGCGCCCGCGGGGCCCAGATCGTTGCGGACTGGTGCATGTGGGCCCACATCGCGCGCTCCGCAGCCGCGGATCGATGCATGTGGGCCCACATCGCGCGCTCCGCAGCCGCGGATCGATGCATGTGGGCTCTGATCGCGCGCTCCACAGCCGCGGGTCGATGCATGTGGGTCCACATCGCGCCTTCCGCAGCCGCGGATCGATGCATGTGGGTCCACATCGCGCCTTCCGCAGCCGCGGATCGATGGATGTGGGCGCACATCGCGCTCCCGGCGCTCGGCGAGGGCGCCGATGGGGCGGCCCCGCCGGGGCAGGCCCCGGCGGTCGGGGTGCTGCGCGGGGTCGCTGCGCTCCGTCGGCCTTCGGCCGACCCGGCAAAGCCGGCCGCTCCGCTCCCTGCCGCCGCGAGGCGGGCGACGAGGGGGGCTGCGCCGGCGGCTGCGCCTGCGGGGGCCGCGGCCGGCCGCCGCGCGGCGCGTCCCCCGGGTCGCGGGGTCATTGTGGGGCAGGTTGTTGACGTTTCGGGCAGGCGCGGTGGGCGCTGTGACGAGGCGGCTGGGCCGCCCCGACCGCGGAGAGCGGGCGATCTTGCTTGCGCCGGCCGCGCCGCTCCTGTACGCTCGGGCCTGGGGCGCGTGCCCGCTTGACCGGCAGGCAGAGCGCAAGAGGGCGGCGAATGAAACGGAGCGACATCGGCGAGCACCAGCGCAGCCGCGCGCGGGGGCGGCCTTGAGGCCCGCGCTGCCACCGGCAGCCGCTCGGCCCTCGCGGGCCTGGGCGCGCGTCCTGCGCTCGCCCGGGGCAGGGGCCCAGCGACCTCTGCTTTTGCTCACGTTTGCTGCCGCCTGCGCGGCAGGCGGCGAGGTCGCTGGAGAGGGGCAGCCCGACCCGACCTGGTTCGACCTCGACGGCACCTGGCTGAACGTCGTACACTCACCGCAGCACCGGTCGCTCTACGGTGGTCGGTATTGTGCTGTTTCTGGGCCCGATACTGGCCTTTATCCGCCTAATGTGTGGTGTCTGTATCCGTACTTGCGAACCCGGTTCGTCGACCCGGGCTTTGGATCGGTATACTATGATGTTGATCGTCGCCGTGCAGAGTGTAGCCTGCGTTCAGGGCTGACCACGGAGGCGAGGTATTTTACGGCATCTACTGGGGGTACCTTCAGTGTTGGGTACACCGGCGGCGGGCCTGTCCTCGCCGACGACCTCACCGTCCCACTCAGCGGGTGGTTGAGCGATAAGGAGTACTTCATGCGCTGCCACCTGCTTTCCCCCCGTGTCATGGAGTGTGTTGACAGGTCAGACCTCGACAGCGGCGAGGCCCCGCTTGATGACGGAATTTACCGTTTCGAGAAGGTCGAGTATCCTCCGAGCAACATCAGCTGCGAGCGGGTGCTCCATGACTTTATCACCAGTGGTGGGGTGCTCGAATGACCTCCGCGCGCACTTTTGGGTTGGTCTTTCTGCTGGCAGCCGGTGCGTCGTGCGGCGAGCAGCTGCCTGTCTGCGAGCGCTATGCGCGGGCCGTCGACGCCTGCCTCGCCGAGCTCGGGAACACGACCGGGCCAGCCGCGAATGGCGGCGAGACTTGCCGCGCGTACACCAAGACGGCCGATCAGCTCGTCTACTACAATTGTGTGACTGACGCCATTGAGTCATTCGACTGCCGAGATGAATCGTTGAATGGGCTCGCGCTGCGCACCGCCGCCTGTCACCCGCTGGGGCCCGATCCTGATCTGGCCGAAGTTATCGAGCGGTAGCCGGCTCGTGCCGCTGTCGATGGGCGCGGATGGTTCGTCAGCGCCGGCTTCCCATCGATTCATCGCGCCGGGCCGCTGCGCCGATGGGGCGGCCCCGCCGGGGCAGGCCCCGGCGGTCGGGGCGCTGCGCGGGTTCGCTTCGCTCCGTCGGCCTTCGGCCGACCCGGCAAAGCCGGCCGCTCCGCTCCCTGCCGCCGCGAGGCGGGCGGGGAGGGGAGCGCGCGGGAAGAACGGCGGGCGGGTCCGGCCTCGACCCGGAGCGGCGCCGGGCCCACCGCACACCCCTTGCGCTCCGCTTCGCGCGCGCCACCCCGACCGGCGCGCGCGGCGCAGCCGCGGTCGCGCAGCGACCGAGCCGCGCAGCGGCGAGCGCAGAGGGCGGGGGCCGGCGGCCGCAGGCTGACGGGGCGCCCCGCAGGAGCTGGCGCGGGGGCGCGGGGTCGGGCCGCGACGGAGCAGCTACGTGGCCGCGTGTCGACCGCCGCCCGCCCGCCCCTGTCGCCGCGCCGCCCAGAGCCTGGGGCCGAGGGCGCCGCGCCTGACGCGCGTGTGGGGGTCGGCCCGTCGCCGCGCGGGGCGGACGAGGGCGGGGCCAGCGCTTCGCCGCCGACCGGGCGCGCGGCTGACCCGAGCCGCGGCGGCTGGTCTGAGGCCGCGCTCGACGGCGCCGGCCCAGGCCCCGTGGCCGTGCCCGCGGCGGGCGCGCGCTACGCCGTCGGCGCGCTGGTCGGGCGCGGCGGGATGGGGGCGGTGCGGGCGGCGCGCGACACCCTGCTCGGCCGCGACGTGGCGCTCAAGGCCCTGCTCGAAGAGCGGGCCGACGACCCGGCGGCCCAGGCCCGGCTCGCCCGCGAGGCGGCGATCACGAGCTGCCTCGACCACCCGGGCATCGTGCCGGTCTTCGACCTCGGGGCGCTGCCCGATGGGCGTCCCTTTTATACGATGCGCCTCATCCGCGGCCGGACCCTCACCGATGTGGCGCTCTCTGCCCACGCGGGCGGCGCGGCGCCGGCCCCCCAGCCCCTGGTGCGCCTCGTGCTCGCGGCCTGCGAGGCCGTGGCGGCGGCGCACGCCTTGGGCCTCGTGCACCGCGATCTGAAGCCGGCGAACATCCTCGTCGGCGCGCACGGCGAGGTGCAGGTGGTCGACTGGGGCCTCGCCGCGCCCACGCCGGCCGCCGCGCCGCGCTGGGCGGGCCTGCCCCCCGCGCCCGAGGCCGCCCGCGCGGGCACCGCCCGGTACATGGCGCCCGAGCAGCGAGCCGGGGCCGCCCCAGCGCCCGCGGCCGACGTCTGGGCCCTGGGCCTGACCCTGACCGAGGTGGTCGGTGGCCCGAGCGGCGCCCTGCCGCCCGAGCTGGCCGCCGTCGTGCGCCGGGCCACCGCGCCCGATCCCGCGGACCGGTACACCGACGCCGGGGCCATGGCGGCCGACCTGCTCGCCTGGTTCGAGGGCCGGCGGGTGGCCGCCCACAGCTACAGCGCGCCCGAGCGGCTCTCGCGCGCCCTGCGCCCCTACCGCTTGCCCCTGCTGGTCGGCGCGGCGGGGCTGGCCGCGCTGGTGCTCAGCCTCGCCGCGGGCTGGTCGCGCTCCGAGGCGGCCCTGCGGCGGGCCCAGGCGGCCGAGGCCGCGGCCGGTGACCGCCTCGCCGCGGTGCAGCTGCCGCAGGCCGAGCGGGCGGCCCTCGCCGGCGACCGTGCGCAGGCCGAGCGCCTCGCCCTCGCCGTGCTGCAGCGGGTCGACGCTCCGCTGGCCCGCGGGGTGCTGGCGGCTTTTGGGCGGGCCGAGCGCCCGGCGCGGGTGGCCGAGGCCCCCGGCGCGGCTTGCGCCTGGTCGGCCCTGCCCCCCGGGGGTGCCTACGTCATTTGCGGCGAAGGTGACCAGGTCTCGCGGTGGGAGGCAGGGGCGCGGGTCTGGTCGGCGCCCGGCCCGGCCCTGGGCGCGGCGCTCGTCGAGTCCGCCGACGGGCGGGCCCTGGTGGTGGTGCACGACCACCTCGACCTGGCCCGGGCGCTGGACGCCGCGACGGGGGCGGAGGTCGACCGCTGGGCGCGCACCGGCGCCCGCTGGGAGTCGGCGCTGACCCCCCGGACGGTCTGGGCCCCCGACGGGCCGCTGCCCCGGCGGCCCAGCCCGCCGCTCTGCCTCGGGCACCACGGCGCGGCGGTCCATGGTGAGGCCCTGGCGGTGATCTGCAAAGATGGCACCCTGTTGCGCGGGGCCCTGCCGGCGGTCGGCGCGCCCGCCGCGACCCCCCTGCGCGCCCTGCCCACGCCCGCCCGCGGGGCCGAGACCCCCACCACCCTGGCCTGGGCGGGGCCCGACCGCCTGCTGCTCGGCACCCTGCAGGGAAAGGTCTTCGTGCTCGACGCCCACAGCGGGGCGCTGGTGGCGGCCGCCGACACCGGGCTCGGCAGCGTCTCGACGCTCGTGGCCGCGCCCGACGGCCTGCACGCGGCGGTCGACGGCGCGCTGGGCCCGGTGGCCCTGGTGCGCCTCGACACGGGCGCGGTGGTCGCGCGGATCGCCGCGGGCCGGCCGCGGGCGGTGGCCTTCTCGGGCGCGGGCTTGGTCGTCCACGACGGCGCGCTCCAGACCTGGGCCCTGCCCGCCGGGGCGCCGGCGGTGGTGCAGGCGGGCGCGGGCCTCGGCGAGCTGGCGGTCGAGCCCGGCGGGGCGCGCATGACGGTGGTGGGCGGCGAGGGCACCGCGCTGGAGGTCGATCTGCGCGACGGTCGCCAGCGGCGCCTTCCGCTGGGCGCCGAAGTGGTCAAGGCGGCGGCCTATGGTCCGGCGGGCTTGGCCCTCTCGGGCATGGGCAGCCCGGCCCTGGCCTTGGCGCCGGCGGGGTCCGCGGCCCTCGAGGCGGCAGAGGGCGGGCGGGCCCTGCGCCGGCTCGGGGTGCGCGCCGATGGGCTGGTGGTGGGGGTCGATGTGCACACCGGCGTGACCGCCTGGCGGCCCCCGTCGGCGCCCGCGCACACCCCGCTGGGGGGCAACACCTTTGTCGATCTGGAGATCGACGGGGACACGGCGCACCTGCTCGACCGGGGCGGCGGCTGGTGGCGCTGGGGGCCCGAGGGCCTGGGCCGGGTGGGCGCGGTGCCCGGCGCCCGGGCCCTGGCCGTGCGGGGGGAGGTCGTGGCGGCGAGCACCGACGCGGGCCTGGTGCTGCGCGACCCGCGCGGCGAGCGGCGGCTCTCGGCGGCGGGCCACAGCCTGCTCGACGTGGCGCTCTCGGCCGACGGGCAGACCGTCGCCGCGGGCACGCTCGACGGCCCGGTGCTGGTCTGGGCGGTGGTCGACGGGCGGCTGCTCGGCGTCTTGCCCGGGCACAGCCAGCGGGTGCCGGCGGTGGAGTTCCTGCCGGACGGTGATCTCGCGTCGGTGAGCTGGGATGGCACGGCGCGGCTGTGGGCGCTCTCGGCCCTGCGCGCGCCAGTCTCGGCCCTCGAAGCCGAGCTGGGGGCCGCCGCGGCGCCGGTGGGCGGTCCGGCGCGATAGGCGCGGAACATGCTCCCTCATGTGCGCCTGCGCCTGCCCGACGGCGGCCTCGAGACCCTGGTGCCCGGCGACCTCATCGGCCGCACCTGGTCGGCGGCCCTGCGCCTCGACGACCCCGAGGTGTCCGAGGCCCACGCCCTGATCAGCCTGCGCGGCGCCCAGCTCTGGCTGCTCGCCCTGCGGCGGCGCTTCTGGGTGGCGGGCAAGGCCCTCGACGCCTGGCCCATCGCGGCGGGGGCGACGGTGCGCCTCGCCCCACGCTTCGCGCTCGTGGTCGAGGCGGTGACGCTGCCCGACGTCGTCTTGGGGCTTGAGGGGCCCGGCCTGCCCGCGCAGCCCTTGCCGGGCACCTGCAGCCTGCTGCTCGACCCCCAGGCCCGCCTCGTGCCGGGGGTCGAGCCGGGGGCGGCGGCGGTGCTCTGGGCGACGGGCGCGCGCTGGCGGGCGCGGATCGGTGAGCTGGACGTCGATCTGGCCCCGGGCATGGCGCTGTCGGGCCCGGCGGCGGGCTTCACGGCCGTCTCGGTGGCCATCGCGGCCGCGGGCCAAGAGCCCACCCGCCTCGAGGCCGAGGGCCCCCTGCGCATCGTGGCCAGCTTCGACACGGTGCAGCTGCACCTCGCGGGCCGGCCGGTGGTGCTGCTCGCCGGCCAGCTCGCCCGGGTGGTCTCTGAGCTCGCCGCGGTGCAGCAGCCCCTGCCCTGGGAGGAGCTGGCCCGCCCCCTCTGGCCCCACATCGAGGAGCGCGACACCCTGCGCCGCCGCTGGGACGGCCTGCTCAACCGCCTGCGCGAGCGCCTGCGGGCCGAGGGCTTGCGGCCCGATCTGGTCGTGTCAAGCCACGTGGGGCTGGTGGAGCTGATCTTGCGCGCGGGGGATGAGGTGGTGGATCGGGGCTGAGGGGCGCGGAGGGGGCGGGTTACGCGGCGCTGCGAAAGAGGAGAGACGATGGGCGTACCGACTGACCGAGAAGCAGAGCAGCTGCAGAAGCGGTCTGCGCCGACCATCTCGCACATCGAGGTGTCGGGCTTCAAGTCCATCCGCGACCCGCTGCGCATCGCGCTGCGGCCGCTCACGCTGCTCGCGGGCCAGAACAGCGCGGGCAAGTCCAGCGCACTGCAGCCGCTCCTCCTCCTCAAACAGACGCTCGAAGCTCCGCACGATCCCGGCCCGCTCCTCCTCGACGGCGCCTGTGTGAAGGTCTCGCTCGCTGCCGACCTGTTCTGGCGGGCGGGGCGCGCCCAGCCGCGCAGCCCGCGGGAGTGGACGGTCGGGGTGCAGGTGGCGGGGGCCACGCGCTCCACCACCCGCGCGCGGTCGACCTTCGGCCTGCGGGGGGGGCGGCTCGCGCTGCTCGCGACCGAAGCGTGGGTGGTGGGGCGTGACGAGCCGGTGCGCCTGTGGCCGGGCATGCCCGAGCCCGCGCTCCGCGACGCGGCGCAGGTCGCGTTCCCGGGCTTCCTCAAGATGGTCGACGAGCCTGATTCGGGGCTCAAGCTCGCGGTGGTCGCCGAGCGGGGCTGCGTGCGGGTGCGGCTCGAAGCGGTGCGCGGCACGGCCTCTTGGGTCACCGGCGAGTATGCGCCGCTGGCCATTGATCCCATCCGTGAGCTCATCCATCTGCCGGGGCTCCGGGGCAACCCCGAGCGGTCGTACCCGGTCACGGGCGTGACCTCGCGCTACCTGGGCTCCTTCCATCCCTACACGGCGAGCGTGCTGCTCGCCTGGCAAGACGGGGATGACGCGCTGCTGGGCGCGGTGGGCGACGACCTCGCGGCGCTCGGCCTGACCTGGAAGGTGGTGCCCTCGCGTGTGGACGACACGCGGGTCGCGGTGCGGGTGGGGCGCCTGCCAAAGGCCAGACGTGGCGGGGCGGCCGACCTCGTGAACATCGCCGATGTCGGCTTCGGCGCCTCACAGGTGCTCCCCGTGGTCGTGGCGCTCCGGGCGGCGCGGCCGGGTCAGCTGGTGCATATCGAGCAGCCCGAGATTCACCTGCACCCGAACGCGCAGGTCGAGATGGCCCGCTTGTTGGTGGCCGCGGCGCAGCGGGGCGTGCGCCTCGTCGTCGAGACGCACAGCGCGGTGCTGCTGAAGGCCATCCAGATCGAGGTGGCCGAGGGGCGCCTCGCAGCCGAGGACGTCGCGCTGCACTGGTTTACGCGCGCCGCGGATGGCGCGACGGTCGTGGCCCCCGGGCAGCTCGACCCCGCTGGGGCCTACGGCGATTGGCCGGTGGACTTTGCGGACGTCGAGCTGGGCATCGAGCAGCGGTACATCGACGCCGCCTTCGCAAAGCTGGGCGGCGCGGCGCTGGGTCAGGGCTGATGCGGGTCCTGGTCGATGCTTCGGTGGCGCGCGCGGCCGGCGCGAGCCCCAGCGCGTCCGCTCCTGCGCCTGCCTGCGTGGGGGCGCTGCAGGCCTTGGAGAAGGGCGGGTGTACGCTGGTGCTCAACGCTGCGGAAGGACGCCCACGTGGTCGAGGTCGCGGATGCAGGCAGACCTTCGGGTGCTGTCTCTTGACCTCGCGCAGCGCCGATACCTCTGTGCCATTCGTTCGCAGGTCCACGGTCTCTCTGGCCTGTACTGGGTCTCGCCGGTGGAGGATGGGGTGCTCGATTGGCTCGCCAAGGGTGCGGTCGATACGCCGAGCCTGACCTTGCAGGGCGTATGCCCATGAGCCCCCTACGATGCGGCGTCGAGGTGCTGCCCGCTGCCCTTCAGCCCCCGCAGTGGGGCGCGGCCTGGGCCGCCGGCCGCAGGCGCAGCCAGCCCCGTGAGGCGCCGGTCAGCGGGTCGGGCGCGCGCAGGGCGTCAAAGAGCTGGGCCAGCGGCGCCCAGTGCGGCGGGTACTTGAAGCGCGCCACGTCGAGGATGAGCACCATGTCGCTGTCTTCGTCGTAGGCGCCCAGCGGGGAGTAGTGGCCCTCGCCGGTCTGCTGCATGGCCTTGCGGCTGTAGTTGACGATGAGCACCTCACCTTCGGGGGCGCGCACCGCCGCGCGCAGGTCGGCGCGCAGGGCCTCGAGGCTCGCCTCGGCGGCGTAGACTGGCATGCCCTCGGCGCCGTTGCAGTGGGCGAGGCAGGCCAGCTCGGCGAGGCTGAGCCCCTCACGTTTGGCCTCGTCGAGGGGCTTGCAGCAGTCGAGCAGCTCTTCGCCGTAGTAGCGCCAGGGGCCCTTCCAGACCCGGCCGGGGTCGATGTCGAGCGCGTTGAGGGCGGTGACCAGGGTGCCGAGCGCGCACCAGCCTGGGTCGGCCTGGGTGTGGAAGTGCGCGCTGAGCGGAAAGAAGGCCTCGGCGTTGCCCTGGGCCAGCGCGGCGCGGAAGTGCGCCCGCCCCGCCTCACTTTGGAGCGGGGGCATGTGGGCGGGGAGGGCGCGGTGGTGGAAGGTGGGCGGCGCGGTTGGGTGGAGGGGCGCGGCGCCCGCGGTCGCGGGAGCTGCGGCGACAGGCGCGGAGGGGGCGGACATGGGCGGCTCCAGGGGTGGGCGCGCCCCCTAAGCACAGACGGGGCGCGCGGGAGCCCCACGTTCAGGGCGCGGTGAGGTCGGCGCCGCCGATGTACCAGATCAGGTAGGCGAGCTCGTCAAGCTCGAGATCGCTGGGAGAGGCGGCCATCGCGTTGAGCACGGCCGCCTCTGCTTCGGCGAGGCGGGTGGCCGCGGGCCCCCCATCGACGGCGGTGCGCAGGGCCTCGGCCGTCGCGTAGACCGCCTGGGCCTTGAGCATCGGGGTGGGGTCGGCCGCCATCGCGTCAGCGAAGCGCACGGGCAGGGTCATGCTCTGGGGCTCGAAGGTCTCGGCGTCGAGCCACCGCAGGTGCACCGTGATCACGCTGTCGGGGCCGATCAGCTCGGGTGCGCAGGTGCGCACGCTCTGCAAGAAGACCATGGTGTCGTCGGGCGAGAGGTGCTGCGGCTCGATCTCGGTCGGGTCGGTGCTGTACTCTTCGCCCGAGTAGCGGACGATCTCAAAGCCGGGGGGCAGGTCGAGCTGCACTTGCACGTTCCGCGCGGCGATCCCGAAGGTGCGCAGCAGCGTGCCGCTCAGCTGACGCTCGACGTCGTCGCTGTCGGCCACATACATCGAGGCGCCTTTGCCGAGGTCGGTCACGGTGTCCATCAGATCGGCGCTGTAGGCGCCGACCCAGCCGACCCCGATGCCCGCCATATAGATGCCGTCTTCGTCCTCGGCGCCCGCGGCCGCGCCGATCAGCTCGGCGTCGGTCTCGCCGACGTTGGCGCCGCCGTCGCTCACCAGCACCACCCGGCTGACCCAGCCCGGCGCGGCGTGCGCGGACGCGAGGTCGTAGGCGGTGCGGAGCCCGTCGCTCAGGTTGGTGGACCCGGCCGTGCCCAGCGCCTCGAAGGCCCCGAGGACCTCTTCATCGTAGGGGCCATCGACCTCGTGGCCCGACAAGATCACCGAGCGGGTGTCAGACCAGGCGAGCACAGAGACCTTGTCGCCGCCGGTGAGCTGACCCGCGATGACCGGACCGATCTCGCGGGCCGTGTTGATGCCGACCCCCGACATCGAGCCCGAGGTGTCGACGGCGAACACGAGGTGCAGGGGTGGGCGCGTGTCGAGCGCGCCGGCCTGCACGCCGATCTGCAGCGCGTAGGTGTCGGGGTCGCCGCTTGGGTCGGGGGCGAGGGCGATGTGCAAGTCGAGCGCGCCGGCGGTCGCCGCAGGGTATGGGTAGGTGTATGCGTTCATGAACTCCCAGGTTCGTACCGGGGCCAGCCACAGCCGCTCTTCGGCGAGGGACGCCCGGACCAGCGCCGGTGAGGCCACCGAGTTGCTGTCGTCGGGAGAGAGGTAGAGCGTGACCGGCGTCTCGCTGTCGCACTCTGTCGGCGCCCCGGTGTCGCCCGGCCCGCCCGCGCCGGTGTCCGAGGGCCACCCGTCGTCGCTGCCGTCGTCCCAGCCGTCCGAGCTGCCGTCCGAGCTGCCATCTGAGCTGCCGTCGTAGCCGCCGCTGCCGTCGCTGCCGTCGGAGCCGTCGCTGTAGCCGTCCGAGCTGCCGTCACCGCCGCCGCCGTCGGAGCGCGCGCTGCCGGTGTCGGCGTCGTCATCGTCCTTGGGTGCGTCGGCGCAGCCCCCGAGGACACCGCATAGGCCGAGCATCGCGAGGGCGAGCCCCCAGCGCGGGCGCGCCGCGACACCACGGGTGGGCTTCGTGAAGTCGTAGGGAGAAGCGTGTGTGTGCATGGGGCACCTCGGCGAGAGTGGGTGAGGCGGGCTGGTCCCCGCAGCTGCAGCATCACCCGCCGCACGGCGCCGAGCAGCGGCGTGCACGCACAATGTGTCCGCGGTCCTGCGACCGACTGTGCAGAAGTGCAGAAGGTGCCGTGGGCGGCCGGCGCTTGGGGCGGGCCCCGCTCCTGGCTCAGCGCAGGGGGGCTCCGCGCGCCGGGGCTCCGCTCAGCGGGGCTCCGCTGGCACCAGGCTGTCGATGACCGCGGTCTGCGAACCCCGGGTGATTCGAGCGGTGCTGCGGCCCCACTCGGAGCGGCCCCAGGCGCGGTGAGGGCCGATGTCGAGGCCCGAAGCGGCCCAGCGGCGGCCGAAGGCCTCACTGGACAGGATGACGTCAATGTCGAGCGGAATCAGCGGGCGGGTGATGCCCCAGCTGTGCAGGTCGGGCAGGCCGCCCACCCGCAGCTCGGCCGCTGCCAGCTCGGCGGTGGTGGGCGCGGGGCAGCCCGGGCTGCCCACGGGCGCCGAGAGCGGCAAGGCCAGGTGGGCGCTCCGCCAGGTGCGGAACACGGTCATCGAGTCGCTGCGGACCTCATGCCTTGAAAATACGCTGAGCGTCGGCAGGACGAGGCTGCAGACGGCGGCGCCTGCGCTGGTCGGGCGCTCCACCCGCACGCTGTGCAGCTGCAGCGTTGCCTCGTACCGCCCCCACGAGTAGCTGAGGGTGCGGGTGTCGCGGAGGCTGTTGACCACGAGGTCGGCGCCGCCCTCGGGGAAGATCAGGGCCACGGGCGGGCAGGCGGGGTGGTAGGCGCAGTCGAGGTCCGCGCAGTCTTCGGCGCCGTCGTCGTCGTCGTCGTCGCGGTTGTCGCAGTCCTCGACACAGCGGGCGGCGCAGTCGGCGTCCTCACAGTTGGCGAGGCCGTCCAGGTCCTCGTCGCCCGACGCGGCGCAGTCCTCGGCGCAGGCTGGGCCCCAGCACTCGGGGTCAACGCAGCCGATGCGGCCGTCGCGGTCCCGGTCCATACCGGCCGAACAGTCCTCGGGGCAGAGGCCCGCAGGGCAATCGGGGTCGAAGCAGTCGTCGAGGCCGTCGGCGTCGTTGTCGGCGGGGTCGTCACAGTCCTCAACGCAGGGCAGGCTGGCGCAGGCCGGGTCTGCGCAGTCCTGGGTGCCGCTGCAGTCGTCGTCGCCGGGGCGCAGGCAGTCCTCTGGCCGGCCCGGGCGCACGGTGGGGTCGGTGTCGTCGCAGTCGAGCGGATCGTCCAAGGAACCGAGGGGCTCGGAGAAGGGCGGCCGGGTGCAGGCGGCCTCGGGGGTGCCCGACTGTACGCCGTCATGGTCGGCGTCGCGCCGCCAGAGCGGACGCAGCTCGCGCTCGTCGGCCTCGTCGATCTCATCGTCGCAGTCGTTGTCTTCACCATCCGACGTGGGAGGGGCGCTGCCGGTCGCTTCGAGCTCGAAGGCCACCGGCGGCGTGGCCTCCACCTCGGTCGCTGCGGGGTCGCCCCCCTTGCCGGTCGAGCAGCCGGCCGACAAGAGCAGGATCAGGAGCGGGCCACCGATCAAGCCCCGCGCCCGGGCGGGCGCCCGCGGGGAGCGGCTCATGGGATCACCTCGAAGGCGCCGTGGCCGACGACCCGCTGCTCGGCGCCCCGCGCCCAGGTGCTGGCGGAGCCGGTGGTCAGGTCGACGGAGCCGGTGGCAGTGTCGACCTGAAGTTTGAAGCGGGACCGAAACATGCGGCCGTCCACGCGCTGCTGGAAGTGCAGGAGGATCATCTCTGCGCCCGGCGCGAGCAGCCACGGTGCCCCGGCGCTGCTGAGGCGCGGCGCGGGCTCGAAGGTGAGGGTCGGCGGTGAGAAGGCCGGGCAGTCGGCCGAGGGCGGAGGCGCGGCGATGAGCGACAGACCCTCGCGGTAGATGCGGTTGACGGAGCTCAAATAGCTGCTGGCCGCCACCGCCCCGGTGATGGAGCGCAGCTCGACGCTGCAGCGGACGGGCTCCCCGCCCGCGGGCTCGACCCAGCCCGACGCGAAGATCATCTCTGCGGACAGCGCCTGCGCAGACCGGACGGTCACCGGAGAGCCGCTGGCGGCCAAGCTCCGCTGCAGCACGATGCCCTCGGCATCTACGTATAGGTCTGCCCAGCAGGCGATGAGGAGCGCACAGTCGGGGTCAGCGCAGCCGGTCAGACCGTCGCGGTCGCCGTCCCGTTCGTCGCAATACTCGGTGCAGGTGCCTGGGCAGTCGGCGTCTTCGCAGTTGATGAGGCCGTCAGCGTCCTCATCCCCGGGGCCGTCGCAGTCCTCGGGGCAGGCGGGCCCCCAGCAGTCGACATCAGCGCAGTCAGCGGCCCCGTCGGCGTCTTCGTCGAGGCCCCCCGCGCACGCCTCGACGCAGGGCTGGCCCGCGCAGGCTGGGTCGCCGCAGTCCGGGGTGCCGTCGCAGTCCTCGTCGCCGGCGCTGAGGCAGGCCTCTGCGGCGCCGGGGTTGACTTCGGGCCTGTGGTCATCACAATCGCCCCCGCCAAGCAGGGCGCCCGCCCCGTTGCGTGGGCAGCCACGGGTGGGCGCATCGACCGACCAGCCGTCGCCGTCGGCGTCTTCGCCGCTCGCCACCCAGAGGTCTGCCTCGCCGCCGTCGTCGACCACGCCGTCACAGTCATTGTCGAGGCCATCGCAGTCGAGAGGGGCGGCTGCGCAGTCGGGGAGAGACCCAGCGGTGTCTGCCCCCTCGGCCACCGGCGCGCCTTTGCCCGTCGCGCCGCCGCAGGCGGAGAGGGTCAGCGCGAGCAGGGCGGCAGAGCGCGGGTGGCGGCGCATGGCGGGCTCGATTGCGGAAGGGGAACCACAGGGGGTGGTGTGTTGCCCAGGAGGGCGGAGCGGGATGGTGCGGGGCGCCGAGGCAGGCGCCTAAACCCTACTCCAGTCGCACAAAGCCGTCAATCACGGCGGTTTGAACGAGGCTGCTGGTCAAGGTCGGTCCCCAGGCGGTGGAGTGTCGGGTGACCACGCCGACCACCGGCCCGAGGTGAAGCGCCGTGGGCGCCCAGCGCGTGGCGCTGGGCGGACCGGTGATGATGTAGGCTGGGTTCATGCGGAAGGCGGGCTCACCGGGCTCGCGGTAGCCTGGCGAGCTCACCGCGACGGTGACCTCGAGCGCGCCCAGCTCGGAGGGCGTCGGTAGGGGGCAGTCCGGGTGCAGGGTGTGTGCAGGGACCCCGGTGGCCACCGACGACGTGTACCAGCCGGTCCCGGTGTGCCGGTAGTAGTAGTGCGTGTCCCGGCTCACCGTGAGCGAGGTGAGCGCGGCAGCGCAGCGCACCGCCCCGTGCACGGAGGAGCCCGACACCACCACGTCGTTGACCTGCAGGCTCGCCGCGAAGCTGGTCCGGTGTGCATCAAAGTCGTCGGTTTTGTATCGCCGCACATGGAGCAGTCCTCCACCGTCGAGGGTGAGCTCGATGTTGCTCCAGCAGGGCAGTCGCAGCGCACAGTCCTCGTCTCGACAGTCCGCGCGGCCGTCGGCGTCCTCATCACCAGGGGTCATGCAGTCTTCGGCGCACAGGTCGTCGCAGTCCGCGTCCTCGCAGTCGGCGAGGCCGTCGGCGTCCTCGTCACCGGGGTTCGTGCAGTCCTCGGCGCAGGCGGGCCCGTAACAGTCGGGGTCGGCGCAGCCGGTGAGGCCGTCGCGGTCTCGGTCACCCCCGGCGGTGCAGTCCTCGACGCAGGTGCCGGGCGAGCAGTCGGGGTCGGTGCAGTCGTCGAGGCCGTCGGCGTCGTTGTCGGCGGGGTCGTCGCAGTCCTCGACACAGGGTATCGAGGCACAGTCTGGGTCTGCACAATCTCTGAGGCCATCGCAGTCCTCGTCGCCCCGCTCGATGCATAGCTCGTCGGCGCCGGGGTAGCTGCGCGGGTCGCGGTCGCTGCAGTCGAGGGGCTGGTCGAAGCCGCTGAACGGGGCCGCGCCCGCGGGCGGCGCGCAGGCGGCGAAGGGGTCACCGTACTGGGCGCCGTCCTCGTCGCGGTCGAAACGAAACAGCGGGCGGGACTCGCGCTCGTCGGGCTCATCGGCGAGCCCGTCGCAGTCGTTGTCGATGCCATCCGCATCGGCGGCCGCGCCGGCGGTGGGGAGCGACACCTCGGGTGCAGGCCCCGCTGGCGTGGATGGGGCGCCCGCAGTGTCGGTGGCCTCGGCGTGCTCCGTGCCCTCTTCGACGCCCTTGGGTGGGGCGCAGCCGTTCGCCCCCGCGCAGATAATTGCGAGCAGCGCGGCGACGCCGGCGTGTCGGTTGCAGCGGGGGATGAGCGCGTAGATCAGGGGCATGGGCGGCCACCGAGGCGCAGGGCGCCGGTCAGGGGATGGGGGCGACGGTTAAGGTGCCGGTGAAGGACTGCCGCAGGGCGCGGGCCCAGGGGGGGGCGGCGACGCTGCCGAGCCGCGACGACGCGCTGTCGATCCCGTCGATGTCGAGCATCAGCATGTTGGAGCTGCGCGGCCAGCGCGGGGCTTGGCGCACCCCGAGCAGCGGGATGACGGCGCCGACCCCGACGCCCCAGGTGCTCGAGGTCGCCAAGGGGAACGCGGGCCCCGTCAGGCTGAGATCGCGCGCGCTGAAGGCGGGGCAGGCTGGATCGGTGGGGGTGGCGATCGTAGCTGCGACCCGCGCGCTGGTGAACGCTGAGCCTCCGTTCAGGCTCGGGTGGCGCATGCGCGAGAAGGTCGCGTGCAGCGGGCCGATCTCGACGGTGCAGGGCAGGGGCGCGTAGGTGGGGGTGTGGGCCGTTCCCGAGATGCGCAGCGTGTCGGCCGCGATCACGAGCGCTGCTGAGGCGGTGAGAAAGAAGCTGCTGGAGTGCAGGCCGAGCCGGTGCTCGACCTGAAGATTGGTGGCGTCGATGTGGAGGCCATCCCAACACGCGACCAGCAGCCCACAGTCGGGGTCATCGCAGTCGGCGAGGCCGTCGCGGTCGCGGTCGCGCCCGTCGCAGTCCTCGTTGCAGTGGCTCGCGCAGTCGGCGTCTTCGCAGTCGGCGAGGCCGTCGCCGTCTTCATCACCCGGGCCGGTGGGGTCGCAGTCTTCGCGGCAGCCGCTGCCCCAGCAGTCAGGGTCGCGGCAGTCCACGGCGCCGTCCAGATCGTTGTCGACGCGGTCGGCGCAGACCTCGGTGCAGACGAGGCCCGCACAGTCTGGGTCAGCGCAGTCGGCGAGCCGGTCACCGTCGTTGTCGAAGCCGTCGACGCAGTCCTCGACGCAGGCCGCGCTGCTGCAGAGCGGATCGGCGCAGTCGGCCAAGCCATCGCCGTTGTTGTCGACGCCGTCGGCGCAGTCTTCCAGGCAGACGGGCTCGCGCAAGCAGGCGCTGTCGCTGCAGTCGATGTCGCCGTCGCGGTCGTTGTCTTCACCATCGGCGCAGTCTTCGCGACAGCCCGAGGTCGCGCAGGCCGCATCACCGCAGTCTGCGAGCCCGTCGCAGTCCTCGTCGCCGAGGATGAAGCAGGCCTCGGGCGCGCCCGGGTGGACCCAGTCGTTGTCGTCGTCGCAGTCCCCGCCACCCAAGACGACGGCGCCCGTGCCGTCGGTGGGCGCGCAGCCGAGCGCCGGCGGGTCGACGGACCAACGGTCGCCGTCGCGGTCTTCGCCGACCAAGACCCGCGCCTCAAGCTCGGAGCCTTCGTCGACCTCACCATCGCAGTCGTTGTCTTCGCCGTCGCAGTCGAGCGGGTGGGCCTCGCAGTCGGGCCCGGCGTCGTCGCCGCCCTCCGTGCCGCCGCTGTCGTCGCCGTCGCCGTCGCCGTCGCCGTCATCGTCGTCGTCGCCGTCATCGTCGTCGTCGCCGTCATCGCCGTCGTCGCCCTGGCCATCGCCTTGGCCCTTCGACGCGCCCTGGCCCCCTTCGCCTGTGCAGGCAGCGAGGGTCAGCGCGAGGAGGGCAGTGGAGAGCGGGTGGAGGTGCATGGCGGGCTCGATGGCGGAGGGGGACCCGAGCGGGTGGTGCGCAGGCCCGGCGGGCGGCGCGGGAGGGCGGCTTCGCCCCTACTCGACGAGCAGGAAGCCGTCGATCAGGGCAGTTTGGGAGATGGTGCTGGTCGAGACTGGGCCCCACATCGTGGAATGCCCAGTGACCGTGCGAAACGAGGGCCCAAGGTGAAGCCCGAGGGCGGCCCAGCGGGTCGAGCTGGACGGGCCGGTCAAGATGGCCTCGGAGTCGACCCAGAACGGCGCTTCGCCGGCGGAGTAGACGTCGGTGAACACCTGCAGCCGCAGGTTGAGGAGGCGTGTCTCAGAGGGCTCGAGGGCCGGGCAGTCGGGGTTGAGGGTGGTCGCGCCGGTGCCGATGGTCTGGGAGAAGGAGCCTGAGCTGCTGCCGATCGAGTCGCGGTGGTCGGAGCGCGTTCGGGTCACGGTAAGGGAGGGCAGGTGAGCGGCGCACAGCCGCCCACCCTCGGCAGAGGTCCCCGACACCCGCACGTCGCTGACCTGGAGGGTGGCGTTCAAGAGGCCGAGGTCGTGCCGGTGGCTGTGCTCGCGACGGCGCGTCGCGCTGAGCCGGCCGGCCCCGCCGAGGTGGACGTTCAGCTCGCGCCAGCACCGCAGGCGCAGGGCGCAGTCCTCGTCGGCGCAGTCTGCGCGGCCGTCGCCGTCCTCGTCGCCGTAGCGCATGCAGTCTTCGACGCACACGTCGGCGCAGTCGGCGTCTTCGCAGTTGGTGAGGCCATCGCCGTCTTCGTCGCCGGGGGCCGCGCAGTCCTCGGCGCAGGCGGGGCTGTGGCAGTCGTCGTCGGCGCAGTCGACCCCGCCGTCCGCGTCGTTGTCGAGCCCGTCGGCGCAGTCTTCGACGCAGGCCGACGCTGCGCAGGCGAGGTCAGCGCAGTCGGCCGCGCCGTCGCAGTCCTCGTCGCCCCCGCGCAGGCAGTGCTCCATGGCGCCGGGGCTGCGCGACGCGTCAGTATCGTCGCAGTCGCCCCCGCCGGCCACCTGCGCGGCCGGCCACGGGACCGGCGGGCAGACCAAGGTCGGCGGGCCGCTCGACCAGCTGTCGCCATCTTGGTCGTTGCCGCTGAGCACACGCCCCTCTCGCTCGGCGCCCTCGTCGATTTCACCGTCGCAGTCGTTGTCTTCGTCGTCGCAGTCGAGCGGATGGTCGGCGCAGTCGGGCCTGTCGTTGTCGGCGGGCGCGACGCTCGTGCCCTTGTATGGCCCGCCGCTGCGCGCCTCGCCCCCGCAGGCCGCGAGCGCGAGGCTGAGCATGAGGGAGGGGAGGGGGGGACGGCGCACGCGGGGCTCCCGAGGTCGCGGACGGGCGCCGCCCGGCCAGCGCTGAGCAGAGCACGGCAATCGAGGCGCGCTGAATTGCACCGCCTATCGGTGGGAAGAACGACGTGTCTGACGTTAATCCCAGCGGCAGGGAGCCGGAGCGCGGCGCAGCCGGTCAGGGCGCGACCCCGACCAAGGCGGGCGGGCGGCGACCTTGGCGCTGCCCGGGGGCCCGCCGCGCGAGCAGGCGCAGCCGTCGAGCAGCTCTTCGCCAGAATCGCGCCAGGGGCCCTTCCAGACCCGGCTCGGCGTTGCACGGGGCCAGCGCGGCGCGGACGTGCGCCCGCTCCGCCCCGCCGCGCTCTGGAGCGCGGGCAGGGCGCGGTGGTGGAGAGTGGGCGGTGCGCGCGGCGGGGGCGGACATGGGCGGCACCCGGTGCGGGCGCCGGGCTCACTCCAGCGGAGAGAGGCCGTCGATGACCGCGGTCTGGGTGAACATCGTGCGCGCGGCGTAGTTCGGTGAGGGGTGCTCGACGCGGGCGCCGATGACCGGGCCGAGTTCCAGGCTGACCGGGGCCCAGCGCGGGTCACCGCCGGCCACTGACAGGAGCGCCCCGTCGCGGAGCCCGATGAGCGGAGATTCGGCGGGGGGGCGGGTCGGGACCACGAGCGCGAGCTGCAGGCCGAGCGCGGCCAGCTCGGAGGCTGCGGGCGGCGGGCAGGCGGCGCGCAGCGGGCTGAGGCCGCTGCCGCTGACCTCGGTGTGGCGGACGGATGTCGTGCCCCAGTAGCTGCGGTGGTAGAGGTCAGAGAGACCGACCGTCAGCGTAGAGACCGCAGCCGAACAGTTGGCGCCGGCGGCGGCGCCCGGCGGGGTAGCGTAGAAGCGGACGCTGTTCAGGTCGAGCGTCGCGCGCAGCTCGCGGACGGTGCGCAGGTTCTCGTAGGTGTAGATGTAGCCCTCGAATTGGGCCTCCAAGCGGCCACCGCCCGCGACCTCGAGCCCGAGGCCCTCCCAGCAGGGCAGGCGCAGCGCGCAATCGGGGTCATCGCAGCCATAGAGGCCGTCGAGGTCGGGGTCGGCGTCGCTGCGGCAGTCTTAGGCGCAGGCATCGACGCAGTCGACGTCCTCGCAGTCGGGTAGGCCGTCGCCGTCCTCATCGCCCGGGGCCGCGCAGTCTTCGGCGCAGGCCGGGCCGAAGCAGTCCGGGTCCGCGCAGCCCGCGCGGCCGTCGCGGTCGCGGTCGCCCCCGGCGGCGCAGTCCTCGGCGTAGAGCCCCGGGGGGCAGTCGGGGTCGGCGCAGTCATCGAGACCGTCGGCGTCGTTGTCGGTGGGGTCGGTACAGTCCTCAGCGCAGGGGAGGCCGGCGCAGTCCGGGTCGCTACAGTCTGCCCGCCCGTCACAGTCCTCGTCGCCGCGGTCGAGGCACCGCTCGGCGGCGCCCGGGTGGCGCGCGGCGTCGTTGTCGTCGCAGTCCGTCGGCGCCCAGACCCCGGTCAGGGGCACCGCGCCGGCCGGGGGGGCGCAGGCAGAGAAGGGGTCGCCGAGCTGCGCGCCGTCGGCGTCTCGGTCGTAGCGGAAGAGGCCGCGTTGCTCGCGCTCGCCGGGCTCGTCGATCTGGTCGTCGCAGTCGTTGTCGACGCGGTCTTCGCCGGCCGGGCCCGGGCTGTGAACCGGCGGGGCGCGCAGCTCAACCCCAGAGAGCCCCCCGAGGAGGGCCGGCCAGGTCGTGCAGGCGGGCAGCGCGGCGGCCAGCGTCGCCCAGCGGAGCCCGGCGCCGCGCTTGGTCGCGCGTGGGCGGACGGCGGTGTCGGGGCGTTGCGGCATCTGGGTGCTCAGGGATGGGGTGGGGAGGCAGGGCGGCGGCGCGCCGGGGGTGCCGCTGCGCGACCGGGGGGAGGTGCCCGGGGACCGCTGGGCGGCCAGTTGCCGGCCCTCTCGGCGGGGCGCGCGGCGGGCGTTGCCCGGGGCGGGCACCGGGCTCACTCCAGCGGAGAGAGGCCGTCGAACACCGCGCTCTGGCTCGAGGAGCCGTGGGCGAGGTGGTGGGTCGAGATGTCCTCGACGTGGGCGCTACTGACTGTGCCGAGCCACAGGCCGACGGGCGCCCAGCGTAGACCGCCGCTTCGCGCAGACAGCACCGCCCCGTCACTGGGCACGATGACCGGCGATTCAGAGCGCCGGGTTCGTGGCACCGCGAGGCTCAGCTCAAGGCCGAGCGCGGCGAGCTCGGACGGCGTGGGCGTCGGGCAGGCCGCGATCAGCGGCGATGGGTCGCCGCTCACCTCGTTCCGCCGAGTGGAGCCGGTCCCCCAGTAGCTCCGGTCGTACCGATAGTGGAGGTCCACGTTGAGGGTGGGGATCACCGCCGAACACACTGCGCTCCCGCCGCGCGGCGCGCCTTGGAGCCGGACGTCGGTGAGCGAGAGCGTGGCGTCGAACCTCAGGTCCGTGCGCCACCAATCAGAGTAGCGGAGGTCGTTGGAAGCGCGGGCGTGCATCCTGCCACCCCCGGATACGTCCAACCGCAACCCGTCCCAGCACGGCAAGCGCAGCGCGCAGTCGGGGTCATCGCAGCCATAGAGACCGTCGAGGTCAGGGTCCTCGCCGTCGAAGCACGGCTCGGTGCACCGCTCGATGCAGTCGACGTCCTCGCAGTCCGGCAGGCCGTCGCCATCCTCATCGCCCAGCGATGCGCAGTCTTCGGCGCAGGCCGGGCCAAAGCAGTCCGTGTCGGCGCAGTCTGCGCGCCCATCGCAATCCTCGTCGACCCCGTCGAGGCACCGCTCGGGGGCGCCCGGGTAAACCGAGGGGTCGCTGTCGTCGCAGTCGAGCGGGACGGACGGGGAGGTGGGGACCGCGCGCAGCGGCGGCGCGCAGGCAGCGAACGCGTCGCCGACCTGCGCGCCGTCGGCGTCCCGGTCGTAGCGATAGAGGCCGCGAAGCTCGCGCTCGCCAGGCTCGTCGACCTCGTCGTCGCAGTCGTTGTCAACGCCGTCGCAGTCCAGCGGAGCGGCGGCGCAGTCAGGGGACGTGTAGGCGCCGTCGGCCGCGTCGTCTGCAGCGTCGGCGGCGGCGCTGTCCTCGGCCGGGACGGGGGGATCGGCCTTCTGGTCACCCGGCGCGCAGGCCGCAGGGGCCAGCAGCGCGACGAGCAATGGCAGGTGGAGGTGGGGGCGCAGCTGCATATGGCTCCCTCGGCGGCGAAAAGGGCGGGTAGCGCTACCCTTCAGAGCATCGCTGGCCGGAGCTTCCAGGGCAATTGCCGCGTATCGCGGCAGGGAGCCGGAGCGCGGCGCAGCCGGTCGGGGCGCGGCCCCGACCAAGGCGGGCGGGCGGCGACCTTGGCGCTGCCCGGGGCCCCGCCGCGCGCGCAGGCGCCCGACGGCGCAGCCGGGCCGCCCGGCGTCAGTAATGCTCGATGGTGAAGCCGGAGGCGGTGGCCGACCAGGTCGCGATGCGGTCGAAGCGGAAGTAGCCGAGCGCCGAGTCGCGGCTCTCTTCGCTGTATAGGGGGCCGAGGGTCAAGCCGCGGGGGGTGAGCATGTATGGGCTCACCGCGAGCTGAATGCGGGGGAGGTCTTCCACTGCGAACAGCACCCTGGGGCTGACCCACGAGGGGCGGATGTCTACCCGCAGGTCTGTGGCCTCGACATCGGCGGGGATCGGGCAGCCGGCGCCGGTTACGTCGATCGAGTCTGCCGTCAAGAGGCTGCTCCCTCGGCCCCCCGTCGAGGTCCCCGGGTGGACCACATAGGCGTAAGACATATGCACGTCGAGCCCGTTGAACCGCATGACGCAGGGGGCGCCGCTGTCGCTGTGGGGGCCGCCGAGCGCGCGCAGCTCGAGGTGATCGATCACCGCGCTGACGGTCTGGAAGGTGCGTTGCTCGCGGGGGCCGTTGATGCGGTAGCCTGAGCGCACGGTGAAGTGCGCGCCGCCGGCGTCGGTGACCGCGTAGTCCGGCAGGCAGACACGATGGAGGCTGCAGTCGGGGTCGCTGCAGTCGGTGAGTCCGTCGCGGTCATTGTCCCGGCGGTCGCTGCAAGCCTCTGTACAGGACGCCAGGCAGTCTGTGTCTTCGCAGTCCAGGAGGCCGTCTGCGTCCTCGTCCCCGTCGCGGGCGCAGTCCTCTGCGCAGCCGCTGCCCCAGCAGTCGGAGTCCTCGCAATTGATGCGCCAGTCACCGTCCTCGTCGCCCCGTTGGTCGCAGTCCTCGGGGCAGCTCGGCCCCCAGCACTCCGCGTCTGCGCAGTCCGCGAAGCCGTCCCGGTCTTCATCGCCCGCGGCGGCGCAGTCCTCGGGCGAGGGGGGTGGGAGGGTCGCGCCGGGCACCCAAGAAGGCAGCCCGCTGGGCCCCGGCGTCGGCGAAGAGACCCCGACGTTCTCGGGGACGGCGCCCGCAGCGGCGTCTGGCGCGGGCTTCTCTGCCGGGTCGCAGGCCGAGGCCCCGATGTGGACGGCGAAGGCGGCCAGGGCGCAGGTGCGGGCGGCGCGTGGGGTGGGCATCGGCGGCTCCAGGGGGAACGTGGGCGGTTGGGCTTAGGGCGTGGGGACGATGAGGAGCGTACCGGTCGGGTCCTGGGATGCGGCGCGCACCCAGGGGGCTCCAAACGAGGGGAAGTGGCGGACGTGGTAGGTGGAGGGGGAGGCGACGCGCAGCTCAAGTCGGCTCGCGGCCCAACCGCCGGGGACCGGCTGCGAGATGGTCAGCAGCTCGAGGCCGTCGCCGGGGAACACGGCCCAGGTGGCGCTGTAGCTGAGCAGGCGGTCAGGCAGGATGTTCCCCAACTGCCCGGCGCGAACCAAGGGGCAGTCGGGGTGCGCCGGCGGGGTGGTCGTTGCGGCCGCCGCCGAGGTCGTGAAGGGGTAGCTCGCGGCGCCCCGAGGTGATCTCCCGGCTGGGTCAGCCCAGGCCCCCACAGCGCTCAGATTGAGCAGCTCCATGGTGCAGGGGATCGGGGCGCCCGCTGCGGTGTGGGCCGTGCCCTCTGCCCGCAGTCCGTCGGCCTGCACCACCTGACGGCCCGCGACGAAGGGGAGCCCGGCGCTTGTAAAGACGGCGGTGAGGTTTCGCTCGACCGTCAGGTTCGCAGCGTGCACCGAGAGGGAATCCCAGCAGTGGATCATCAGGCCACAGTCGGGGTCGTCGCAGCCCGTCAGGCCGTCGAGATCGTTGTCGGTGTGGTTGCAGTCCTCGGCGCAGTCGTCGGCGCACGCGGTGTCTTCGCAGTCAACCAAGCCGTTGCGGTCGTTGTCGACGCCATCGGAGCAGTGCTCGATACACCCTGGGTCTGCCCGGCAGTCACGGTCGGCGCAGTCGGTGAGCCTGTCTGCGTCGTTGTCGACGCCGTCGTAGCAGTCCTCGATGCACGACGGGGTCCCGCGACAGTCGGGGTCGATGCAGTCGAGGCGCCCGTCTTCGTCGTTGTCGAGCCCGTCGTCGCAGACCTCGACACAGGCGGCTTCGCCCTCGCAGTCGGCGTCCGCGCAGTCGACGCGGCCATCGGCGTCGTTGTCGAGCCGGTCGGCGCAGTCTTCCACACAGGCGGGCTCTTCTTCGCAATCGGCATCCGCGCAGTCGAAGCGGCCATCCTCGTCGTTGTCGATTCCGTCGTCGCAATCCTCGACACAGGCCGGGTCAAGCATGCACCGGGGGTCGGCGCAGTCGGTCAGGCCATCGTCGTCATTGTCGACCTCGTCTGCGCAGGCCTCGGGGCAGGCGGGGTCATGGTCGCAGGCGCGGTCGCGGCAGTCGGCTCGGCCGTCGTCGTCGTCGTCGACCGCGTTGTCGCAGTCCTCGATGCAGCGCGTGGGGTCACAGTCGGTGTCGTAGCAGTCTGCGGTGCTGTCGCAGTCCTCGTCGCCGCTGACGAAGCACTGCTCGGCGGCGCCGGGGTGGATGTCGGGGTCGGCGTCATCGCAGTCACCCGGGGGGAGCGCCGGCTGCGCGTCGGCGGGAGGGCACCCGATCGTCGCCTCGCCCGCCCAGCCGTCGCCGTCCCTGTCTTCGCTCTGGAGGAGCCGCAGCTCGAGCTCGCCCACCTCGTCGATGTCGCCGTCACAGTCGTTGTCTTCACGGTCGCACTCGAGCGGTGGGGCGGAGCAAGCGGCGGCGGGCTCGGTGCTGGCGGGCGCGGTCGGCGCGCTTTTGCCCGCTGCACCGTCGCAGGCGGCGAGCGCGAGGCCGAGCAGGGCGGAGGGGAGGGGGGAACGGAGCACGCGGGCCTCCCGTGGGCGCGGACGGGCGCCGCCCGGCCGAGGGGGAGCAGAGCACAGGGGCGCGGCTGCGGCGAATTGCAGCCGCTGTCGGTGCGTAGAATGACGTGGTTGAGGTTAATCCCCGCGGCAGGGAGCCGGAGCGCGGCGCAGCCGGTCGGGGCGCGGCCCCGACCAAGGCGGGCGGGCGGCGACCTCGGCGCCGCCCGGGGCTCCGCCGCGCGCGCAGGCGCCCGACGGCGCAGCCGGGCCGCCCGGCTTCTTCAGTCGTGCTCGATGGTGAAGCCGGAGGCGGTGGCCGACCAGGTGCGCTGCAGTTCGAAGTGAGCCCTGCTGTCGCCTCGGTAGGCGCTGCGCTCGCTGCGCAGCGGCCCCAAGCTCATGCCGGTGGGGGTGAGGATGAGCGGGTAGAGGCTGATGCGCAGCGCGGGGAGGTCGGAGACCGCGAAGTACGCCATCGGGCCGTCGCGCGGCAGGAACACGATGCGCCGCTCTTCCAAGTCGAGCCGGGAGGGCGCGGGGCAACCGGCGCCGGTGGCCTCGATGATCATCGCGTGGCTGCTCGCGTCGAAGTCGCCCCACGAGCTGTGGGGGCGCTGGTGATAGGTGTAGCGTCGAAAGAGCGCGAGCCCCTCAACACGAAGGCCGCAGGGGGCGCCGTCGTCGCTCGAAGGACCGGTCGGGGGTGTCAGCTCGAGATGGTCGATGAGGGCGCTCACGGTTTGAATCAGGTGCTCGGACCTGGGGGGCCAATCGGTGCGGTAGACCGAGCGCACCATGAACTGGGCGCCTCCCACGTCGGAGATCACGAGGCTGTCCCAGCAGTGAGGGGAGAGGGCGCAATCGACGTCGAGGCAGTCGAGCTGCCCGTCCAGGTCGTTGTCGCGCAGGTCGACACAGTCTTCGACGCAGGCCTCGGTGCAGTCGGCGTCCTCACAGTTGCTGAGTCCGTCCGCGTCCTCGTCGCCGCCTCGGGTGCAGTCTTCGACACAGCTCGGGCCCCAACAGTCGCTGTCTGCGCAGTTGATCGTGGTGTCGGCGTCTTCATCGCCGCTGCCGGCGCAGTCCTCGGGGCAAGCGGGGCCCCAACAGGTCTCGTCGGCGCAGTCGGCAGCGCCGTCCC
Organism: Deltaproteobacteria bacterium; assembly: GCA_016792625.1. Classification (GTDB taxonomy): domain Bacteria; phylum Myxococcota_A; class UBA796; order UBA796; family UBA2385; genus JAEUKK01. Next base: position 23,230 of record JAEUKK010000162.1, on the reverse strand, counting down.
CGTCTTCATCACCCGCGGTAAGGCAGTCCTCGGGGCGAAGATGCTGGATGGTCCCGCCGGGTGAGAGGGGTGTCGCGTCCCCGCTGTCGGCGGCGTCGGCGGCGCTATCGCTATCGGGCCCCTGTCGGCGGCCCTTGTCGGTGGCCGGTGAGCACCCCACTGCGCCGAGCAGGAGGCCGATGGTGGGCAACGTCGCGGCGCGGCCGGCCGGTGGGCGGGGCCTTCGCAGCGCAGGGCTTGCCGTGGTGGGCATGGTCATGGGGCGGGCGCGACGCGGAGGTCGCCGGTGAGGTTCTGGGACACGACCCGCTCCCAAGGATAGATGGCGCCCGATATGGGGCGTACGGTGTAGGCTGCAGGTGAGGCGACCACCAGCTCAAGTAGGGTGCGCTCAACCCCGCCTGGCACGGCTTGGGAGAGGGTCAGCAGGTCGAGCCCGTCGCCAGGGAAAATTGCCCAGGTGGCGCTGGCGCTGGCCAGCCGCGCCGGGATGATCGGATCGACCTGCCCTGGGCGCAACATCGGGCAGCTGGGGTCGGTCGGCGGAAGGATGGAGACAGCCACCGCCGAGGCGCTGAACCCGGTCCCCCCACCTCGGTAGGCCCGCGGGCCGAACTCTGCCCATCGCCCCGTGACGGTGAGATTCACAAGGTCCACCGCGCAGGGCAACGGGGCGCCCGCCGCGGTGTGGGCCACGCCCTGGATGTAAAGCCGGTCCGCTGCGAAGTTTTGCGCGCCACGAAAGTACGGCGAGCCGTAGGAGTCGATGTGTGCGACGAGCCCCCGCCGCACGGTCGGGGCGTCAACGGTGACCGAGAGCGCCGACCAGCACGCGATGAGCAGGCCACAATCGGGGTCGTCACAGCCGGCGAGGCCGTCGCGGTCGTTGTCGGTACCGTCGCAGTCCTCGGCGCAAATGGAGGCGCAGGCGGCGTCTTCGCAGTCAGCGAGGCCGTTGCGGTCGTTGTCGACCCCGTCGTGGCAGTCCTCGACACACCACGGGTCGGTGCGGCAGGCCCAGTCCGCGCAGTCTGTCCGGCCGTTCGCGTTGTTGTCGATCTCGTCGTCGCAGTCCTCAGCGCAGGCGGGGTGCGCGCAGGCGGGGTCGGCGCAGTCCGCGCGCCCGTCGGCGTCGTTGTCGAAGCCGTCGCCGCAGACCTCGGTGCAGGTCGGGCCGAAGCAGTCGGGGTCTGCGCAGTCGGTGACACCGTCGGTGTCGTTGTCGACGCGGTCGGCGCAGAGCTCAGCACAGGTGGGGCTGGCGCAGCTCACCTCTTCGCAGTCAATGGCGCCGTCGGCGTCATTGTCGACGCCATCGTCGCAGTCCTCGACGCAGGCCGGGTCGACGATGCACTGTGGGTCGCGGCAGTCCGCGGCGCCATCGCGGTTGTTGTCGAGGCCATCCGTGCAGTCTTCGATGCAGTCGCCTGCGCTGCGGCATTCCCAGTCAGCGCAGTCCACGAGGCCGTCGACGTCGTTGTCGACCCCGTCGGCGCAGTCCTCGGCGCAGGTCGCTTCGTCTTCGCAGTCGCTGTCGGCGCAGTCGACCCGACCATCCGCGTCGTTGTCGAGGCCGTCGCTGCAGACCTCGTCACAGGTGGGGTCTGTGCGGCAGCTGTTGTCGGCGCAGTCGATGTCGCCGTCACCGTCCTCGTCGAGGCCGTCGTGGCAGTCCTCGGCGCAGTCGAGGCCCCCGCAGCTCGGATCTGCGCAGTCGGCGAGGCCGTCGCAGTCGTCGTCGCCCCGGCGGGTGCACAGCTCGCGGCCGCCGGGGCGAATCGATGGGTTGGTGTCGTCGCAGTCGCCGATGCCTTCAAGCGACGAGAGCGCCACCCCCGTGCCGAGGCAGCGCATGGTCAGCGGCCCCGCCGACCAGCCGTCACCATCGGTGTCGATCGCCAAGAGGGTTCGGCGCTCGGACTCGCCGGGCTCGTCGATCTCACCGTCGCAGTCGTTGTCTTCGCCGTCGGGGAGGCGCCCGTTTTGCCCAGGGGTGTCGCCGCCGCCGGTGCCCTCGGCGGGCGCCGGCCCGGAGTCTTCGTCGCCGCCCTTGCCTGGCTCGCCCCCGCAGGCGGCGAGCGCGAGGCTGAGCAGGAGGGAGGGGAGGGGGGGACGGTACACGCGAGCCTCCCGTGGGCGCGGACGGGCGCCGCCCGGCCGAAGACGAGCAGAGCACAGGGGCGCGGCTGCGGCGAATTGCAGCCGCTGTCGGTGCGTAGAAGGACGTTGTCGAGGTCGATCCCAGCGGCAGGGGCCGAAGCGCGCCGCAGCCGGTCGGGGCGCGGCGCTGCCTACCCCAGCGCGCTGGACGACGATCTGGCCGCGGGCCCGCCGCCCCGCCGCCTGTGGCAGACTGCGGGCATGGAGCGCCGATGAACCCTGCCCGCCACCGCTTCGCCTCTGCCCCTTCTCCCACCGCTTCGCGGCGCGCGGGGCTGCTCATGGCCCTTCTGCTTGGCTGCGGCGAGGCGCCGGCAGACAAGCCGGTCGCGGAGGACGCAGATGCTGACGCCGACGCCGACGCGGATGCCGACGCGGACGCCGACGCCGACGCCGACGCCGACGTCGACACGGGCGACACCGGCGCGCCCCCCGTGCCCTGCGGGAGCGGCGAAGGTGACCTGCCAGACAGCATCCTCAGCCAGGCGTGGGACGATGGCACCCCGGTCAGCGCGCTCGAGGCCACCGGCTGGGCCTTCGACCTGCGGTCGAGCGGCGGCGAGCTGTGGGAGCTCGGCGCCTCGCGCGCCAACGAGGGCGTACGTTTTGAGCTCGAGCGCCCGGCCCGGGTCTACGGGTTTACGCTGACCTGGGCGCAGGTCGCCGAGGGCGCGGCGCCCGACGCGCCGGTGACCGCTGGGATCTACGCCGACTTTGGCTACAACGGCTTCGACTACTGGCAGTGGGCGCCGCTGGCCGAGCTCGACCGCTGCGCGGGCGACGTCGAGGCCGACCTGGGCGCCGGCCGGGGCACCACCTATGTCCTGCCCGAGCCCCTCGAAGTGGCGCCGGGCCTGCTCTATGTGGGGCACCAGCGCGCCGGCGCGGGGGACAAGGCGCTGGCCTTCGACGGCAGCTACGCCGGTGTGGGCGACTGCACAGGCTGGAGCGACTGCCACTCGGCGGTCAACCTGCCCGAGGCCGAGGCCACCAGCTACTTCAACGGCTTGAGCACGCTCATCCCCTACGACTACCTCGTCACGCTGCACTATGTGTACGCCGAGGAGCCTTCGCCGCCGGCCTTCGTCGCGATGGCGGGGGTGCCCAGCGGGAGCCGGCAGGCTTGGGGGGACTACGACAACGACGGCTGGGTCGATCTTCTGTTGCCGGGCCCCACGCTGCTGCGCAACGAGGCGGGGGCGGGCTTCACCGACGTGACCGGGCTCGTCGGCCTGCTGCCCGGCGCGAGCGGCGGGGTCTGGGGTGATTACGACAATGACGGCGACCTGGACATCTTCGCCTTTACCGAGTCGGCCGCCGCGGGCGATACGTTGTGGCGCAACGACGGGCCGGCCGGCTTCGTCGACGTGACCGTCGCGCTTGGCATCGACGACCTGCAAGACAGCAACGCCTGTGGTGACCCGGCGGCCAACGTGCACGCGCCTTCACCCGGCGCCGCTTGGCTGGACTTCGACGCCGACGGCGATCTCGACCTCTATGTGCCCAACTTCATCTGTTGGTCGGACTACACCTACTACGAAGACGATGTCTACCGAAACGACGGCGAGGCGGGTTTTGTGCGCCTGACCGGCGTGGGGGGCTGGGCGGCGGGCGTGACCGCGTCGCGCGGCGCCAACCCGGCCGACGCCGACGGCGATGGCGACGTGGATCTGCTGGTCAACAATTACGTGCTGCAGGCCAACCTCTACCTCGAGAACGACGGGCTGGGCGGTGTGACCGAAGCCGGGGCGGCGAGCGGCCTCGCCGGCATCGGCACCCGGCGGGGCGCCACCACCTACTACGGCCACACCATCGGCACGGCCTGGGGTGACTTCGACAACGACGGCGATCTGGACGCCATCCTCGCCAACCTCGCCCACCCGCGGTACTACCAATTCTCGAACAAGACCCAGGTGATGCAAAACAACGGGGACGGCACCTTCACCGACCTGCAGGGGGACTGGGAGAGCCCGGTGGGGGCCGCGGGGCTGCGCTACCAAGAGACCCACTCGGTGCCGGTGCTCGCCGACTTCGATCTGGATGGGGCGCTGGACCTGAGCATCTCGGCGGTCTACCCGGGCCGCCCGACCGATCTGTACTGGGGCAAGGGCGACGGTCAGTTTGAGCTCGACGTATCCCGTTCGGGTATCGACACGGTGAACGGGTGGGGGATGGCGGCGGCCGACGTCGATCATGACGGCGACCCCGACCTCGCGACCACCAGCGCCCTGTTCGAGAACCAAGCGCCCCGCCGGGGCGGCGGCGTGAGCATCGCGGTCGTCGGCGACGGCGGCGCCAATCGCGCGGCGATCGGGGCCACCATTCGGGTGAGCGCCGGCGGCCGCACCTTCACCCGCCACATCAGCGGGGGCGGCGGCCAGGGCAACCAGGACGAGCTGCACCCGAGCTTCGGGCTGGGGGACGCGGCGGTGGTGGATCAGGTCGAGATCACCTTCCCTGGCGGTGATGTCGTGGCCTTCGACGGGCCGCTGCCCGCCGCGGGCAAGCTGTGGTTGAGCCAGACCGGCCGGGTGGCCGAGGGCTACGCGCCGCCGGCGTGGTGAGCGCCCCGCGGCAGGGAGCCGGAGCGCGGCGCAGCCGGTCGGGGCGCGGCCCCGACCAAGGCGGGCGGGCGGCGACCTTGGCGCCGCCCGGGGCCCCGCCGCGCGCGGAGGCGCCCGACGGCGCAGCCGGGCCGCCGTATGTCAGCGCGGGGGCAGCAGCTCGAGCTCGACGCACTGGGTGGTGGTGCCGGCATAGGGCACCTCGACCGGGGGCACCCCGTTGGGCAGGCGGGCGGCCAGCACGTGCTCAGCGCCGATGTAGACGCGAAGGCCGCGGTCATCGTCGCTGAGCCCCCGGGGGATACGGTCGTAGGAGAAGTCGATGGGGTGCACCCAGGCGCGGCGGTCGGCGCCGGCCGCGTCGATAACGAAGGCCGCGGGCTCGCCGATGGCGGTCGGGTGCGTACCGAGGTCATACATTGAGCAGGGGCCGCGAAGCTGCTGCTCTCCAGGCCAGGGAAAGAAGAACTCGTTGGAGGACTCCGGCGCCCACCACGCAAAGCTGAGGGAGCGCCCGCGCACCGGGCAGCGCGCCAGCTCCTGCCCGTCGGGCTGCACCAGGGTCATGGCCGAGTCTGGGGCGATGGCCGTGACCTCCATCGTGCTCTCCCAGATGTAGGAACGGTGCGGGTCCTCTGCGCTGCTGGAGCAATAGATGCCCTGCCCGGCGCCGATCTCGAGCACGCGGGTCAAGCAGTTGCCGTCGGTCGCGCAGTCGGGGTCGGCGCAGCCCGCCGCCCCGTCGCCGTCGAGATCGCCCGTCCCGCCGCAGTCTTCGACGCAGCCCGCCGCGCAGTCGGGGTCGGCGCAGTCCCAGAGCCCGTCTTGGTCCTCGTCGCCGGGGGCCTCGCACTGCTCGGCGCACGCGATCACCTCGTAGCAGTCAGGGTCGGCGCAGTCGGTGACGCCGTCCACGTCATTGTCTCGACCGTCGCCGCAGACCTCGTCGCAGGAGGGGTCGGTGCAGCTGGGGTCGTCGCACCCCGCCAGGCCGTCGCCATTCAAGTCGGGATAGGTGGCGCAGTCGTTCACGCAGTCGGGATGGCCGAGACAACCAGGGTCGGCGCAGTCGGTTAGGCCATCACGGTCTACGTCGAAGCCATCCGCGCAGTCGTTGAGACTGGAGCCTTCGCCGCAGGCCGGGTCGGCCGCGCAGTCGGTGTCCAGGCAGTCGGTCCACTGGTCGAGGTCGTCATCGACCCCGTTGGCACAGTCTTCGGCGCAGCTGGGGTCGGCGCAGTCGGCGTCGGCGCAGTCGGTCGCACCGTCGTCGTCGTTGTCGAGGCCATCGGCGCAGTCCTCGCCGCAGCTGGGGTCGAGGGCACAGGCGGGGTCAGCGCAGTCCGTCGCCCCGTCGCCGTCGTTGTCGAGGCCATCGGCGCAGTCTTCGACACAAGCGGGATCGGCGTCGCAGCGGGGATCTTCGCAGTCTACCCGCAGGTCGTCGTTGTTATCGAGACCGTCCGCACAGTCCTCGTCGCAGGCCGGGTCTTCGTCACATGCCGGGTCGAGGCAGTCGGCGAGGCCGCTGAGGTCCGTGTCGAGGTGGTCATCGCAGACCTCGGCGCAGGCAGGGAGCGGCGCGCAGGTCGGGTCTTCGCAGTCGATACCGCCGGACTCGTTGTCGTCGATACCATTGTCGCAGAGGACCTCGTAGTACGAGTGTGGCCCGACACAGTCGGGGTCTTCCCAGGGGTAGAGGCCGTCGGCGTCGTGGTCGAGCGCATCGTAGCAGTCCTCTATGGGGGTGCAGGCGGGTGTGTCGGCGCAGTCTGTGTCGTCGCAGTCAGCGTCACCGTCGGTGTCTTCGTCGCCCGCGGTCGCGCAGTCTTCGGGCCAGGATCGGCAGGCGGGCGCGTCGGCGCAGTCGGTGTCGTCGCAGTCAGCGTCACCGTCGGTGTCTTCGTCGCCGGGGAGGTCGCAGTCTTCGGCGGGTGGCGGCGGAGCGCCGCTGTCGTCGGGTGTCGCGCCGTCCGCGCCGTCTGCGCCGTCCGCGCCGTCTGCGCCGTCCGTGCCGCCTGCGCCGTCGCCGCCGTCGCCGCCGTCCGCGCCGCCTGCGCCTTCGCCGCCGTCCGTGCCGTCAGCGCCGTCCACGCCGTCTGCGCCGTCCGCGCCGTCTGCGCCGTCCGCGCCGTCAGCGGTGCCTTCGCCGCTCACTTCACCCCCGCCGCCGGTATCGTCACGGGTATACTCGGCCTCGCCATGGTCGTATTCACCATCGGAGGGGGATGTGTCGTTGTCTGTCGCCTCTACGGACGGGGTGGCTGGGTCGCCGCCCTCGGACCTGGGGCCGGGCGCAGGAGCATCGCAGGCGCCAAGGGCGGCGAGCAGGGTGAGCAGGCGGGCGTGGGCGGGCGCGGTGGGCATGGGGGCTCCGGGTGCAGCGGCGCTTCGCCCCCGTAGCCGCGGCCTTGACGGTACCGCCGTTTCACGCCCTTGCAGACCACGGCCGTTCATCCCGCGTGCGGCTTCGGGGGCCCGCCAAGCGGTTAGGCTGCGCAATGCCCAGAGGCGCGCACCCCTCCATCGTCGACGCCTTTGAGCCGCTGGTGCAGCACCTCGCCTATGACTTCGAGGTTGACCCCCAGCTCGACCGCGTGGCCCGCGCCCACAGCTTGTTGGACGAGGCGGGCCCCGCGCTGCGCGCCGCCCTGCGCGCGTGCGGCGCCCTCGAGGCCGAGGTGCAGCTGCTCGACCTGCACGGGATGCGGGCGGCCGAGGCTCGCGCCGCCCTGCGCACCTGCACCGAGCCCATCTGCGTGGTGTGGTTCGGCAAGGGCAAGGGGGTGCTGCGCGAGGTCTTCTTGGAGTATTTTGAGCGCGAAGATGGCTTCCTGCTCGTTGATCTGGCAGGTGAGACCCGCGAGCGGCCCCAAGAGGCGATGGGCCTCGTGCTGCGCGAAGACCTGCACGCGCGGCTTGCGCAGGCGCTGCGCCTGGGCGCCGACGAGCCGCGCCGGTCCGCGCCGCGCGGCGCACCTCCCGCGCCACCGCGCCCCCGTCGCGCGCCGGGGGCGGGCCCGGGGCCCGCTGACCTCAGCCGGGCGCAGAGGGGCCTGCTGCGGTGGCTGCTGGGGCAGTTCATTGCGCTGATCAAGGCCGTTTTCCGCGGGCGGCGCTGAGCGCGGGCCGCCTGGTCATCACCGCCGCTCGTCACCGCGGCAGGGGGCCGGAGCGCGGCGCAGCCGGTCGGGGCGCCGCCCCGACCAAGGCGGGCGGGCGGCGACCTCGGCGCCGCCCGGGGCCCCGCCGCGCGCGCAGGCGCCCGACGGCGCAGCCGGGCCGCCCAGGGGGTCTGTGGGCGGGCCCCCCAAAAAACCCCGGCCTGACGGGCGCGCCGCCGGGCCGGAGAGAGGGGTCTATCGACCGCGGGTGGACAGACCCCAGCGCAGCCTTCACACGAAGAGGCTGTCGTCGAACACAGACTCGTCGTTGCTGGTCACGACCTTGCCGAGGGCCAGGGCCATCGGCAGCACCTGGCCCATGTAGAAGCGGGCGTTGAGCAGCTTGCCCTTGTAGAAGACCTCGTCGTCGGCGCTCACCCCGCCGGCGGCCAGCGTGGTCAGCGCGATGCGGGCCTGCTGCAGCGTGTACATGCCGAGGATGACGTTGCCGAACTGATCGAGGAAGTTCTTGGACTGCAGCATCGCCGCGTGGAGCTTGCCCTCCATGCCGAGCGCGCCGAGGTGCATCGCGCTGTTGCCCAGGCTGTCGCGGGCCTTCTCGAAGCTGGCGACCAGGGGCTTGAGCTCGTCGAGCTCTTTGCAGCGCTCGAGCTCTTCGTTGCAGTGGTTGAGCCAGTTGAGGAAGAGCACGCCGCTGCCCTTGCGCATCTTGCGGCCGAGCAAGTCCATCGCCTGGATGCCGTTGGTGCCCTCATAGATGCTGCTGATTTTCGTGTCGCGGACGATCTGCTCGACGGGGTACTCTTGGGTGTAGCCGCTGCCGCCGAAGACCTGGACCGCGTAGACGGCGCTGTCAAAGCCCTTGTCGCTGGCATAGGCCTTGACGATAGGGGTCATCAGCTCGACATGGCCATCGAGCTCGCGCTTGATATCGGGGTCAGTGGTGTTGTGGGCCACATCGGCCTTCAGCGTGGTGTCGTAGACCAGCGCGCGCAGGGCCTCGACGTGCACCTTCTGCCACATCAACATGCGGCGCACGTTGGGGTGGCGGTTGATGGTGACCTTGGCCGCGGCGGCGTTGCCGAAGTCTTTGATATCAACGCCCTGGATGCGCTCGGCGGCGAAGGCCTTGGCGTACTGGTAGCCGGCGGCGGCGGCCGAGAGGCCCTGCACGCCGACCGCGATGCGGGCCTCGTTCATCATGTGGAACATGATGGGCATGCCCTGGCCCTCTTCGCCGATGAGCCAGCCCTTGCAGGCGTGCTTGGCGCCCAGCGCGATGGCGCAGGTGGCGCTGCCGTTGATGCCCATCTTGTGCTCGATGCCCTCGACATAGATGCCGTTGCGGGCGCCGAGCGTGCCGTCGGCCTCGAACTCGAACTTGGGCACCAAAAAGATGGACAGACCCTTGGTGCCGGCCGGCGCGCCCGGGGTGCGGGCGAGCACGAGGTGGATGATGTTGTCGGTGAGGTCTTGGTCACCGCCCGAGATCCAGATCTTCTCACCTTCGAGGTGGTAGACGCCCGGCTCGTCGCTCGGGGTGGCCTTGGTGGTGTTGCTGCCGACGTCAGAGCCCGCGCCGGGCTCGGTCAGGCACATGGTGCCGCCCCACTCGCCGGCGAACATCTTGGTGCAACAGAGGGCCTTCTTGTCTTCGGGCCCGAAGATGGCGAGCAGGTTCGCCGCCGCCTTGGTCAGGCCCGGGTACATCACAAAGGCGGGCGCCGCGCCGGTGAACAGCTCGCCGGTGCACGTGTCCATGATGTGGGGCAGGCCCATGCCGCCGAATTCTGCGCTGGCGGAGATGCCGATCCAGCCGCCGGCGGCCAGCTCTTTGAAGGTGTCGCGGAAGCCGGTGGGGGTCTTGCACGCGTTGTCGGCGAAGTGCACGCCCTCGCGGTCGCCCACGCGGTTGAGCGGGTGGAGCTGGTCGCGGGCCACGTCGTAGGCGGTGTCGAGCATCGAGTCGATGAGCTCGGTCTCGAGCTCTGCGTGCGCCGGGAAGGCCTTGAGGGTCTCGGAGGTGTGGAGGACCTCGTGGAGGACGAAGCGGATGTCCCGGAGATCGGCGGAGAAGACGGTGGTGCTCATCGGGAGCCTCCTGCAGCGGGGGGAGTGAATGAACGCTCATTCATTATATCTTTCGCAGCACAGCCGCCAGCGGGCCGGTCGCCGGACGGGTCCGCCTGTGGCAGGCTCAGGCCGCGCCGCGCCCGATCCGTTGCAGCGCCGGGGAGGAGCCGCCCGTGCCCGCACCAGCCTCGTCGACGGTCACTTCGCTGGCCGCGCTGGCCCTCGTGGGCTGCGCGGGGTCGCCGGCTGCGCTTCCCAGCGGCCCGGGGCTCATCGTGATTGACGCGGTGGCCGAGCTTGACGCCGATGGCCGCCGCGCTGGGCCCCTGCGCTTGCGGGCGGCCGCCGCCCCTGAGCCGCCCCAGCTCTTGGCGGGCGGCTGCTGGTCTGACGAGCTGCGGGGCGCGCCGGTGGCCGCGGGCCTGGGGGTCGACCTGGGTGCGCCCGTGCTCATGCCTTGGCAGGCCGAGGTGGGCCGCCACGAGGCCATCCTCGCGGTGGCGCCCGAGGCTGGGGGGCCGGCGGGCGACGCTGCCCCGCGCATCTGGGCCGACCTGTCTTGGCGCGAGGCGGCGGTGTTCTCGAACCATTGGCGGCGGCCGGGCGCCCTCCGCTTCGCCGACGCGCCGCGGGCCGGGCGCTACCTTGTCGAGCCGCTTGGCCAGCTCCGCCTGCCTGGTGAGGCGGATCATTCCGCGCTGAGCCTCATCGTGCGGGTGGACGGCGCCGAGCAGCGCTGCCCGCTCGGCGGCCCCGCGCACCAGCCGCCGGGCTTGGACCTGCGCGCAGATCATCGCCCTTACGCTGTTTTCGTTGAGCATCTGGTCCAGCAGCGGGTGGAGCTGCCCGACGGTCGCCCGGCGCTGGTGCGGGGGCGCCTGCGGTCGCCGCTGGGCCTGCCGCTGCCCTCGGATGCGGCCACGCCGGAGCTCGCGCGCCCGCCGCTGATCTCGCATCCCAAGGGCACCCGCCCGCAGCCGGGGCGGGCCAACGGGCCGGTCGCGATGTAGGCAGGGCGCGGACCGGGGGCGGCGATAGAGCCGGCGGCGCGGGCCGAGCGGCGACGCGGGGAGGGCGCGTGCGCGCAGCGGGGACGGAGCGGGGCCAAGGTGGGCGGTGGCGGTCGGCGGCGGGGGGCGCGCTGTGCGGGCTGGCCTTCGTGGTGGCCGAGCTCGCCGCGGCGGCCCGCTGGCCTCGGCCGCTGGACTTGGCGGCGGAGCCCTATGAGATCGCCGCCGTGGCCATTGTTTTGGTCGGTGGGGGCGCGGCCGCCGCGGCGAGCGGGGGGCGGTGGCCCCGGGCCCTGGCCCTGCTGCTGCTCGGGCTGGTCCTCGGCCCCGAGCTGTGCCGGACGGGCGGGGCGCCCGGGCAGGCCCTCAGCCTCGGTATTTTGGGCGGGGCCGCGCTGGCGGCGCTCGCTTGGGCCCCCGGGCCGGTGGTCGGCCTCTGCTTGGCCTTGCTCGGCGGCGCTGGCCCCGCGCTCCGTGCGCGCGCAGCCCCACGATGGGCCCCCGAGCAGGGCCGACCCGCGCAGCCGGCCCTGCTGATCACCGTCGACACGGTGCGCGAAGATGACGGCCTGCTCGATGATCCGGGCTTTGGCCCTGAGGCGGGGGTCTGGCGCTACGCCGAGGCGGTCTCGGCGGCCCCGTGGACCTTGCCCGCCGTGCTGAGCCTGCTCATCGGCGAGCCCGTGCGGCGCCACGGCGGCGGGCTGGTGGTCGAGGGCGGCCACAGCCTGCCCGCGGCCGAGCGCTGGGGCCTCGGTCGTCGACGGGCGGGCAGCCTCGCGCTGCTGAGCAACCCCTACCTGCGCGCGGGCATCGGCATTGAGCGCCGTTTTGCCCAGATCGAGCACACCGACGACGGGCGGGTGCCGCTGCTGCTCGCCCACAACCTGCGCGGCCTGCGCGCGCGGTGGGGCGGCGGGCCCTCGCCCTCCAGCCACGAGCCCGACGCGCGGATCGAGGCGGCGGCGACCGCGGCCCTGCGCGGCGGCGCGCCTTTTGTGTGGGTCCACCTGATCGGCCCGCACGAGCACCGCCGGCCCTGCCTGGGGCGGCTCGACGTGCGCGACTGCACGCCCGAGGCGGTGCGCGCCCGCCACGCCGCGCTGGTCGAGGAGGCCCGGGCCCGCGCGCTCCGCCTGCTCGCGGTCGATCCCGAGCGCCTCGCCGTGGTGGTCGCCGATCATGGCGAGGCCTTCGGCGAGGGCGGCCACCAGGGCCATGGCCTCGCGCTGCAGGACGCCGAGCTGCGCGTGCCCCTCGCGGTGCGGGTGCCGGGCGCCTTTGGTGGCCTGGTGCGCGCGCCGGTGGCGACGACCAGCGTGATCGGCCTGCTTGAGGCCACCTTGGACGGCGCGCCGCTGCCCACAGGGGCGCCCCTGCCGCTCGCCCCCGGGGGCAAGGTCGAGGTCGCCGGCCTGCGGCGCGGCCCCGACGCGGCGGCAGAGCGGACCGTGGGCGGGCGCTACCAGCCCCTGCCCGCGGCGGCGCCGGCGGTCGACCGGTGGGCGCCCGACGGAGCGACCGCGGCGGCGCTGGAGGCGCTCGGCTACCGCCCACGCGACGACGGCCCGACGGTGGGCGACGCAGAGAGCGCTCCAGACTGAGGGGCGGAGGAGGGGCGATGGCGACAGGAGCGGGGAGGGCAGCGGGCCGGCCGCGGCTCAGCCGGTGGGGCCGCAGCCCTTACGAGACCGATGTGCAGCTCGCCGCAGAGCGCGCGGCGCTGGCCGACCTCGTCGAGGTGGTCGAGCCGGGCGCACCCGCCGAGATCATCGTGGTGACCAGCAAAGACCCGGTGGGCGAGGCGCTGCGCCCCCGGCTCGGGCCGGTGCGGCTCGTGCTGACCACGACCAGCGGTTTTGAGCACCTCGACCTCGAACTTCTGCGCAGCTTGGGCATCGCCGCGGGCCGCTGCCCCCAGGCCCGGCGCGACGCGGTGGTGGAGAGCGCGCTGGCCCTGCTGCTCGACGGGCTGCGCGCCCATGGGCCGCTGCGGGCCGAGGCGGAGGCCGGGCGCTGGGCCCGCGGCGGGCTGCACCAGATGGGGATGCGGCGGGTGACCGGCGCCGAGATCGGCGTGGTGGGGCTCGGGGTCATCGGTCGGCGCATGGCCGAGGTGCTGACCGCCCTCGGCGCGCGTGTGCTGGGCCACGACCCGCTGGGCGTGCCTGCGGGGGTGGAGGAGGTGTCGCTGCCCGAGATGTTCGCGCGGGCCCAGGCGGTGAGCCTGCACTGCCGCCTCGAAGGCGGCTCGACGGGGCTGGTGGGGCGGGCTGAGCTCGACCACGCGCGGCCGGGCCTGGTGCTCGTGAACACCGCGCGGGGGGACGTGCTCGACGTCGAGGCCGCGCTCGCCGCCCTGGACGCGGGGCGTCTCGGCGCGCTGGGCGTGGACGTCTTCCCCACCGAGCCCTGGCCGGGCATGGCCGCGGTCGGCGACCGCCCCCGCCTCTGCCTGCTGCCCCACGCCGCGGGCTACTACGATGGCCTCAGCGACGCCATCCTCGACGAGCTGCGCGGCGCCATCTCGGCCTGGTGTGCGGGGCTGCCCCTCCCCGCGCCGGTCTGCTGAGTGCGGCGGGCGCCGTCATCGGCCGGACAGCGCGCGGAGCCTCCGCCAGTCCTACACTCGGCGCCGAGGTGCGGATGTTCTCCTTTCTTCGGCGGAAGAACCAGCAGGAGGCGCCGGCCCCGGGGGCCACGGGCGCGGGTGATGGCGCGGGCCGCGGCAACCAGGCGGCGGCCGAGCAGCTGGGCGGCGGCGGGCTCTTGCGCAAGGGGGCTCGGGGCGAGGCGGTGCGGGCGCTCCAGCAGCAGCTCGTGGCCAAGGGGCAGCAGGTCGACGTGGACGGTGTCTTCGGCGACGGCACCGAGCGCGCGCTGCGGGCGGTGCAGGGCAAGCTGGGCCTCGAGGCCGATGGTGTGGCCGGCCCCAAGACGATGAGCGCCCTGTCGGGCCCGGCCCCCAAGGCTCAGGGCCCGGCGGTGGCCGCGCCGGCCGCGGGCCGCGGCAAGCGTGAAGAGGCCGCGCCGGCCGCCAAGCAGGGCGCCGACGAGGGGCCGCGCGAGGTGCTCGGCAACCGCATGAACCCGGGCGCCTTCGCCCGCAGCGGGCTGCGCCCGGCGGTCTTTGGCAAGGCGCTCGATGCCTTCCGGGTGGCCTGGGCGCGGGGCGACACCAAGCGCACCGAGTTCACCGTCATCGACTACGAGCTGCCCAGTGATCAAAAGCGCCTCTGGGTCATCGATCTGGCCACAGGCAAGCTGCTGCACCACGAGCGGGTCGCGCATGGGCGGGGCTCTGACCTCAACAACGACGGCCGGGTCGATCAGGTGGGCAACACCCCCGAGGCGGGCACGAGCAACGTGGGCTTGCTCAAGACCGCCGAGACCTACCAGGGCAAGCACGGGCTCAGCCTGCGCCTCGACGGCTTGGAGCGCGGCTTCAACCACAACGCCCGCCGCCGCGCCGTGGTCGTGCACGCCGCGGACTACGTTGATGAGGACGTCGTCGCCGGCCAGGGCCGGGCCGGGCGCTCGCTGGGCTGCCCCGCCCTCGACCCCGACGTCAACGGCGAGATCATCCGCACGATCCGCGGCGGCTCGCTGATCTTCGCCTACTGGCCCGACCCGAAGTGGCTGCGCGAGAGCCGCTACCTCAACAGCGGGCGGGGCGGGAACAGCTGAAGGCGCGGGCGGGGCAGGCAGGGCAGGCCGCAGATCGTTAGCAGGCGCCGCCCATCTGGCGCGCCCGATTGGTCGCGCCGGCGCTGATCTGCACGAAGTGGGTCGCCGCCAACGTCGCACCGCGCGGCCGGGGACGCCCCGGCCCGCCCGAGGAGCCCCCATGCTCAAGCTCGCACACCTGCCCTTGCTCGCGCTGGGCCTCGTCGCTTGTGGCGGCGAAGCCGAGAAGCCCGCCGAGGCCCCCAAGCCCGCCGAGGCGGCCAAGCCGCCCGAGGCCGCCAAGCCCGCCGCCCCGCCCGAGCCCGCGGCCATCCCCGCGCCAGCCGATGTCGCCGCGCCCCCGGCCGACGCGATCAAGACCCCGAGCGGCCTCGCCTACAAGGTGCTGACCCCGGGCACCGGCGACGCGCACCCCGTGGCCGAGTCGACGGTCAAGGTGCACTACACGGGCTGGACCACCGACGGCAAGATGTTCGACAGCAGCGTCGCCCGCGGCCAGCCGACCAGCTTCCCGCTCAACCGCGTCATCCCCGGCTGGACCGAGGGCCTGCAGCTGCTCAAGAAGGGCGAGAAGGCCCTGATCTGGATCCCCGAAGAGCTGGCCTACAAGGGCCGCCCGGGCAGCCCGGCCGGCATGCTCGTCTTCGAGGTCGAGCTGCTCGAGTGGACCGACCCGCCCAAGGCCCCCGAAGACGTCGCCGCGCCGCCCAAGGACGCCAAGAAGACCGCCAGCGGCCTCGCTTACAAGGTGCTCAAGCCGGGCACCGGCACCGCCAAGCCCACCGCGACCAGCCGGGTCGAGGTGCACTACAGCGGCTGGACCACCGACGGCAAGATGTTCGACAGCAGCGTCACCCGCGGCCGCACCGCGTCCTTCGCGCTCAACGGCGTGATCAAGGGCTGGACCGAGGGCCTGCAGCTGATGGTCGAGGGGGAGCAGACCCGCTTCTGGATCCCGGTCGAGCTGGCCTACAACAACCAGCCGGGCAAGCCCGCCGGCATGCTCGTTTTCGACGTCGAGCTCATCAAGATCAAGTAGACCGCCGCGTGGCCGGGCGGGTCGGGCCCCTTCATCGGGCGCGCCCGCTCAGGCGCCCAGCGCGTCGCGTTGGGCGGCGGCCTGCTGCGCGAGGACAACGCGCTGGATGCGGTCCTCGTCGCCGGGGCTGAGGCCCTCGAAGCGCAGGCCGTAGCGCTGGCGGTGGGGCGCGGCCGGGTCGGTCCGGTCGGCGCGGAGCACCCGCGCGGTCGCCCGCAGGCCGCGCTCGGGCAGCGCGAGCTGAATGTCGACCTGGGCGCCGATCTCCAAGGGGGCCGGCGCCCAGACGGCGCAGCCCCCGGTGGACAGATCGTCGATGTGGAGGGGGAGGCGGGCCGCCATCGGGCCCTGCACCCAGGCGTGGGCCTCGATGTCGACGCTCACCCGGAAGCTGCGCCGCTGGTTGTACAGGCGGAGCTCTCGCGGCGCGGTCAGGAGCAGCAGGCGGCGGGGCGCGGCGCTCGGCGGCATGCCCGCCGACTCTTGGGCCCGGGGCGAGACCATGCGCTGCTCGAGCGCCCGTGCCTCGAACTGGTAGATGCCGTCGGGGCGGCCCACTTCGACCGTGAGCAGGTCGCCGTGCGCGACCGCGCTCAGCTCATCATCGACGAAGACGCCGACGCCAGGCTCCATCCGGGCGCAGAAGCCGGGCTGGGCGGTGGAGCTGGTGCCGTCGGGTCCGCGGACGCGGAGCAGGCGCGGCTGGCCGCAGATCCGGTCGAGGGTGCCGAGGACGGCGGTGGGCTCGCGCAAGATCCGGGCCGGGGCGCGGCAGCGGTCCCAGAAGCGCCCGGCGAAGACCTCATCGGCGGCGGGCACGATGCGGTAGCGGCGGCCCTGGGCGGTGAAGCGCACGCTGCCCGGGGTGACCGCGTCTTCGCTGTGGTCGCGGACCAGCTCGCTGCAGCTCCAGGTGTCGGCGCCGGTGGTGCCCGTCGGCCCGCCGCAGGGCAAGAACCAGAGGCGGTCGCGCACAAGACAGACGACGCCGACGCTCACGTCGAGGGGGAGCACCCGCAGGGCGAGGGCCTTGAGCGTGTGCGCGCCCTCGGCGACCTCGACGTGGCGGCCCCAGCGCTGCATGACCGCGTCGATGTTGGCTTGGCGCCGCGCCGCGTCGGCCGAGAACAGGCGCTGGGCCTTGTGGATGACCAAGCTCAGCGCCTCGAGCGCGGCGCGCGGGTCGTCCAGCTCGAGGTTCCAGATGAGGCGGCCGCCGCCGCGGTGCGCGGTCACCACCCCGAGCTGCGGGACGGGGCGGCCCCAGACCACGAGGCGCTCGACGGCCGAGAGGCGCAGCGGCGTGCGCTCGCCCGAGCCCCCGTCGACAAAGACGAGCTGGTCGGCGAACAGCTCGATCACCCCGTCGAGGGCGGGCGCGCCCTCGGGCGGTGGGCCCACGCGCAGGCGCGCAGGCCAGCGGGCGAGGCGGGGGCAGTCCAACGGATCGGCCCCGAAGCGGAGCCGGTGCAGCGCCTGGTAGAGGAGGGGGGAGATCCCCCCGGCGAGGCGGAGGCTGCGGCCCTTGGCCTCGATGACAAGGTCCTGCTCGAGGCCGATCAGCGACAGCGCCTCGATTTGGGTCAGGGGGAGGGTGATCAGGCCCCCGCCGGTGGAGAGCTCGAGCCGGCCGGGCAGCAGGCGAACCGGGGCCAAGCTGCGCTGCTGGTCGATGATCCAGGCAGAGCCCTCCATGACCGCGACCTCGGTGGCCGTGCCGTGCAGCGCCTGGTCGAGCCAAGCGCCGAGGGCGCCGGCCCCGGGCCCCTCAAGGCGCAGCGTCCGGCTGCCGACCCGCAGCGAGAGCAGCTCGTCGCCTTGGATGTGCAGCTCGGCGATCTCGTCGAGGGGCAACAGCACCGGCGCCTCGCCCCGCAGGCGCTGGAGCCCCCCGGTCGGCCGCAAAATGAGGCCATCGCGGAGCTCTTCCACCACGCAAGGCCGGGGTAGCGGGCCCTCACGCAGCAGCAGCGGCGGGAGGGCCGGCAGCGGCGGCCGGTCGGGGGCGGTCTCGGCAGACCTGGGCTCTGGGCGGGCGTTCATGGGGGGCTCCCGGCGGTGCGCAGCGCGCGCCATCGGGCCCCCGCAGAGGATCTTGAGCGCACCGATGCAGGCGCGCCCCCAGGTTGGGCTTAGAGCCGGCCGTCGAGCGCCGCCTCGAGCACCGCGCGGGCCGCGTCCACGCCGAAGGGGCGCGGGTTGCCGCCAGCGCTCGGATCCTCTGCGGCCATCGCCGACAGCTGGTCGAGGTGGGCAGCGGTCACGCCCAGCGCGCCGACGGTGTGCGGGATGTCGAGGGCGGCGCGCAGGTCGAGGATCCACTGCAGCGCCGCGCCGAAGTCGGCGCCGGGCAGGTCGAGGTAGCGGGCCAGCGCGGCCATGCGCTCCTCGATCACCTCGCGGTTGAACGCGACCACATAGGGCATCAGCACGGCGTTGGTGAGGCCGTGGTGCGCGTCGAGCACCGCGCCGATCGGGTGCGCCAGCGCGTGCATGCCGCCCAGGCCCTTTTGGAAGGCGGTCGCCCCCATGGCGCTGGCCGCCATCATCCACGAGCGGGCCTCGAGGTCGGAGCCGTCGGCCACGGCCCGCAGCAGGCCCTTGTGGACGAGGCGCATGCCCTCGAGGGCCACGCCGTCGGCCAGGGGGTGGAAGCCCGGCGCGCACCAGGCCTCGAGCAGGTGGGAGAGGGCGTCCATGCCCGTCCAGGCGGTGAGCGCGCGGGGGAGGCCCAGGGTCAGGGCGGGGTCGCAGATGACCTTCGCCGGCTGCATCTTCGGGTGGAAGATGATCTTCTTGGTGTGGTCGCGCTCGTCGGTGATCACGCTGGCGCGACCGACCTCAGAGCCGGTGCCGCTGGTGGTGGGCAGCGCGACCAGGGGGACCATCCCGGCCGGATCGATGCGGGTGAACCAGTCCTCGCGGTCTTCGTAGTCGAACAGGTCACGGCTCTGGCCGACCATCATCGCCACAGCTTTCGCCACGTCGAGGGCGCTGCCGCCGCCCAGCGCGACCACGCCGTCGTGCTCGCCGGCCTTGAAGGCGGCCACGCCGTCCACCACGTTCTTGCCGTTGGGGTTGCCGCGCAGCTCACTAAAGACGCCGGTGGGGAGGCCCGCGGCGGTGAGCAGGGCCAGCGTGTCCTTGACCGGCGCGAGGTTCACGAGGCCCGGATCGGTGACCAGCAGCGGCCGGCGGATGCCGAGCTCGCCGAGGACCGCGGGCAGCTCAGCGACGCGGCCCGCGCCGAAGCGGATGGATGTGGGGTAGTTCCAGTTGCCACGGGGAGCGGTGCTCATCTCAACCTCAAGCAAAGGGGGCGAAATCGAGGGGCGGTGGTGCCGGGCGTCGGCCACGCCGCCTTAGGGACGGCGGAGGTGGAAGGACTTGGCGCGGGTCAAGTGGTGGAAGCCCAGCACCGACAGCGTGGCGCCGCGGCCGGAGTCCTTGACGCCCGTCCAGGCGAGCTCGGGGTCGAGGTAGTCGCAGCGGTTGAGGAAGACCGTGCCGGTCTCGAGCTGATCCCCCAGGGCCTCGGCGGCGGCGAGGTCACGCGACCAGACGCTGGCGGTCAGGCCGTAGCGGCTGTCGTTCATCAGGCGGACCGCCTCGGCGTCGTCGCGCACGCGCATCAGGCCGGCGACCGGGCCGAAGGTCTCTTCGCGCATCAGCTCCATCTCGTGGCTGACCTCGGCGAGCAGCTGCGGTGCGACGAAGTTGGCCCCCAGGTCGCCAAAGACGCTCGGGTCGACCAGGCCCCAGGCGCCGGCCGCCATCGCCGCGTCGACCTGGCGGCGCACCGTCTCGGCCCCGCGGGCGCGGGCCATCGGGCCCATCCAGGTCGCGGGGTCGGCCGGGTCGCCGACCACCCACCGCTCACACTCGGCGATCGCGCGCTCGAGAAAGTCGTCGTAAACGGCCTCGTGCACGTAGATGCGCTCAACGGCGCAGCAGCTCTGGCCGCTGTTGAAGAGCACGCCCTCGACGATGTTCTCAGCCGCGAAGGCGAGATCGGCGTCGGGGCGCACATAGGCGGGGTCTTTGCCGCCGAGCTCAAGGCCCACGTCGATGAAGCGGCGGCGGGCCGCGGCGAGCACGGCGTGCCCCCCCTCGACGCTGCCGGTGAAGCACACGTGGTGGACCCGCGGGTCGCCCACCGCCGCGGCGGTGCGCTCATGGGTCATGTGGATGAACTGAAAGACCTCTTCGGGGATGCCGGCGGCGCGGGCCGAGGCCACCATCTCTTCGGCGCAGAGCGGGCTCTGGTCGCTGTGCTTGAGCACCACGGCGTTGCCGGCGGCCAGGGCGGGCACCACGGCGTTCACCGCGGTCAGGTAGGGGTAGTTCCAAGGCGCGAGCACGAGCACCGTGCCCAGCGGCTCGCGCTTGATGCTGCGCACGAAGCCGGCCTTCTCGCCCGGGTTGATCGGCGCGAGCGCGCCGGGCGCCAGGCGGATCATCGTGCGGGCGCGGTCGACGAAGCCGTTGACCTCGCCGCCGGCCCACTTGGTCGGCCGCCCGATCTGCTGCACCAAGCCCGCGGCGATGCTGTCTTTGCGCGACGCGAAGTCATCGACCATCGCGCTGATCAGCTCGAGTCGGCGGTCGAGGGGGGTCTCGCGCCAGGCCCGGCGGCCGCGCTCGGCCCGGTCGAGCGTGGCGTCGAGGGTCGAGGCGCCGGCGAGCGGGCGCTCGAGGATCACCGCGCCGGTGACCGGGGAGAGGGTCGGCTGCACGCCGTCGCTGCTGGCGGGAGAGGAGGAGGGGTCAGCGCTCATGGGGACCTCGGGGCGGGGCGCGGAGGGGCCGACCGGGGGGCGCGGGGAGGGCCCGGTGGTCGGCCTGCGGGGCCTTCTCCACCGCCCGCGCGCGCTCGTCAAGGCTGAACAGCTCGCCGATCCGAGGCGCGCAGAGCGACGTGCTGCAGCCACTGTTCGGGCCTGACCTGCGGTCACGAGGCGCGGGCGGGGCGCAGGCCGGTTGCGCCCATCACGATGCTCCAAAACGCACACAGCGCCCCCCGGGAGGGAGGGCGCCGTGGCGCGCAGACCGCCCGTGGGCGGCGCGTCGCGGGGGCCAGCTGGAGCGCGGTGGCGAAGGACGGGGGTGGCCGTCGGGAGCGCCTGTGCGCCGGCCAGCGGGGCCGGACCGCTCAGCTCTCGAGGGGGTTGCCGTTGGCGTCCAGGAACTTGCCCTGGAAGATCTGGATCAGGTCCCAGAGCTGCCAGAAGCCGCAGCCGCCCATGGTGAGCAGCTGGACGATGCCGACCATGGTGTGGCCGGTGTAGATGCGGTGGATGCCACCCAGGCCGATGATGTAGAGCAGCGCGGCGAGGATGAGGGTGATCTGCTTCTTCTTGGGCTCGGCGGACATCGATGCTCCAGGGGGACCGGGGACGGTCGGTGTGGCGTTCGGGGCCGGAGCTGCGGGGGGAGCCCGCGGGCTGCCCGGCCCATGGGGGTCGCTGCTGGGGGTGCCGCAGGCAGCGCTGGGGATGATCCCACATTGGCGCCACTTTGGCCAGCCAACTTGGGGGTGCTTGTCACGCCTCGCGGTGTGCGCGGGCGCGCGCCAAGCTCCAGCCGCGCCATCGTCACCTTTGGAGGCCGCCGTTGCAAGCGTACGGATCCTCCACCTTTGGGCGAACTTGGCGATGATGACCTGAGCGACGTCATTGTCGGGGTGTGCTCGACCGGTTTCAGCCTGTTGCCCACCCGCGGCGCTGTGCGGCCAACTTGGCGCCCCAGCGCTGGACAGGGCCAGGGCACGGGCTAATGCGTCGCCGGTCTTTGCAGTGCCCTGACGATTTCCACTTGACGGGCTGCTGCGTGTGCTTTGAGACACGCCCCGCTCTGTCACCCGCCTGCGCTTGGTGGTCCCCTGCCGATGTCCGCGCTCCTTGACGAACAAGCCGCCCTCATCGACATCCTGCACGCAGCCAGCGCGCAGGTGCGCCACCCGGTCTCGCTCGACGCGATCAAGCGGGTCGTGCGCCGGGCCGAGCCCTCCCCCTTCGACACCCCGGGCGCTCCCCGCGCCGAGCTGCTCTCGCGCTGCGCGCGCGCCTGCGGCCTGCGCGTACAAGAGCTCCGGCTCCCCCAGGCTGCCCTGCCGGCCGCCCTCGCCGCGGGCCTGCCGGCCTGGGTCGAGGGCCCCGCCGCGGGTCTGCTCCTGACCGGGCTGCTGGGCGGTGATCTCCTCATCTATGCGCCGGGCCGGGCCCCCGAGCGCCTTCGCCCCGCCGCGCTCCCCGCCCGCCTGGGTGTGGGCAAAGATGATGACTTGCAGGTCATCCTCATCGATCCCGGCCTGCCAGCCTCGGTGCTCGACCCCCTGGGCCCGCAGCCGCCGCAGGCCGATGGCCCCGCCGACCACGACGCCGCCGCGCCCCACGCCACGCCGTTTTCGCGCATCGCCGCGCTGGTCCGCGCCGAGCGCCAAGACATCGTGGTGGTCATCATCTACAGCCTCGCCGTGGGCATCTTCGCCCTGGCCACGCCGCTGGTGGTGCAGGTCCTCATCAACACGGTGGCCTTCACCGCGCTCGGCCAGCCCATCCTCGCGCTGAGCGTCGTGCTGCTCGCCTGTGTGGGCGCGGCGGGCGCCCTCCGCGTGCTGCAGCGGATCGTCGTCGAGGTGCTCCAGCGCCGCCTATTTGTCCGTATGGTGGCTGATCTTGCCGCGCGTCTGCCCCGGGTGTCGCAGCGGGCCAGCGACCAAGGTTTTGGCCCCGAGCTGGTGAACCGCTTCTTCGACGTGCTAACGGTGCAAAAGAGCGTCAAGCACCTGCTGATCGACGGGGTCAGCGCGGTGCTGCAAGCGGCGGTCGGCCTGATCCTGCTCGCGTTTTACCATCCGGCGCTGCTCGCCTTCTCGGTCCTCATGATGACCGCAGTGGTCGCCATCCTCGCGCCCTTCTCTGCCGGCGCGCAGAAGACCGCCAAAGAGGAGTCCAAGGGCAAGTACGCGGTCGCCGGCTGGCTTGAGGAGCTCGCCCGCAGCCCCCTGGCCTTCCGCTCACCCGCGGGCCTTAACCTCGCGATGGATCGGGCCGACACGCTCAGCCGCCGCTACCTCGAGCAGCGCGCCGCGCACTTTCACTACTTTCTGCGGCAGTACGGCGGGATCATCGCGCTGCAGGCCATCGCCGGCGCGGGGCTGCTCGCGGTGGGCGGCTGGTTGGTCATCGAGCGCCAGCTCTCGCTCGGGCAGCTGGTGGCCTCTGAATTCATCGTGGCCAGCGTGCTCACCGCGCTCACCAAGACCTCCGAGAAGCTCGAGGTCTGGTACGACCTCGGCGCCGCGGTCGACAAGCTCGGCCACCTGCTCGAGCTGCCGATGGAGCGCAGCGACGGCGTGCCCTCGACCTTGCCCGCGGATCGGCCGGCGGCCCTGCGCCTCTCGGGGGTCAGCTTTCAGTACGACTGTGCTGAGGGTGGCGTCTGCGACGTTGACCTCGACTTGGCGCCCGGCGAGCGGGTGCTGATCTCGGGCGCGACCGGCTCGGGCAAGAGCAGCTTGGCCGGGCTGATCTACGGGCTCCGCAGCCCGGAGCGCGGCGCCGTCGAGCT
>JAEUKK010000133.1 GCA_016792625.1 Deltaproteobacteria bacterium | reverse complement strand
GGGGCGGGACGCGCGCCGCAGGCCGCGGCCGGCCCCGGGGCCCCGGCGAACCCCAGGCGGGCGGGCCGCCCGGAGCGCAGCGGAGGGGGCGCCCGACGTAAGCGCTGTCGCAGAGCGGCCTGCAGCGCGTTGTGTTCGTGGAAGGGCGGCCCGCGGCTGCCCCTGCGCCCGCCCGCGGATAGGCGCCCGGCGGAGGTCCGATGTCCGCCCCGCCTGCGCCCTGCCCGCCCCGCCGCTCGCCCGCCGCCGCTGCGCGCCCCGCCGCCTGGCCCCCGCGGGCCCGCGCCCCGCTGGCCCTAGCCGTGGCGCTCGGGGTGGGCGCCCTCGGCTGCAAAGACGAGGCCAAGCCGGCTGAAGATGGCGTGCCCGAGGGCATGGTGCGCGTCGAGCTGGCACCTTTTGAGATGGGCTGCACCGACCGCGCGGGCATCTGCGCCCTGGATGAGCAGCCGCCCCATGAGGTCACCCTGACCCGACCCTTTTACCTCGACGTCTTCGAGGTCTCGGTCGGCGACTTCTCGGCGGTGCTCAACTACCTGCCGGTGGCTGCGGCCGAGCTCGACGTGGACCGTCCGGTGGTGGGGGTGGACTGGCATGAGGCCGCCGCCTATGCGGTCGGCCGCTCGCGCGACGAGGGGGTCGAGGCCTGCTATGTCTGCGAGGGCCTGCGTGAGGACGCTGTCTGCGAGGCTGTAGACGACATCCTGGGCTGCGGCGGCTATCGCCTGCCCACCGAGGCCGAGTGGGAGGGCGCGGCCCGCTGCGGCCAGGACGTGGCCTGGGCCGGCGGCGACGAGCTCGCGGCGGTGGCCTGGACGGCCGACAGCCCGCCGCCCGATGCGCTGCCCCAGCCCGGCGGCCTGCTGCAGGCCAATCCTTGCGGGGTCTATGACCTCTCGGGCAACGTCGCGGAGTGGACGCACAGCGCCTATGGGGTCTACCCAACCGGTTCGGTCACCGACCCGGTCGATGGGGATGACCCCGCGCTGACCGCGACCAGGGGCGGCCACTGGTTGGCCGGGGCGGAGCTCGCCCGCCTCGCCGCCCGGGCCCCGACGCGCGCGGTCGGCGCCGAGCCCACCTTGGGCATGCGCCTCGCGCGCACCGCGCCCGCCGGCGACTGAGCCGCCTCACCCCCTGCCTCGGGTGCCTGATGCCCTACGATCCCGTCGATGACCCCGCTGCCGAGTCGACCCTGCCGGTGGTCCCCCGGTCGGCGGGGCCCGAGCTCGATGAGCTGGCCGAGCTGACCATGCGGATGCTCCGCGGCGAACCGGAGGAGGAGCCCACCGCCGCCGTCTCGCCCCCGCGGGGCGACGATCTGCGTCAGATCATCGTGTTCCGGCGCGATCTGAACATGCGCAAGGGCAAGATCGCCGCCCAGGTCGCCCACGGCGCGATGGCGGTCTTTTTCAACCGGGCTTCGTCGGTCGAGCTGCGCGCCGACGGCTCGGCCGAGCTGCGGGTGAACCTCAGCCCCGAGATGGCGGCCTGGCTCACGAGCAGCTTCGCGAAGGTCGTGCTGCAGGTCGACACCGAGGACGAGCTGCTGCGCCTGCGCGATCTGTGCGCCGCCGCCGGCATCCCGCACGCGCTGATCACCGACGCGGGCCGTACCGAGTTTCACGGGGTTCCGACCCACACCGTGCTGGCCATCGGGCCGGCCCGCCGCAGCCAGACCGACCCCCTCTGTGGGCCAGACGGCGCGGTGACCTGCCGGCTGGCCTGAGCGATTGGCGCGGCGCGCAGCTTCAGGCCGAGGGCGCACCGTAGCGCAGGCGCTGGTGGAGGACCTGGGGCTCGTTCGACCAGAAGACGACGTCCAGCGCGTCATACTCGCCCTCGGCGAGGTCGGGCAGGGTGGGGCCGCCGAGCGCCGCCACCAGCTTGCCCACGGTGTTGCTGTGGCCGACCACGAGGCAGGGGCCCTTGGCGGCGTGGACCAGGGCGCGCAGGCCCGCGGCGTCGTGCGGGTCGTGCTCCCCCACGGTCAGGCCGGCGTGTTGGGCCGTCGGCGCTGCGGTCGCCCGCGTGCGCGTGAAGGCCGAGCACCAGACCCCCACTAGACCCACCCCGCCGAGCGCCCGGGCCAGGGCCTGGGCCCGCGCCTCGCCCTCGGGCCGCAAGGGCGGGTCGCCGGCCTTGTCGGGGTCGGCGGCCTTCTCGGCGTGCCGCACGATGTAGACGACGCCCGCGGCCGGCGCGTGGCTCTTGGCGGTCGCGTCAGCGGGCGCGGCGAGCAGGGCGGGCGCGGCCAGCGCGGCGGGGGCGAGCGCGGCGGAGCGGAGCAGGGCGCGGCGGCTGGGCATGGGGCCTCGGGGTGCGGATGGGGAGGGCGACCCGGCTTAGCGCGCCGGGTGAAGGTGCGGGCTCGCTGGTCGGGAGGCACGGGCGCCAAGCGCCGCGCCACCGCGATAACGCCGCCTCGGAGGTCCACTTGCCCCGCCGCGCCGCCGCCACACCCACCCGCCGCATCGGACCGGCCTCGCGCCTCGCCCTGGGCGGGATTGGCGCGCTGGTGCTGATCGTGGCGCTCGAGCTGCTGCTGCGCTGGGCTTGGCCGGCCGAGCCCGCGGCGCTCGACCCGGCCAGCCCCCAGGCCCGCCAGCCCTACCGCTATGACCCCGACCTGGGCTGGACCTGGGCGAGCCTGCCCGAGCCGGTGGCCGAGGTGAACGCCGACGGGTTTCGTCGGCGGGAACGGGTGCCCCGCGCGCCGGCCGAGGGCCAGCGTCGGGTGGTGGTGCTGGGCGATAGCCAGGCCCAGGGCGCGGGGGTGGTCGCGGCGGACTCCTTCGTGAGCCTGGCCGAGGCGCGGCTCGGCCCGAAGTGGGAGCTGCTCAACGCCGGGGTCACCGGCTACCGCTCGCTGCAGGTGCTGCGCCAGCTGCGGCGTGACATCGGCGGCTGGGCGCCCGAGGCGGTGCTGGTCGACTGCATGCCCCACGACAGCCCACGCGAGGACCGGGCCGTGCTCGGGCGCCCCTCGGGCTGGGCTGACCGGGCGCGTGAGGGCCTCTGGGGCAGCCGCCTGTGGGTGCTGCTGCACGCGGGTCTCGCCGTCTCGGGCCTGCGCAGCTGGGAGTCGATGCCCTTCCCTGTGCAGCTGCCCCTGCTGCGGGCAGAGGGCGTGGCGGCGGTGTCTGAGCCGGGCAACCTCGATCTCATCCACCGCTGGGGCGAAGATCGCGGCGTGAAGGTCATCTTCATGTCCTACCCCCGCGGTATCGGCCATGTGCACTGCCTGACGGGGCCTGACGACCTGCCGCCGGGCGCGCTGCGCTTCGACCCCTGCCCGGCGCTCGTGGCCAGCGGGTTGCCAGTGGAGGCGCTGTTTTTCGACGTCAACCACCTGCGGCCCGCTGGGCACCAGATCGTGGCCGAGGCCCTGGCGGCCGAGCTGCCACGGCTGCTTGACGCACTGGGTGAGGGGGCGCCTCGCCCATGATGTGGCCGCCCTGGGGGGCGTTGCGGGGGGCGGAGCCCCCCGCCTCCCCTCCTGTGAACCAGGGATGGTGGGAGCGCCTGGCGGCGCGGGCCGGCGCGCTCACCGAGATCGCCATGCCCCGGGGCTGGACCGACGACGAGGAGCGCGCTTGGCGCGAAGAGTCTCGGCAGATCGACGCCCAGAACGGCGCGGGCATCTTCTTGACCATGGCGGTGGCCAACCTGCTGTGGTGGCCGCTGGACGATTGGACCTTCGCGCAAGATCCGCTGGTGCGCGCTGTCTACGCCGAGCATCGGCCCTGGGCAACGCCGGTCTTGTTGGCCTTGGTGGGGGCGCAGCGGCTCCCCGGGCTGCTCCAGCGGCCCTTGTTGGGTTTTGGTCTGTTCGGCGGCCTCGCCTATGGCTGGGTCTGTTGGGCCTTTGGCGACGCAGGTGGCCCGAGCGCGCCCTGGGTGCACCTCGCGCCCCTGCTCGCCGCGCCCTCGGCGGGCATCGCGGCCCCGGCCCTGTGGCGTGTACCCTTTGTGCTCTGGCTCTTCGGGTGTGGATTGGCTGGCTTCTTTTTGCCGCACCCGGAGCATATGGCCGACCCCCACGCCCGGGTGGTGGTCAGCTACGCGGCTTTTGCGGCGCTGCTGAGTTTTGTGGGCGGGGTGATCATTGAGGGCCTGCGGCGTAGCAATTTCCGCCTGCGGCGGGCGCTCGTCGCGCGCGCGGCCGAGCTCGACAGCCTCAACGGCGCGCTGAGCCATCGGGTCGAGGAGCAGACCTCCGCCCTGACCGCGCTCACCGGCGAGCTGCGCTCGCTGCTGGCCCACACCGAGCGGGCCCGAGAGGAGGAGCGCGCGCACCTGAGCCGAGAGCTGCATGACGAGCTGGGTCAGGAGCTGACAGGGCTGCGATTCGCGCTGGAGTTGACCCGTCGTCGGTATGCGCGCGAGCCGGCGGGCGTGGCCCATAACCTCGAGCAGCTCGACGAGCTGCTGTCTCACACCGCCACCGCCGCGCGGGCGCTCGTGCGTGACCTGCGCCCCGCCCTGCTCGATGATCTGCAGCTGCTCGACGCGCTGCGCTGGCTGGTCGACCGCGCCAACGAGCGCGGGGGCCCCCCGGTCGAGCTGGTGGTGGAGGGGGACGCGGCCCGGGTCGGCGGGGTGGGCCCCGGCCCGGTGGCCGTCGTGGCCTTCCGCGCGGCGCAAGAGGCCCTGACCAATGTCAGCCGCCACGCTGAGGCCACCCGCGCGCGGCTCTGTATCGGCGTCGAAGATGACGTGCTGGTGATTGTGGTGGACGATGACGGCCGTGGGCTTGACGCGCCGCGGGCCGATGGCCGGCCGCCGGGCTTCGGCCTCGTGGGCATGCGCGAGCGGGCCCGCGCGGTGGGCGGCGCGCTTAGGATGGGCGCGGGGCCGCTGGGCGGCGCGCGGGTGTCGCTGCGCCTGCCGCTCGGCGGGCAAGGGGAGGGGAGATGAGTGTGCTGCGCGTCATCATCGCGGATGACCACGCAATCGTGCGCAGCGGCCTGCGCGAGCTTTTGAGCCAAGAGGAGGGGCTCACCGTGGTCGCCGAGGCCGCCGACGGTCGCGAGGCCCTGCGCGCCGCCGCGCAGGTCGAGGCCGACGTGCTGGTGCTGGATCTGTCGCTGCCCAAGGTCAGCGGGCACGAGGTGCTGCGCCGGCTGACCAAAGACCACCCGAGCCTCGCGGTCGTCGTTTTCACCATGATGCCCCCCGAGCAGTACGCGGCGCGCATGGCGGCCGACGGCGCGGCGGCCTTCGTGCACAAGGGGCAGCCCCTGGACGCGCTCATCCGCGCGGTGCGCGCCGTGGGCGCCGGTCAGCGCCCGTCGCTCGAGCTGGATGCGCCCGCTCGCCCGGCCCGGGTCGAGGCGGGGGCCGCGCCGCATGACGCGCTCACCCGGCGGGAGCACCAGGTTTTTCTGCGCTTGGTGCAAGGCGAGGCGGTCAGCGACATCGCCGCCGAGCTCGACCTCTCGGTGAGCACGGTCAGCACCTATGTCGGCGCGATCAAGGCGAAGCTCTCGGTGCGCTCGGTCGCAGAGATGGTCCGCTATGCGGTGCGCGAGGGTTTGGTCGAGGGCTGAGGGTCGGTCTCGAACTCTGTCTATGGGATACCCCGTACGCGGGCGCTGACCGAGGTGGTGGGATGTGGAGATCCACGGTGTCCCCACGGCAATGGGGGGTCGCGCGTGGAGGTGGGACGGTGGTCGCCGCCCGCGCCGCCCGGATCTCGAACTTTTACGGGTGCGGCGGCATGAGGGTGGGCGCTTAGCAGGGGGGAGAAGAGCGCGCTGGCGCGGTTCGCGCTGGCAGAGAGAGGTCCCCATGAGCCTGAGCCCCAGCGTCGACCTGCCCGTTCCCCCAGGCCCCCGGCTGCCCAAAGAGGGCCGCGTGCGCCGCGCGCTGCGCTGGGGGAGCTGGGTCGAGCTGCTGCGCGAGCGCGCCCAGACCCGCCCAGGCGAGGTCTGTCTGCTCGGCGCGCCGGGCATGCTCGAGATCACCCGCAGCCTCAGCTGGGCCCAGCTCGACCGCCGGGCCCGGGCCGTGGCCGCCGCCATTCAGCAGCGCACCGCGGTCGGTGACCGCTGCCTGCTGCTGCTCGACAATGACCTCGACTACGTCATCGCCTTCTTCGCCTGCGGCTATGCCGGCCGGGTCGGCGTGACCCTGCACGTGCCCACCCAGAAGAAGCACGTGGTGCGGCTGGGGCAGGTCGCCCAGGACTGTGGCGCCGACCTCGTGCTGAGCACGGCGGCCCTGCGCGCGCGCTTCGGCGCGGCGGTTGAGGGCGCGGTGCGCAACGCCCGCTGGCTTGAGGTGGACGGGGTGGGTGAGGCCCTGGCCATCGCCTGGGAGCCCCACACCCCCGCGCCCCAGGACACCTGCTACCTGCAGTACACCTCAGGGTCGACCTCGGCGCCGCGCGGGGTCGTGGTGAGCCACCAAGCCCTGTTGGCCCAAGGCGAGATCCTCGGCCCGATCATGGGCCTGCAGCCGACAGACCGGGCCCTGAGCTGGCTGCCGCTCTTCCACGACATGGGGCTCATCCTCGGCGTGCTGCAGCCGCTGTACGTGGGCTTCCCGGTCATCCTCACCACGCCGGCGGCCTTCATCAAAGACCCCGCGCGCTGGCTGCGGGCCATCTCGGCCCACCGGGTGAGCTATGCCGGCGGGCCCAATTTCCTCTATGACCTCTGTGTCGATACGGTCGACGTCGACAGCCTGCAGGGGGTGGATCTGTCGTGCTGGACGGTGGCGCTCAACGCGGCTGAGCCGGTGCGCGCGCGGACCATCGACCGCTTCGTGACCTGGGCGAAGCCGCTGGGCTTCCGCGCAGAGGGTATGCACCCTGGCTATGGCCTCGCCGAGGCCACGCTCGGGGTGACCGCGAAGACCCGCGGTACGCTGCCGGTGCGCCGGGCGGTCGACCCCGAGGCCCTGCGGGCGGATCGGGTCGAGCCGCCCCTGGCCGACGGCCCCGCGCAAGAGCTGGTGGGCAGCGGCACCTGGGGCTTTGACACCGAGCTGCGCATCGTGGACTGCGCAGACCCCGCGGGGCCACGGGCGCTCGGGCCGCTGCAGGTCGGGGAGATCTGGGTCGGGGGCAGCGGGCCGGCCGATGGGTACCTGCACCGACCCGAAGAGACCGAGCGTGCCTTCCGGGCCCGCTTGCCGGGTGACCCCTGGGCGTATTTGCGCACCGGCGACCTCGGCTTCGTCGACGAGCGCGGGCAGCTGTTCATCACCGGCCGTGCCAAAGACCTGATCATCGTCCGCGGGCGCAACCACTATCCGCAGGACCTCGAGCAGAGCGCCGAAGAGACCCACCCCTGCCTGCGGGCCCATTGGATCGCCGCCTTCGCGGTCGACGGCGGCGCCGAAGAAGAGGTGGTCATCGTCGCAGAGGTGCGCGCGGATGCCGTCGGAGTGGTCAACCTCGACGAGGTCGCCAGCCTGGTGCTGCGCGGGGTCAGCGCCCGCCACGAGCTGCGGGTGGCCGAGGTCATGTTGGTCGCCGAGCGCCAGGTGCCCAAGACCACCAGCGGCAAGATTCAGCGCTCGCTCTGCCGCCAGATGCGGACCGAGGGCGCCTTCGTCGTGCTCGCCAAGGCGGTCGCCGGCGGTGCGGCGTGAGCTGCGCGGCGGCCACCCGCCTCGACACGCTGCTCGCCGCGCGGGTGGCCGAGGCCCCCGACGCGCCGATCTACGCGGCTTGGGACGGGGAGGGTGAGCTGGGTGCGCCCTGGTCGAGGGCCCGCCTGCAGACAGCGGTCGAGGCATGTGCGGCCACCCTGGCGGGAGAGCGGGGGCCGGTGCTGCTGGTCTGCGGGCCCGGCGTCGAGCACCTCGTGGGGCTGCTCGGCTGCGCCCGCGCCGGTCGCCCTTGTGTGCCCCTCTACCCACCGCTCGCGGCTGACGGCGGTCAAGGCGCGGCCTTGATCGGGCGGGTTGCGCGGATCACCGAGGCGGCGACGCTGCTCTGCCCGGCGGCTCTGGGCCCCGCGCTGGTCGAGGCCTGTGCCGGCGCGCGCGGGGAGGGCCTCGGCCTGGCGATGGTGGCGCTGGACGTCGATCAGCCTGCGGGCGCGGTCGCCCCCGCCCATGCCGAGGGCCCCGACCAGCCCGCGGTGGTGCTGTTCACCTCCGGCTCGACCGGGGACCCCAAAGGTGCGGTGATCACGCACCACAACCTGCTGCACAACATGCGAACGCTCGCTGCGGTCTGCGGCCGCGGCCCGCACGACCATGTGCTGACCTGGCTGCCCCAGGCCCACATCGCCGGCTTGTACTTGCGCCTGCTGCCCCTGGTCACCGGCGCGCGGGCCACCCTGATGGCCCCATCGGCCTTCGTGGCCCGGCCGCAGCGCTGGCTCGAGGGCATGAGCCGCCTGCGGGCGACGGTCACTGCCGCGCCAGACTTCGCCTATGCCTTGCTGGGCCAGCTGCTGACCGAGGCCGACATCGACGCCCTCGATCTCACGGCCTGGGAGATGGCGGTGTCGGGGGGTGAGCCGGTGCGCACCACGACCGTCGACCGCTTCTACGGGCGCCTCGCGCGGGCGGGTCTGCGGGCCGAGGCGCACCACCCCTATTATGGGCTGACCGAGACCCTCTGCACCTCGATCCCCCAGAGGGTGACCGGGCGCGGCCTGCCCGGGCGGGTCGAGCTCAGCCGCGCCGGCGCCGAGCGCCGCGGCCTGCGGCCCCCCACCGACGCCGCCGACCGCCTGCTGTTGTGCGGGAACGGCGCGCCGCTCGGTGAAGACACCGAGGTCATCGCAGTCGACCCGGACGGGCGCTACCCGGTCGGGCCGGGCCAGATCGGCGAGCTGTGGACGCGCGGCCCGGGCGTGATCACCGCCTACTGGGGGGATCCGGCGCTGAGCGCGGCGGCTTGCGCCGCGAGGTTGGTCGACCAGCCTGAGACAGACCCCCGGGGGTGGTTTCGCACCGGGGACCTTGGCGCGGTGATCGACGGGCAGGTGGTGATCACCGGCCGGCACAAAGAGCTGATCATCGTGCGGGGCAAGAACCACAGCCCGACCGATATCGAAGCCACCGCGCTCGCCGCGGCCGGTGCGCTGGGGGTGGGCGAGGCGGCGGCTTTTACGCTTCTGCAAGAGGATGGGGAGGAGGCCCTGGGCCTCGCGGTCGAGCTGCGGCCCGAGGCGGTGCCCGCCGAGGTGCAGCGGGCGCTGCGCCGCGAGATCGCCCGCAGGCACGGCTTGTTCATCTACAAGCTCTTCGCGCTCGGCCCCGGTGGGCTGCCGCGCACACCGACCCGCAAGATCTCACGCCACCAGTGCCGGGCCCGGGCCGAGTTGGGCGACTGGGCCGGGGCTGCCGTGGGCGGCGCGAGCCAGGCGCCCCCACCGCCGGCGCCGCGCCTGCATGGCCTGGGCGGTGAGGCCCTGCGCCGGGCGCTGACCGAGGCCCTGGTCGACCTGGCCCGGGCCGAGGGCGCGGCTGAAGTGGCCGGTGGGGACCTCGCCGAGCGCCCGCTGGCTGAGCTTGGGCTTAGCTCCATTGGCCTCGCCGGGCTCGCCGGGCGGGTGCGCGCCCTGACCGGTCAGGAGCCGCCCCTCGCCGCCTTCTTTGACGGCGCGACCATCGCCGGCCTCGCCGCCCGCCTTGCCGCCGCGATGGAGGGGGCGCCGGCCACTGAGGCCCCCGCGCACCCTTGGCGCCCGCACGCAGACGCCGTGCTCCTCGCGCTTCCCGCCAACCTGCCGCCCCCCGGCGGGGGTGGCGCTGGGGTCTTCTTGACCGGCGCGACCGGCTTCCTCGGGTCGTGGCTGCTGGCCGCGCTGCTCGCGCGGGTGGAGGGCCCGATCTGGTGCCTCGTGCGCGCGCCAGACGCCGCGGTGGGTCTGGAGCGCCTGCGCCGCGCGCTCGAAGGCGGCCCGGGCTGGGACCCGAGCTGGGCGGGCCGGCTGGTGGCGGTGCCCGGCGCGCTCTCGGCCGCCGGCATCGAGGCGGCCCCAGCGGTGGTCGAGGCAGGGGCCGCTGCCTGCGGGGTCGTCGTACACAACGCCGCAGACGTCAACTTCGTCGCGCCCTATGCCGCGCTTGCCGGGGTCAACGTGCTGCCCGCGGCCGACCTGGTCAATTTCGCCACGACCGGGGGCGTGCACCGGCCGCTGCACGCGGTGTCGACCACGGCGGTGTTCAACTCGCCGCTGCGGCGCGAGCAGCGGCGCATCCTGTCGAGTGACCGCCTCGAACGCCCCGACCATATCTACTCGGGCTACGCCCAGAGCAAGTGGGCGTTGGAGACGGGGCTGCGGCTGGCCGCCGCGCACGGCCTGCGCCTGCGGCTGCACCGCCCGGCGGTGATCATCGGCGACGCCGCGGGCGGCCGGGCCCACCGTGACGACTTCTTGTGCCGCTTCATCGCTGGCTGCGCGGCGCTGGGCGTCTACCCGGACGTTGACGTCGAGCTCGATCTGGTGCCCGTCGATGATGTGGCCGCGGGGATCGCCGCGGCGGTCCACGCCGATCTGCGGCCAAGTGTGGGGCCCGAGGCGATCGGCTGCGCGGCCCTGCACTGGTCGACCGCCCGGGCGGTGGGCCTTCGGGCCGTGTTCGAAGCCCTGGCACGGCGGGGCTACACGCTCGCGCCTGAGCCGCTGGGCGCCTTCCTCGCGCGCCTGCGGGACGGGCTGCCCCGCGACAACCCCCTCTTCCCCGTGCACCCCTTCTTGCTCGAGCGCCCACCTGGCGCGGCGCAGACCCTGCTCGAGACCTTCGACGGCCTGCCGCTCGACGTCGACACCCGCGAGGCCGACGCGGTGCGCGCCGGGGCGGGCCTGCAGGCGACCGTCGTCGACGATGGTGTGCTGCAGCGGATGTTCGCCTTCCTTGAGGTGATGGGGGCCCTTCGCCCGCCGGCCACGAGCTGAGGGGCGGGCGCTGCACCAGCGCCGACAAGAGACCTCTCCCCCTGAACTCCGCGCCCCCGTATCCTCTGTCGCAGCGCTCCCCCTCTCTCCTCCGCCCCTCGCTCTCTCCTCCGCCCCTTGGGCCGCCCGCGTCGACCGGCGCGGCCCCCCTTTCGCGCGCCCGCCGCGCCGAGGACCGCCATGAACCAGCCGCCGCCGCCGCGCGCCGCCATCCACTCCGCCGCTGACCACATCGAGGGCTTCCGCGAGTGGCTGCGCCTCGAGATCGCGAAGAGCGCCGACGTCGGCTATGTCGGCGCTGACTTCAACCTCTCGCTCAGCGAGATGGGGATGAGCAGCGTACACGTGGTGCGCCTCACCGGCGAGATCGAGAAGCTGCTCGGGCTCGAGCTGGACTCGAGCTTCCTGCACGATTTTGACCACGTCGAAGACCTCTGCCAAGCCCTGTTTCGGATGGTCGAGGGGCGCAAGCGCCGGGCCGAGGAGCAGGCGGCCCGCCTGCCCATCTCGATCGCCGCGACCTTCACCGCCGAGCCCATCGAAGAGAGCGTACGCCACGCCCTCTCACGGCTGGGCTTTGACCCAGATGTGCGTTTTGGGCGCTACAACCAGGTCTTCCAAGAGCTGCTCTCGCCACAGAGCTTGATCGCGACCCAAAAGGTGGGGGTGAGTTTTCTGTTGGTGCGTTTTGAGGACTGGTTTCGGTACGGTGAGGCGACCGACTTGGCCATCGAGCGCACGCTCGGCGATCTGTTGGATGGCCTGCGGGGGCACGTCGCCCGCGGCGCGGCGCCGACGGTGCTCGCCTTGGCTCCGCACTCGCCGGCCACCGTGCGCCGCCTCGACCTGCAAGACAAGCTGCACGCCCTCGACGCGCGGCTGCTCGCGGGCGCCCAGGCCGTCCCCGGCCTGACCGTGGTGGATCTGCGGGCCATCGACGCCCAGTTCAAGATCGGACGGGTCTGGGACGAGGCCCGCGACAAGCTGGGCCACATCCCGTTCACCCAGGCCTGCTACACGGCGATGGGCACCGCGCTGGCCCGGACCGCTGCGGCCATGCTCATGGGCCCGGCCAAGGTCATCGTGGTGGACTGCGACAACACGCTGTGGCGCGGCGTGACCGGTGAGGACGGCCCCGCCGGTGTGATGGCCGATGGTGGCTTTGGCGCGCTGCAGCGCTTCCTCGTCGTTCAGCAAGAGCGGGGCAAGCTCATCTGCCTCTGCTCGAAGAACAACGAAGACGACGTGTGGGTGACCTTCGCCGCCCACCCCGAGTGGCCCCTGCAGCGGCATCATATCGTCGACGCGGCCATCGGCTGGGGGCGCAAAAGTGAGGGCATCGCCGCGATGGCCGACCGGCTCTCACTTGCGCTCGACAGCTTCATCTTCATCGACGACAACCCCATGGAGATCGACGAGGTCTCGACGGCTCTGCCGCCCGTGCTCTGCGTGCAGCTGCCCGAGGCCGACCGCGACGTCGCGGGCTTCTTCGCCCACCACTGGGCCTTTGACAGCCTCGGCCTGACCGCCGAGGACCGCCAGCGCACCGCGATGATGCTGCGCGAGGCCGAGCGCAAAGAGGCGCTGGCCGCCGCGCCAAGTTTTGAGGACTTCCTCACCCGCCTCGAGGTGGCGGTCGAGCTGCGCCCGCTCGGTGAAGATGGCCTCGCGCGCGCCGCACAGCTCACCCACCGCACCAACCAATTTAACGCCCGCAAGCGGGTGCTGAGCGAGGCCCAGGTGGCGGCGCTGGCCGCCGAGCCGGGCCGCGGGCTGTGGACCGTGGCCGTGCGCGACCGCTTCGGGGACTACGGGGTGATCGGCCTGCTGTCGGCGGCGCCGGATCTGACCGGGGCGGTCATGGTCTGCGACACCTTCATGATGAGCTGCCGCGTGCTCGGCCGCCGGGTGGAGCACAGCCTCGTGCGGGCGGTCGCCGCCCACGCCGCTACCGCGGGCTGCGACCGGCTGCGCTTGCTCTTTGAGGCGGCCCCTCGGAACGCTGTGGCGCGCAGCTTTTTCGGCAGTCTGGGCGCAGGGCTGCAGCTCGACGCGCAGGGCGTCGGCGCGGTCGAGCTCGGCCTCGATGAGGTCGAGGCCGCGCTGACGGCGGCGGTGGACCAGCAGGCGCCCCCGTCTGCGGCGGCCAGCGGGCCGCTGGCCCAGAGCTCGCGGGCGGCGGCCGCGGCGGGCTTCGCCGAGCTGGCGGTGGCCGGCCCCGACGTGGACCGCGTGCAGGCCTCGATTGACGCCACGTCGAAGCTGACCCGTCCGAGCTTGCAGACCGAGTACGTCACCCCACGGACCAATTGGGAGAAGAAGCTGGCCGCCATCTGGCGCGACGTGCTGCGCATCGACCGCGTGGGCATCTACGACAACTTCTTTGAGCTCGGCGGCGACTCGCTGCGCGCCGCCGAGGCCTTCGCCCGCATGTGGGACCTCGGCGTCCCCGACAGCATCTCGCTGCAGACCATCCCCGACCCCACGGTGGCCGGCTTGGCCCAGGCGGTCGAGGATGTGCAGGCGGGGCGCCGGCCGGCCTTGTTGGCCGACAAGTTCTCGCTCGAAGACGAGGGTGTGCTCGCCGAGGACATCCGCAACCCCGGCTACGACGTCAGCTCCTACGACGCCCCGCTGGCTGAGGTGCTGCTGACCGGCGGCACGGGCTACATCGGCGCCTTCCTGATCGCCGAGCTGCTGCGCCAGACCGACGCCCGTGTGCGCTGCCTCGTGCGGGCGGCGACCCCCCAGGACGGCCTCGACCGCATCGTGGGCAACCTGCGGCGCTATGGCCTGCTCAAGCCCGAGATGTTGCCCCGGATCAGCGTGGTGCTCGGTGATCTGACCGAGCCGATGTTGGGCATGCGGGCCGAGCGCTTCCGCCAGCTGGCGACAGAGATCGACACCATCTTCCACAGCGCGGCCTGGGTCAACTTCGTCTACCCCTACCAGCACCTCAAGGCGACCAACGTCGACAGCACCGAGACCGTGCTGCGCCTCGCCGTGGCCGCGGCGCCCAAGCCCATCGCGGTGCACTTTGTGTCGACGCTGGGCGTCATCATGTCGACGGGCTATGGTCGGAACAACCCGGTCTATGAGCACAACCCACTGCTCTACGCCGATGACCTGCTCAATGGCTACGAGCAGACCAAGTACGCGAGCGACAAGATGGTGTGGACCGCGTTCAAAGAGCGCGGAATCCCTGGGGCCATCTACCGGCCGGGGATGGTCGGCGGCCTCTCCGACGGTCGTTATGACAAGCTCGACGAGTTTATGCCCCAGTTCCTCAAGGGGTGTATTCAACTCGGCTCGTGGCCCTTGCTCGACACCACTTGGGAGATGGCGCCCATCGACTTCGTCAGCCAGAGCATCGTGCATATCGCGAAGCGGCCGAAGAACCTCAACAAGGCCTACTTCTCGCTGCACCCCCAGAGCAAGACAGTGGCCGAGTTCATCGAGTGGCACCGCGACCAGGGCTACGCCATCCGCGGCCTGCCCTTCGATGTGTGGAAGCGCGAGCTGCTGAGCCTCGGGACCGAGCGGCTGC
Organism: Deltaproteobacteria bacterium; assembly: GCA_016792625.1. Taxonomy (GTDB): domain Bacteria; phylum Myxococcota_A; class UBA796; order UBA796; family UBA2385; genus JAEUKK01. The sequence continues at coordinate 31,433 of JAEUKK010000133.1, read as the reverse complement.
GCAAGAACGCGCTCTTCCCCTTCGTGGACTTCATCCGCGCGCTGTCGGAGGAGCAAGTCTACTTCCCGCCCACCGACAAGACCCAGTTCCTCGCCGCCATCGCCGACATGGAGTTCGACCTGCCGCCGCAGCTCACCCTGCTCGAGCGGTACACCGACCACTTCGTCAAGCACGGCTTTTACAACAACCTGCCCTCGGGGCCGCGCAGCAAGCGGGCGAACGAGCGGCCCAAAGAGCTGGCCCTGGCCAAGGGCGCGCGACGGGGTGACCTGCTCGACGAGCGGCTGCGATTCGACAGCCAAAAGGTCGACGCGGCCGAGGCCTACTATATCCTCTGGACCGATCCGGTGACCGACCAGCACATGGTCATCCGCTATGTGTTGTTCAATGGTCCCATTGAAGAGGCCAAGTTCGCCGAGGTCTGGTGCTGGTTCCGGCAGCGGGGCGACAAGACCAAGGACGTGGCCGTGCGCCAGCGCTACCCGCTCGGGCGTGCGCTGCTGCACCCGAGCCCCGACGTGACGATGGAGGTGGGCCCCTCGGGCTTCAGCCCCACCCGCGCCTGGGGCCGGGTCGAGGGCCCGGACGGGGTCTGCACCTGGGACCTGCAGCTCGACATGAGCAGCGGCCTCGGCGTCGAGCGGGTCAGCGGCATGGACCAGTACGACCTGTTCCCGCACTTCCAGAGCAACGGCGTGAAGATGGCGCTGAGCGGCACGGTGGTGGTCAACGGCCACACGGTGTTGCTCAAGGACCAGATCGCCAGCGACGGCCACTACTGGGACACCAAGCACCTCAAGTCGTGGAGCTGGGCCCACTGCGCGCAGTTTGAGGGTGACCCCGACTTCGTGTTCGAGGGCATCGCGCCGCGCTTCACCGACTGGTGCCAGCCCTGCGTCTGGCTGACTTTTGTGTACAAGGGTGAGGTCATCCGCAGCAACCTGATCGACGCCCTCTACCTGAACCGCGAGCTGGACAGCGATCTGGTGAGCTGGAAGTTCAACTGTGAGCGCGGCGACCTGCGCTTTGTCTGCACGTTACAGGCCAAACCTGAAGACCAGGTGCTCATTGTGCACCCGCTGCCCGACGACGAGTTCCTCTACACCCACATCACCTACTGCGGCGATATGCACGTCGACATCGAGCGCAAAGAGGGCGGGAAGTGGTGGAAGTTCGACCACCGCAGCGCGAAGGGCACGGCGAGCTTTGAGGTCACCCGCAAGTGGCGCAACCCAGAGGTGAAGCGTGAGTTCCGCATCGTCCGCGCCCGCTGAGCGGGGCCTTTCGACCGCCGATCAGGCGATGATGAGCCAGACCCGGGCCCTGCTGGGGGCCTATGTGGTCGGCGACACCGATGGCGTGCTGCCGCGGTGCACCCCCGCGTGCACCTTCTCGATCCCGGGTGACCCGCGGGTCCTGCCCTGGGCGGGGCGCTACGTCGGCGGCGACTTTCGGCGCTTTCATGCGGCGATCAAGGACCACGTCGACGTGCAGGACTATGTCGCCCCCTGGCTCGAGCTGTGGGGGGACCGTTGCATGCTGCTCATGCGCGAGCGGGCGCGGCTGCGGGGCAGCGGGGGCCGCTTCTCGCAGCACCTGCTCGGGGTCTTTCGGTACGAGGGCGGGCAGCTGTGCAGCTATGACGAGGACAGCGACCCCTGGGCGATGGAGGAGGCTGTGCGCGGCGGCGAGGCGGCGCCCCCCGACGAGCCCCCGCCGCCCTGGATCGCAGCGGCCGGCGGGTGGGGTGGGGTGCGCACCCGCAGCTGCGCCGCCGTGCGCGCCGATGGAGACACCGAGCAGACCGCCGCTTTGCTCCGGGCGGTCGCGCAGGCAGAGGTCGAGGAGCAGCGGTCGGCCCTCCGCTCCGCCGCGCACCTCGGGCTTACCGTATGGGTGGGAGGGGCCGATCCCCGTCTGCCCTGGGCGGGAACCGCCAGCGGTCCCGCCGCCCTCGCATCGGTCTCGGGCGCGCGGGGCGCCGCTTGGCGGCGCGAGCTCGTCGGTCTGCAGGTCGAGGCCTACGGCGGCTCGGCCTTGCTGCGGCTGCGGGAGCGGGTGCGCAGCGCGGCGGGCGGGCCCACGGTCGAGGTGGAGCGCGCGGTGCTCGGCGCGGCCCGCAACGGCCTGCTGACCCGCTGGTGGGAGTGGGCCGACACGGCGGCCCTCGCTCGGGTCTCTGGCGCCGGTGCCTGAGCAGGGGGGAGCAGGGGCGGCGGGAGACATTGAGCGGTCGCTCGCCGACCACCTGCGGGTCTGCGCCGACCGCGGTGGGGTGATCGCCGATGACCTGTGGCTCTGGATCGAAGATCTGGACGGACCCGCTCCCCCCTGGGTCACCGAGGGCGGCGGCCTCGACGCCGCCGAGCGCGCCCGCCTCGCCCGCCTGCCCACCGGCCTCGCGCGGGCGCGCTTGCTGCGCGGACGGGGCCTGCTGCGCGCGGCTTTGGCCGGGCCGCTGGGCTGCACCCCCGGCGCGGTCCGGCTCGAGGTGGGGCCGGGCGGGCGCCCCGCGCTGATCGGCCCCGGCCCCTCGTTCAACCTGAGCCACAGCGGCCGCTGGCTGGTCCTCGCGGTGGCGCTGCCGCGCGGCGGGCAGGCGCCCGCGGCGGTCGGCGTCGATGTGGAGCAGGGGCCCGCGCTGGGCGAGAGCTCGCTCCTGACGCGCTTCGGGGATGACGTGCAGCGCGTTGTCTTCACTGATGTCGAGCGGGCGTGGGTGGGCGCGGCGCCCGATCCGGGCGCGGCCGCCCTGCGCCTGTGGACGCGCAAAGAGGCCGCGCTCAAGGCGGTCGGCGCGGGCCTGCGCTTGCCTGCCCAGGCGCTCGAGGCCCATAGAGGCGCGCTGCGCTGGGGCCCCGGGCTGCGCGCGCTGGACGGCGCGTGGCGGCTGATCGAGCGCCCCTTGCCCGAGGGCGGCTGGTGCACGATCGCGGCCCGCGGCGGCTGACCGGCGCCTGCGCGGCGGCAGCTTCGGGCGGCGCGGGCCTTGCGGGCGGCGCTGGGCTCGGCAACCTGGGCCCGGAGGTGTTGATGTCTGCGCTCCGTGCTCTGCCTTTGTTCGGTCCTGCCCTCGTCCTGCTCGGGGTCGCCGCCGCCGCGGCCCTCCCCCTCTCCGCCTGCGGCGGCCCGAAGTCCGACGACGGCGCCGGGGGTGGCGGCTCCTTCGTCGACGAGGCCGACGCCGACGCTGACGCCGACAGTGACGCCGACGCTGACGCGGACAGCGACGCCGACGCTGATGCGGACGCGGACAGCGACGCCGACACCGACAGCGGGACTGGCGGCACAGGCGGTGGAACCGGCGGCAGCACCGGCGGCGCCTTCGCCTGCGGCGAGACGGACTGCGCGGTGGGCGCGCACTACTGCCTCACCGAGATCCCTGGCGCGGTGCCCGACACCGGCTGGCGCCCGACGCCGGAGTGCGCGGCGCTGCCCCGGGCCTGCGTCAGCGACCTGAGCTGCGCCTGCTTGCAGGCCGAGGGCGCCGCGCCGGAGTGGGCGAGCTGCACCGAGGATGGGGATGGTGGCCTCTTTGTGACCATCGCATACCCCTGACGGCGAAGGGCGGCACCTCCCGGTGGGGAGGGCCGCCCTTATGGCGGGTGGGTGGCCCCGCCTCGGCTCAGAAGCCCTGACCGAAGAAGAGGTAGACCGCCCCCGCGTCGGCCCCGGCCGCGTCGTTGTTCATCGCGCCGGCCATCACGTCGTCGAAGCCGTCGCCGTCGACGTCGCCCACACCCCGGCCGCGGATGCGGTCCTCGGCGCCGATGCCCGCGCGCTTGATGTCGGCCGCCGACAGGGGCACGGTGCCGGTGATCGGACCGCGGACCACGTAGATCGCGCCCGAGTTGGTGGCCCCGGCGTCGTTGTAGCCGCTGCCCACGATGACGTCGTCGAAGCCGTCGCCGTCCACGTCGCCGGCCGGGCCGACGCTGTCGCCGGTGTAGTCGTTGATCGCCTCACCGGTCAGCTTGTCGTTGACCGCGGCGAAGCTCGACACCCCCGCGGTGACCGGCCCGTAGAGGATGTAGGCCCCGCCCGCGTTGCTGAACGGGCTGTCGTCGTTGCGGTTGCCAACGATGAGGTCATCGTAACCATCGGCGTTCACGTCGCCCGCGGTCGAGACCGAGACGCCGATGCCGATCTGGGCCCCCGCCACCGCGCCGGTCACCTTGCTGCTCGCGCCCGAGACCGGCTGCACGCCGCTCAGGCCGCCCGAGAAGATGTACAGCGCGCCGGCGTCGGCCCCACCCTCGTCGTCGCCGCGGGCGCCGATGGCGATGTCGTTGAGGCCGTCGCCGTCGAGGTCACCCGCGCCCCAGCAAGAGGCGCCGATCTCGTCGTTGTCGACCTCGCCGGTGAAGATGACGTCCGCGGTGCCCAGGTTGACGGTGCCCGAGGGCGGGGTGGTGAACAGGTAGACCGCCCCGCGACGGGTGCCGCCGCGCGCGCCGTACTGGCTGCCGACCAGGAAGTCGGCCGCGCCGTCGCCGTCGGTGTCGCCGGTCCAGGCGATCTCTCCGGCGATGTCACCCGCGCTCTCGCCGAGCAGGGTGGCCGCCGCGGCCGCGGCGTTGAGGTTGCCCGTGCCCGGGCCATAGAAGAGGTAGGCGGCGCCCGCATCGGTGCCCGTGGCGTCGACGCCGATGGCGCCGACCATCAGGTCATCGTAGCCGTCCTCGTTCACGTCGCCGAGGCCGGCGACGCCACGACCGAAGTTGTCGCCCGCCCCCGCGCCGGTGATGGTCAGGTCGGCGGTCGACAGCGAGGCCGTGCCGCTCAGCGCGCCGCCCAGCACCACGTAGACCGCGCCGGCGTCGGCCCCCGCTGCGTCGTTGCGCAGGGCGCCGACCGCGAAGTCGCCGATGCCATCGCCGTCCCAGTCGCCGATGCCGTCGAAGCCGGGGTCACCCTGGCCCGCGCGGTCGCCTACCGCCGCACCCGTCAGGGTGAGGTCGGCCAGCGCGACGGTGTCAGCGGTGTACGGTGCGCAGGTGTTGTGGTCACCGTTGCAGTCGTTGTCGTACCCGTCCTCACAGACCTCGGTGGCGCCCGGGTTGATCAGCGCGACGCTGTCTTCGCAGTCGACGTCGTTGTCGTAGCCGTCGTGATCGGCGTCGTAGTCCGAGTCCCCGGCGCAGTCTTGGTCCACGCCGTCGTACCAGAGCTCGGTCGCCCCGTCGTAGACGTCGGCCCGGCTGTCATCGCAGTCGAGACCGGCGTAGGCATCGCTGTCTTGACCGTCGGCGTCGGCGTCGTAGTCGTTGGCCGCGTCGCAGTCCTGGTCGACCCCGTCATACCACAGCTCGGTGGCGCCCGGGTTGATCGCGGTGACCGTATCGTCGCAGTCGAGGCCGGCGTAGTCGTCGCTGTCATAGCCGTCGGTGTCGGCGTCGTAGTCGCTGGCCGCGTCGCAGTCGGCGTCGACCCCGTCGTACCAGACCTCGGGCTGGGTCGGGTTGATCAGCGCGTTGGCGTCGTCACAGTCATCGCCGGCGCAGGCGAGCGCGATGGCGCCGTCGCCGTCGCCGTCGACCTGGTCGATGACCCGGTCACAGTCATTGTCGATGCCGTCACAGACCTCGGTCGCGCCCGGGTTGACCGTGGGCACAGCGTCGGCGCAGTCGGTGGAGTTGCCCACATAACCAGACGGTGCCGCGCAGCGGGTCACGGTGATCGCCGGCTTACCGTACCCGTCACCGTCGGCGTCGCGGTACCAGATCGACTCACCAACAGACCCCGCCTCGTCAATGAGGTTGTCGCAGTCGTTGTCGATGCTGTCGCAGGTCTCGGTGGCGCCGGGGTAGGCCGTGGTCGTGGTGTCATTGCAGTCCAGCGCGTTGCTCACGTAGCCCGGGTCGGGGAAGCACTGGGTCTGGCGCACCGAGGGGGTGCCGTAGGTGTCGCCGTCGGCGTCGCGGTAGTAGGTCGCCGTACCCGTCGCGCCGGCCTCGTCGATGCGGCCGTCACAGTCGTTGTCGATGGTGTCGCAGGCCTCGGTGGCCAGGGTGTTGACCGCAGCGTTGCTGTCATTGCAGTCGAGGCGGTTGTTCACGCGGCCCGAGGGGGCGGTGCAGGAGCGCACGGCGGTGCCGCCGCTGTTGCCCTGCCCGTCGCCGTCGGCGTCGGGGAAGTAGCTGAGCATGCCCACCGCGCCCGCCTCGTCGACCAGCGTGTCGCAGTCGTTGTCGACGCTGTCGCAGACCTCGGTCGCGCCCGGCTTGATTGCGCTGTTGTTGTCGTTGCAGTCGGTGCGGCTGGACACGTAGCCGCTGGGCGCGAAGCAGCTGCGCACCCGCACGAGGCGGTTGCCGAAGCCGTCGCCGTCAACGTCGCGGTAGTAGTAGACCGTGCCGATGACGCCCATCTCGTCGGTCAGGCCGTCGCAGTCGTTGTCGAGGTTATCGCAGACCTCTTGTGCGCCTGGGTAGACGGTGGCGTTGTTGTCGTCGCAGTCCGACCCGGTTGACCAGCCGTCGTTGTCGACGTCACCGACCACGCCGGCGGACGTGGCCGCGACCTTGGCGGGCTCGGCATCGGTGCGACAGGCGGTGAGCGCCAAGGCGGCGCCGAGGCCGAGCAGCAGCGAGAGGGCGGGGCGGGTGTGGATCAGGGTCGCGCAGGGCATGTGGCCTCCGAGGCTGGTCGGAGGTTCGGCCCTCTCGCGCCGCCACTTGAGGCCAGCCGCGCCAAGATCGCGCGCGCCCGCGGCCCATCCACGTCCGGCGTCCCCCGCCCGGCGCGGGAGGCTCCGGCCGCAACGGCCCCGGGTGGCTCAGCCGCCTTCGCGTGCGAAAAGGCCGATGGTCTGCGCTGCGTCATCCGCCAGGGCCAAGGCCCCCTCCCAGGTCGGGTGGCGCACGATCAGGTAGCCGTCGCTGACCAGGGTCTGCTTCCAGTCGCGGCGGCGCTGGCCGGGGCGCAGCAGCTCTTCCACCATGATGTGGTCGCGGTTGCGGTGGATGTAGTCGCGCAAGCCGCTGATCGCGACGATGGTGCCCTGGCCCTGGGCCCGCTTGAAGATGATGGCGCAGTTGTAGGACCGCGGCCGGGTGATTTGCACCTTGCCAAAACACACAGCCCGAGCCCACTCTCGATAGAGGTCGATGTCCGAGGTGAAGTTCATCTGGTCGATGAGCCGCGCCCCGCCGACCCGGCAGCCGATCTCGCCGAAGACGACCTCGCCATCGGGCTTTCGGTACCACTCCATATGGGTGAAGCCGGTGCCCATGCCCAGCGCCCGCATCACGCCCCTCCCGAGCTGCATGCCCTGCTGGATGTGGGGCTGGCTCAGGTCGCGCACGGTGACCACCGCCGGGCTGATCCACTCGTTGGTGCGGGCCACCAGCGGTCGCGGCAGGTAGCGGCACACGTTTTCGTAGACGGGCACGCCGTTCACGCAGATCGTGTCGTAGGTGTACTCTTCGCCGTCGATGAACTCTTCGCAGCTCGCCTCGGTGACCTGGGCGGTCTTCTTGATCGCCTCGTCGAGCTGGGCCGGCGTGTCGCAGCGGAAGGTGTCGGCGCTGCCCGCCCCGGCGATCGGCTTGAGGATGAGCGGGAAGCCCACCGCGGCGGCGGCGGCCCGCACCTCGGCGGCGGTGCGGCAGCGGGCAGCCTTGGGCACGCGCAGGCCGGCCCGCGCGACCCGCTCTTTCATGATCTGCTTGTCGCGAAAACCGTTGACCGTGTCGGCGCTCATGCCCGGCACGCCCAGCGCCTCGCGCACGCGGGCGGCGGCGTGGACGAGGGGCTCCCACAAGCTCTCGACCCGGTCGACCTTACGACCGCGCAGCGCCGCCGAGAGGTGCGCCACGAGGCTGTCTTCGTCAAAGAGCTTCGGCACCTGGATGTACTCGGCCAGCGCCTTGCGGGACTTCTCGGGCAGGCCGGCGGCCGGGCCCTCGCCCACGCCGATGACCTGCGCGCCGACCTCGGCGAGGCCGCGCACGAACTCGGGCATCTCAGCGGGGTAGCCGGGGGAGAGGAAGACGACGCGCATTGGGGGCTCCAGCTGCGGCGGGGGAGGAGCGGGCCGCCGCCCGTGCCTCGATGCTACCAGATGCGACCAAAAGCGCCGGCCGGCGGCGCAGCCGGGCCTTCATCCCCGGTGGGCCCGCGGCGGCCCTGGCAATAGAGGGCGCGCGGAGGTCCCGCATGCCCGCCTCATCCCCGCGCGTCGTCGTTTTCGTCGCCCCTTTCCCCGCCGACACCACGCTGCGCTTCTGTGCGGCGGTCGGCGCGCTCCAGAACGTGCGCCTGATCGGCGTCTTCCAAAAGCCGCCGCCCGACCCGCGGGCGCTGGGCCTCGACCACGTCGAGCTGGTCAGCGACGCGCTCAACCCCGAGGTGCTGGTCACCGCGGTGGCGCGCATCCAGCAGGCGGTCGGCCCGGTCCATCGCCTGATCGGCGTGCTCGAGGACCTTCAGGTGCAGCTCGCCGTGGTGCGTGAGCGCCTGGGCATCGACGGCCCCAACGTGCGCACCTCGACCTGCTTCCGCGACAAGGGCGTGATGAAAGACACGCTGCGCAAGGCCGGCCTGCCCTGCGCGCGCCACAAGATGTTGACCTGCGAGCAAGACCTGTGGGACTTCATCGAGCAAGTGGGCTTCCCGGTGGTGGTCAAGCCGCCCGCCGGCGCCGGCTGCCGCGCGACCTGGCGGGTGACCGACCCCCAGACCGTGGTCGAGGCCCTGCGCGACACCAAGCCCAGCCCCAGCCGGCCGGTGCTGGCCGAAGAGTTCCTCACCGGGGCCGAGCACAGCCTTGAGACCCTGGTGGTCGACGGCATCCCGCGCCTGTGGTCGGTGACCCGCTACTACCCCTCGCCCCTCGAGGTCACCGAGAAGGACTGGATTCAGTGGTGCGTGGTCGCCCCCCGTGAGCGCGATATTCCCCTGTTTGAGCGGGCCCGCGACCTGTCCTTCGCCGCGATCAAGGCCTTCGGCCTGCGCGACGGCCTGACCCACATGGAGTGGTTCCACCGCCCCGATGGCAGCCTCGCCATCGGCGAGATCGCCGCCCGGCCGCCCGGCGCGCGCATCGTGCAGCTCACCGGCCTCGCCCACGGCTGCGATCTGTACCGGGCCTGGGCCCGCGCGGTGGTCGACCGGGCCTTCGACGGCCCCTTCCCGCGCAAGAGCGCCGCCGGCGTCGCCTTTTTGCGCGGCCAAGGTAAGGGCAAGGTGCGGGCCATCACCGGCCTCGACGAAGCCCAGCGCAAGATGGGCGCGCTGGTCGTTGATCGCAAGCTGCCGCTGGTCGGCCAGCCCCGGGCCGAGGGCTACGAGGGCGAGGGCTGGGTCGTGGTGCAAGACGAGTCGACCGACACCGTCCGCAAGGCCCTGTTCGAGCTCATCACCACGGTGAACGTGCAGTACACCGGCTGACGGTCAGGGTCAGGGGCAGAAGACGGGGGGCGGGGGGCTGGCCGCCCCCCGCAACGCCCCCGGCGCGCTGCCTTCGCCCCGAAGGTGCCCGCGCCCGCCCGGCCGGAGGGCGCGGCGCAGCCGCGGTCGCGCAGCGACCAAGCCCGGGCGGTCGGGCAGCCCGCCGCAGGCGGCGGCCCGACCAAGGCCCCGGGCGCGCCCGCAGGAGGGGCGTCGGCGCCCGAGGGCAAACCGGGGGCTAGAGCGGCCGCGCGTGCACCTTGACCGTGTTGCCAATGTCCATCAAGATGGCCTTGGCGACGTCAAAGTCGGGGTGGACGACCTGGACCCAGGCGTTGGCCATGTAGCCGGCCTCGACCGGCTGGGTGCGGGTGCCGACCGGCGGCAGGAAGGCCTTGAGGATGCTCGGGCCGTGGCGGCGCTGGACCTCGTCTACGCCGCTGTAGCCGCTGATCACGCCGTCGCGGTCGGGGCGCAGGGCGAGCAGGCCCGCGGCCTGGCGCTGGTGCAGGGCGGGCGGCAGGGTGCCGTGGCAGACGGCCTTGGCCCAGGCCTCGTAGATGTCGAAGCCACCCGCGGCGGCGTAGAGGTCCCACACCGAGACGCCGGGGGGCCGTGCGCCGATCTCAGAGAAGGTCAGGCCTTTGGGGCCAAAGAACCACTCCATATGGGTGGCGCTGGTGCCGATCCCCATGACCTTGACGATGTTGCGGCCGAACTGGCGCAGCTCTTGGTAGCCGGAAGAGTCCAGGCGGTTGGTGACCACGAGGTAGGGGTTCACGTCGCGGCTGCGCATGCTCTCGAGCACGCCTGGGTAGTAGTGCGAGATGCTCTCAAAACCGACCTCACCGTTCACGGTGATGGTGTCGTAGAAGCCCTCGTGGCCGGCGATGAAGTCTTCGGCGCTCCAGTGGCCGGGGCGCTGGTCGAGGCCCCGCTCGGCGATGGCCCCCTCAAGCTCGGCCGGGCTGTTGACCTTGACCGTGCCATGGGCGCCCGCCCCGTCGCGGGGCTTGAGGATGAAGGGGTAGCCGTTGCGGCGGGCGAAGGCGCGGGCGTCATCGCCCCGGGTCACCGCCGCTTGGGCCGCGCAGGGCACGCCACGGTCGAGCAAAAACTTCTTCATCTCGAACTTGTCGCGGCAGCGCAGCACCACGTCGGTGCTCAGGCCGGGGATGCCGGTCGCCGCCCGCACCTCGGCCGCGGCGAGCATGTGCGCCTCGACCGTGGCCTCGAGGTAGTTCACCCAGGGCCCGCGCCGCTGGATGCGGCGCACCGCCGCCTCGAGGTGCCCCGGGTCGCAGACGTTGGGCACTTGCTCCCACCCGTCGAGCAGGCCCCGCAGCTCGCTGTCGAGCTGGTCGGCCTGCGCCTCGCCCACGCCCGTGACGATGGCCCCGGCCTTCTTGAGGCCGCGGACGAAGCGGCGCTGGTTGGCGGGGAAGTGCGGCGCCACGAAAATGACGTGCATGAGGGTGCTCCAGGCGAGGCGGAAGTGGCGGCGAGGGCGGAGGAGGCAGCCGAGGCGGCTGCGGAGGGGGCACAGCAGGCCGGCCAGCCCGCCGCGGCCTTAGGCGGGGCCGACCGGGGCGCCGGCCTTGGCGAGGCGCTCGGCCTCGGTCTTGCGCCAGAACTGCACGAGGCCGAAGAAGTGGTCGGTGAACTGGTCGATCTCGTGCGCCGGGTAGAGCGCGGCGACCTTCTCGCGCACCACGGCCTTGAACTTGGCGGTGCCGAAGTAGTCGTAGGCCAGCTGGTCGAGGTGGCTGAGGTGCTCGTCGCAGAAGGCCTCGAAATTTTCGGCGTCGAAGTGCTTCATGGCGATCTTGTCGTACATCGCCAGCTTCTCTTGCCAGGGCAGGTCGAGGTCGGCGATGTCGAGGTAGGGGTGCCAGTGCTGGTTCAGCCGCATCGGGCGCTTGGTCGCCGCGCAGAAGATCGACCAGCGCAGCAAGCTCTTGACCAGCCAGGGGAAGTGGAAGTGCAGGCTGGTGACCTGGCTGTCGGGGCAGGCGTTGGCGAAGTCGATGGGGTGGAGCACGCCCGCGCTGCGCAACATTTCACAAGAGTTGAAATCCCAACCGAAGAAGGCGTTGATCACCCGCACGGTCTGGGTGGCGATGCGCCACTCTTCGGCGTCGAGGAAGCCGAAGTCGACGCGGTAGCGCCCGTGCAGGGGCTGGTCGGGGTCGTACTTCATGATGTGGACCTGGGGGCCGACGCCCAGGCCGCGGATGAACAGGTCCCAGTTGGGGACGCCCTGCTGCAGGTGCTGCACGCGGTCGCCGCTCTTGTCGTAGGCGCGGTGCAGCTCGGCCTTGTTGGTCACGCGCTCGACGCCGACCCAGGCCCCGCCGTCATAGGGCTTGAGGAAGGCCGGGAAGCCGACCTTCTCGCCCACGCTGCCCAGATCGAAGAGCTTGTTGTACTTGCGGACCATCGTGGCCTCGTCGCCCGTGTCTTTGTTGACCTTGGGCGGGAGCATCCAGGTCTCGGGGATGGGCAGGCCGAGGCGCATCATCGCGCAGTAGGTGGTGTGCTTCTCGTAGGCTTGGATCGCCCAGGGGTTGTTCAGCGTGTACACGCCGTCCATCAGGGTGATCTTCTTCATCCACTCACGGGTCGTCATATACCAGTGGGTGACGCGGTCCAACACAAGGTCGTACTTGGGGCGGGCCCGCAGATCGAAGGGCTCGACCCGCACGCGCTCGACCGCGAAGCGCACGATGTTGTCGCCGTGCTCGATGTGGAGGTTCATCTCCTCCATCAGGGCCTCGTAGGCGGCGGCCCAGCAGATGTCTGCGCCCAGCGACAGTCCGATGTTGCGGGTCTCGACGGCCATTCTAACTCCTGTCACTGGCGGAGGTCGGGGAGGGGTGCGCGGCGGGGCCTCGCCCGCCGCTCGTGGGGCGACCCTAAATCAAGCGGGCGCCCTGGTGGGCGCCCGGCCTGAGAAGCTCAGTCGTAGACCATCCAAAGATAGCCTGGAAACAGCCATGTCAGCCCTTCACGCAGGCGGTCGCGCCAGCAGATCCAGTTGTGGCCGTCGGGCGCCTCGGTGTAGCGCACGTCGAGGTTGGCCCCGCGCAGCAGGGGCTGCAGGCTGCGGTTGTAGTAGATGAGCGACTCGAATTGGCCGCAGCTCATGTAGATGCGCAGGTCGCGACCGCCGAGCTTGCCGGGCTTTTGGCGCAGCTCGTTGACAAAGGCGACCACGGGATCCCACAGCGGGCCGCGGTCGTGGCGGCCGACGTCGGTGAAGGCGAAGCTGCCCGACTGCAGCATCAAGCGGCCAAAGACGCCCGGACGGCTCCACGCGGTCCACAGGCTGGCCACGCCGCCAAAACTCGCCCCCATGATGCCGCGGTTCTGCGGGCCGGGCAGCAGCTTGTAGCGGGCCTCGAGCGCGGGCAGCAGCTCGTCGACGATCCAGGCCGGGTGCTTGGGGTTCGCGCCGAATTCTTCGTTGCGGTTGCCCCCGTCGACCATCGCGACGATGAGGGGGATGACCTCGTGCCGGCCGATCAAGTTGTCGAGGACGGCCTTGAGCGCGGTGTAGCGGAGGTAGTCGCTGCCGTCGTGCACCACCAGCAGCGGGTAGGCCTTGTTCGGCCGGTGCTCGCTGGGCAGGTAGACCGTGACGGTGCGCCGGTCGCCGAAGGCCGCAGAGTCCAGCTCGAAGGTCTCGATTCGGCCTTGGCGGCAGCCTTCGTCGGGCTCGGTCCACCGGGGGTCGACGTAGCCGGGCATCGGGCAGACGCTGTTGCTGCCAAAGGGGTCGTAGGCCTTCAGCGGGTTGTGCGGGTCGCGGAACCATCCGCTGCGGTGGCCGCGGGTGACCTTGAACTTGTACTCGACCCGGGCGCCGTGGGGCAGCTCGATCGCCAGCCAAAAGGCGTCGGTGCCGGGGATGCGCTCGAAGGTCTGCTGCGACTCGAGGCCGAAGACCCAGTGGACCAGCTGCACCGCCTCGGTGTGCTTGCCGTCCCAAAAGAAGAAGGTCGCGGTGTCGCCCTCGAGGATGGGGAAGGTCCGGGTCGACGTGAACTCCTCGAGCCGCGCGCGGGCGCTCGTCGGATCGGCGGCGATGGCGCGGCTGAGGTCAACCACACTCTTCATGGGGGCTGCTCCGTCGGGGCGGCGGGGCCTCGTGCGGGGGGAGGAGGCGCGGGCGCGGGCAGGTGTGGGCTTCGGTGCGCGGGTCGCCATCAGGGCGTCACGACGCGCGCCTCAGCCGAGAGGCGGGGCGCGGGCAGGTCGAGGGCCTCACCCGGGGCCGGGTGGTGCAGGGTGCCGTCGGGCTGGAGCAGGCCCGCGGCGCCGACCTTGCCCAGGCTGCGCCAAGCACCGTCGACAAACTCGATCCAGGCGCCGTTCTCGAGGGTGACGCCCCGCTCGGGGCTCAGGCGGTGGGCGAGGCGGGCCATGCGCCGGTGGTCGCTGAGCCGCAGGCGCTGGGCGGCGTGCGGCAGGTAGACCAAGCCGGGCGTGATGCGCAGGCCGCTGTCGAGCACCTCGGCCTCACCCCGGCCGTCGGGTGGGTCGTCGTAGAAGAGCACCACGCGGTCGGCGAGGGTCATCGCGCCGGCCGACCAGGCGCAGAGCAGGCCGCCGCGGGCGAGGAAATTGCCGAGCAGCACGTCAAGCCCGAGGAAGTACATGCGGTTGCGCAGCACACCGACGTGGCCGCCGGCGATGAGCAGGGCGCTGCAGCTCTGGAGCGCGTCTTTGATGCGGCCGTGGCGGTCGCGGGCGGCCGGGTACTCCCAGGGCTGGGCGGCGGCGGGCAGCTCGTCGCGGATCTGGTTGACCCGCTGCACGGTGCGCTCGTCGATCGCCCGCAGGCTCTGCACGATGAAGTCGAGCTCGGGCTGGAAGAGGGCGGCGTCGCGGTCCATCAGGGCCTGGGTGGCGCTGAGCGCGTCGAGCGCCGCCCCGAGCTGGGCCCGGTAGGCCGCCTTGTACTGCCGGATTCGCCGCTGGCGCTCGTTATAAGCAGCGGCCAGCACGGGCTCTTCGGCGTGCACCTCGTCGAACCACTGGTAGATCGGCAGGTGCACCAGCTTGTGGCCGGGCAGGTCGCGGCGCAGGGCGTCGAGCTCGTCCTCGTCGTGGCGCCAGCCGCCGGTGATGACGGCGATCGGCCCGGTCACGCCGTGGGCGGCCAGCGCGCGCGGGAGGTCGGGCGCGGGCCGCTGCGGGCCGAGGATGAGGAGGGGACCGGTCATGGGGGGCAACCCGGGAGGAGGCGGCGGACGCGGGGAGGGCGCGCCCTAATGTGCGGCCGGCGCGCTGTCTGCCGCCGGCTCAGGCGCCAGAGAGCTGGACGTCCTCGAAGACCAGCGTCGGGCTGCGGGTGCTGCTCCACGGGTAGGGGTCGTTCCCGACCGCCGACAGGCTGGCGAAGAGCGTGAGCAGGTTGCCGGTGACGTTCATCTCGCCGATCGGGCCGCCCAGGTGGCCGTCTTCGATGAGGTGCCCGCGCAGGCCCAGCGAGAAGTCGCCGGTGGTCGGGTCGCTGTTGCCGCCGAGCCAGCTGGTCACCAGCACCGCGCGCTTGGCCTGGCCCACATGGTGGTCGAGATCAGCGTTGCCCAGGGCGAAGACGCGGTTGCTCGGGCTGCCGGTGGTGGTCTTGAGGCCGGCCTTGCTGCCATAGTACGTGTCGACGTAGATGGCGCGCAGCACGCCACCTTCGATGATGGGCAGGCGGGCGGCGGCGATGCCCTCGCCGTCGACCCGGCGCGAGGCGAGGCCCCGGGGCAGCAGCGGGTCGTCGACCAGGCTGAGCTGGGGCGAGAACAGCGGCTGGCCCACCTTTCCGGCGAGGAAGCTCTTGCCTTGCTGCACGGCGGCCGCGCTGGCCGGGCGCAGCAGGTGGCCGATGAGGTTGCCCGCCGCCCGCGGGCTGACGATGAGCCGGGTGCGCTGCGAGGGGCCCTTCTTGGCGCCGAGGCGGGCCACGGCCATGCGCAGCGCGCTCTCGGCGAGCAGCTCGGGCGCGGGCAGGGCGCTGCGCTGGCGGCCGCCGCGCCAGTCCCACTCCTCGGGGCGGGCGTCGCCGGCGTCTTTGAGCGTGACCTCGGCGCCCAGCCAGGCGCTGGTCGAGCGCTCGGTGACCGCGAGGCCGTCGCTGGTCACCGTGGCCCAGGTGCCGGTGCTCTGGCTCCAGGTGGAGGTGGCGCTGATCGCCTGGGCGTGGCCGCGCAGCACGGCGTCCGACCGGCGGAGGAGGGCCTCAGCGGCGTCTTTGTCGAAGCCGGCCGCCACCTCTTCATCGACCAAGTCCAGGGCGGTGGTGGGCACCGCGCCCCGCTCGGCGGCGCTGGGCAGGCGCCGGTGCGGGTCGGGCGCGAGCGCGCGGGTCAGCGCGACCGCGTCGCGCAGGAAGGCCTCAACGGCGTCGGGGCGCAGATCGGCGGTGCTGTGGCTGCTGTAGCGGCCGTCGACGTAGAGCTCGATCGACAGGCCGCGGCTGCCTGCGTCTTGCAGCTTCTCGATCTCACCGTCGCGCAGGCGCAGCTCGACCTCGCGGCCGCTGCGGGCCGAGGCGCGGGCCCCGCGGGCCCCGAGCCGCAGGGCGGAGGAGACGGCCTGCTCGGCGCGGGAGAGCAGCTCGGCCTCGTCGGGGCCGAGGGCCGGGTTGACCACGGTGGAGGGCGCGGCGGTGATGGGCTCAGACACTCTCACCCCCCACCGTCAGGCGGTCGACGCGCACGGTCGGCAGGCCTTGGGAGACGGGGACGGACTGGCCGTCCTTCCCGCAGGTCCACCCGCCGGAGTCGAGGCGGCCGTCGTTGGCCGCCATGCTCACCCGGCGCAGGGCCTCGGGCCCGTTGCCGATGATGTTGACGTCTTTGATGGGATAGGCGCGCTTCCCGCCCTCAATCATCCAGCCGTTCTTGATGTAGAAGGTGAAGTCGCCCGCCCCGATCTGCACCTGGCCGTTGGTGAAGGTCTCGGCGATGATGCCGCGCTGCACGCTGCTGATGATCTCGTCGACGCTGTGGGGGCCGTCCTCCATAAAAGTGCAGCGCATGCGGGGCAGGGGCACGTGGCGGAAGCTCTCGCGCCGGCCGTTGCCGGTCGGGGCCACCCCGTAGTGTTTGGCGCTAGTCGCGTCGTGGATGTAGGACACGAGCTTGCCGCGCTCGACCAGCACGGTGCGCTGGCCCTCATTGCCCTCGTCGTCGACGTTCAGCGCGCCGCGGGCGTGGGGCTCGGTGGCGCTGTCGACAATGGTCACCAGCTCGGGCGCGATGGACTGGCCGAGCATGTCGGCGTAGATGCTGGTCTTTTTGCGGTTGAAGTCGGCTTCGAGCCCATGCCCGATGGCCTCGTGCAGCAGGATGCCGCTGGCCCCCGCGGCGAGCACGACGGGCAGCTCGCCGGCCGGCGGGCGGCGGGCGTCAAAAAGCACCAGCGTGCGCTCGACCGCCTCGCGGGCGACCTGCTGCAGGCGATCTTCGGTGTACCAGGCGAGGCCCTCGCGCCCGGCCACGTTGCTGCTGTTCGAGAAGCTGCGGCCGTTTTGAGTGGCGGTGACCTCGACCCACAGCCGGGTCATCGGGCGGCGGTCGATGAGCACGCGGCCGTCGAGGGTGGCGAGCAGCACGCTCTCGTCGTCATCAGACCAGGTGATGCTGACCCGGCTCACCCGGGGGTCGAGGCCCTTGGCGATCGCCTCGACCCGCTGGATGAGCGGCAGCTTCTGGTCGACCCCGACCTCGGCCCAGGGCAGGGCGAGGCGGTAGTGCCGGTCGGGCGCGCCCACCTGAAAGGCCTGGGGCGCGGACTGGGCCGGCGCGCTGTTGGCGATGGCCGCGGCGGTGCGGGCGGCGGCCTCGAGCGCGGCGGGCGACAGGTCTTCGGTGAAGGCGTAGCCGGCCTTGTCGCCGAGCAGGGCGCGCAGGCCGACGCCTTGGTCGATGGTGGTGCTGGCCGAGGAGATGATGCCGTCTTCGAGGCGCAGGCGGTTGCGGCGGGCCCGCTGGGCGTAGACGTCGGCGCCGGTCGCGCCCCGTGCGCTCAGGGTGCTGAGCAGGCGGCTGAGCAGCCCATGATCCAGCTCAGGAAAGGGGCTGCCGAGCTCGAGCGCGGCGAGGCCGCCGGGCTTGGCGCAGCCGGCGAGGCTGGCCGGCAGGCTGAGCAGGCCGACGCCGCTGGCGATGCCCGAGATCAGCGCGCGGCGGCTTGTGGTCAGCGCGGCGCCTTGACGGGCGGGGTCGGCGAGGGGGCTGTGGCGGGGCGCGAGCGGCATCGGTCCTCCGAGGGGGCGCCCGGGCAGGGGCGCGGCCGCAGTCTACCCGAAGCGACGGTGGCGACCGCAGACGAAAAGGGGGCCTCAGCCGCCCGCGGGCCCCCGCGGAGGGCGGCTGAAATGAACCTGTTGTGGCCAAGCTCTGGCGCATGGGGTCAGGTTATGGCAACAAGGTCGCGGTTCGCACAGGGTCCAGCGCGGCGACGCCCCGGCGCTGGCCCGGGCAGGTCGGGGTCCGCGCCCTCCGGCTGACCCGGCTGGGTCAGGGCCCGCCCTCAGGCCCCACGATAGTCCGGCTCTCCCCCCGGGACCGGCGTTCCCCCCCCTTTCGCTCGACCCGGGCTGCGCCGCGCGCCCGCATCCGCCTCGGAGCCCTCCGCATGCCCCAGCGCATCCTGGTCGCCGATGACGACCGCGTCTTCGGCGAGGCCATCGGCCTGTACCTCGGCCGCCACGGGTACGAGACCCGGTGGGTCGCCGACGGCGCCGGCGTGCTCGCGGCCCTCGAGCAGGGCCACTGGGACGTGCTGGTCACTGACATCTCGATGCCGGGCAACGAGGGCCTCGAGCTGCTCTCGGCGCTCAAGGGCGCGCCCTACCCGCTGCCCGTCATCCTGGTCACCGGCCACCCGACCCTGAGCACCGCCATCACCTCGCTGCGCCACGACGCGGTCGACTACCTCACCAAGCCGCTCGACTTCGGCAAGCTCGGCGAGGCCGTCGGTCGGGCCATCGAGCGCCGCCGCACGCTCGAGGCGGTCAGCCGGGCCCGCGAGCAGCTCGAAGAGTGGTCGTCGACCTTGGCCAGCCTGCAGTCGGTGCTCCTGCCCAGCGCCAGCCCCGCGCCGGTCGCCGAGCGCAGCGCCCCGCGCCCCGTTGAGCGCGCCGCCGACGGCCCCGATCCGCTGGCCGGGCTCGATCCCGAGGCCCGCGCCTCGCTCTCGCCCCGCGAAGAAGAGCTGCTGCTCGCGCTGGCCCAGGGCGTGAACACCCGCGACCTCGCCCGGCGCTTCTTCATCAGCGAGCACACCGTGCGCAACCACCTCAAGGCCATCTACCGCAAGCTCGGGGTGCACAGCCGCACCGAGCTGTTCTCGCGCATGACCGCGTGGAACCGGCGGGCCTGAGCATGTCACGGGCCCGCGAGGCGGTCGACGAGCGGCGCGCGGCGGTGGCGGCCTTGGGCAAAGACCTGAGCCGGCGCGCGCGCAGCCGCTGCGAGCTCTGCGGCGAGGGGGGCAGCCTCAGCGTGGTCGAGCCCGGCCCGGTGCCCGAGGCGCCCGATGTCGCGCGCGCGCTGCTGCTCTGCGCCCGCTGCGCCGGGCTCTGCGCCACGCCCGCGGCGCGCCCCCTGCCCGCCGACGAGGGCCTGCGCTTCTTGGCCACCAGCATTTGGGCCGAGCTGCCCATCGCCCAAGCCCTCGCCGTGCGCCTGTGCCGTCGGGTGCCCGCGGCCTGGGCGCGCGAGGCCCTCGACGGGCTCTACCTCGAGCCCGAGATCGAGGCCCTGACCGATGGGGTCGAACCGCCACCAGCCGACTGAGGCCGCCTGACCCTCTGGCTCAGTGCTGGTGGCCTTGGTGGGCGTCCGGTGGCAGCGTGGGGTGCGGCGGCTCGCCCTGCTGCGGCGGGGGCACGGGCAGCGCGCGGCTCTGGTCGCGCAGGTCCATGATCTCTTGGGGCAGCTTTAGGTCGCGGGGCAGGGGCTCGGTGCGGCAGCCGCTGAAGATCACCGTCTGGCTCAGCGGGCCGGTGTGGGTGATGACCCGCGCCGGCGTGGGGTAGCCGCGGCAGAGCTCGGCGTAGTCGTAGAGCTCGAGCCGCGTCTCGATCGGGCCCATCGCCGTGTGGACGGTGCGCTCGCTGCCGCGGGGAAGGCCGTCCTCGACGCCAAAGTAGAGGCGCTCGGTCGCGCCATGGTGCAGGCTCGCCTCGACCACGTGGCAGGTGACCCCGGCGTGCTCGGCCTGACCCGCCAGGCGACGGGTGGGGTAGCGCGAAGCCGGGTTCGACCAGGGGCGTGGGTCAGAGTCCAGCGCGACCTGGCTGGCCTCGGGGCCGTCCTTGATGCGGGCCCCGACCAGCGGGTTGACCTCAAAAGCGACGCCGTCGACATAGCCGTCGAGGATGGTGCCAAGCCCTGGCACCTCAGCCGAGGTCAGGCTGTCGAAGGGCGCGTCCATCTGCACGAGGATGGGGAAGCGCAGCCCGGCCATCGGCACGAGCACCTCGCCGGTCATCTCCATGTAGGGCGCGGGCTCCACCTCGGCCTTGGTGGCCAAGGCCGCGCGGACGAAGACATCGTCCACCTCTTGCACCGCGGGCAGGGCGCCCTTTTTTGCGCAGCCGGCGGCGAGGACAAGGAGGAGGGCGGCGGCGCGCGGCGCAGGCAGGTGCATGGGGCCTCGAGGGGGAGGGTCAGCGGAGGGTCGGCGGCGGGTCGGCAGAGGGGAGCGCATCACAGCGGGGGAGGAGGGCTCAGCGGCGCTGATCGAGCCAGGAGAGGGCGGCGTCGAGGCTCAGATCTTGGCCCGAGGCGCCGCGGAGGGCCGGGTGGGGCGCCTCGGTGTCGGGGCGCACGCCGGCCCCCTCGATGGCCGCGCCCGAGGGCAGCTCTATCGTCGCGATGACCAGCTGCAGCCGATCCCCGTTGGGCAGGGGCTCGACGAGGGCCGACTCGACCGCCCCCATGCTCGTCGCGCCGAAGACCCGCGCGCGGCCGAGCTCTTGCAGCGCGCCGGCCACCAGCTCGGCGGTGCTGCCCGTGCCCGTGCTCACCAAGACGGCGACCGGGCCGGTGAAGACCTGGCTGGGCGGCTTTTGGAAGGTGCGGAAGGTCAGCGTGTCGGCCCGGGTGCGCAGGGCGCCGAGCGCGGTCGGGGCGGAGAAGAGGTAGCTCCCCACCGCGCTGGTCAGCTGGACCAGCCCGCCGGGGTTCTCGCGCAGGTCGAGGATGAGGCCCCGGGCCCCCTCGGCCTGCAGCCGCCCGAGCCGCTCGTGGATGCGCTGGCCCGCCGCCACGCTCATCGCGCTCAGCCCGAGCAGCTCGGCGTGACCGCCGCTGGCCAGGGGCAGCTGCGCGCTCCAGCTCAGGGTGCGCATGGCCGGCGCGGCGCCGATCGGCGGGGTCACCACCACCCGGGGCTGGTCGGCGCCGAGCGTGAGCGTGCGGGTCGGGCCGCCGGCCGCCGGGCGCAGCTCGATGCGCCGCGCGCCGCCGGGGGGCAGCTCCGGCGCGAAGCAGGCGGGGGCCGCGGGGCAGGCTGCGCCATCCACCGACTCGATGAGATCACCGAGCTGCACGCCGGCCTGCGCGGCGGGGCCGCCTGGTGCCACCCAGGCCACCCGCGCTGTGCCGTCGACCTTGAGGGGCAGCAGGCCGGGCATGCCCTGCTCGCCGGGCAAGAAGGGGCCCGCCGGGCGCTGGGGCAGCGCGGTGGGCGCGGTGGGCGCAGCGGGCGCCGTTTGTGCGCGGGGCGCCTCGGCGGGGGGCGGCCCGGCCGCGGCGCCTCCGGACTCGGGCCCCTGGCTTGGCGGCGGGATCGGCGTCGTGCTCGGCGCTGTGGGCGTCCCCGCGTCCACAGACCCGGCCGGCCCTCCATCCGCGCGGATCAGGGCGTGGTGGCGCCCAGGCAGCACCCGCAGCAGCGCGTGGATCGGGATCGCGACCTCGTCGTTGCTCTGCGCGCTCTCGGCTTGGGGGCGCAGGCGCTGGTAGGCCTCTTCCCAGGCGGGGCCGAGCTGGTCGGGCCGCGGGTGCACCGCGCTCACCCGAGCATAGACCTCGTCGAAGCTGCGCAGCTGCACGTTGTCTTGCGCGCCAGCGAGGCAGAGCGCGGCGATGAGGGCCGCCCAGGGGCGGCGCCGGCCGCGGGGCGCGGCGGGCTCAGGGCGTGTCGTCACACACGTCCCCCACGCCGTCGCCGTCGCTGTCGGTCTGGTCGAGCACGTCCACGCCCTCGGGGCCCAGCGCCAGCTCGAGATCGGTGATCGGCAGGCCATCCCCGTCGAGCAGGCGGATGTAGGTGCCCCAGCCGCCGCCCTGGTCGCGCACCTTGACCATCAGGCGCTGCCAGTCGCCGCTGAGCGCGACCTCGGCCTGGAACTGGTCGACGTTGGTGCCCTGGCAGCTGCTGACCTCGAGCACCTCGGCCGCGTCGAGCCAGGCCCGGGCGCCGTCGTCGGGGCCCAGGGCCAGCGTCGCGACGCGGGCGGTCGGGCTGCGCAGGTAGACCGCGGCGTAGACCTCGCGGGGGGCCGAGACGCCGCCGAAGTCGGTGAGCAGCTCGATGCGGTCGGTGGCGCTGCGCAGCACGGCCCAGACCTGGGCGCCGGCCTCGACCCCCGGGGCGGGCGCGGCGGCGCTGTCGGGGCTGGCCACCAGGTCGT
Source organism: Deltaproteobacteria bacterium (assembly GCA_016792625.1). Lineage (GTDB taxonomy): Bacteria > Myxococcota_A > UBA796 > UBA796 > UBA2385 > JAEUKK01. The sequence continues at coordinate 9,391 of JAEUKK010000133.1, read as the reverse complement.
CGGCGCTGGGCAAGCAGCGGTCGGCGCTGGTCGTGCCGGTGTAGGGCCCGGCCACCAGCAGGTCGCGCAGAAAACCGTCGCCGCTGGTGCGGAGCAGGTCGGGGCCCGGGCCGTTGGGCAGCTCGGGGCAGGTGTCTTCGTCGTTGGGAACGCCGTCGCCGTCGAGGTCCTCGTCGCAGCTGGCCGGGATGCCGTCGCGGTCGATGTCGTCCTCGGCGTCGATCTCGGTCGGCGGGCTGTCTTCGACGCCGATCTGGAGGGCCCAGAGCGGCGCGCTGGTCGGCGTCGCCGTGTCGAGGGCCGAGAGGCAAAGGGTCTGGGGGCCGGCGGCGACGAAGGCGGCGCCCGGGCTCAGGCTCGGGTCGAGCTGCAGGCAGCCGGCCGCGTCGGGCAGGCCGACCGCCACCAGCCGCCCCACCGGGTCGTGCAGGCGCAGCTGCAGGTTGGCGCCGCAGCCCTCGGTCTGGGCGGCGCGCACCGCGGCGCAGGCCGGCGCCTCGATGACCAAGCAGTCGACATCGCCCTCGGTGAGGGCGCCTTCGGTGAGACCGGCGATGGTGGGGGTGGCGGTGGCCGGGCTGTCGTTGGGCTCGGCCTCGAGCGCGCCCGCGGCGGGGCTGCAGTCGGGGCGGCAGGCGTCGCCCCCGAGGCGGCCGCCGTCGTCGCAGCGCTCGCCGCTGTCGATCACCGCGTCGCCGCAGGTGGGCAGGGCGCAGCTGGTGCGGCAGGCGTCGGGCCGGGTGTCGGAGTTGCCTGCCCCGTCGTCGCACTGCTCGGCGCCCTCCACCACGCCATCCCCGCAGCCGGCCAGCGGCAGGGGGGCGCCGCTGTCACCGTCCCCCGCGCCGCTGTCTTCACCGTCGCTGGCGCCATCTGCGGCCCCGTCTGCGCCGTCGGTGGCCCCGTCCTCGCCGGCGGGGGCCTTGGGCTCGCCGGCGCAGGCGCTCAGGGTCAGCGCGCAGAGCAGGCCCGCGCGGGCGCCAAAGAGCAGCGAGAGGGGGCGCGCGCGCATTGCTCTGCTCGTGGATGGAGGAGGGGCGCCGTCGGCTTGGGCCCGCCGGGGGTGTCGGAGCGCAGCCTATCCTGAGCGGAGGGGGGCCCGGCCGCGCGGGGTAGGCTCTCCGGCGGAGGCGCGCATGCCCGAATTCTCCACGCGACTGTCTGGACCCGCGACGCGGCACATCGCTCCCCTTCGGGTGGGCCGGGCCCTCCTGCGAAGCGCGGCCTGCACCCTGGCCTGCGCGCTCGCCCTCTCCGCGCCTCCCTCCGCTGAGGCCGCCGAGGCCCTCTGGTTCTATCCAAACGAGAGCGACGTGGTGCTGCGGATCGTCGACGGGGCCATCGATGGTGTGCCCGTCGAGCGCTCGGGCTGGCTGGTGCTCGGCCTCGACCCGGCGGGCGCGGCGGCGGCGCGGGCGGCCCTCGCCCAAGATCCGGCGGTGGCCGAGCTGATCACCCTGCGGGGGGCCGGCGACCTGCTGCGCCTGCGGCCGGCCGACGGCGACGAGCTGGCCCTCTCGCGTGCGCTGCGGGGGCGCCCGGGCGTGCGCTGGGCCCACCCCGACCTCCGCGTCCGCCTGCGGCCCCACGCCCTGCCCGATGACCCCTTCGCCGCCGACCAGTGGCACCTCGAGAACACCGGCCAGCGCGGCTGGTCCGAGGACGCCGACATCGACGCCGAGCGCGCCTGGGACCGCAGCACCGGCGTGGGGCTGGTCGCGGTCATCGACGGCGGGGTCGAGCTGGTGCACCCCGACCTCTCGGTGGTGCCGGGCGCCGACTACATCGACGGTGACGCTGATCCCTCGCCGGAAGGCGACGCCCACGGCACGGCGGCCTCGGGCCTCGCGGCGGCGATCGGCGGCAACGGCCTCGGGGTCAGCGGCGTGGCCCAGGGGGCCGAGGTCTACGCCATCCGGCTCATCGGCGGCGCCACCTCGCTGAGCCAGGTGCGCGACGCCTTCGTCGAGGCCACCGACGCGGGCGCCGATGTGCTCAACAATTCGTGGGGTTTTGACAACGGCTGCAGCAGCTACGGCCTCTACGGCGTGCTTCGCGCGGCGCTGAGCTACGTCGAGGAGAATGGCCGCGGCGGGCGGGGCAGCCTCGTCGTGATCAGCGCGGGCAACGGCGCCTGCGACAATTCCGGCGACGGGCTGCTCAACGACCCCCATGTCTTCGGCGTGGGGGCGACCACCGGGAATGACGGGCTGGAGGACTACTCCAGCTATGGCACCGGGGTGGACATCTCTGCCCCATCGGGAGGGGTGCTGAGCACCGATCTGTCGGGTGAGCCCGGCTACGGCAGCTTCGAGGGCGACCCCAACTACGCCGACTTCTCGGGCACCAGCGCCAGCGCGCCGATCGTGTCGGGCGCGGCGCTGCTGATGTTCTCGGCCAACCCCGAGCTGACCGCCGCCCAGGCCCGCGAGGCCCTCTGCCTGAGCGCCGACAAGATTGACCTCGCCCACGGCGATTACGACGAGACGGGCTGGAGCCCGCGCTATGGCTGCGGCCGCCTCAACGTCGGCGCGGCGGTCGCGTTGGTGGCCAACGCCGCGCCGGGCGCCCCGACCTTGCGGCCCTTCGCCGGCGACCCCTACGAAGATCGCGTCGTGCTGCAGATCACGCCGCCGGTCGACCCCGATGGCGACGCCCTGCGCTGTGAGGCGCGAATCTGGCCGGCCGCCGAGAGCCCGCCGCCCGCCGCCCCCGAAGACTGGCAGGGGATGGAGGCCGACGCCTTGGACCTCACCGGCGCGCTCGAGGTCGGCGCCGCCTATGGCTGGACCGCCCGCTGCGCCGACGGCTGGACCGCGGGCCCCGAGGCTGCGCCGGCCAGCTTCACCCTGCGGGCGGTGGGGGCCCGGGCCGACACCGGGGCGCCCGCCGCAGATGACGGCGTGGACGACGGCGTGGACGACGGCGTGGACGACGCTGAGGATGACCTCAGCGACAGTATCGTCGACTCGGGCGAAGCTGCGCTGCCCGGGGATGAGGCCGACGGCGCGGAGGGCGGCGGCAAGGGCGGAGGATGCGCGGGCGCCTTGCCCCTGCTGCTGCTCGCCCCCTGGGCCGGGCGCCGTCGGCGCTGAGGCGGCCGGCTTCGGCGGCCGGCTTCGGCGGCCGGCCCCATCGGCCGTCTTAGTCGGCGGCCACCCAGCCGTTCCCTGACCACCGGAAGGTCTGGGTGTACTGCTCGTCGTCGGCCGGGGCGACCTGGCGGCGCAGCTCTTCGCCGTCGAAGTCCCACTTCTCGTCCCACTTGTCATCGCGGTCGAGGTCGATCTTTAGGCGGTTGACCGTCTTGTTCCCGCTGTCTTGGTAGACGTTGATCTTGTAGGGGCGCTTGGCGCTGACGTCCTTGCCCTTGTCAGACTTGAGCGCCTTGCCCCGCCAAGACATGGCGTCGCGATCAACGTCCCGCAGGCCATCCCCGACGACCGCGGCCTCTGGCGCGGCGGGCAAAGGCGCCACGGCGGGCTGCGCCTCGACCGCGACCGGCTGCAGGGTGGTGGGCGGTGGGGTCGGTGGCCCGCGCAGGCCCAGGGTGAGGGCGCCGCCGCCGGCCACGACGCCCGCGCAGAGCAGCAGCAGGCCGCCGGCCGCGCCGGCCAGAAAAGTCTTGAGTTTTACGCGCCCTGCGAGCATCTCCCCCCCATGACCATCCCGCGCTCCTGCGGGACGGTGCAGCTGCAGTAGTCGTAGGCGCAGGGCCGCGGGCCGAGGCCCAGGCGCGCCGTGCCGTCCAGAACGTTGCCGAGGCGCTCGGTCTTGCCGCGCCGCGCCGGGTAGCAGCGGAAGGCCTCGCCGCGGTGGTCGACGATGAAGTAGCGCGCCCCGGCCCAGCAGGGCTGGCCGCGAAAATTGGCGCGCACGCGCCCTGTGCCGTTGTGGCCGCCCAGCGCGCGCAGGGCCCCAAGCTCCTCGGCGGTGTAGGCGATGACGTCCCGGTCCTGCTTCTCGGGCTGGACCTTGAGCTGCAGCCCGGCCTCGGCGAAGCGGGCGACCAGGGCCGGCAGGCCGGGGAGGGCGGCGCGGGTCGCCACGCAGGTGGCGTGCACCGGGCCGGCGTGGGCGGCGGCCACGGCGGAGAGCTTGCTGAGGAAGGTCTGCACGTCGGTGTACTCGAGGTGCAGCGAGGCGGAGATGAGGCCGGGTCGGGCGGCGGTCAACGCCGAGAAGGCGGCCAGCAGCGCCGGTTTGGCGGAGAGGTTGCTCACCATGCTCACCCGCCGACCGGCGGCGGCGAGGGCGCCGACCAGCTCCTCAAAACCAGGGTGGAGGGTGGGCTCACCGCCGGAGAGCTTGACCTCCCAATCCCCGGGGAGATCGCAGAAGAACCGAATGAAGGTGGGGAGATCGCGGGCCCACTGTTTTCGGTCGTCGACGAAACGTTGGGTGCAGTAGCTGCATCGGTAATTGCAGGTGGTGTTCATATTCCAAGACACCACCCCTTCAAGTGGGTAAGGTGGCACAAGCTCGGCCTTCATCCCTCCACCTCGGCCCAGGCGGTCGATGTGGACGGCCGCGACGGCTGCACGCCCTCGACCATGCCCCGGTTCGGCGGCACGGTGCAAGGGCAGCGGTCATAGGGGCAGGCCCGCGGCGTGGTCCAGCGGGCGGCCCCTCCGTCGAAGATGTTGCCCAGCAGGCCCTCTCCGTGGCGCTTCGCGCTCCGGCAGCTCCAGGCGAAGCCCTCCTTGTCCACCGTGAAGTAGTCGACCCCGGCCCAGCAGCGCCGGCCCCGGTAGCTCGGGGCGAGGTTGGCCTCGCGTGGGCCGGGCGCGTCGCCGATGAGCGCAGCCAGGGCCGCGTCTTCGCCGGGATAGCCGCTGACCCCGGCCTTGGTCTTGAACAGTTGGGGGAACCAGCGCAGGCCCCGGGCCTCGGCCTTGGCCTTGCACATCGCCGCTTCGGCCAACTTTCCGGGCAGCACCACCTGGTTGACCACGAGGCGGGCGCCGGGCGAGAGCCGGGCCGCCACCGCCGCCGCCTTGTCGAGGAAGGCGTCAGGGTCAACATGCTCGAGGTGCAGGCTGGCCGAGAAGACCGCGAGCCGGCCCGCGGTGCGGTCGAGGAAGGCCTCGAGCGCGGCTGGGCTGGCCGAGAGGTTGGTCAGCACGCTGATCTGGTGCGGCGTGCGGTCCATCAGGCCGGGCACCACCTGCTGCAGGAACAGCGGGTGCGCGAAGGCCTCGCCGCCCGAGCACTTGATCTCCCACACGCCGGGCAGGGTGGAGAAGAAGGCCAGGGCCGCGTCGAGCTGGGCCGCTTCTGGCCGCCCCCGTCGGTATTTTGGGCTCTGGATACAATAGGAGCAGTCGTAGTTGCAGGCGCCGGCCACCTGCCACTCGACGGTGGGCTGGCGCATCGGGATGGGCGCCCGGACGGGTGGGGTCGCGGGCTCAAGCACGGGCCCGCCCCGTGGCCTCGCGCAGCGCGGCCTCGCCATAGGCCGCGGCAAAACGCCGGCCCCACTGCAGGTTCTGCTCGATCTTGCCGCACTTGTCGCAGGCGGTGGGGTAGTCGCCGGCCCGCAGGCGGTCGCGCAGGGCCTGCCAAGCCGCCCCGCCCCAGAGCGCGGCGAAGCTGTGCGTGCGCAGGCTCCCGACCTTGATCTCGGTGTTGCAGCAGTAGAGGACGTCCTCGTCCACGGTGATCCGGGTGAAGACATAGCCCATGAGGCAGCCAATCTCGGCGATCGGCGCGGTCGCCTCTCCCCCCGCGCGCAGCTGGGCCTCAAAAACGTCGAGGTTGGTGCGCTGGCCGAGCGTCTCGGCGAGGGCGCGGGCCTCGGGCAGGTCACGCTCGAGCAGGCGGCGGCGCTGCTCGTCGCTGATGCGGACCCCCTCCGTCCCGCCGCTGAGGCTGGCCAGCTTGTAGTTCACCCGGTCGGCCCCAAAACGGTGGCCGAAGCGCACCATCTCCACGACCTCATCGGCCGTGTCGCGGTTGATCACCTGCACGTGGCGCACCCGCACGGGGTAGCCGCCGAGGCGCCGCAGCAGCGCGCAGAGCTTGAAGAACTCGACCTCAGACCAGCCGGGGTGAAAGGCCGCGTAGCTGTCGGGGCCCGCGCCCTGCACGCCGACGAGCAGCTGGTCGACGCCGCTCTCGCCGAGGCGCTCGGCGTCGGCCAGCAGCAGGTTGGTGATGACCGTGAGCTCCCAGCCCTGGGCCTTGACGAGGCGGATCATCTCGTAGACGTCGGGGTGGGTCAGCGGGTCGCCCATGCCCGAGATCACCACGGCCCGCACCGAGCCTAGGCTGGCCAGCTGCTCGACCAGGGCGGCGAAGCGGGGGAGCGGCAGGCGGCCGCGCTTCCAGGCGGCGCTGCGCGGGGCCTCGAGCAGGGGGCTGTGGTCCCAGCAGGTCACGCAGGCGGCGTTGCAGCCGTTGCTGATGTCGACGTGCACCACGCGCGGCCCGGTGCTCGGGCGGCCGGCGCGCACCCCGGCGAGCACGTCCTCGGCGCGGGCGCCGCGGCTCATGGCAGCTCCTCGCCGGCGCCGGGCGGGGTGGCCAGGGCCTCAGACAGGCCGCGGCGGTCGCCGTCGAGCGTGCGGTGAATGGCGCGCTGCAGGGCGTAGAGGTCGTCGGCGGCGCCGATCTGCGCGGCGAGGGCCTCGAGCGTGGCCCGGGCCGGGGCGCCCCGCTCCACCGGCAAGGTGCGCAGCAGGGCGTAGGCGCCCATCCAGTCGTCGGTCTCGGCGATCACCGGCCAGAGCAGGGCCGCGGCCTCGGCGAGCGCGGCCCCCCGCATCCCGGGCCAGCGCCGACCGAGCTCGACCAGGAGGCTCAGGGCGAGGCCCGCGGGGGCGGCGTGCCGGTCGCAGAGCGCGAGGAAGGCGTCGACCTCGCCCCGGGGCGGCGGGCGCTCGGGCAGGGCGCCGACCGGGTGGCCCTCGTCGCGCAGGCGCAGGCCCTCGGCGCGGCGGGACCGCCAGCGGCCGGGGCTGTCGCCGCCGAGCAGCTCGACCAGCTGCAGGCGCTGCTCGGGCTTGAGCGCGCGGCCGGTCGCCGAAGACAGCAGGGCCGGGCGCAGGCCGGCGGCGGCGAAGCGCAGCTCCTCTTCGGGCACGATGAGGGACAGGGCCTGGATCGCCGCCTCCAGCGCGCCGTTGGTGGGGATCAAGGCCGCGGCCCGCGCGCCCACCGCGTCGAGCCCCGCCTCGACCAAGCCGTTGAGCAGGGCCGGCACCTCGTCGGGGCGCGCCGCCACCCGCCCCGCGCCCGCCGCCTCGACCGCGGCCGCCCGGGCGCCCTGGTCGTCAGCGATGCGGCGCTGCGGCAAAAGCACCATGGGCACGCCGCAGTAGAGCAGCTCGTGCACGCTGTTGTAGCCGCCGGCGCAGACCGCGGCGTCGACGCCCGGCAGCAGCTCGAGGCTCAGGTAGCGGTCGAGCCAGGTGATCCCGGGCCCGCGGCGCTCGGGGCCATCATAGAGCGGGCCTGCGGCGATGACGACGTGCCAGCCGTCATTGCGGAGCAGGTCAACCAAACGGGGCAGCAGCCGCCGGGCCTCGGGATCACCCCCGCCGCCCAGCGTGAGCAGGACCGCGCGCTGCCCCTCGGCCACGCCCAGGCTGGCCCGGGCTGCGGCGCGGGTGGGCAGCTCCTCCCGCTGGCGGGAGAGGATGGGCGGGACGGCCGCGCTGGCCGCGCCCTCCGCGCCTCCTCCCGCTCCTCCCCCGCCTCCACCACCGGGGTCGAGCCCGAGCAGGGCGTCACCGGGGATGATCTTGCGGTCGTAGAGGGGCAAGAGGCCCGCGTAGGCGTCAATCTCGGCCAGCTCGGGGCGCACGGCCCGGGCGATGAGCGCGCGGCGCGGGGCCAGCTCGAGGCAGGCGGCCAGCTCGCCGAAGGTGCCGCCGGGGAAGGTGTCGACGAGCAGCAGGTCGGGGCGCAGGCCGGCGACGGTCTGCAGCACCCAGCCCCGGGCGACGGCGAGGTAACGCGCCGGCTCGATGCCCGCGTCGCGGAACATCGACTTGGACGGCATTTTGAGGGCCGGCACTCCCTCGCGCCGCGCGAGCGTGTCGGCCTCGCTGCTGGTCAGCACCCAGGGCTCGACCCGCAGGCCCAGCGCCCCGCAGAGCCGCCGCGCCTCGCGCAGGATGGCGAGCTGGCGCACCAAGTGGCCCATGCCGCGGCCGTTGATCGCGTAGCTGAGCAGGGTGAGGGTCTTCATGCCTGGTCGGCCTCGGCCATCAGCTCAGGTCCCCGAGGTGGTCGAGGCTGCGGTCGACCACGTGGTGCACGGCCGTCCCGACCACGGTGGCCACGGCCACGTCGCGCACCAGCCCGCCGATGCCGCCGCCCTCCCACTCGACCTGACGGGAGGGGTTGCGGGCGGTCCACCGCTGCAGGTTCGGGGTGGCCTTGCCGGGCGGGCGGCCCGTGAACGCCGACCACCACAGCTCTCTCGGTGTGCTGAGCTTGACCTCGCCGTAGCGTGAGAAGCGGTCGGCCTTCTCGGCCTCGCGCAGCACCGCGGCCCGCTGGGCGGCGACCCGGGCGAGGCGCTCGTCTTCGGCCTGCCGCAGCTCGGTCTCGGGGTGCTGCAGGTAGGCCTTCTTGGGGCGGCTGAGCTTGGCCCGCTTCTCGGACCACTGCTGGCGGCGCTGGCGCAGGGCGCCGACCTCACGCTCGACCGTGCCGCGCAGCTCGGCGTAGCCGTCGAGCTTGGCGCTGAGCCCGGTGATCGTGCGCAGCAGCACCTGCACGCCGCGCTCATCGGGGTTCCACTCGGCGATCAGCGCGGCGTCGGCGTGGCGCAGGTGGTCGGCCAAGGTCTGGCGCGCCTCGTCGAGGTAGTGCGCGGCGAGGTGCTGCAGGCGCAGGGCCGCCTCGTCGTGCTGCCGCACCAGGTCGCGCACCGCGTCACGCTCGGCGCGCAGGCGGGCGACCTCTTCGCGCCACTGGTCTCGGGGCGCGCGGACCTTGTGATAGGCCGGCAGCACGTCATCCCCGAAGTCGGCGAGCTGCAGGGCGGCGCAGATGGCGTCGCCGCGGGCCCAGGCGCGCCAATAGGCGGGCTCCCACCAGCGGGTGGCGAAGGCCGGCGTGTCGTAGCCGAGCTCGACCAGCTCCAAAAAGCCGTCCTGGCCTTCAAAGCGGGCGGCATCAGCCTCCCAGGTGGCGAGGTGGTCCTCGGCCTCGGCCAGGGCCCGGGTGCGCTCGCCGTGCGGGCCGATGAGGGCCTCGCGGCGGCGATATCGCTCGTCGGCGCGCAGCTGCTCGAGGCGGGCCTGCAGCTGCCGCTCCTCTTTGGCCATCACGTCGAGAGGCCGCAGCTTGCGAAAGCGCCGGCAGCCGGTGGCCTCTTCGGCGTCGGTCAGGGCCTCGGCGCTGAGCGTGGGCAAAAAGACCGCCGCCAGCTCGAGCA
>JAEUKK010000109.1 GCA_016792625.1 Deltaproteobacteria bacterium | reverse complement strand
GTATCACCGAAGATGGCTTGTTCGACGCTGTTGTAGCTGTCTCGGCGTTGTCGGTCGTTGAAGCGGGAGCGCACAGCCGCGACTTGCGTTGGATCGCGTGCCCTGGTGCCGGCACAGTGTTGAAGCCCGGGCGCGGCTGGCTGGACGAAGGGGCTTGCAGTCGGCAGAGCGCCAATTTGCGTCGAGGATGGCGTGCAGCAGGTTGTAGTCGCCGGCCCGCTGCAGTCTTGTTGCCGAAGTTCGGGTGCGGCCTGCTGACCCCGGGGGCTGGCGGCCGGCCGAGCGCGGATGCATGCCGAGGTTGATGTGCTGCACGTTGTCGTCACCGGCCCTGTGTCGTCGCTGCGCTGAACCTCGCGCGCGGCTGGCTGGTCGAAGGGGTTCGCGGCCAGCCGACCGCCGGTGCGCGTCGAGATTGACGTGCCGCACGTTGTACTTGCCGGCCCGTTCTGGTCACTGGGCTGAAGTGCGGGCGTGGCGTGCTGGTTGAAGTGGCTTGCGGCAGTCCGGGTGTTGACGTTCGTCGAGATCGTCGTGCCAGACGTTGTACTCACCGGTCCTGTGCTGCCTGATGTGTGAAGCCTGGGCGCGGCTCGCTGTTCGAGTGGGCTCGCTGCTGATCGGGCGAGCATGCGTGTCGAGGTTGACGCGCCACACGTAGTCTTCACCAAGCCGACCCGGTCATTGCGCTGAAGCTCCCCACTGCTGTCTGGTCGAAGGGGCTCGCGGCAGACCGAATGCTGATGTAGGTCGAGGTTGATGTGCCGCACGTTGTCTTCACCAGGCCGACGCGGTCGCTGTGCTGAAGCTCGCCACTGCTGGCTGGTCGAAGGGGCTCGCGGCAGACCGAGTGCCGATGCATGTCGAGGTTCGCGTGCCGCACGTTGTAGTCGCTGGGTCGGCTCGGGTCCTGCGCTGAAGCTCGGCGCTGCTGGCTGGTCGAAGGGGCTCGCGGCAGACCGAGTGCTGGTGTCTGTCGAGATTGACGTGCCAGAAGCTCTAATCGCGGGCTCTGTGCTGTCTCCTGCATGAAGTTGGGGCGCGGCGGCTGGTCGAGGGGGCTTGCTGCTGAGCGGGTGCTGACGTGCGTCGAGGTTGACGTGCTACACAGTGTCTTCACCAGACCGGCGTGGTCGCTATGCTGAAGTTCGGGCGCGGGTCGTGGCCTGAACGTGCTCGCGGCTGACCCCCGGCGTGCGTGCTTGTGGTAGGCTCGAGGCGGCTACTCGGCGTGCGCGGCGGGTGGTCCACCGAGTGGCTCGCGACCTGCCGGGGCTATCAACAGCTTCAAGCTGGGTGGCGAGAGCCTAACGATGCATTGCAGCCGACGGCCTTCGGCCGCGGCTGAATGCTGGACGTTAGGCCCGCGAGCGTAGGGTGGTGCTCTCCGGGTGGGGTGTGCCGGGGCGCGACGATATGTGGCGTGGTACCGAGTCCGGCAACGGCTCGGGGGTCGTGTTGGGAGGACCAATGGAACTTGAACTTCAACCAACC
>JAEUKK010000094.1 GCA_016792625.1 Deltaproteobacteria bacterium | reverse complement strand
CGCGGCGCATGGCAGCGCCGCGCGCCAGCCCGCAATGGCCCCCCTTTGGAAACCCCCCGGGGACGAGGCGCGGCCCGCTGCTGCCGTGGGCGATGAGGGGGCGCGCCGCGAAGGCCTCGGCTGCTGGGGGTTTTGGCCTGGGGTCGGCGCGGCCCGCGGCTGCCGTGGATGATGACGGGGAGCGCCGCGAGGGCCTGGGCTGCTGGGGGTGAGGGTGAGCGGGACGGCGCGGGCCGCTGCTCGCTTTGGGCGATGAGGGGGAGCGCCGCGAGGGCCTGGGCTGCTGGGGGTGCTGGTGTGGGGGTCGGCGCGGCCCGCGGCTGCCGTGGGCGACGAAGGGGAGCGCCGCGAAGGCCTGGGCTCTGCTGCGGCCGGCGAGATAGCTCCCCTCCTGATGGACACGCCTCGCCCATGGACACGCCGCGCGCTGGTCGGCGCCTTGCTCTGCTCCCCCGCCCTGCTGCGGCAGGGCACCGCTGCTGCGGGCGCGCCGGTGCGCATCGCCGCCGCCTCTGACCTGCGCTTCGCGCTCGAGGCCTATGGGCCCACGCTGGCCGCACGGGGCCTGCCCATCGCGCCGACCTTTGGGTCTTCGGGCAATTTCGCCGCGCAGATCGCCCAGGGGGCGCCCTTCGACCTCTTCTTGTCGGCGGACGACCGCTACCCGGCCCAGCTGGTCGCCAGCGGCCACGCCGACGGCGCGCGCCAGCGGGTCTATGGCCTCGGGCAGGTGGTGCTGTGGGTCCGGACCCAGAGCCCGCTCGACCTCGGGCCGGGCCTCCAGGTGCTCGCCGACGCCCGGGTCCGCACCGTGGCGATGGCCAACCCGCGCCACGCGCCCTACGGCCAGGCGGCCGAGGCGGCGCTGCGGGCCGCGGGCCTGCACGAGGCGGTCGCGGGCAAGCTCGTGCTGGGCGACAACGTGTCCCAGGCCGCCCAGTTCGTGGCCACCGGGGCCGCCGACGCGGGGCTCATCGCGCTGTCGCTGGCCCGCGCGCCCACCTTCGCCGCGGCGGGCCGCTTCGTGGTGGTCTCGGGCCACCCGCCGCTGCGCCAGACCGGGGTGGTGCTCCGCGCCGCGGCCGACCCCGCCGCCGCCGCCGCGGTGCTCGACGCGCTGTGCGGGGCCGAGGGCCGCGCCCTGCTCGACCGCTTCGGCTTCCTCCCGCCCGCCTGAGGCCCCCGTGGACACCGCCGCCATCGCCGTCAGCCTGCAGCTCGCCGCGGCGACCTCTGCCCTGCTGCTGCTGCTCGGCCTGCCCTTGGGCGCTTGGCTGGCCTTCACCCGCAGCCGGCTGCGCGGGGCGGTCGAGGCCCTCAGCGCGCTGCCCCTGGTGCTCCCCCCCACCGTGCTCGGCTTCTATGTGCTGCTGGCCATCGGCCCCGAGGGCCCGGTGGGCCGCCTCGTCGCCGCGGTGGGCGGGCCCGGGCTGCCGTTCAGCTTCCCCGGCCTGCTGCTGGCGAGCGCGCTCTACAGCCTGCCCTTCGCCGTCCAGCCCTTCGCCGCGGCCTTCGCCGGGGTCGACCGCCGCCTCATCGAGGCCGCCTGGTGCCTGGGCCACGGGCGGCTCTCGACCTTCTGGCGGGTCGTGCTGCCCCTGAGCTGGCCGGGCGTGCTCACCGGGATGGTGCTGAGCTTCGCCCACACCGTGGGCGAGTTCGGGGTGGTGCTGATGGTGGGCGGCAACATCCCCGGGCGCACCCGCACGGTCTCGGTGAGCATCTACGACAGCGTCCAAGCGATGGATCTCGCGGCCGCTGGCCGCACCAGCCTGCTGCTGACCCTGTTCAGCTTCGCCGTGCTCGCCGTGGTCTACGGCCGCAAGGGCGCGGGGGCGGCGTGGGCCCGACGCTGAGCGTTCAGATCGAGAAGCGGTTTCACCAGGGCTTTCAGCTCGTGGCCGACCTCGAGGTCCCGCTGCAGCCGGCCGGGGTCACCGTGCTCTTCGGCCACAGCGGGGCGGGCAAGTCCACGCTGCTGCGCTGCGTGGCCGGGCTCGAGCGCCCCGACGCCGGGCACATCCGCCTGGGCGACGAGCGGTGGTTCGACGCGGCCGCGGGGGTCGACCTGCCGCCCCAGCGCCGCCGGCCCGGCTTCCTCTTCCAAGACTACGCGCTCTTCCCGCACCTCAGCGTGCGCCAGAACCTGCGCTTTGGCGCCCCCGACGCGCCAGCCGCGGCCATCGACGCGCTGCTGGAGCGCTTCGACCTCGGGGCCCTGGCCGACCGCCGCCCCGCCACGCTCTCGGGCGGGCAAGCCCAGCGGGTCGGGCTCGCCCGGGCGCTGGCCGCCGCGCCGCGGGTGCTGCTGCTCGATGAGCCGCTGTCGGCCCTCGACGCCCCCCTGCGCATGCGGCTGCACGGCGAGCTGCGCCGGGCGCTGGCCGAGGCCGGGGTGCCGGCGGTGCTGGTCACCCACGACCGAGCCGAGGCGCTGGCCCTGGGCGACGCCCTGGTCGTGCTCGAGCGCGGGGCGGTGCTGCAGCAGGGCGAGGTGCAGGCGGTCTTCGACGCGCCGGCGACCGCGGCGGTGGCCCGGGCGGTGGGCTGGGAGAACGTCCTGCCCGTCGAGGACCTCGGCCCCGACGACGAGGGGCGGGCGGTGCGCTGGGCCGGGCAGCGCCTGCGCTGCGCCGCGCCCGCAGACCAGCCGGCCCCCGCCGCGCCCCACCTCTGCCTGCGCCCCGAGGACCTGCACCTCGGCGCGGCGCCGCCGGGGGCCAACGCGCTGCAGCTGGTCCTGCGGTCCGTGATCCGCGAGGACACGAGCCTGCGCCTCGAGCTCGAGGGCGGGCTGGTGGGCCGGGTCCACCGCCGCCGGGCCGCCGAGCTCCAGCCGGGCGCGGCGCTCACGCTCTGGGTCGCGCCCCGCGACCTGCACCTGACCCGCGGCGGCGGGCGATGAGCGCCGGCGCCGGCTGGGGGCCAGCCGCGCTGCGGGCCGGCGCGGTCTACCTGCTCGGCGCGGCCGCCCTGGCCTCGGCCGGGCCCGCGCCGTGGACCCAGGGGGCCCTCCTGCTGCTGCACGCCGGCCTCGTCTGGCGGTTGGGCGGCGGCGCGGCGCTGCGCGCCCCCCTGCGCAAGCTGCGGTGGCCGATCCTCATCTATGGCGCGCTGGTCTTGGTCTGGCCGCCCGCCGGCGGCCCCGCGGGCGCCCTGGCCCTGCCCGGCGGCCTCTCCCTCCCCTTCGCCGGCCTCGAGGCGGCGGCGCGCTTCGGCCTCGGCCTGCCCGCCCTGGTCCTCGGGGCGGCGGCCCTACGCCGGCTCGGCACACCCGCCGCGCTGGTCGAGGCCCTACGCGGGCTCGGCATGCCGCGGCTGGCCGCGCTCTCGCTGCAGGTGGTGCTCGAGATGCTCGAGGGCCAGCAGGCGCGCGCCGGCGGAGGAGGAGGAGGGCGCGGGCGAGGCGGAGGCGGAGGTGGCGGCGGCGGAGGTGGCGGCGGCGGTGGCGGCGGCGGGGGCGGCGGCGGCGGCGGCGGGGGCGGAGGCCGCCCGTCCTGGGCGCAGCTCCGGGCCTTCGTGGCCGCGCTGCGGGCCGATCCGGCGGGCTTGGTCCTGCCCCCGCTGTCGGGCGCGCTGCGCGGCGCGGCCCGGCGGCTGGCCGAGGCGCACCCGAGCCTCCCCGCGGCCGACCTGCGCGCGGCGACCGTGGTGGCCGGCGTCGGCGCGGTGATGGCCTCGATGCGTTTGCTGCGGGTGCTGCCCGGCCTGCCCTTCGCGCCCGGCCACAAGAACGCGGTGCTGCTGCCGCTCTACCTCTTGGCCGCCGAGCTGGCCCCGGGGCGCTGGGCCGCGACCGGCGCGGGCGCGGTCTCGGGGGTGGTGGCGCTGCTGGCGGGCGACGGCCGCCTCGGCCCGCTGGAGCTCATCAAGCACATTCTGCCCGGCATCCTCGCCGACCTGACCGCGCCGCTGTGGCGGGGCCGGGCGGGCCTGCTGACCTGCGCGCTGCTGGGCCTGCTGCTCGCCCTCGGCCGCCTGGGCGGCGAGGCGGCGGCGATGGCGGCGCTGGGCGGGGGCGCGGCGGGCTGGGCGGCCTTCGCCGCGGCCGCCGGCACCCACCTCGCCGCCGGCGTGGCCAGCGCGCTGCTCGCGGCGCCGCTGCTCGCCGGCGCCGGGCAGATCCGGGCTGTGATAGACGCCCCCCTCCCCACGGACCCACCCCAGGACAGGCCACGATGAGCTCCCCCTCCGATGCACAGCCCGCCGGGCGCCGCGGCGCGCTGGTGCAGGGCGACGGCCGCACCCACCTCGACACCGAGCTGATGGGCGCCTCGCTCATCCGCGCTGACACGGTCGCGGCCAGCGCCGCCCCCCACGAAGTGCCGATGTTGCCGACGGTCAACGTGATCGGCGTCGGCGGCCGCAGCATCATGGACCGGGGCCGCGGCGCGGTCTTGCCTTTGGTCGACGCCATCGTCGCGGCCCGCCAAGAGCACGAGCTGCTGGTCGCGGTCAGCGGCGGCGCCCGCCTGCGCCACGTCTTTCACATCGCGCTCGACCTGGGCCTGCCGGTGGGGGCCCTCGCCCAAGTGGCCGGGCCCTCCGAAGAGCAGAACGTGGTGATGCTGCAGCAGCTGATGGGCCGGCACCGCAGCGTCATCCTCAAGCGCGACGACTTCGCCGACGTGCCGCTCTATGTGGCCTCGGGCCGCATCCCGCTCACGATCAGCGTGCCGCCCTACCACTACTGGGAGCCCCCTCCCCGCGACGGCGGCCGCCTGCCCGACAGCGGCTCAGACTTCGGCGTCTTCTTGTCGGCCGAGGCGCTCGGCGCGCGCACCTGCATCTTCATCAAAGACGTCGACGGCGTCTACGACGATGACCCCGCGCAGAACCCCGACGCCACGCTGATCCCCGAGATCAGCGCCGCGGCCCTCGAGGCGCGGGCCCTGCCCTCGCTGCCCATCGACCGGGCGGTGCTGCGGGCCCTGCAGAGCGCCCGCTTCTTGCGCGAGGTCAAGGTCATCAACGGCCTGCGACCGGGCTCGCTGGCCGCCGCCCTCGCCGGCGCGCCGACCGGCACCACCATCACCCGCGAGGAGCGCGCATGAGCCGCCTCATCCCCGGCGCGGGCCTCGACCGCACCGACATCGAGACCCCCTTCTCTGTGCACAGCCTCAGCAGCGAGGCCGTCGCGGGGCACGGCGCCGACCGCCAAGTCCTGCGCATCCTGCCCGAGGTCAACGTCATCAAGATCGGCGGGCAGTCGATCATGGACCGCGGCGCCGCGGCGGTGCTGCCGCTGGTCGCTGAGCTGCGGGCCTGCGCCCAGCAGCACCCGCTGCTGCTCGGCGTCGGCGGCGGCACTCGGGCCCGCCACGCCTACGCGATCGCGCTCGACCTGGGCATGCCCACCAGCGTGCTGGCCAAGATCGGCGCGCACGTGCCAGTGCAGAACGCGCGCATGCTGCAGCTGCTCTTGGCCCAAGACGGCGGCATCCTCATCGATCATGAGGCGGTCGGCCACCTGCCGCTCTACTACCGCATGGGCTGCGTGCCGATCCTGCCCGGCATGCCGCCCTTCTCGTTCTGGGAGCCCCCGGCCCGGGTCGGGCGCATCCCCACCCACCGCACCGACGCCGGCGTCTGGCTGACCGCCGAGGGCCTCGGCGCCCGGCGCTGCATCTTTGTCAAAGACGAAGATGGCCTCTACACCGCCAACCCCAAAGATGACCCCCGCGCGACCTTCATCCCGCGCATCCACGCCGCAGAGCTGCTCGCGCGCAAGCTGCCCGACTGCGTCGTCGAGCCGGTGGTGCTCGAGTACATGCTGCGGGCGCGGCTGGTCCGCGAGATCCAGATCATCAACGGCCTCAAGCCCGGCACGCTGACCCGCGCGCTGGCCGGCGAGCCCGTGGGCACGATCATCCACGCCGATTGACGCGCGGGGCCAAGGCCGCGCCGCCGGCGCCCCGCCGTGCGTGCGCTATGGACTCCTCCCCCCCCGTTGCGATAGCCTCTCCTCCGTACTTCTACGGTCCCCGCGCGCCTCCTCCCCGCCCCACTGGAGCACACCATGTCCCGCGCCGCTCTGCTCTTGCTCCTCCTGCCGCTCACCCTGACCGCCTGCGACGACGCCGCCAAAGACGACGAGGGCGGCGCTGACACCGCGGGGGCCGACGGCGCCGATGGCGCAGACGGCGCCGATGGGGCCGATGGCGTGGATGGGGCCGACGGCGCCGATGGCGGGCCGCCTGACGCCGACGGCGACGGCACCCCCGACGCCGACGACTGCGCCCCGGATGATCCCGCGATCTCGCCCACCGCGGCAGAGGACTGCGGCGGCGAGGTCGATGAAGACTGCGACGGCGCGGTCGACTGCGACGACACCGACTGTGCGGCCGAGCCCGCCTGCGCGATGCCGACCCTCACCGAGCTCTTCCCGACCTGGAACGTGTACCTGGCCCCCACCGACATCACGCTCATCGGCAGCGGCTTCTCGGCGCCCGGCCTGCGGGTCGAGGTCGGCGGGGCCGATTGCCCGGTGACCGCGGTGAGCGACACCGAGGCGGTCTGCACCCTGCCCCCCGGCAGCACCTGGGGCCGCTACGACGTGATCGTCGGCAACGCCCGCGGCGAGCGCACGACCCTCGCCGACGCGTTCACCCACCTCGCGCCGATGTACGCGGCCGATGGGCGGGCCGGCACCGCGGGCAACCTCTACGCGATCGACCCCCGCAGCGGCGCGGTCGAGACGGTTGCAGCGCTCGAGGTGGGCTTCACCGGGCTGGCCTTCGACCCCAACGGCAAGCTCTTCGGCGTGCAGTCGACCGAGTACGGCGACGAAGCGCTGGGCAGCTCGGGCCTCTACACCGTCGACCCTATCGGGGGCGCGGTCAGCCGCATCGGCGACCTGGTCGAAGACCTGGGCGACGGCTCGGTGACCAACCACGACTCGATCCCCGACATCACCTTTATCGGCAGCCAGCTCTACGGCTGGACCGAAGACTCCGACCAGATGGTGCTGATCGACACCGCGACCGGCGCGGTGACCGACCCGGGCTCCGACTACCTCAGCAGCTACGGCTCGGGCCTCGCCAGCGCCGCCGACGGCACGCTCATCGCGCTGCCCAGCGCGTACTCGCCGGCCTACCTCCTCGATCCGGCCACGGGGCTGTCGACCGAGGCGAGCCCGGCGCTCACCATCCCCGAGGGCCTCGAGTGGGAGAGCGGCGGCGCCGCGGTGTTCGCGAACGGCGATCTGTACAAGCTCTCGGGCTCGACCGACAGCGAGGGCCTCTCGTCGACCGGGGCGCTCTACACCCTCGACCTGACCACGGGCACCTTCAGCGCCACCCCGGTGAGCACCCTGCCCTTCTACGTTGACGCGCTCGCCGCGCCCTTGCCCTAAGTGCGCGCGACGGCGCTGCTGATCGGGCTCACGCTGGTGGCCTGTGGGGGTGACGCTCCGCCCCCGCAAGCCGCCGCCCCGACAGCAGCGCCGCCCGCGCCCGCGCTCGATCCCAACCGCCCCCGCAGCCGCGCCGCGTACGAGCAGCGGCGCCGCGACGAGGCCGACGCCCGGGCCGGGCTGCAGCCGGGCGAGGTGGCGAACCTCTCCGGTGGGGGGCGCACCGGGGCGGGGCCGGGGCCCGAAGCCGCCCCCGATCCGGCCTGCGATGCCGGCGTCCCCGGGGCGCTGGTGATGCTCCGCGCCGGCCAACGCAAGACCTTGCCCCTCGACGCGCTGCTCGCGAGCGGCGCCGTGGTGCCCAGCGGCCGGCACGCCGGTTCGCCCGGCGTCGCCGTCTCGACCCTGCTCGGCCCCGGGCCGGCCACGGTCACTGGCTGCGGGGGGTCGACCACCACCCTCGACCCCAGCGCCCGCGCAGGGCTCTGGTTGGTGCGCAGCAACAAAGGCGCGCTCAAGCTGGTCGACCTCGCCGACGGCGGGAAACGACCGGTCGAGCGGGCGGTGGCTACGCTCGAAGGTGACCCGCCCGCGCGCTGAGTCGCCCCGGGGGGCGGGGGGCCAGCCCCCCGCAACGCCCCCCGACCGGGCCTCTGCGCCCGCCTGGCCCGGCGCGCGCCGCGCAGCGGCGGCCCGGCCCGCGCGCGGGCCGGCCGAGCCCGCGCGGCCGCGGACCTTGGCCGCGGCCGGCCCCG
>JAEUKK010000093.1 GCA_016792625.1 Deltaproteobacteria bacterium | reverse complement strand
CCCGCCTCGCGGCGGCAGGGAGCGGAGCGGCCGGCTTTGCCGGGTCGGCCGAAGGCCGACGGAGCAACGCGACCCCGCGCAGCGCCCCGACCGCCGGGGCCTGCCCCGGCGGGGCCGCCCCGGCGTCGCCCCCGCCGAGCGCCGGGAGCGCGATGTGCGCCCACATTGATCGATCCGCGGCTGTAGAGGGCGCGATGTGGGCCCACATGCATCGATCCGCGGCTGCGGAGCGCGCGATGTGGACCCACATGCATCGATCCGCGGCTGCGGAAGGCGCGATGTGGACCCACATGCACCGATCCGCGGCTGCGGAGCGCGCGATCAGAGCCCACCTGCACCGATCCGCGGCTGCGGAAGGCGCGATGTGGGCCCACATGCATCGATCCGCCGGCCATGGTCCGGTTGGGTGCACATCAGCCCGGCGGCACGCGCCGCTCGGCCGCCGCGGACCACGCCGTCATGCAGGCAAAGGTCTCGTCACGCAGCTCGGGCAGACCCTCGACGGTGCAGACCGCGCCATCAAGCGCGTCGGTCGCACAGCGGTAAAACATCAACTCATCAGCCGTAAGCGCACGCTGGCCGCAGGATGTGTCATCGACGCCGAGCCCCACCGGCGCGCGGCCATACACGTCAAGGCACGAAGCAAGCGCGCGGGTGTACGCGCGGCACACACGCTCGGCCTCGGTGGGCGACGTGGCGGTATCACCCGGCCCCTTCCCACCGCAGGCGAACATGCCCAGCACCACCCATAGCCGCGCGCCATGACCCTTCATTGCCCCTCCAATGACCGCGTCGGCGGTCGGCCTATCGCCCAGGTTCAACGATCCACAACATACCGCTCAAACAACGAGGAGCAGGGGATGGCCTCGCGGTCGGCGGCCACCCGCTGAAAGCGAAAGGTCTCAGGCCAAGCGCCGCGGACCCACATACCGATCAGCTCACAATACAAAACATCGTCGGTCTCGAAGCGGCACTTGAAGGCGTCGCTACCGTAGTCGATGTTGTCGTAGGTGATCAGCCCACTAAACGTAAGGTCAAAGCCTTCGTACCGTGCATCGGCGACCTTTGACAGGTCAGTCCACCCATGGGCGTCGCGCTGCACGGGTGCGCGCACCTCACCCATCGCCGCCGGGCGCCAGGGCACGTCACATTGATGGCTGCCCAGTCGAACCTCAATGTCGCCATGGCCGGTCGATCGTGCCGGGAAAAACTCAAGCTCGGCGATACGGCACCAAAGGGTGTGGCCCTCGCCGATCGTCTCGTGGCACTCTTCGCCCGGCCAGCCCGCGCTGTGCACGCCAGCCATGTTGCGCCAGGGCCCCAAAACAAGCTCTGCCACCTCT
>JAEUKK010000038.1 GCA_016792625.1 Deltaproteobacteria bacterium | reverse complement strand
TGAAGTTCGACCCCAGCAACTAACAGCGCGTAGGTCCCGCCAATCAGCGCGCCCGCTAAGCCCACAGCTGCCCACAGCTTGGGTCCCGTCTGCCGTAGCGCGAGGAGGAGCGCGGGCCCCCGCGCAGATGGGAATCGCTCTGGCCACGGCTGTCCGTGAGTCCAGAGCAACGTGCCCAGCGCGAAGGGGATCACCCACACTGATGACACCACCGCCCCGACCGCCGCGAACTGCGGCTGTCCGAGCACGATTCCCGGCAACGACAGCAACGAGGTGGGCCCCCACAACACTACCGGAACGCCCAGCCAGGCCCAGGCGTAGGTCCGCGCCACTTCGGCGCGGCTAAGCGGCAGTTTCTCGAGCTCATGTACCCGCAGTGTGCGTCGTGCGGGGAAGCGCCAACCGTGGTCGATCAGGCGGTAGCGCGCGCGGCGCAGTGGCCAGATCGGGAGGTAAACGAGGGTCAACCACTTGGTGGCCGTGAAGACGCCGTCGTCGCCTACGCGGGTGCAAGCCCGCAGCGCCGTGCCGGTACCCCCGAAGCTCAGTGCTGCTCTGCTGCCGTCCGACACGTTCCGCCCCCAGGCCCGTGGCCTATCTGATGGAAGGGTGGAGCGTCGCGGCTGAGGCTGCTTTGGCGGCCCGGTTCCGACCCGCTCGGGTAGGTACAGAGTCGCGGGTGGGCCGCACCGTCGGCAGCGGGACCAGTGTCCTCGACGTTATGCTCGTCAATCTTCGGATCTTATGGTCCACGGTGGTCGGGACGAGCGGCCAGGGCCTGGGCGATGCGAACGACCTGTGGCAGGCAGATCTCGGCACGGTCGCCTACCGAGTCGAGCAGTCCGGCGACTGGCCGGCGCCGTTGGTTGCTCGGACGGAAGGCGGCGTCGAACTTGATGTGCTGCACGATGAAAGCGCCGGCCCAGTGCTCTGGGTGCGCTGAAGCTCGGGCCGGTCTGGGTGGTCGAAGTTGCTCACGGTCGGCCAAGCCGTGATGGGCGGCGAGGTTGGCCTGCCGCACGTTGTAGTCACCAGCTCGGCGCGGTCGCCGTGCTGAAGCCCGGGCGCAGCTCGCTGGTCGAAGGTGCTCGCGGCTGACCCCGACCTGCGTGCTCGTGGTAGGCTTGAGGTGGCGATGCGGCTTGCACGGCGGGTGGTCCACCGAGTGGTCAGCGGCCAGCCTGGGCGATCAACAGCTTCAAGCTTGGTGGCGAGGGCCTAACGATGCATTGCAGCCGACGGCCTTCGGCCGCGGCTGAATGCTGGACGTTAGGCGCATTGAGCGTTGGGTGGTGCACTTCGGGTGGGTTACGGGGATGCGGGGCGACGAGCGGCGTAGCTCTGAAGGTTTGTGCTGTAAGTGTGACGTTTAGGGAGGTGATGATGCACAATCAAGTTAAGTTCCTGTCAACTACACCTGTTCTTGCATCGCTCGACATAG
>JAEUKK010000177.1 GCA_016792625.1 Deltaproteobacteria bacterium | reverse complement strand
CCGGCGCCGCTGGGGTGGGCGCGGCGTCCGCCGACGACGACGGCGACGAAGGGGCTGAAAACGCGGGAGCAGCCGGAGCAGCCCCCGCGGGCGACGCAGGGGGAGCCGCAGGCTGCGCCGCCGACCGGAGCGGCGCCTCGGGCTGCACCGCTGGGGGCGCGGCCTCGACGGCGGGGCGCGGCGCCGCTGTCGGGCGGGCGGGCGGGCGCTCGGGCCACGGCGCGGGGGCCTCGTCGAGGCGGGTCATGCCGCGGTCCCGCAAAAAGGCGTCCACATCGCTGATCAGCGCGCCGAGCTCGCTGAGGCGCAGCTTGCCGCTGACCGCGCTGGCGCCCAGCTCATTGTGGCTCTCGATGACGGTGATCCGCCCGGTGGTGCGGGCCGCGAGATCGACGACAGGCGCGATAAACACATCACCGGTGACCTTACCGGCGCCCACTGCGATCAGCGCCCGGGCCTGCACCTGCTTGATCTCGCTGCGGGGGCCCGAGAGGCGGATGGTCTCGGCCCGGGCGACCCGCGCCTCGACGTTGTCGAGGCACTCGATCGCCGCGCCCGCGAGGAGCTGATCGGCGCGCACAGCGGCCTGGGCGAGCAGCTCTCGGCCCGCCTCGACCCGACCGAGCTCGGACGGCCCGCGCAGCACCACCCGCCCTCCGGCCCGGACGTTCGCGGCGGTAAAGTCGCTGTGGCAGATGAGATCGCCGTGGTCGACCACCACGTCGCCGCTGACCCGCACGACCCCTTGCATGACCAGATCGCCGGCCAGCGCAGTGATCTGGCCGCAGGTCGCCCCACCCTCGAGCCGCAGGCTGCGGCCCACCACCACATCGGCCCGCAGCGGCCCGCGCACCTGCACATCGGCGGCGCTCAGGCTGCGCACCCGCAAGCCGGCGCGCGCGGTGACCTTGCCGCTCAGCGCGATGATCTCGTCGACTTCGACATCTGCGCCAAAGCTGATGTCGCCCCCGCGGCTCTCAATCAGGCGGACCCGGGGCCCCAGCGGCGCGTCGAGCACCACGTCGCCCGGGAAGCGGATGACCAGACCGTCCGGGCCGTGCTCGAGCTCGAGGCCGGCGGGGACGATGAACTGGGAGCGGTCGGTGGGCATCGGGGGCCATCTCCTGCGGGCGGCCCCATCGGCCGCCGGCGCGCGCCCTTCCATCGTCGCACGCGCGCAACCTGCGGAGGCCCGGCTGCCGCCGAGCGCGCCGACCCGCGGCGCTCGCCGCGCGCGCCCCGTCCCATGAGGCGGGCGGACAAAGCGGAGGGCGGGCCGTTGTTAAGCCGCCGCCCCGCGCGGGGCACGCGCGGTCGGCGCGGCGGAGGGCCGGGACCACCCGGAGGCGCCGCCGGGACCCCGCCCGCCCTCAGAGCCCGTTGCGCGCGCAGTCAAAGGTCAGGGGGACGGCCTCACCCAGCTCCATCAGCTCGAAGTCGCGGGGCTGGATGGCCTCCAGATCGCGGCTCCCGAGCAGGCCCTCCCATTTTTGGGCGCTGTCGGTGTCGGCGGCGGCGGTCAAGGCGACGTTCCCGCCGTCCGCCAGGAGCATTCCGTAGGTCTTCAGCGCACGGGCGACGACCCGCGCGCCCTCGGAGGGCAGCAGTGACTCGTCAAAGTCCGCCTTCAACCTCAGACGCGCGCCGTAGGGCACCGCGTCGGGCCCGCCGCCGTCGGCGTTGGTCGCGTGGCTGGCCGGCGCGTAGAACTCCCCGTCTCGAATCGCGGAATTGGGCAGGATGAAGCGGATCGCGTGGGCGATCTCGCCCGCCGCGACCTCCTCGGCGGTGAACAACAAGGGGGCGATCGGGTAGCCCGCGGCGTCGGCCGAGGTGCACTGCAGGCCGCGGCCCTCCGGCGGGTAGACGCGGCCCAGGTCCCAGACCGCCAAGCAGCCGCCGCGGAAGTCCTCGCCCCGGATGTCGGCCCGCCACATCTCATAGAGCTTGCCCTCATCGACGTGGTGCACGATGAGGTGGCAGTCGCCATCCCCTTCGCAGGCCGTCCCGGTCTCGCCCTCGAGCCGGGCGCCTGGGGGCACAGGCACGGGAACGGCGTCGCAGTCAGGGCTGTAGAAGTCCCCGGTGGGGGTGAACCCGCGGGCCTCGGTCGAGGCGTCGGCGCGCAGCACCTCGATGGAGAAGTCGATCTGGAAGCGACCCAGCCCCCAGCCATGGGCCTGCAGCGCGTCGATCACCGCGCCCGAGCGCGGATCGGTGGCCGCGTCAGTGACCGGCGTGGTCCACACCGCACCCTCAGGGAACCAGCCGCCTGCGGCCGCTCCGCCGTCGTCGCCTCCATCCCCCGCACCGTCGGCGCCCGCCCCGCCATCAGCCGCCGACCCGTCGGCGCTATCGCCCCCAGCGCCGCCTTTGTCGTCCCCGGCGGTGCAGGCGAGCAGGCCGAGCAGCAGGCCGATCGCCGCCCTCACATGGCCGCCGTGGCGGTATGACCGCCGAGCTCGAGGGTGACCGTGGCGCCGGCCGCGCCGCCGCCGGCCGCCCAGGCCGACCGGAGGGGGGCGAGATCGACCCGGAGCGTCTCCATGATGTAGGCCTCGCAGGGGTCGGGGACGCCGTCGTGGCGCAGCTCCAGGCGCGCGGTCGGCGGATCATCGGCGAAGCTGCCCTCGGGCCAGCACACGGTGAAGATGTGCTCCTCGCAGCCGCCGCCGTAGCCGGCTTCGATGAGCAGCACGTCACCTTCGACGGCGATGCTGCCGATGTCGGTGCGGGCCCCGCCTTCGGCCGAGCAGGCCGAGAAGTGCCCCTCGCCGCCGCTGCCGCCATCCCCACCATCCCCACCATCCGCGCCGTCCGACCCATCGGCGCCATCCGCGCCGTCCGACCCATCGGCGCCGTCCGCGCCATCCGACCCGTCCGCTCCATCCGATCCGCCGGAGTCATCGGCACCATCGGCGCCATCGGCAGCGCCATCATCCACGTAGAGACCGCCCGTGTCCGCCGGATCATCCTTGGTCGCCCCACCGCAGGCGACCGCCCACAAGGCCACCACCACCCCCGCTGCGCGCATCTGCACCTCCGGCGCGGATGATGCCGCCGGTGGACCAGACCCGCTGCCTTCCGCGCCGGTCGGCAGCGGGCTGAAGTGCAGACAATCTTGACGGCACGACCAAACAGATCCGACGTACTCAGCAGACACTTTCGCGAGACCGGGACGCGTGGAGACCCGAGAAGCCAGCACCTCATTGATTCGTCAATGATACATAACCGTCTGACTACTACTTCATATCCGTATGGTCACCAGACCCCCCGAAGAGGGCCCGCCGCAGCTCCGCCTCGATCGCCGCCACGATGACCTGATCCCGCGCAGGGCCCCGGGGCGGCTCGCGGCGCGGCGCGCCGAAGACCAGCGCGCCCGCGTCGAGCTCCCGCGCGCCACCCCAAGCCGGCACCAGCGTCCGCAGCCCCGCGGCCATCGCCTCCCGCACGACCAGCGGGCTGTTCTCGGCCCACCGGCTCGGGACCACCAGCAGGTCGGCGCCGGCCAGCGCCGCCGGGACCTCCGCTCGGGGCAGCGCGCCGTCGAGCCGCACCGCGCGCCCCGCCGCCCGCGCCTCCTCCACCGCGCCGCGGATCCGCTGGACAAAGGCACGATCTGGCCCATCCGGCCCGGCGAGGCGCAGGTCGAGGGCGCCACGGGGCAGGCGCAGCGCCGCCTCGAGCAGCAGGTCGGGGCCCTTGCTGGGGTGCAGCGCGCCGAGGAAAAGAGCGCGGAGGGGCGCCTCTTGCCGGGTGGCGGGCCGCGGCGCGGCAGTCCACGCAGGAGGGGGCAGCGCGCAGACGGTCGGTCGCGGCAGACCGAAGCGCTCAAAACGCTCCGCGAGATCGGCGGAGGGGCTCTCGACCGTGGCCCCGGCGAGCTGGGCCGAGACCACCTCCCGGCGCGCGCGCACCGCCGCCGGCCCGGTCGGCCCGCGCAGGCCGAGGCAGCCCGCGCAGCGGTCGGGCGCGGGGCCTGGGCAGGGCGCGCCGCGGGCGTCGAGCAGCTGCCCCCGCGGGCAGACGAAGTGGTAGTCGTGCAGGGTGATCCGCACGCGCAGGCCCATCCGGCGGGCGAGCGCGGGCAGGCCCAACGGCAGCCCGGCGAGGTGGTGCACGTGCAGCGCGGCCGGGGCCAGCCGCTCCAGCGCGGCCCCCACCGCGTCCAGCGCGGCGGGCTGCTCCCACGAGGCCCGTGCGCCCAACCCTCCGCCCCGATCCACGAAAAGAACCGGTGGGAGGCCCTCTTGCCACCGCGCCCGCGGCCGCCAACGCCATCCACCGCTCGGGGCCAGGACGGCCACCGGGCGCCCCGCCGCGGCCTCTGCCGCGCACAGGGCGTCGACCACCACGCCCACCCCGCCGAGCTGGTCGAGCGGCCAGCCGTGCACCGCGTGGAGCACCCCGCCGCGCAGGCCGCCGGGCGGAGGGGCGCTCACCGCAGGCCCCGGGCGCCCGACAAGAGCCGCTCATAGCGGAGGATGTGCTCACGCACGTTGTCTTCGACGGTCGGCGGCGCGCGCGGGCGCATCGGCGGACCGGCGACCAGCGCGCGCAGCGCCCGGGCGAGGTCCTCGACGTCGCCGGGCGCGTAGAGCAGGCCGTCACGGCCCTCTTCGACCAGCTCGGGCAAGCCGCCGCTGCGCGGGGCGACCACCGGGCAGCCGGCGGCCCGGGCCTCCAATCCGACCAGCGGGGCGTTCTCGCGCCAGCGGCTGCCCAGCACCAGGGCCTGCGCGCCGCGCAGGGCCGCGGCGACCCCCGCCCGGTCCAGGGGCGGGCCGACGAGCGCGGGGCGCAGGCCCGCCGCGTCGCCGGGCGGACCGTGAAAACGCAGGCCTGGGCGCCCATCTGGAAAGGCGCGCGCCCAGGCTGCCTGCACCAGATCGGGCCCCTTGTGCGCGCTCAGCGTGCCCAAGAACAGCAGCCCCGACCGGAGGGCTGGGCTCGGCCCCGCGGGCAGATCGACGCCGTGGGGCAGCAGCTCGACCGGGCCCAGGCCCAGCGCCTCGGCCTCGGCCGCGAGGTGGGCCGAGGGGCTCAAGCGCAGGTCGACCCGCCGGACCGCCTCGGCCAAGGCCGCGTTGCGGTGGGCCGCGGCCGGTGCCCCCTCCACCGCCCGGCCGCGGCGCACCGGGGCCCGCCACGCCTCGGGCAGGCGCTGGTAGGCCCGGTGCAGCTGATCCACCGGGATCAGCCTGCCCATCCAGCCGGCGCCCCGCAGCAAAGCTTGGGCCCGCCGGCCCGGCGCGGGGGCCCAGGCAGCGGCGCAGGGGGCGCAGCGGTCCGGCGCGGGCCCGGGGCAGGCCGCGCCATCGACGCCCTGGCCGAGGCCGCCCGCCGCGCACCAGGCCCAGCGGTCGTGGAGGGTCAGGACGGCGGGGCGGCCCGAGGGCAGCAGGCGCCCGAGGTCGGCGCTGAGGAACTGCAGGTGCTGGACGTGGATCAACGCCGGGTTCAGCGCGCGGATCTCCCCCTCCAACACCCGGTCGAGGGCCGGGTCGACCTCGCCTGCCGAGAGCGGCCGCACGGTGAGGTTGTTGACCACGCGCACCACCGGCACGCGCACGGGGCCCGCTGCGGTGGGCAGCTCGAGCTGCTCGCGCCACCGCGCGCCCTGGGGGCGGCCGGGCGCCCGCGTCGCGGCGAGCACCGTGGCGCGCCAGCCCGCCGCGCGCAGGCCCGCGGCGAGGGCGGCGGTGTGCTGCTCGGTGCCCGCGACCTCGCGCGGGGGGAAGCCGTGAACAAGCAGCAGCACGTCAGTCTGGTCGGCCAACCGCGGCTCCAGTCCCGGGCCGTGCGGCGGGCGCGGGGCCGGTGGGCTGCTATTCTACCGGTCTCCCCTGCCCGAGGCGCGCGGCCCATGTCCTCCCCGTCGTCGCCGCTGCGCAGACCGCCCGTGCTCGTCGTCGACGACGAGGCCGCGATCCGCCACGTGCTGCGGCTGCTGCTCGAGCGGGAGGGCTACGCGGCGGTCGAGGCCGCCGACGGGGCCGCGGCCCTGGCCCAGCTCGAGGCCACCCCCGCGCTCCGCCTCGCCCTCTGTGACCTGCGCATGCCCGTGCTCGACGGGCACGGCTTCCTCACCCAGGCCCGCGCGGCGCACCCCGCGCTGCGGGTGGTGATGATGAGCGCCTACGGCGGCCAAGAAGAGGCGGTGGCCGCCCTGGCCCGCGGCGCCTGGGCCTACATCAACAAGCCGGTGCGCCCCGACGAGCTGCGCCACGTGCTCCGCGGGATCGCCGAGCAGGACCGCCTCCTCGAAGAGAACGCCGCCCTTCGCGCCCGGGTGGTCGAGCCCGAGGGCGCCGAGCTGGGTTTTGTTGGGCGCTCGGCCGCGGCCCGCGCGGTGATGGAGACGGTCAGCCGCGTCGCCCGCTACCCGAGCACCGTGCTGATCACCGGCGAGTCCGGCACGGGGAAGGAGCTGGTGGCGCAGGCGCTTCACGCCCGCAGCGACCGGCGGGAGGGCCCCTTTGTCCCGGTCAATTGCGCGGCGCTCCCCGAGGGGCTGCTTGAGAGCGAGCTCTTCGGCCACGAGCGCGGCGCGTTCACCGGCGCCGTGCGCGCCCGGGGCGGGCTTTTTGAGCTCGCCGACAAGGGCACCCTGCTGCTCGACGAGATCGGCGACATGCCGCTGGCGCTGCAGAGCCGCCTGCTGCGGGTGCTCGAGGACGGCCGCGTGCGCCGGGTCGGCGGCGACCGCGACCGCGAGGTCGACGTGCGCGTGGTCGCGGCCACCGCCACCCCGCTCGAGCAGGCCGTCGAGGCCGGTCGGTTCCGCCGCGACCTGTTCTACCGGCTCAACGTGGTCCGCATCCAGACCCCGGCGCTGCGCGAGCGCCCCGATGACCTGCCCCTTCTGGCCCACACCCTGCTCCACCGGGCCGCCCGCCGACTCGGGCGCCCCGCCCCGCCGCTCTCCGCCGCGGCGCTGGACCGCCTCTGCGCCGAGCGATGGCCAGGCAATGTACGCCAGCTCGAAAACGTCTTGGAGCAGGCCGTCCTGCTCGCCACCGGGCCCCAGATCGAGCCCAATGACCTCCCCCTACGGCCGGTGACCCGCCCCGAGCCGAACGGCGCGGCTGCTCCGAGCGGCGGGGTGCTCCGGCTCTTGCCTGACGACGGCGCGGCCGACCTGAGCATCAAGGGCCACAGCGCCCTGCTGGAGCGCCACCTCATCCACCTCGCGCTGCAGCGCACCCAGGGCAACCGCACCCAGGCGGCCCGTCTGCTTGAGCTCAGCACCAAGGCCCTGGCCTACAAGATCCGCGACTATGGCCTTGACATCAGCGAAGACGACCATGGGGCCTGAGCTGCGCCGCGCCGCCGGACTGGCGCTGCTGCTCGCCGCCTGCTCGGCCACCGCCGACGTCGAGGCGGGGCGGGCGGCCCTTGACGCGCACGCCTTGTCCGAGGCCGAGCGCCACTTTCGCGCGGCCCTCGACCGAGAGCCGGGGCACGTCGGGGCGCTGGGCGGCCTCGGGTGGACCTACCAGGTGGCCGGCCAGCGCGAGGCGGCCCGGGCCAGCTTTCAGCGCTGCCTCGACGCCGCGCCCACCGAGCCAGAGTGCCTGCGCGGCCTCGCCTCGGTGGCCCTCGCCGAGGGTGAGCTCGGCCAGGCCCGCACCCTGCTCGCCACGGCCAAGGCCGAGGCGCCCGACGACCTGCGGGTCGAGGGCAGCCTCGCCTTGCTCGCCCTGGCCAGCGGCGAGGTGGAGCGGGCCGCCGAGCGCTACGCGCGCCTCGTCGCGCTCGCCCCCGAGGTGCCCGAGTACCGGCTGGGCGCGGCCGAGTGCGCCCTGCGCCAAGGGCGCCCCCTCGACGCGATCAGCGCCGCTGACGTGCTCGTCGCCGACCCGAAGCTGCCCCGCCGCCAGCGGGCGGTGGTGCTGCAGCTCAAGGCCCGCGCCTTGATCAGCGCGACCGAAGGCCGGGAAGATCCGGCAAACTGCGAGGCGAGCGCCCCCCCGCTGCGCGCCTGGCTCGACGCGGCCGAACACGCGGTGACCGAGGCCGAGGCGGTGGGGGTCGGCTTGCCCGAGCTGCCCGCGGTCCGCCGCCAGATCCACCGGCGCAGGGCGGTGATCGAGCAGGTCTGCCCGGCGGCCCAGCCCTCCGCCGCCGAGCTGCTCGGCGCCCCGCCCGCCGCTCCCTAAGAAAATTCTTCCCACCGCTCGGGAATTTGTTCCACACGGCCGGGCCTCCTGCGCCCCGCGCCCGCGACTCATCCAAAGAAAGCCACGCTCGCTCCCATGGTATGCGCGTGCGCCTCTGGCATCATTGCCCCTGGGGCGCTGGATCGGTCCTTGCAGACGCGCCCCTCGACGGAGACCCCTGTGCACCTGCGCCCCCGCGCCCGCCCCGACCGCCGCGCCGGCTTCACGCTGGTCGAGCTTGGCGTGGTGATCGCCATCCTCGCGATCACGGCCGCGCTGGGCGTCGGCGCCCTGCAGGACCACCTCCCCCGCTACCACATGGTCTCGGCGGCCAAGCGGCTCAAGGCCGACGTGCACCAGCTCCAGGCCCTGTCGACCGCGACAGGCCGGCAGACCCGCCTCCGCTTGATGGCCGCGCCGGGCAACTGCGCGACGCCCGAAGACTGGGGTGGTGGCTGGGTGCTTGAGATCGGCGACGCCAGCCGCGGCTCCACCCGGTGGGACATCCTGCCCCCCGACGTCGACCCCGACGCCACGGCCGACGACTCCGAGGGCACGGTCTCCTTGTCCCGCGACGGCAACGCCGAGGCCCCCTGGACCTGCCTCGTCCCCTGGGGCACAATCACGGGGCCCTCGCCCGGCGACCAGGACGCCCTGGTCATCAACTCCCGCGGCTACCTCGACAACCCGCCGGCCGACCTCGACCGCGGCTACATCCGGCTGACGCTCCGCAACCAGAGGGCCGTCGCCCAGGGCGTTCAAGACGAGGTGATGCTCCTGGTCTCCGCCGCTGGCGCCGTCCGCCTCGCCTCGCCCACCGCGCCGCCCCGCTGAGCCACCGCTCCCCAGCACCGCGCCCCCAGCGCGCCTCGCCCGAGGGTCCCCCGCCGATGAACGCGCCGCCCCGCACCGCCCGCGCACCGCTGCCCGCCGGCCACCGCCGCGCGCGGGCAGAGGGCGGCTTCACCTTGATCGAGGCCCTGATCGCCACCGCGCTCCTGGGCTTCTCGCTCATCGTGATGTTTGGCTTCCATACAC
This sequence comes from Deltaproteobacteria bacterium, assembly GCA_016792625.1. Taxonomy (GTDB): domain Bacteria; phylum Myxococcota_A; class UBA796; order UBA796; family UBA2385; genus JAEUKK01. Next base: position 39,639 of record JAEUKK010000177.1, on the reverse strand, counting down.
AAGCGCTGCGCAGCAACATGCACGCCCGCAAGCTGACCGACTGCACCTACCTAGCGCAGACCTACATGGAGCGGATGCTCGCGGCCCCCTGGCAAGAGGGCGCGATGCCCGCCGCCCTGGTCGATGGGGGCAGCGACCCGACCGCGGCCGCCGACAACACCACGCTGTGGGCCGATCTCGAGCAGCCCGGCACCCCGCTGCTGGTCAACGCGCTGAACACCACTGACACCACCTACGGCCAGCTCAACTACCGGATCTCCTGGGATGTCGCGAACATGGACTCCGGCCCGGTGACTTGGGTCCGCATGCGGGTGCGCTGCAAGTACCGCGACGAGGCCTTCGGCACCTGGCACGGCACGACCATCTCCAGCTTCCGCTTCCGGGATCGCTGATGCACCAGACCCCCGGCTCCTCCCCGCTGCCCTCCCGCCGGCCAACCGGTTGGTCACGCGCACGCGCCGCCGCCCAGGCCGGTTTTACGCTGCTCGAGGTGATGGTCGCCATCGCCATCGCCTCGTTCACCGTCGCGGCCCTCTTCGCGCTCTTCTCGGTCCAAAGCCGGCAATTGCTCCGCCAAGACATCGACATGGAGATGAACCAGAGCCTGCGCTTCGCCACCGACATGATCAGCCGAAGCGTGCGCATGGCCGGCTACGGCAGCGGGGGTTGGGTGTACGGCGCGCTTGGCCCAACGGCGGGGGCCGAGAGCGAGGCCCTCCCCGTGATCATGCCCTGGGACGACCCCGATGGTGACGCAGGGCCCGACGCGGTCACCGTCACCTACATGGATCCCGCCCTGGTGATGGACACGAGCAACCAAGTCATCGAGACCTGGGACACGCTGACCATCACCTTTAAGCCGGCTTTTCGGGGCAACGCGCTCAAGCTCGCCCAGCTCAACGCGGGCGACCTGCTGATGTGCAGCGACTACGCCGACCCGCGCGGCATCCGCAGCTACCTGTGGACCATCACCGCGGTGAACGCGACCACCGGCCAGGTCGGGGTCAACCCCAACGACGGCTACTCCGACTACGCGCAGTGGTTCACCACCAACCCGAACCTCACGCCGATCATGACCTGCTCGCGGGCCGAGGTCGTGACCTTCTACGTCGACAATGACGACGACGGCGTCGGCGCGGGCACGATCGAGAACCCGGTGCTGATGATGTCGGCCGACCAGACTTGGCCCGACAACGACGACGTGCCGCTGGTCGACAACATCGAAGACCTGCAGCTCGAGTACTGCGTCGACGAGGGCACCATGACGGCCGACTGCCTGACCGCGGGCTCGGCCAACTGGGTCACCGGCCGGTCGATCAACCCGGGCACCGACGCCGACAACATCTGGATGGTGCGCATCATGCTCACGGTCCGCAGCAACCGGCCCGACATGCGGGACGCCTACCCCGGCCAGAAGCTCGCGCTGAGCAACGGCGGGGCTGGGGCCGCCGACAACTACTTCCGCCGAACCATGGCCACCGAGGTCGCGGTGCGGAACCTCCGCCTGCTCGCCCGCTGAACTTCCGCGGAACCTCCGCGGAGCGCCCCGCGCCCGCCCGTCACCATCCCCTCCCCTCCCGTCCCCTCGGCCACTGGAGCGCGCGTGCCCCGCAGCCCCCTCCCGATGCACCGCACCTCGCCCCGTCGCAGCGGTCAGCGTGGCTACATCATGCTGGTCGCGCTGATCGTCATGGCGATCCTCGCGATCCTCGGCGTGACCACGCTGCGGGTCGCCGGCATCGACCAGCGCGTGGCCATTCAGAACCGCAAGCACATGCTGACGGTCAACACCTCGCACGCGGGCACCGAGCACGCGCGCAGCACGCTGATGAACCAAGATCCGGTGAACGAGGGCCTCGACACGGGCACCGGCGCCGGCGACTTCGTGGCCCGCACCACCGCCGAGGCGAGCTTTGGCGGCCTGACCTACGCCCAGAACCTCGGCGTGTACTGGGTGACCGCGACCTACCACCGCTGTGGCAACCCGCCCCCGGGCTACAGCACCGAGCTCGGCGGCAGCAAGTTCCGCAGCGACTACTGGGAGATGTCGTCCACCGCGCGCTTCCAAGCGAGCGCCGCGACGACGACCGCGATCAACGAGACGCAGGCCCGCACGAGCAGCCTGCTGCGAAAAGTCCGGTTCGGCAGCTGCAAAATCCGATAGAGTCGACCTGCACGTACCCTTCGCCCGCGCCCTCCCCTCCGCGTGGCCCCCAGAGCCCGCCCGCGCCGGAGCCGCCGATGTCCAACCAGCCCCGCCCCGCCTCCTCCTCCCGCCTGCTGCTCGCAGCTTGTGGGCTGTGCGCCGCGCTGCTCGCGCCGGGCCTCAGCCACGCCGCGTCCTCCGCCGGCGGCGAGGAGTACATGAGCACGGTCGAGTCGGCGCCGCCGAACGTGCTCTTCCTCATCGACATGTCGAGCGAGATGGGCGACCCCTGCAGCACGACCTCGGGGGCCTTCACCAACTCCTGCCTTGAAGACGTGCTCAACGCCATCGACATGGTCGCCCAGCACTTTGACTTCGCGCGCTATGGCGTGGTCGGCACCAGCCCCGACAGCGGCGGCATCGGCAACACCTACTACCCGATCGCCCCCCTGGGCTCGACCTACGCCGAGCTGCACACCAAGCTCGAGGCCGTGCGCACCGCGGGCGCCCACCCCACCGACACCAAGAACCTGTCCGAGTCGCTGGGCGAGCTGGCCTACGGCTACTTCGGCAGCATGGACTACGACGATCCCAGCGTCGACTCCGACGGCGACGGCATCGGCTACGACTTCACCAAGGCGCCGATCGAGTACTCCTGCCAAGTCAACCACATCATCGTGCTCAGCAAGCAGCGGCCGGCCAACGACAGCAACGCCCGCAGCTCGTTCATCGAGACGCTGACCACCGACGTCACCTGCGACAGCACCGACCGCACCGCCTCGCACGCCGGGGGTGACGAGCAGTGCACCTACGACAACGTGTCGCGGGGCCTCTACCTCAGCGACATGCGGGCCGACCTGAGCGGCACGCAGAACCTCGTCGTGCACACGGTCGGCCTGTCCATCGGCGGCACCACCGTGGCCGAAGAGCTCTTCGGCTCGGCCGCGGCGGTCAACAGCCCGGCCAGCGTCTACGCCAACGCAGGCGACCCCGACCAGATCCTGACCTACATCCTCTACGTGATGAAAGACATCCGGGCCGGCACCTACAGCCGCAGCACCCCGGTGGTCTCGGCCGACGGCAACTACCTCATCTACAGCTTCTACGAGCTCAACGGCGACGACGAGGTGGGCAGCGGCGCCGGCCTCTCGCTCGGCCAGGGCCACCTCCGGGCGTTTAGCATCAACGACGACCCGAGCAGCGCCAGCTACGGCCAGGTCGAGTACGGCCACACCAACTGCGGCGACGACATGAGCTACTCCTGCGGCGGCGCGCTGTGGGATGGTGGTGACCTGCTGCTCTCCCGCCTCGTCACCGGCGACGACCGCCAGATCGATGACAACGACGGCGAGAGCTACCGCGACATCTACACCTTCTGGGAGCCCGCCGCGGCCCTCACCTACAGCAGCTTCGGCACGCTGGCCGAGTCCGACCGCTTCATGCCGCTCGACCGGCGCTTCGTCGACGCGGTGGCCGCCGAGCCCACCGTGCTCGACCGCATCCTCGACACGAGCACCGACACCAGCGGCTGCGCGACCACCGCCAGCCAGGTCTACAACTTCGACAAGTCGACGGGCAGCTGCGTGGCCGTCGACGCGGGCGACCTGCGCTCCCTCATCGCCTTCGTCCGCGGCAACACCACCTCTGAGTTCCGCTACCTGACCGACACCCGCGGTCGTTGGCGCCTCGGCGACTCGCCCCACAGCGTGCCGGTGGTCGTCCAGGCCCGCAACGCGACCTTCGCCATCGAGCCGAGCTACCGCCGCTTCCTCGAGCTGCTCGAGGCCGCCGAGGCTGACGGCAGCATCCCCGCCGTGGTGCTCCAAGCGGCGAACGACGGCATGCTCCACGCTTTTGCGCTGCAAGACAACCCGACCACCGCCCACACCGACCAGGGCGAAGAGCTCTGGGCTTGGGTGCCCGGCTACCTGCTCGAGCGTGAGCACGCCCAAGATTGGTCGGGGCGCCTCGTCGACATGATGTTGTTCGGCCGCACCTTCCTCTTTGACGGCTCGCCGGTGGTCGAAGACGTGTGGATCGACAGCAACGGCAACGGCTCCAAAGAGTGCGACTCGGTCCCCAACGACTGCGAGTGGCGCCGGGTGGTCGTGGTGCAGCAGGGCCAGGGCGGCCCGGTCACGCTGGCGCTCGACATCACCGACACCAACGCCCCCCGCTTCTTGTGGGAGCAGACCGACGAGAGCGACCAGCACGCGATGGGCTACACGACCAGCCGGCCGGTCATCGCGAACATCTACGACACGAGCGGCGCGACCCCCACCGACCGCTGGGTGGCCTTCTGGGGCTCGGGCCGCGGCGTGCCCACGAGCAGCAGCTACCAGCAGCACGAGCCCAACCTCTACATTTGGGCCATGGGCGACAGCTACTGGGAGTCCGGCCACGTCGGCTACCAGGCGCCCAGCGCCAGCGCCGGCTACGCGCGCGGCGACAACGGCCACCCCGAGGGCGATGACCTCGGCTCGGCCCTCAACAGCGACACCGACTCCCACTACGAGAACGGCTACATCTCAGCCGCGCTGGCCGTGGTTGACGTCGACAGCGACGGCGACGCCGACACGCTCTACTTCCCGGTCACCACCAGCTACCAGCCCAGCGACGAGGGCGGCAGCGGCCCCGGCGACCTGCAAAACCCTGGCTCAACCTGGATGTACAAGGCCTGCCTCGATGACGCCGACCCGGGCGACCCGACCTGGATCGAGTTCTTCGACCCGAAGACCGACGGCGGCCTGAGCACCCGGCCCGAGGTCTACTACGCGGCCACCACCTCCTGGCTGCGCGACGGCTCGCTCGGCGTCTACTGGGGTACGGGCACGCCCTACTCCCGCAGCCAAAGCAGCGGAAACGGCTACTTCTTCGCCATGAAAGACACGGCCCCGGGCAGCTGCGCCAGCGACACGATGCAGCCGCTCGACGACTGCGGCTCGGGCGGCGTGCTCACCCTGGGCGCGGGTGAAGGCCTGACCTCAGACCCGATCGTCTACGCCGGCGTCGTCTACTACACGACCTGGCTGCCGGCGGCCGACCGCTGCGATGGCGGCACCGGCCGCATCTACGGCATCGACTTCGAAGACTGCACCAACGGCATCGACACGACCGGCGACGGCGCGATCACCGCCGCTGACGCCAACTTCATCGAGGCCGAGGACTCCTACGTCAGCGGCCTGACGGTGACCGACAAGGGCACGCTCTTCTACGGCACCAGCAACGCGAGCACCGACGGCAGCGACGCGCCCGTGGGCACGATCACCCCGGCCAACGACGCCTTCCTCGGCACCAACACCCTCGCCTGGATGGAGGTCTTCTAGCCCCCGCCGCTCCCTCCCGGGCGGTGGGCTCTGGCTTAGGCGCAGTGCGCGCGGGCCTCCCCCGCCGCCCGCCGGAGCCGACGTGAGCGACGCCACCCTCCCCGTGACGGCCCCGGTGATCGCGCCGCCGCCCGCGCCCACGCCCGGCGCGCTGATGCGGCTGGCCCTGCCCGCCGCCGCCTCGGTCATGCTCAACAACGGCTTCCGGGTCGTTGATCAGTACGTCGCCCAGTGGATCGGCGTCGAGGCCCAGGCCGCCATCGGCTCCTGCACCTTCGTGTTGATCTTGCTCTACGCCGTGTGGGCGGCGGTGGCCTACGGCCTGGGCCCGCTGATGGCCCGGGCCCAAGGCGCCCAAGATCCGCAGCTGCGCGGCGAGGCCTTCGGCGCGGGCATGTCGGCGGCGGCGGTGATCGGGCTGTTGTCTTTTGGCCTCTGCGCGGCGCTCGCGCCCGAGATCGCCGCGGCCATGGGCCTCAGCGGTGAGACCGCCGCCCAGAGCGTGGCCTACCTGCGCGCCCTGGCCCTGGCCGGCTTGCCCCTCGCCCTCGCCCCCGCGGTCGACCAGGCCCTCTTCGCCATGGGCCGCACCGGGCTGTCCATGGCCTTGCACGCGCTGTCCACCGCGCTCAACCTCGGCGTCTCGGCCCTGCTCGTGCAGCACTTCGGCCTGGGCATCGAGGCGGCGGCGGCGGCCAGCGGCCTGAGCCGGGGCCTGACCTTGGTGGTCGCGATGGTGGTGCTGTGGCGCGAGCTGCGCCCGCCGACCGAGAGCTTCCGCGATCTCGGCATGGTCCAGCGCCTCATCCGCACCGGGCTGCCGGTGGCGCTCAACACCGCCGCCTACGCGCTGGTCTACTGGGCGCTGCTGCGCTGGGCGATCTCGCCGCTCGGGCCCGCGGTGAACGCGGCCCTGGGCATCGGCTTCTCGGCCCTCGAGGGGCTGAGCTGGCCGCTGTTCTCAGGGCTGTCGGTGGGGGTCAGCAGCTTGGTCGGCCGCCAGCTCGGCGCCGGGCGCCCCGATCTGGCCGCGCGGGCCCTGCGGGTCGGGCTCTGGCCGGTCACCGCGGCGGGCCTGGGCGCGGGCCTCGCCTTCGGCCTGCTCGCCGAAGAGCTCTGCGCCCCCTTCACCGACGACCCCGAGGTGCTGGCCCAGGCGGTGCTCTATGCGCGGGTGCTGGCCTTCTCCCAACCTTTTGTGGCTTGGGAGTCGCTCGCTGAGGGCGTGCTCCAAGGCGCGGGCGACACCCGCACCGTGCTGCGCTGGTCGAGCCCGCTGAACATCCTGCGGGTGCCCCTGTGCTGGGCGCTAGCCGGGCCGCTGGGCCTGGGGGCCGAGGGTGTGTGGTGGGGCATCAACCTCACCACGATGCTCAAAGCCCTGGGTAAAGGCCACGCCGCGTGGCGCGGGCGCTGGGCCAACACGGTCGTCTGAGCAATCAGACGTTATCGCCTTCGCTCCCAGACATGAACTTCTGTAGGCACCAACAGCTTTGTAGGGCGCCCGACGGCCCCCCTCCGCGCTCGCCGGGGCCCCGGGCCGCGCGCCGCCTGCAGCGGGCGCGCCGCCCGCCCGGCTCGGCCGCTGCGCGGCCGCCGCTGCGCGGCGCGCTCCGGTCGGCGGGCGCGGGACGAGCCCCCATCAGGGCAGGCGGTAGGCGACGCCGAGGGTCAGCCCGGTGATCTGCTCTTTGATGCTCGCCTCTGCCCCCTCAATCTCGGGCGTGGCCCGCCGCCAGTCCTGCCCCCAGCCGAGCTGGGCGGCCCAGGTCTCGCCGATGTGCACGCCCAGCACGGCGTTGACGTTGAGGTTGGTCAGGCCAGCGCCCACCGAGGGCGCGACCTCGACGCCGAGCAGCGCACGCTCGCGGTCGATGGTCAGGCCCCCGCTCAGCCGCAGCGCGTTGGCCCCCAGCGACTCGTCGTCGAGCGCGGTGGGCAGCTCGGCGTCGTCATAGGCCCAGGCTGGCACGGTGGCCCGATGGTAGCCGAGGCCGGCCTGCCAGCAGAGGCCCGGGGCGATCGCCCCGCGGTAGGTGGGGGCGAGCACCAGCTCACCGGTGTTGAGCCGCTGGGCCTCCTCCTCGAAGGGGTTGGCCACCGCCTGGGTGCTGCCCCGCAGGCGCAGCTCGCCGCCCCAGGCCCCCTTGTGCACCTCGGCGCGCAGGTCGACGCCCGGCGCCGAGAGCAGGCCGGGGGTCTCCCAGGCGAGCTCGCCGGGCAGCGGCGCGTCTTTGGCGCTCAGCGCGTAGGTGCGGGGGTGCGCGAGCAGCCCGAGGCTGATCCGCACGCTCGAGGTGCCCAGACCATCGGCCGGCGCCGCCCCGAACAAGGCCAGGGGGTCACCGCCGCCGCCGCTGCCCGCGGACGGGGCCGCCGGCGCGCCTCCGCTGCCGCCCGCCGGGGCCTTGGTCCCCTTCTTGGCGGCCTTCTCCGCCGCCTTCTTCTCGGCCTCCATCCGGGCCAGATCGGCGGCGGTCATCGGCGCCACCGCGGGCAAGGGGGCGCCTTGGGGTCGACCGACCACGACCAGCGGGGCGATCGACCGCCAGAGCGCGCGCTCGGCGAGCCCCGCGGCGGTGCCCGAGGCCCCGGCGGCGGGGGCGAAGCCGGCGCCCTGCAAGAACAGCGGGCTCAGGCCCACGCTGCCCGCGCCCTCCACCTTGAGCCCGACGGGGCCGACCTGGCTGCCCGCGACGTAGAGGCCGACCGCGAGGCCATCGCCGGTGGTCGTGGGCAAGCCGGCCAGCGCGCCGGCCCCCTCGACGCTCCACTTCAGCGGTACGTTGGGCACGGGCAGCCCGTCGGCGTCCAGGGCCACCACCCCCACCGGCACGCGGCTCACGCCATCCGCCGGCGCCACATCGGCGGGCGTCCAGACGACGAGGCGGGCCGCGGGCTGGCCGCTCGACGGCAGGCGGGGCGCGGACACCGCGGCGAGGGCCTCGGCCCCCCCGGTCAGGCTGACCGCGACGACGTTCGGGTCCTTGCCCTTGCCACCTTTGGGTGCCGCGCCGAAGACCGCGAGCGCGCTGCCCGCGCTCTGGCTCAGGGTGGTGTCGGTGCCCGAGGCGAGCAGGGCCGAGGGCTCGGCGGTTAGGGTCGAGGGCGCCCGGTTGGCCGCGGCCACCACCTGGGTGCTCTGCGTGTGGGTGCGCCCATCGAGGCTGACCGTGAGGGTGGCCGCGCCGCTGGCGCCGGCCGTATCCCAGGGGGCGACGAAGAAGCCCGGCGCGGGCCCAGCGGTGACCGCGCCGACCTTGCCCTTGTCGGCGGCGATCTGGGGGGCGGCGCCGGTCCAGGGCCGGCCGTCGGGGCCCGAGGCGTAGGCGAGCACGGGCTGGGGCGCCGTGGGGTCGTGCCCCACCGCCTTGGGCAAGGGCAGCAAAGCGAAGCGGGGGCCTTCGCCAAAGGCCAGCTCGACGTCGCTCTCGCTGACCGCGCCCCCCGGCGCCACCACCCGCAGCCGCCCCTTGGTGATGGTCGGGTCGCGCTCGACCTGCAGCACGGCCTTGCCGTCGGCCCCCGCCGTCGCCGGCCCAAAGGACCGCTCGCCCACCGTGAGCACCACCGAGGCGCCCGCGGGCGCGGGGAAGGGCAGCTCTTTGCGGACGATGACCGGGTAGGCCAAGGCGCCGACCACGGTATCGGGCGCAGCCTCGTCAATGGCGGTCAGCACGACGATCTGAGAGGCCTTCACCTCGGGCCCCGGCCGCCAGCGGGCCACCGCGGCCCCGCCGTCGACCACCACGCCCTCGACCACGCCGACGTTGGCGATGACCTTGATCCGCCGCGCGGCCGGGTCGCGCAGGCCGGGCGGCAGGGTCAGGCGCACGGTGGCCGCGTCGTCCACCCCCACCCGGAAGCGCGGGGGGTCGGCGACCACCGCCATCACCGCCGCGTCGGCGGGCGCCGAGACGAGCCGGATGGTCCCGTCGGCCTTGCCGGCGGTGCCCCGCACCTTCACCGCCACGGCCAGCTCACCGCGGGCGGCCGGCGCGGGCAGGCGCAGCTGCAGCGCGGCCAGGTCGTCGGCGAGCACCTCGACCCCGATCAGCTCGGCGCCCTGCACGCTGATCTCGGAGTCTGCGCCGATGGCCGGGCTCCAGACCTGCACGGTGACCGACTCGTCGGCCCCCGGGGCCAGCGGCGGTGCGGGGATCAGCAGCAGCGGGTCGTTCGCGGCGGCGGGGCGGGCGCCGAGCAGGGTCAGGGCCGCGGCGGCCCCAGCGAGGACGAGCGGGGGCGGAGCAGGGACGCGGCGCATCGGGGACCCTCGACCCGCGGCGCGGGCGACAGCACAAGCAGACCCGGCGGACCTCCGGGCCGGCGGAGCATACCGGCGCCGCCCCAGCCCTTCAATCCAGGGGCCGGGCCGCACAGGCCTTTTGCAGCGCGCGGCAGGGCCTCGCTGCGGGTGGCGGGCGGGCGCTCAGCCCCCTGCGCCCTCACCGCCCGGCTTGGGCGGGGGCGCTGGCTTCGGCAGGGGCGCGGGCGCGCGCGGGGCCGTGGGCGGCGCGGGCTCGTCGCCGCTGACCACCACCGGCGCGGGGGGCGGCCGCCGGCGCATGCTCATGCGGCCCTCCTCCTGGCCCGAGCCGAACAGATCGTCGAGCCCGACGGGTTTTCCGGGGGGCCGGCGGTCCACCGTGGGCCCCTTGGCCGCCGGGCGCGCGGGCTCGTCGGGCGCGTCGAGGAAGCGGGTCGGCGCCGGGCTGGGCGGGCCCTCAGGCGCGACCTGCGCGAGCTCAATGACCTCGGGCTCGCCAAAATCGACCATTGGCCCGGCGGCCGGCGCCGCGGCCCGCGGGCGGACCATGGGCGGGCGCCCCGAGGGCTGGGCGCGCGGGCCACCGCCGCCCCCGCCGCCCGTCGGCGCCTCGCTCGCCCCGCCCGCCGCGCCCGCAGCGTCCGGCCGCATCGGCAGCTTGCCCAACAAGGCCGGCCGCTCGACCGCCGGCTTGGGCGGGGCCTTGCTCACTGGGCGGCTGCTGACCTTCTCCCCCGGCGCGATCGCCCGGGTGGTGCCAGCCGGCGGCGGCCCCGGCGGGCCCGCCTTGGATGTGGCCGCCCCGGGCGCCGGGGGCTTGGCCGCGGCGGCGAGGTCGGGGCGCACGGGCAGCTTGCCGACCAGCCCAGCCTTCTCGGCCCGGCCGCCAAATTCACGGGCCAAGGCGCCCGCCTCGCTCGGCTTGGGCGCGGCGGGGGGCCCGCCCGGGGCCGGGGCCGCTGCGGCGGCCGGGGCGGGCGGCGGCGCGGGGGGCGGCGTGGGCGTGGGCGCGGGGCTGGGCGCAGACGGCGGCGTTGGCGGGCGGCGGAAGCGCGCGACAGGATCGTCTGCCGGTGCGGCGCCGCCCGATGCGCTGGCCTTGGGCTTCGCGTTCGGGTCTTTGATCTTGAGGTGGGGCGCCACCTCGCGCTTCTGCTCACCGAGCTTGAGCGCGACCGGGCCGAGCCCCATATCGCGGGGCCCGCCGGTGTCGGCCGGGTCCCAGGGGTCTTCCACCCCGAACCGTTTGTACAAGCGGCCCTTGAAGCAGACGTTGGGCCGCTCCCAGCCACGGCTGCCCACCCGGGCGAGGGTGCGCGCGCCCGGGGGCGGCCGCTGGGCCAGCAGCTTCTTGCGCAGCAGGTCCTTCACCAGGGTGTCGTCGGCCGGGCCCGCGGTGCCGACAGTTTTGACGGAGGTGTCAGACACCTTCGTCGGGCCGGATTTCTCCGACCCAGCTGCCGCCCGCGGCGCCGAAGGCGCCGGCGCGCCCGTCGCGGCGCGGGGCGTGTCAACAACCACGTTTGAAGCTACCAACGAAGTTGTTGGACCTTCGCCGAGCCCAAAGTCCACCGCGGCGCCGGCCGGCGGCACCGGGCCCCGGGGGGCCGGCGCCTCCACCGCTGGGCGCAGCGGCGGGGGCTCGGGCGGCAGGTCGAGGGCCTCTTCATCGAGCGGATCGAAGGGGTCCAGGTCCTCTTCTGCGGCGTCCTCGTCGACGCCAAAGTCGAAGCGGGCGGCGCCGGCGGGCGGGGCGGCCCGCGGCGGCGGCGGGGCGGCCCAGTCGTCAAAGAGGCCCCCGGCCGGAGCAGGCGCGGCCGGAGCAGCGGCGGGCGCCGGGGGTGCCGCGGCAGGCCGCGCGGGCGGCGCGACCGGAGCGGGCGGCGCCTCAAGCGCGGGCGCGTCGTCCTCGCCGACCCCGTCGTCCTCGAAGCCGAGCTGGATGTCCCGCGGGCCCATCTCCCCTCCCCTGGCCGAAGCTCAACGGCTCTGTTTGTTCATCCAGACGTTTGCGTCGAAGCGCGACGGCGCCGGCGCGGGCCCCCAGAGTGCCCACGCGGTCCGCTGGGTGTACCACGGGGCCCGGCGGTCGCGGGTCGGGGCGACGCCAGCAGGACACCGGGGGGCCGGCGGCTCAGGCCCGGGCGAGGCGGGGCGGACCGACCACGCTGTCCACCACACGATCACGGCGGAGGAGCTGCGCGGCGAGGGCCTGGACCTCGGCCGCGGTCACGGCGAGGGCCCGCTGGCTGCGCGCGCGCCAGCCCTCGACCTCACCTTCAAAAGCAGCGACAGCGGCGATGCGATCCGCGCGGCCGCTGGCCCGCTGAAAGCCCATCACCGCGCCCTCGACGATGCCCCGCTGCACACGCAGCAGCTCATCTGCGGGCACTGGCTTGGCCACCAAGGCGCGCAGCACCGACCACATGGCCGCGCGGGCCTGGGCGAGCCGCTCTGGATCGGTGCTGATGGTGCACATGAACGCGCCCCCGCCCAAGGAGCTCTCATTGCCGGCGGTGACGCTATAGGCGAGGCCGTGCTCCTCGCGCAGCGAGGCGAAGAGCCGCCCGCCGCCGCCGACCGCCCCGCCGAGCAACGCCGCGAGCACGGTGGCCGCCGGCTCCTCGGCGCTCCCCACCGCCACACCACGAAAGCCGAGGACCAAGGCGGCGGTGGCATCATCGCGCCCCACCGTGGTGAGGGTGCGCCGGGTGCCCTCGAGGGGGGCTGGCGGCCGCAGGGGGTGCCGCTCCCCCGCGGGCAGGCGCCCCACCGTGCGCGCGAGGCGGCGCCGCAGCCAGTCTGGGTCCACGTCGCCGACCACGGCGAGGCAGAGGTTCTGGCCGACGAGCACCCGCTGGTGAAAAGCCCGCACCGTGGCCGCAGACACGCGGGCGATGCCCTCAGCCGTGCCGCCATCGGGCCGGCCCCAGGGGTGCGCGGGGAAGAGGCGGGCCATCGCGCGCTCCCACGCGAGGCCCTCGGGGTCGTCGGCGAGCAGGCGGCGCCCCTCAATCATGTCGCGGCGGACCCGCTCCACCTCTTCGTCCTCGAAGGTGGGCCGCAGCACGGTGTCAGCGACGAGGCTCAGCCCCGCGTCGATCTCGCGGGTGGGGAAGCGGGCCGAGAGCCCGACGCTGCTCCGGCCGCTCCAGCCGCCAAAGGCGCCCGACAGGCCCTCGACGGCCTTGGCGAAGTCCAGCGCGCCGCGGTCCCCCGCACCGTGGGCGAGCAGCGCCGACCAGGCCACCGCGAGGCCCGCGCCCCGGGCGGGCTCGGCCAGTTGGCCGCCGACGCCGACCAGCGACAGGGCGCAGAGCTCCTGTTCGGTCTGGTCTTCATGGATGACGCGCAGCCCATTGTCGAGCACGAAGCTGCGCAGACGGGGCCCACGCACCGCGGGCGCGGCCCGTGTCGCCGCGGCCCCGACCGCCCAGCCCTCGGCCCAGGCCGCCGTGGCCCGGGCCTCGTCCAGCTCGGCGGCCGGCGCGAGCACGCCCACCACCGCCCGCCCCGGCTGCAGCTGCGCCGCCGCCGCGCGCAGATCGCCGAGGCTGACCGCGTCCAAGGCGGCCTCATAGGCGGGCTCCCGCCGCAGGTCACCGAGCACGGTCGCCGTCCAGCCGGCCCGGTTGGCCCGGCCGTCGACCGTCTCGCGCTCGCTCAGCCGGTCCGCCCGCAGCGCGGCCTGGGCCCGCTGCAGATCGCCGGCGTCCAGCCCGCCCGCGGCGATGCGGCCGAGGCTCACCGCCACCGCGCGCAGGGCGGCCTCGACCTTGCCCGCGGCCACCGCGAGGTGCACGACCAGAGAGCCCTCGTCCTCATCGTTCTCAAGGGCGCTCCACACGTCGAGCGCGATGTCCTGCTCGTGGCGCAGCTCTTGGCCCAGGCGGGCGCTGCTGCCGCTGCCCATGGCCACCGAGAGCAGGTCGAGGGCCGGGTGCAGCGGGTCTTCGATCCGCCCCACGGGGAAGATGATCTCGATGAGCCGGTCCTCAAACTCGCGGTCGAGCAGCAGCAGGCCCGGCCGGGCCGGGCGGGCCCCCAAGCGGGCGCGGCGCTGCGCACGAGCCGAGGCGGCGGCGCCCCCAGCGTCCCCCGGGGTCGCGGGCCGACTGAGCGCAGGGGCCCCGTCGAGGGCACGCATCACCTCATCGGGCTCGACCGGGCCCACCACCACCAAGACGGCGTTGGTCGGGCCATAGAGGCGCTGGTGAATCGCGCGCAGCTGCCCGACGCGCAGCGCCTTGACCGTGGGGGTGAACCCGAGCACGGGTCGCCCATAGGCGTGGGGCCCCCAGAGCGCGGCCCGCACCGCGTCGGCGAGGACCGACTGGGGGTCATCCAGCGCGCCGCGCAGCTCTTCGAGCACCACGCCGCGCTCTTTGGCGAGGTCGGCCCCCCGCAGCCAGGGCGCAAAGGCGAGGTCGGTGACCACCCGCAGCGCCGTGGGCAGGGCCGCCAGGGGCACGGTGGCCGTGTACGCGGTGTGGTCCAAGCCCGTCCATGCGTTGAGATCCCCGCCCAGCGCTTCAATCTCGGCGGTCAATTGCGGCCCGGTGGCCTTGCCCGCGCCCTTGAACACGAGGTGCTCGAGCAGGTGCGCCGCGCCCGCCTCAGCGTCGGGCTCGAGCGAGGCCCCTGTGCGCACCCACAGCTGCACCGCGACCACCGGAACGGCGCCGCCGGGCTCCACCACGACGCGCAGGCCGGACGGGTGCCCGCGCTCGACGCGGCCGTAGGGCAAAGGGGCGCTGTTCTCGGCGGGCGCAACCGGCATCGGGCCTCTGCGGCGCGGCGCGGGCCCGAAGCGGGCCGCCTTGGCCGCGGCGGCCGCGCGCCATAGCCCGCCCCGTCCACCCCGCGCAGGGAGCCCGCGGTGCCCTCGCCCCCTCCATCGGCCACCGAGGCCGCTGAACCCGCGGTCGAGGCCGCGATCCGCCGCGCGGCGCGGGCCGAGGCCGACGCGCAGGGCTGGGGCGCCTATGTGCACGCGCCCTGGTGCACGAGCCGCTGCCTCTACTGCGCGTTTACCGTCTACATCGACAGGCAGCCTGCCTTCGCCGACTGGGCCGAGGGTGTGGCCGCCGATTGGGCGATCGAGGCCGCCCACTTCGGGGCCGCCGCCGGCGCGCCGGCCGCCCACTCGGTCTACTTCGGGGGCGGGACGCCGAGCCTGGTCCCCACGGCCCACATCGCGCGGATCCTCTCTCTCATCCCGCGGCAAGACGGGGCCGAGGTGACGCTTGAGGTCAACCCCGGCTCGATCGACGAGGCGGGCCTGCGGGAGCGCGTCGACGCAGGGGTCAACCGGCTGAGCGTGGGGGTCCAGACCTTCGATCCAGAGCACGCCCGTCGCCTCGGGCGGGGGCACAGCCGAGAGGAGGCCCGCGCCCTGCTCGCCACCCTCCCTCGCCTGCCCCTGCGCTCGTGGAGCTTCGACCTCATCTTCGCCCTGCCTGAGCAGCGGATGACTGAGCTGGACGCCGATCTCGACGCCCTCCTCGAGGTCGGTCCGCCCCACGTGTCTCTGTACGGCCTCAGTTTTGAGCCGGGCACCCCGCTGACCCGCCTGCGCGACGAGGGCCGCGTCCAAGCCGCTGATCCCGACCTGTGGGCCGATATGTACGACCGCATCGTCGAGCGCCTCGAGGCCGCTGGATATGAGCGCTACGAGGTCAGCAATTTTGCGCAGCCCGGCCACCGCGCCCGGCACAACGAGGCGGTCTGGCGTGGCGGGGCCTACGCCGGCCTCGGCCCCTCGGCCCACGGGCTGCGGCCCGACGGCGCCCGAACCCTCCGCGCGGCTGACCTCGCCGCTTGGCGCGCCCAGCCTGCGGGGCTCGTCGAGCGCCCCGCGCCGCGTGAGGCCGCGGTGGACCGGATCCTCTCGACGCTGCGCCACGAGGCCGGCCTAGACCTCAGGGCCCTGTGCGCCGATACGGGCCACCTCCCCGACGCCGACGAGATCGGGCGCTTGATCCGCGGCGGTGCGCTGCGCGCCGGGGCGGGCCGCCTCCAGCTCCCCCCGGGGGCCTTCCCGGTCGCCGACGGGGCGGTGCGCCGCCTGGTCGACGCGCTGCGCCCCGCGGCGCCGACCGCCCATACGCCGAAGCGCGCGCCCTGAGCGTCATCCTTGCGTTCCGCTTTGACCGGCGCGCGAGGCTTGGGCATCATCCTCCCACCGCTGCGCCGCGCGCCCCTCCGGAGGCCCCTTGTCCCGCACCCCCGCCGCCCCACCGCCCGGCGGCCCGCCCTCCCGCGGCCCCAGCTTCACGATTGACGTCGATGACGATCTTTTGGCCGCAGCCTTGGCCGCGGTCGAGCAGCGTGACCGCTCCCGTGCCCGCCGGGTCGCCGATCCGCGGGAGCTCGCCGCCGCCGAAGCCGCGCTGGCCGCCGATCTGAGCGTCGATGAGTCCGAGCTCGACGAGGACGACGCGGCGCCGGCGCTCCCCCGCATCCCCGGCTGGGCGGCCGACCCCGGCGAGCGGGGGGGGCGCGACGAGGATGCCGACCTGGACGCACAAGACGACGACCTCCCCGAGGAAGAGGCCACCTTCGCCCTGCCCAGCCGCGCGCCCCGGGTGAGCGCGACGCCGACCTGGACCGACGCCGATCCCCTCGGCGGCGGCCTCGACAGCCTGCACGCCCGCCGCCAAGCCGCGCCCGACCCCGACGACGACCTGCTCGCCCTCTGGCGCCAAGGCGACGGCGGGGCCGCGCCGGCTGAGGGCGCGCCCGGTGAAGATGACGACGAAGACGAAGAGGTCGCGCGATTGGAGCGCGAGGCCGCTGAAGCCGAAGCAGAGCTGATCGCCGCCCTGAGCCAAGAGGTCCGCGAGCTGCGCCGGGCCGAGGAGCTCGGCTCCGCTGCCCTGCACGCCGCGCTCGAGCGCGAGCAGGCGCTACAGGCCGAGATCACTGAGCTGCAGGCCCAAGCCGACGCTGGTCGAACCGAGCTGAGCGAGGCCCAGGCCGAGCTCGGGCGGGTGCGGGCGGCCGCCCAGCGCCTCGTGCGCGAGAAGCGCGCCGCCGAAGAGGCCTTGCAGCGGGCCAGCGCGCGCACGACCCGCGCCGAGGACGCGAAGGCCGAGGCCGACCGGGTCCTGCTCGAGAACGCGAAGCTGCTCGGCGAGCGGGCCGAGCAGATCGTCCGCCTCGAGCGCGATCTGGAGCGCGCGCATGAGCGCCGCAAGCGTGAGCTCGAAGAGCAGCGCCGCCGCGACGCCACCCGTCCGCTGCGCGAGCTGCTGCCCGTGCTCGACAACCTGCAGCTCGCCGTGCAGCACGCCCAAGGTGAGCAAGGCGCGGTGGTCTCGGGCCTGCGCATGATCGCCGAGCAGCTGCACCGGGGCCTCAAAAAGCTCGGCCTCGAGGCCATCTCTGCCGATCCGGGCTCGCCGTTCAACCCCGAGCAGCACGAGGCCCTGCAGCGGATCGAGACCGACACCGTCCCAGACGGCAGCATCGCGGCCGAGCTGCAGCCCGGGTACACCTTCGAGGGGCGCCTTTTGCGCGCGGCGCGGGTCAGCGTGGCGGTCAGCCCGCGGGCCCTGCCCGCGCCCGCCGGCCCCGCCGCGCCGGGCCAGCCGCCCTCCGCAGCCGAAGCCGAGCCGGCGGCGGGCCTCGAAGGCGCCGCGCGAACCGAGCCGACCACCTCAGCCTCACCCAGCGGGTCGTCCGACTTGGGGGCAGAGGACGAGGCGCCCACCGGCCTGGTCCACGGCTCGGTCCCCGGCTTGGTCTTCGGTGCGGTCGACGCCGATGAGAACGTGCTCGACCTCGACACCATCGACCTGCCCGCCGACAGCGGGCTGCTCGAGGCGCCACCCGCGACCTCCTGGGATCTGCGGCGTCCGCCTGGCCGTACCCCCGCTGCCGTGCCGCTCCAAGACGACGACACCCAGCGGACCGACGCCACGGCCCCCACCGACGACGACTGAGCCCCTCCGCACACGGCTCTGCGCGTGGCCCGCCGCGCGCCCGGCCTCCCCGCCTCCCCGCCTCCGCCCTCGCTGGAGCCCGACATGTCCCAGGCCCGCCCCACCCGCGCCATCGGCATCGACCTTGGCACGACCAACTCCTGCGTGTCGATCATCGAGCATGGCGATCCGCTCGTGATCCCCAACGATGAGGGCAGCCGCACCACGCCGTCGGTGGTCGCGTTCACCAACGACGGCGGCCGCCTCGTCGGCCAGATCGCGCGGCGACAGGCGGTCACCAACCCCGAGCGCACCTTGTTCGCGGTCAAGCGCTTGATCGGGCGCAAGTTCACCGACGAGGCCACCCAGCGCACCCGCGGCTTGGTGCCCTACGACATCGTGCCGTCCGAGAACAACGACGCCTGGGTGCGGGTGAACGGCCAAGCCTACTCACCGCCCCAGATCAGCGCGATGGTCTTGGAGAAGATGAAGGGCATCGCCGAGGCTTACCTCGGCGAGACCGTTGATAAGGCGATCATCACCGTCCCCGCCTACTTCAACGACAGCCAGCGCCAGGCGACCAAAGACGCCGGGCGCATCGCCGGCCTCGAGGTCTTGCGCATCATCAACGAGCCGACCGCCGCCGCGCTGGCCTACGGCCTCGGCCGCAAAGAGCGCGAGAAGGTCGCCGTCTTTGACCTCGGCGGCGGCACCTTCGACGTGAGCATCCTCGAGATGGACGCCGGCGTCTTCCAGGTGCGCAGCACCAACGGCGACACCTTCCTCGGCGGCGAAGACTTCGACAACCTCATCGTGGAGTGGCTGCTCAACGGCTTCCTCGAAGACGAGGGCATGGACCTGCGCGGCGACAAGGTCGCCATGCAGCGGCTCAAGGAGGCGGCCGAAAAAGCCAAGCACGAGCTGTCCAGCGCCGATGAGACCGACATCAACCTGCCCTTCTTGGCGGTCGGCCCGGCGGGCCCGGTGCACTTGCTGCGCAGCATCACCCGGCGCGAGCTCGAGGAGCTGGTCGAGCCCTTGATCAGCCGGCTTGAGGGCCCCTGTTTGGCCGCGCTCAACGACGCGCACCTCGACCCGAGCCAGCTCGACGCCGTGCTGCTGGTCGGCGGCATGACCCGCATGCCCCGCGTGCAGCGCAAGGTGCAGCAGATCTTCGGAAAGGCGCCCGAGCGCGGCATCAACCCCGATGAGGTGGTCGCGGTGGGCGCGGGCATCCAGGCCAGCGTGCTGAGCGGCGAGGTCAAGGACGTCCTGCTCATCGACGTGACGCCGCTGAGCATGGGCATCGAGATCGCCGGCGGGGTGATGGAGCCGATCATCCCGCGCAACACGAACATCCCCTGCCGCAAAAGCAAGGTCTTCACAACCGCCCGCGACGGCCAGGACATGGTGCGCGTGCACGTCGTTCAGGGCGAGCGGCCGATGGTGGCCGACAACAAGAGCCTCGGCAAGGTCGAGCTCAGCGGCCTGCCGCCGGCGCCCCGCGGCGTGCCCGAGATCGAGGTCACCTTCGAGCTCGACGCCAACGGCATCATGCACGTGCGCGCCAAAGACCTCGGCACCGGCCGGGCCCAGACCCTGCGGATCGTGAGCAGCAGCGGGCTCAGCGACGCCGAGGTCGAAGAGATGGTGCGCCAGGCCGAGCTCTACCGGGGCGACGACGAGCGCCGGCAGCTCACCGCCGCCACCCGCAACCAGCTCGACGGGCTGCTCTACAACACCCAGCGGTCCTACGAGGAGTACGGCGCCGAGCTCAGCGCCGACGCCCGGGCCGAGGTCGAGGACGCGCTGCGCACCGCCGAAGACTCCCTCGACAGCGGTGATCTTGAGCTGATCAGCGCGGCGCACGACCGGCTGTTCAACGCCGCCCAGCTGCTCGCCGAGGCCATCTACGGCGACATCCGCGACCAGCTCGACGCCGAGGCCGCCGGCGGCGCCAGCGACGACGAGCTGCTCGACGACCAGGGCAAAGGGGCCCGCCGCGCCGGGCTTGGATCGGCCGCCGCACCGCACCCTGGGCACACGCGCACCCCCGCGGCGGACGGTCGCGGCGCCGCGGGATAGCCCGCCCCACCCCGGCGCCCGGGACGCCCGCCCTCGGAGGAGCCGTGCCCACCCGCGACTACTACGAAGTGCTCGGCGTGAAGCGTGACGCCAGCCCCGACGACCTCAAGAAGGCGTACCGGGCGCTGGCCATGCAGTACCACCCGGACCGGCGGCCGGGTGACGAAGAGGCCGCCCGGCGCTTCCGCGAGATCACCGAGGCGTGGCAGGTGCTCTCCGACCCCGAGCAGCGCGCCCGCTACGACAGCTTGGGCCCGCTGTTCCGGGCCGACGGCAAGCCGCCGACGCCCGAAGACCTCAACGCCTACGTGGCGGGCACCTTCGCCAACCTCTTCGGGCGAAAGAAGCGCGAGAAGGGCGAAGATCTCAAGTACACGCTCTCGCTGCAGCTCGAAGAGGTGGCCACCGGCTGTGTGCGCGAGGTGAGCCTGCGCCGCCGCACCCGCTGCGGCGCCTGCGAGGGCACGGGCGCTGAGCCCAAGACCGGCCGCAAGCCCTGCGCCCCCTGCAAAGGCTCGGGGCGCTCCCCCACCCGTGTGCTGCTGCGCACGGACTGCCCGCACTGCGACGGCAGGGGTTGGGTCAAGATCGCAGACTGCCGCAGCTGCGACGGGCGGGGCGCCCTCGATCTGAGCGAGCTGCTCAAGATCCGGGTGCCCGCCGGGGTCGCCAACGGCCAGAAGCTCAAGATCAAGGGCAAAGGTGACGAACCCAAAGATGGCGGCGCGCCGGGTGACCTGCTCGTGCTTCTGTCGGTCGCCGAGCACCCGCTCTTCCGGCGCCGGGGCCTCGACCTGCTCTGCGAGGCCCCGCTGCTGTTCACCGAGGCCGCGCTGGGCGCCGAGCTGCAGGTGCCCACGCTCACCGGGGTGACCACCATCCGCATCCCGTCGGGCACCCCATCCGGCCGCATCTTCAAGCTCAGCGGCCGCGGCCTGCCCGAGGCCGGCGGCAAGGCCGTGGGTGACCTGCAGGTCAAGGTCGTGGTCGAGGTGCCGCCCGCGCTCGAACCCGAGGCGCGCGCCGCGCTCAGCCGGCTCTCTGGCGTGTTCACCGCCCGGCAGCACCCCGCCCGTCAGCAGTGGGACGAGGCGCTCGCCGCCCGCCGCTCCCCCGGAGACCGCCCGTGAACCTCCGCGTCGCCCCGCCCGAAGCCCGCATTGGGGCGCCCCGGCGCCTCTCCACCGGCCTCTCGGCGCTCCGCTCGCTGCGCGCGCTCCTCCCGCTGCTGGCCGCGCTGCTCCTCGTGCTGGCCTCGGCCACCGGGGCCCACGCGGCGAAGGGGGGCGGCAAATCCAACGACCAGCCCGAGGTGGTCGGGCGCGCGGTGAAGCTCGGCGTCAAGGACCGCATGGCCGGCCTCGCCCTGGTCGAGGCGGCCGCCACCAACAAGGCCGAGCCCGAGGTCGTCCCCTGGGCCGCCCTCTACGCGGGGGAGCTGCGCCGCCTCATCGGCGACGGCGTGGTCGCCAAGGCGTGGTTTCAGCGGGTCGTGGCCGAGCACGCCGACAGCGGGCTCAAAGACGCCGCGAGCCTCGGCATCGCGCTGGTCAACGCCGAGGATGGCCCCTCAGGCAACGTGATGGCCACCCTGCAGCTCATCGCCGACAAGAACGTGCCCGCCAGCATGAACGCGGATCGTTACCGCATGCTCGCCCGCGACGCAGCCGACCAGGGCAGCAACCCCTCGAAGGTGCGGGAGTACGTCAAGAAGGCCCTCTCCTACGCTGAAGGCGACCCCGCGCAGGTCGCCAAAATTCGGGGGAGCCTCAGCGACCTGCTCTCTGCCGCCCAGACCGAAGAGATCGCCGCTGCCACCGGCGGCAGTCCGGTCAACAACGAGCTGGACGCCTTCCTCCGCATCAAAGAGGCCATGCGCTCGGGCCGCGCCGGCGAAGCCCAGCGCCAGGGCGAACAGTTCCTCACCACCTGGCCGACCAGCCCCAAGGCGCCCGAGGTCAAGCTGCTGCTCAAGCGCGCGGCGGGCGGCGACAAGACGGTGGCGGGCAAGGTGGGCGTGATCATCCCGATGAGCGGCCAGTACGCCTCGGTCGGCAAGCAGCTGCGGCAGGTCATCGAGCTGGCCAACGCGCGCAGCGGCGGCCACCTCGAGCTGGCCTTCGTCGACAGCCAGCTGCACACCGGCAAGATCGGCGCGGCGGTCGAAGACCTCGTGATCAACCAAGGCGCGGTGGCCCTGCTCGGCCCGCTGCTCAAAGAGGACGTGGCCGACGCCACCCGCACCGCCCAGGGCCTGGGTGTGCCCATGGTCACCCTGAGCCAAGGTGAGGACGCGACCAAGGCCGGCGACTATGTTTTTCGCGGCTTCTTGTCGGTCGAGGAGCAGGTCGCGGCCCTGGTTGAGCACGCGATGAAGGACCGCAGCTTCTCTCGTTTCGCGGTGCTCTACCCGAGCAACGGCTACGGAGACACCGCCAACGAGGCCTTTTTGCGCGAGGTCAAGGCCCGGGGCGGCACGGTGGTCAGCTCGATCAGCTACGCCGCCGACGCCCGCGAATTCCTGGGCCCGGCGCGGAAGCTGCGCGGCGGGCGGGCCAGCTCAGACGGCAGCCGGGCCAGCGCGCCCCTGGCCGTCGACGTGGACGCCATCTTCATCCCTGACAACGCGGCGACCGCGCCCCTGGTCGCCAGCGCGCTGGCCTATGAAGAGTTCCCCGTGGGCAGCTTCCGGCCCGGGCGCGGCGCGCGGCCGATCGTGCTGATGGGCCTCAACGGCTGGAACAACCCGAAGATCGTCGAGGCCGGCGGCCAGTACATGCGCCGCAGCGTCTTCGTCGACGCCTTCGATCCGGGCCTCGACACCGGCGCGGTCACCGCCTTTGTCACCACGATGGAGAGCGCCACCGGCCGCACGCCCCGCGTGGTCGACGCGCTGGCCTGGGACTGCACCCAGCTGCTCAGCCTCGCTGTGCTCGCCGGAGGTGCCGACCGGGACGCCATTCGCAAAGAGCTGGGCCAAGTTGTGCTGCGCGATCCGGTAGCCGGCGGCGCCCGCTTCGGGGAAGATCGAGAGGTCGACCGGGCGCTCACCGTGTTCAGCCTCGAACCCTCTGGGATCCGTCCCTGGGCGCCGAGCCTGCAAGAGCCCTGAGCGCACCCCGCTCATCCCCGGATCTGCCGGGCCGACCGAGCGCCTCCCCTCCACCCCCTCGCGACCATGCCCGACCGACCAATGCCGGCCGACGCGGAGCCCCCCTCGTGGCGCTCCCCGCCGGCGGACCGTGAAGACCTCCACATCGCCGCCCTCTTGCGCGGGCGCCCCCGCGTCGGGCCCGCGCCGCTGCTCGATGTCGGCGACGACATCGCCATCCTCGCCGACGGCACCGCCATCGGCGCCGACATGCTGGTCGAGGGTGTGCACTTCGACGCGCGCCTGAGCCCCGCAGACGTGGGCTTTAAGGCCGTGATGGTCAACGCGAGTGATCTGGGCGCGACCGGCGCCCGCCCCGCGTGGATGACCCTCTCCCTCGCCTTGCCGCGGGGGGTCGCGCCCGGCTGGGTCGACAACTTCGCGCTCGGCTTGCACGAGGCCTGCGCCGCGCTCGGTGTCCGGCTGGTCGGCGGCGACACCACCGCCTCGCCGGGGCCGGTGGTCGCGTCGATCTCGATGGGCGGGCGCTTGGCCCACGGGCGCGCCCTGCGCCGCAGCGATGGCCAAGCTGGCGACCTGCTCGCCCTCACGGGGCAGCTGGGCGCCGCGGCGGCCGGCTTCTACGGGGCCGACCCAGAGGCGGCTTGGCTGCGGCGGCCCCGCCCGCCGGTGGGGCTGGGCGCCGACCTCGCTGGGATTGACGGCGTGCACGCCATGATGGATCTGTCGGATGGCCTCGCACGCGACCTCTCCCGCCTATGCGCGGCGAGCGGCCTGGGCGCGCGGGTCTCCGCCGCGGCCCTCCCCTTGGCCCCCAGCCTGCCCGCCGGGTCGACCGGCCTCGCCTGGGCGACCGCTTTTGGTGAGGACTACGGCCTGCTGCTCAGCCTCGCCCCCGACGCGTTGCCCGCGGCCCAGGCGCTGGCCGCGGCCCACGGCGAGCACCTCACCGTGATCGGCGCGCTGGTCGATGATCCAGAGGTCTTGCTCGACGGCGGGGCCTGGCCCGCGCCGCTCTTCGCGCACTTCCCCGGGTCGGCCGCGCCGCCGTCCGCGGCGGCGTCCGCGGGGGCGCCATGCTGAACCTCCCCCACCTTTTGCCGCTGGTCGTCGGCGCGGTCGGCGGCGCGGCCACGCCCACCCCTCCCCTGCAGGGCGCGATCGCCGTCGTGCTGTTGTTGTGCTGCTCGGCCTTCTTCAGCGCGTCCGAGACCGCGCTGTTCAGCTTGCAGCCCATGGATCGCCGCGCCTTGACCGAGGCGGGAAACCAGCGGGTAGAGGCGCTGCTCTCATCGCCGCGGGCGACCCTAGCCACCCTGCTCATCGGCAACGAGACGGTCAACATCACGCTCAGCTCGGTGATGGCGGGCCTGATGTTGACCCTGGCCCCGCAGTGGCCTTGGCTCAACCTCGTCGTGCTGCCGCCCGTGCTGCTGTTGATGGGCGAGATCATGCCCAAGGTCTTCGCCATGCGGCACAACCGCAGGGCAGCGACCCTCGTGGCCCCTCCCCTGCGCCTCTTCGGCCTCATCGTGACCCCGGTGCGCTGGGTGCTGACCGGCATCGCCGATCTCGCCCTGCGCCTGACCGGCGGCTCGGCGGCCCCGCGCGAGGCCGAGCTGCGCGAGGCCCACCTGCGCGCCCTCATCGACGAGGGCATCGCCAGCGGCAGCATCGCCCAGTCCGAGTCCGAGCTGCTGCACAAGGCCTTCGACTTCGGCGGCCTGACGGTCAACCGCTGCATGACGCCGCGCCTCGACATGAAGACGCTGCGCCTGCATGACCGCTGGGAGGACATCCTCGAGCAGGTGCGCTCCGAGGGCCTCTCCCGCTGGCCGGTCTGGCAGAACAAGCCCGACAACATCGTGGGCATTCTTGTGGTCAAGTCGCTGCTGCCGGTGCTGCAGGCCATTCACGCCGGCGAGCGCCCGCCGCCGACCCCGCGCGAGCTGCAGCGCCTGCTCCTGCCCGCCCGCTTCGTGCCGACCACCAAGACCGCCGCCGACATGCTGCACGACTTCCGCAGTGAGCGCTTTCACATGAGCGTCGTGGTGGACGAGCACGGGAACGTCGTCGGGCTCGTCACCCTCGACGACCTGCTCTCGGAGCTGGTCGGTGATCTGCTCGACGAGACCGACCAAGAGGACCCGGAGGTCACCTCGCTGGGCGCCGACGTCTTTAGCGTCTGGGCGGGCATGGACGCCGAGGACTTCGAGCAGCGCTTCGGGATCAAGCTGCCCGACGGCGACTACAACACCGTCGGCGGCTTCATCCTCGATCAGGTGGGCGGTCTGCCGGAGAAGGGCACCGAGGTGCCCTACGAGGGCCTGATGTTCGTCGTCTCAGGCGTCGAGGACCGGCGGGTGACCGAGGTCAGCGTACGACCGCTGCGCAAGGGTGAGCAGCCCGACGCGGGGGGCGCGGCGCGATGAGCGACCTCACCCTCGGCCTCTTGTTCGCGCTCTGCGTCTTTTTGGAGGGCTTCTTCTCGGGCAGCGAGATCGCGCTGGTGAGCTCGGACCGCATGCTGATGCGCGAGAAGGCCGACGCAGGCAGCGTGGGCGCCCAGCTGGCGCTCAAGCTGCTCGCCAAGCCCGCCTGGGCCTTGGGCACCTGCCTGGTCGGCACGAACCTGAGCGCGATCTCGGCCTCGACCCTGGTCGCGACCCTGGTCACCGGCCGGCTGGGCCTGCCCGCCGCCGCCGCCGCCGCCTTCGTCGTGCCGCTGACCCTCACCTTCGGCGAGATGGTGCCCAAGGCGCTCTACCAGCACCACGCCAACCGCCTCGCGCCGATCGTCGCGCTGCCGCTCTACCCGGTGAGCGTGGTGCTGCGGCCGGTGCTCTGGGTGCTCGACCGGCTGAGCCAGCTCGCCGGCGGGGACGGCCACGCCGAGCGCGGGCTGAGCCGGCGCGAGCTGCAGCTGCTGCTCGACGGGGCCAAGTCGGCCGACCTCAGCCCCGAGGACCGCCGCTTGCTCTCGCGGGTGCTCTCGTTCAACCAGGGCACCGTCGAGGACGCCATGGTGCCGCTGATCGAGGTCACGGCCCTGTCCAGCACGGCGAGCTTGACCGAGGCCGCGCGGCGGATGGCGGAGAGCGGCCACAGCCGGATGCCCGTCTACCGCGACCGGGTCGACGACATCATCGGGATCGTCCTCCACCAGGACATCATCGCCGCCCCGGTGTGGACCGAGCCTGTGTCGAGCCTGCTGCGCCCGGCGCTCTTCGTGCCCGAGTCCAAGCGGATCGACCAGCTCCTGGTCGAGATGCGCCGCCAAAAGCAGCGCATGGCCGTTGCGGTCGACGAGTATGGCGGAGCGGTGGGCCTCATCACCATCGAGGACGTGCTCGAGGAGCTGGTGGGCGAGATCGAGGATGAGTCGGATCGGCCCGACGCGCTGGTGCGCCGCACCGGCGAGCGCGAGTGGCTGGCCGCTGGGCGCGCCGAGCGCGAGCACCTAGAGACCGCCGCGGGCCTGACCCTCCCCGATGGCGACTTCGAGACGCTGGCCGGCTTCCTATTGTCGGTCCTGGGACGGGTCCCGTCCGCGGGCGAGCAGATGACGGTCGGCCGTTGTACGCTCACGGTGATGAAGGCGACGGAGCGGGCGATCATCGAGGTGCGGGTGCGGCGCGACCGCTGACCAGGCTCGCTCGGCGGTGCGGGCCTTTCGGCTTTACCGTGCAGCGCTGCATTCTCGTCGTCTGATTTGACGCCGCTTCGCCCCGCGTGGTAGAACACATCTCCGCGCGGTCTCCGCAAGAGTCAATATCTCCTCAATGTCGGTGAGCAGGCAATGGCCAAGCAGCCCAGAGCGATCGGCATCGATCTTGGGACCACCAACTCCTGCGCCGCGGTCATGGACGGCGGCCGGCCGCGGGTGATCACGTACAAGGGCGGCGGCTCGACCATCCCGTCGGTCTTCGCGATCGACGACAAGGGCAACCAGCTGGTCGGCGTCGACGCCAAGCGGCAGGCCCAGCTCAACCCGCAAAACACGGTCATGGCGTCCAAGCGCCTGATCGGGCGAAACTTTCACAGCAAGACCATCGAGAACGTCAAGCAGGTCTTCACCTACGAGATGTTGGAGGGTGAGAACAACGAGGTCCTCATCAAGGTCAAGGGCGAGGTCTTCACCCTCGAGCAGATCTCGGCGGCCATCCTGTCGAAGATCAAAGAGGTGGCCGAAGAGTCGCTCACCGAAGATGTCGAGCAGGCGGTCATCACCGTCCCGGCCTACTTCAACGACCGCCAGCGCCAGGCCGTGCGCAACGCCGGCAAGATGGCCGGCCTCAAGGTCCTGCGCATCCTCAACGAGCCCACCGCCGCCGCGCTGGCCTATGGCCTGGGCAAGAACCTCAGCCAGCGCATCGCTGTCTATGACCTCGGCGGCGGCACCTTCGACATCTCGATCATCGACATCGCTGACCGGGTCTTCGAGGTCATCGCGACCGGCGGCGACACCTTCTTGGGCGGCGTCGACTTCGACCGCCGGCTCATGAAGCACGTGCTCGAGACCTTTTACGAGACGCACGGCGTCGATCTCAGCTGGGATCGGGTCGCGATCCAGCGCATCCGCGACGCGGCCGAGACCGCCAAGATCGAGCTCTCGACCCGCAGCACCACCCGCATCCAGATCCCCTACGTCGCGCGCACCGAAGCCGGTCCGATCGACATCGACATGGAGATCACCCGCGGCCTGCTCGAGTCGCTGACCCGCGACCTGGTCGAGCGCACGCTGGCCACCTGCGAGCGCATCTTCAGCCACGCCGGCACGACCAAAGACGAGATCCAAGAGGTCTTGTTGGTCGGCGGTCAGTCGCGCATGCCCCTGGTCCAGCAGCTGGTCGCTGACTTCATGGGCAAGCCGCCGAGCAAAGGTGTGCACCCCGACGAGGCAGTGGGCATCGGCGCGGCGATCATGGCGCACAGCCTGTCCGGCGGCACCACCTCCGATGTCTCGCTGCTCGACGTGCTCCCCATCCCCATCGGCATCAGCAAGGTCGATGGCTCGATGCACGTGCTCTTCCAGAAGAACGAGCGCCTGCCCGCCAACAAGACCCGCACCCTGACCACGAGCAAGACCAACCAGCGCTCAATCTTGCTGCGCATCTACCAGGGCGAGAGCCGCATGGTCAGCGAGAACGAGCTGCTGGGCACCTTTGTGTTCAGCAAGATCCGGCCGGCGCCCAAGGGCGAGGTGCAGATCGAGGTCAACTTCTTCATCGACTCCGAGGGCATCCTCAACCTGACCGCGCGGGACAAAGAGACCAACCAGACGGTCGAGTCCACGCTCAAGCTGAACCAGACCAAGCCCAAGAAGAAGCCCGAGCCCGAAGAGGCGGCCCCCGACGCCAAGCCCAAGCCGCTCTCGCCCTTCTCGATGCCGCTGTCCTCGTTGATGCAAGACATCGGCGGCGAAGAAGAGGGCGCTGAGCAGGCCATCCCCGAGCCGCGCACCGACCTGACCCCAGCCCCGGCGACCGCGCCTTCGCTGGCCAAGAACGGGCCCCCGGCCGCGCCGGTCGAGATCCCCGCGCCCCTGCCCGGCTACCCGCCGCCCGAGCCCGAGCTCCCCAACGCGCCCAAGAAGACCCTCTGGCAGCGCTTCTTGGCCTTCTTCGGCATTGGCTGATCCCACGCCCAGCGCGGCCGAGCGCCTCTGCCGCCGCGTCCGGGTCGTGCTGGTCCGGCCCCGCTCCCCGGGCAACGTCGGCGGTGTGGCGCGGGCCATCGCCAATCATGGCCTCGGCGGCGGGCTCTGGCTCGTCGACCCACCTGCCTTCGATCCCGACCTCGCCCGCTGGATGGCGCCCAACGCGCACGCGGTCATCGACCGCGCGCACATCGTCGCCGACGTGCCCGCTGCGCTGGAGGGGGCGGCCTTCGTGGTCGGCACCACGGCCCGCGAGCGGCGCTTTGGCTGGCCGGTCCTCGGCCCCGTCGAGCTGGTGCACCGCCTGCACGCCGAAGAGGGCGAGCTGGCCATCCTCTTCGGCCCCGAGGACACGGGCCTGTCCACCGAGGACCTGCGCCTCTGCGATGTGCTCCTCCGCCTGCCGACCGGCGCGCACGCAAGCCTCAACCTGAGCACGGCCGCCTCGGTGATCGGCGCGTGGCTCTTGGGCCTCGATCCGACCGTCGACGCGCCGGCGCCGCCCGCCCGCCGCCGCTTGCCCGCGGGCCTGCGGGCCGGGCTGGTGACCGACGCGATCAGCCTGCTGCGCGAGACCGACTACCTGCGCAGCCACAGCGACGAGCAGGCCCAAGGTACGCTCTTTCGCCTCTTGGGCGGCCTTGACGCCGATCCCAACGAGGCGGGCGCGTTGCGGGCGATGGCCAAGGCCCTGCGCAACGCCTGGGAGCGGCGCCCGGCCGCGCGCTGAGCGACGGCCCGCCCGCGCGTCAAGCGCTGGGGCGCACCACAAAGGGCCCAGACAGGCCCGCCGGCAGGTCACGCTCGACCTCGACCCCCACCACCCGGGCGTGCGCGGGGCCCTGGGCGCACCAGACCAGCAGGGCCTCGACCGCGGCGGGCGGCCCCTCGGCGACCAGCTCGACCCGACCGTCCCGCAGGTTGCGGACCCAGCCGGCCAGCCCGAGGGCGGCGGCCTGCTCTGCGGCGCTCGCCCGGTAGTACACGCCCTGCACCCGCCCCGAGATCAGCGCGTGGGCGCGGATCCCCGCGCTCATGCCGGGTCGAGGCCGAGCAGCCGGCGCAGCTCGGCCTCGTCGATGACGGGGACCTTGAGCTCCTGCGCTTTCTCGAGCTTGGAGCCCGCGTCTGCGCCAGCCAGCACGAAGTTCGTCTTCTTGCTCACCGAGCCGCTGACCTTGGCCCCCGCGCCTTCGAGCAGGGCGGTCGCCTGCTGGCGCGACAAGGTGGGCAGAGTGCCGGTCAGCACGACGGTCTTGCCGACGAAGGGCCCCTCGGTGGGGGCCGCGGCGCGCGCCTCGGGCGCGAAGGCCACCCCCGCGGCGCGCAGGGCCGCGATCTCTGCCTGGTGCCCCTCATCGGCGAAGAAGTGGAGCACGCTGCGCGCCACGTCTTTGCCGACGCCGTCGACCGCGAGCAGCGCGGCCTCGTCAGCGGCCTGCAGCGCGTCGAGGCCACCAAAGTGCCGGGCGAGGTCGCGGGCGGTGGACTCGCCGACCAGGGGGATGCCCAGCGCGAACAAGGCCCGAGCCAGGGGCCGCGCCTTGCTCGCCTCGATGGCCGCGATGATGTTCTGCGCGCTCTTTTGCCCCATGCGGTCGAGGTCTTGTAGGGTGCCGACGCTGAGGTGGTAGAGCCCGCTGGGGTGCTCGACTAGGCCCCGTTCGACGAGCTGGCGCACGAGCTTCTCGCCGAGGCCCTCGATGTCCATGGCGAGGCGGCCGGCGAAGTGCTGGAGCGCCGCTTCGCGCTGCGCGCGACAGCCGAGGCGGTTGGGGCAGCGCCAGGTAATCTTGTCGAGCTCGTCGGGGTTCTCTTCGCGGTCGAGCGGGGTCTCACAGACCGGGCAGCAGGCCGGGAAGGCCACCAGCGCGAGATCGGCACGGCCGGGCTGATCCACCACCGCGTCGACCCGGGGGATCACGTCGCCCGCCCGGTAGATCTCGACGAGGTCGCCGACCCGCAGCCCGCCGAGGAACTCGGGCTTGTTCCGCATCTGCTGCTCGTTGTGGAGCGTCGCGTTGCGGACGGTGACGCCGCCCACCCGCACCGGCGCGAGCACCGCGACCGGCGTGACCACCCCGCTGCGGCCGACGCTGAAGTCGACCCGCTCGAGCACCGTGCGCGCGCGGGCCGCCGGGTACTTGTAGGCCACGGCCCAGCGCGGGCTGCGGGTGAGGAAGCCCAGCTCGTCTTGCAGGGCCATATCGTCGACCTTGATGACCACGCCGTCAATCTCGTAGGGCAGGCTGCCGCGCTCGGCGCCCAGCGCCTCGATGGCGGCCCAGACCTCGTCGACGCCGGCGCAGACCCGGTTGCGCGGGTTCACCGCGAAGCCGAGGCCCCGCAGCTGGGCCAGCAGCGCGCTGTGGGTGGGCGCGGCGAGCCCCTCGCCCGCCGAGTGCGCGAAGAAGAGCAGCGGGCGCTGGCTGGCCGGGCCGGGGTCGAGCTGGCGGACCGTGCCCGCCGCGGCGTTGCGGGGGTTCTCGAAGGGCTTTTCGCCGGCGATGACGCGCTGCTCGTTCATCTGCTCAAAGCCGGCGAGGTCGAACAGCACCTCGCCGCGCACGCTGAGGTAGGGCGGGGCGCCTTCGCCCAGGCGCAGCGGCACGGATCGCACCGTGCGCATGGTGTGCAGCACGTCTTCGCCGACGCTGCCGTCACCGCGGGTGCCCGCGCCGACCAGGAGGCCCCCCTCATACACAAGCTCGATGGCGAGGCCGTCGAGCTTCGGCTCGACCGAGAACTGGAGCGCGGGCGCGTCGGCGGGCCGGTCGAGCGCGCTCATCAGCCCGCCGCGGACCTTGCCCTTCTCGTCGCGCTTCTCGACCCAATCGCCGAGGTCTTCACGCGAAAAGACGTTGCCGAGGGACAACATCGGCACGCGGTGCGGAAAGGGCACCAGCTCAGCGATCGGCGGCGCGCCGACCCGAGAGGTCGGGCTGTCGGGCTGCTTGTGGGCGGGCCACCGGGCCTCGAGCTGCTCGAGCTCGCGCAGCAGCGCGTCGTACTCGAGATCGCTGATCTCTGGGGCGTTCAGCGCGTGGTACAGGTGCCCATGGCGGGTGAGGGCCGCGGTGAGCGCCACCATGCGCGCGGCGGCGGCGACCTCTTCGCTCGACCCCGCGCCCGGGTTCAAGCCCACCATCTGAAGCTGCACGCCGCCCATGGTTCACCCCTCTGCGCCGCGGCCCGGCCCCGCCGCGGCCGACCCGCGGATCGGGCGCGCCGCCTGCCCGACGATCCGCCGCGCACCTATTCCAGGCGTACAGGGGGCGGAACTGAACAGCAGCGGCGCTGCCGGTCGCCTTTGCCTGTGCTGATCGGTACGAGATTACACGTATTATTACAGCGCGGCGATGAACTTCGGCCTCGGTGAGAGTGGCCAATTGCAGGTCATCTTCGCAATCGTCTCAGATCGCAACATGTTTGCGTCATATGGGAACACCGTAGCCCAGGCCCAATTGACCGGAGCAGTCGCCCCCAATCCCTCAACATCGGGCGCGCCGGGCCGATCCCGGGGGAGAGCCGCGGCGCCCTGCGCCCACCCTCCGTGAAGCACCCCCTCGTCGCCTTGGAGTGGACATGTCCGCCCAGCCGCTCGCCCACCAGGCCGCCCCGGCCATTCCAACGAACCTGCCCACGCCGCCCGCGGCGATCGCGCGGATCCTGAAGGTCGCAGGCGACGCCACCAAGTCTCTCGGCGAGCTGTCCGAGATCTGCAGCCAAGACCCTGGCCTCACCGTCGAGCTGCTCCGGGTGGCGAACTCGGCCCGCTACGGCGGCCAGCCCGTGCAGAGCGTGCCCAAGGCGGTGGTCAAGCTCGGCGCCCGCGCGGTGCGCGCGACCTCGGTCACCTACGCGATCCGCGCGGCCGTCTCGGGCTGCTACACCGGCACCTTCGACACCTCGCGCTTCTGGGAAGAGAGCCTGCGCCGGGCGACCGCCAGCCAGACCCTGGCGCAGCTCGCTGGTCTCGACGATCCCTTCGAGGCCTTCGCCGTCGGCCTGATGCAAGACCTCGGCACCCTGATGCTCGCCATCCAGTTCCCCGCCCTGGGCACCGCCCTCAGCTCGCTCAGCGCGCTGCCCGGCCACGACCGCTGCGTGCGAGAGCGCGCCCTGACCGGGGTGGATCACGCGGCGATGTTCCGCGGCGCGCCGCTGGCCTCCAGCCTGCCCGAGAACATCCTCGCCGCGATCACCCACCACCACCACGACAGCCTCGATCCGCGGGCTCCCAAGCTCATCCTCGTCGCCCACGCCGCCGACCGGCTCGCCGATGTGGTCCAGGCCGGCGCCACCGCCGACAACATCCGCCTCGCGACCGAGGCCCTCGCCCTGGTCGGCATCAAAGAGGACCTGGGCCTGATCATCGACCGCTTGGGCCTGCAGACCCAGCGCCTCGGCGAAGAGCTCGCCATCCGCACCGGCATGCAGCCGAGCATGGACATGCTGCTCGGGCAGGCCAACCTCGCCTTGCTCGAGATCACCAGCCAAGCCGAGGAGCGCGCCCGCAAGCTCGAGGCCGAGCTCGAGCAGCAAGAGGCCGAGGCCCGCAGGCTCGAGGCCGAGAACCGCGAGCTGTCGGTGCTGGCCCACCAGGACGCCCTGACCGGCGTCGACAACCGCCGGATGTTTTTGCGGCAGGTGCAGGGCGCCATCGAGAAGGGCCACCAGCTCGGCAAACCCATCTCGGTCGTGCTGCTTGACGCCGACCACTTCAAGCACGTCAACGACACCTGGGGCCACCCCGCAGGCGATGAGGTGCTCAAGGCCATCGCCAAGCGGGTGCAGCAAAACGTCGGCGGCCCGCACCGAATCGGCCGGCTCGGCGGTGAGGAGTTCGGCATCCTGCTGCCCGGGGCGGATGATCGCCTCGCCCAGCGCATCACCGAGCGTGTGCGCGCGGCCATCGCCGCCGAGCCGGTGATCGCCGACGGCGTGACCATCCCCGTCACGGTGAGCTTCGGCGGGGTGACCGCCAAGCCCAACGAGCCCATCGCGACCGTGACCGGCCTGTTCGAACAAGCGGACCAGCGCCTGTACACGGCCAAGCGCGGCGGCCGCAACCGGGTCTGTTGGGGCTAAACGCCCACAACCAGACAAAATCGTTGGGGTACTTGGCGCCCGAGCCCACCGAAGACAAGAAGGTCTGCGCACGCAGACGTCCTCGTTGGACTCTTCAGACCGAACCATTTGGATGGCCCTTCGCGGCCACCCCCGCCCGCTCAGCCCATGTAGGCGGCGATCGCCGGGGCGCGCAGCGCGACCTGCGGGCCTTTGGCCGTGCGCAGCGGCCGCAGCAGGCCGGCCGAGATCAAGGCGCGATCAACGGCCTCGTCGAGCGGCTGGGGCTCGCCGTCGAGCAGGGCCCCCAGGCGGTCGGCCAGCTGCTCGTGGGCGTTGGCGATCTCGACCGCGCCGCGCAGCTCTTCACCCAGCGCGCCGAAGGCCTCGAGCAGCTCGGCGGGGCGCGAGGGCAGGCTGCCCCGCACCCGGGTCACGTCGGCCAGCTTCTCGACCAGGGCGGGGATGCCGCCGGTGAACCGGGCCGCGCGCTCGAGCCCGCGCAGGGGCATCGGGCCCGCCCGGCCGACGATCGCCGCGAGCGCCTCGGTCTCGGCGTAGTCGGAGAGCGTGAACGGCGGCCGATCACCCACCGCCAGCCAGGGGCTGGTGTCGGCGGCGGAGAACAAGGCCGTGCAGCGGCGCGCATCGGGGTGACGCTCGCGGTAGTCGCGCCAAGCGCCGACCAGATCGCCGAGCACCTCGACGGGGAGCTGCTCGCAGCCGTGGGCCAGCAAGGCGGTGCGGTGCAGCGCCTGCTCGTGCACCTCGTCGAGCAGCTCGTCGAGGGCGAAACGAAAGCCCCGGCGGTCGGCCACGGTGCGCGGGCTGCGGCGGCGCCGGCCACCCTCGCCCAGCCGGGCGAGAACCTGGAGGGTCTGGCGCCAGCACTCGACCGGGCTGCGCCCCACCACCACCCGAAACGTGACCACCCGGCAGGCAACGGTGGGCTCACCCACCGCGAGGTCTTGGGCGAGGTCGTCGATGAACCGCTCAGTCGCGCCCCAGCGCGGCGAGAGCATGACCACCGGCTCCATCCGGCGGAGCATGGCCCGGGCGTGGCGGGCCGCGCGCGCCCGGGGCGTCGTGTCGAAGGCCTCGCGATCCACCTCGGCGGGCCCGAGCAGCGCGCCCTCGTCGAGGGTCGGCCAGGCCACCGCCGGCGGCGGACCGGGCAGGCCCTCGGGGGCGCCCCCCAGCCGGGTCATCGCGATGCGGCGGGCCACGCGGGACATAGGGCCTCGGTCAGGCGGAGGGGGCGACGGGAGGACAGACCCAGCCAGCGGAGGGCGCTCAAGGTCCAAGGCGGCGGGCGCCTCGGGGGAGCCCGCGCTGGGCCCAGGCCGGGCGCGCCACCATAGCGATAGCCCTATTGCCGTGTCAACAGGATACAAAGGATTGACCTGAGCACCGGCGGCCCACGCCGCGACGCGGGGGGCTCGATGCCGCAGCAGCCGATGGGCCCCAGCGCCGAAGACCTCATCCGCATGATCTGCGCGGTCTTCTCGGGGGTTCGCCGGCCGCGCCTGCTCGCCGACCACCTCGGGTGGGAGGCCCGCGCCGTCCAGCGCGCCTGGGAGCTCGGGCGGGCGCTCGACTTGCTCGACGGCGACGCCCACCTGCGCCTACGCCCGGCGGGGCTGCGGGTCGCCGCCACCGGCCCCGGCCTGCGCCGCGCGGCCTACGCCCGGGCCGTCGCCCAGAGCAGCCTCGTGCACGCCATCCTGGACGACCCTGACCCCGGCGCCCTCAAGCGGGCGCTCCGGCGCCGGGGTGTGGGCGCCGAGCCCCTGCTCAGCGAGCGGGCGGCGGCGCTGCGCGTGCTCATCCGCCCCGCCCTGACCCTCCCCGAGCTGGGGGCGAGTCACCCTCGACAAGCCACCCTCCCCCTGCCCGCGGAGGGAGACCCCCCGGCGCCGCCCCCGGTCGACCTCCGCTGTGGCACGGGCGAGAACCCCGACACCTACGCGCTCATCTACAGCGCGCTGCTCGGCGCAGGCGAGCTGAGCGGGCTCCAGCTCCGCGCGCTGCTCGACCGCGCGGAGGGCGCCGAGGTGGAGCTCGCGCCCCTCATTGAGATGGGCCTGCGGCGCGGTGATCTCATCAAGATGGAGGATCGGCTTGTGCTGAGCGCCGAGGGGCAGCGGCGGGCGCAGCTCGCAGAAGATGGCGCCTGGATCGCCCTGTCCGACCCGGAGTACCGCCGCTGGCTCGAGCTGAGCGCTTCACCGCCCCGCCCCGCCGAGCAGCGCGCCTGGGAGGGCCTCGCCCGCCGCTTTTTGCACTGGGACGCCCGGCTGTGGGGCGAGAGCTTGGCCGAGGCGCCGCAGGCGGCAGCGCGCGGGCACCTCCCCCCAGCGGCCGGGGGCGCGCCGACCCCTCCCCTCGCCACCACCGGCGGCTGGCTGCAGCACCTCGACGCCCCGGGCCTTCCCCTGGCCTTCCCCCGTCACCTCGCGCTGCTCGGGCTCGGCCTGCGCGGGATCAACCCGCTGCTGCGCCCCTCCGCCGCGGGGCCCCGGCGGCCGCCGAGCCCGGTGGACCTGCCCCTTCGTGTGCACGCGGGGCTGCTCTCCCCCGGGGACAAGCCGCTGCGCGCGGTGGCCGACGGCCGCGCCCTCCGCCTTCGTGCGCTGGAGCGGGTGCCGGCCCTCGGCCTGCTCGGGGCGGCCCTGCTCCTGCACCGCAGGGTCGGAGGGCTCGCCCGCGTGCGCCTCGGCCCGGCCGGGCCCAGCTTGTGCGCGGGGCGGCGCGTAGTGGGCCCCCTGGTCCCCGCCCTGCTCCGCTTCTGCGCCGACCAGGGCTGGGCGCCGCTCTTCGCCCCACAATTCAGCGTCAACAGCGCCGGGCTCGTCCACCTCGCGCTGCGCGGGCGATGGGCGAGCCGCCTGGGCCCCCTGCTCTGCCTCGACGAAGAGCTGGCGGCCACCCTCGGCGAAGATGATGAGGGGCGGCTTGTCCTCGACGGGTTAGAGCCGCTGATGGATCGGCTGTGGACCTGGCTGGGCGCCGAGGTCGGCGCGCTCCGCTCCGAACGCGGCGCACTCCACGCCGAGGTCCCCCATGGCTGAGCCGCTCTTTGTCTATGGCAGCCTGATGTCGGGCATGGAGAACGGCGGCATGCTCAGCCGCTTCCCCCGCCGCCCCGCAGAGCTGCCCGGTCGGCTGTACCGTGTGCCGGCCGGCTACCCGATGCTCGTGCCCGACCCCGACGGGGCCCCGGTGCGGGGTGAGCTGGTCACCCTCCCCCACGCGGGGATCTTGCAGGTGCTCGACCTCTTTGAGGGGGTGGGCCAAGGGTTGTATCGGCGCCTGATGCTCGAGGCGCGGGTCGACGGCGCAGCCCAGCTCGCCTGGGTCTACGCCCAAGATCCGGGCACGGTGGCCGAGCGCCGCTACGCCCCGCTCAAGGTGCATGACTGGCGCCTCGTGGGCCCGCGGGCCGCGCCCTAAGGCGCGGTCAGCCGCGGCCCGGCGCCCCCAGATCAACGACCGGCGCGCCGTTCACCGCGGCGTGAATGGCCAAGACCTGGTCGATGAGGCCGCCGAGCGCGGCCAGGGGGACCATCACCGGCCCGTCGCTGGGCGCGCGGTCCGGGTCCTCGTGCACCTCGGCGAAGAGCACGTCCACGCCGACGGCCACAGCCGCGCGGGCCAAGGCCGGCACCGCCCACCGCTGCCCGCCGCTGCGGTCGCCCAACGCGCCGGGGCGTTGGGCGGCGTGGGTCGCGTCCATGCCGACCGCGGCGCCGAGCGCGCGCAGCTCGACGAGGCCGCGCATGTCGACGACGAGGTCGTTGTGGCCAAAGGCGCTGCCCCGCTCGGTGATCAGCGCGGGACCGCCGCCGGCCTCGCGCAGCTTGGCCAGGGCGCCGGCCATCGCGCCCGGCGCGACGAACTGGCCCTTCTTGAGGTGGGCGGGCTTCCCGCAGGCGCCGACCGCCCACAGCAGGTCGGTCTGGCGGCAGAGAAAGGCCGGGACCTGCACCAGATCGACGACCTGGGCGACCTCAGCCACCTGATCGGGCAGGTGCACATCGGTGGTGACCGGCACCCCGAGCTGGGCGCGGACCTCCGCCAAGATCTGAAGCCCGCGGGCCAAACCCGGGCCCCGCGCGCCGGAGGGGCTGCTGCGGTTCGCCTTGTCGAAGCTGGCTTTGAAGATCCAGCCCGCGCCGCGGGCCCGCAGCTGGGCGTCGATGGCGGCGGCGAGGTCCAGCGCGTGGCTCGCCGACTCGAGCAGACAGGGCCCGAGGATGAACCGGAGAGATCCGTCACCGATCTGCAACGAACCTGTGGGGCCGCCCACCCAGAAGTTGGCTGCCATGCACCCTCCGCCGGGGCTCGGGCCGCGCGGCGGGCCCCCCTAGCGGCGGCCGTGGCCGGGCGCACCCGGCCAAGCGCAGGCCACCGCGCCGTTAGGGGCGCCCGTGGCCCGCCTCGCACACCCATCCGCCCGCGCCGCCCGGCGCGCCCTCCGCGCCCTGCTCGGGCTCGGCCTCGCGCTGGGCGCAGCCACCGCCGGCGCCGCGGAGCGCCCCGAGCCGCGCCCGACCACCACCGTCGGGCCGGCCCTCGCCAGCGCCAGCGCGGGCGCATGGGCCGGGTGGACCCTTGGCGTCGACGCCGCGCTCGGGCCCGCTGCGCTGACCGCCCCCGCCGGTGCGGCGCTGGGCGCGGCCCTCGACCTCTGGCTCCGCCCCGCCGACCCCGGGCCCGCGGCCGGCGCACGCACCCTCGCCCTAACCGCCCACGGCGCCTACTTCGGCCGGCAGATCGGCCGGGTGATCGTGCCTTTTCACCTCGCGTCGGCCGATGCTATGCCTGCGGCCCTGAGCGCGGCGGGGGACGCCGCGGGCCTTGGGCTGGCCCTCGGCCTGCCGCCCCGAGCCGGCCTGCGGGGCGCCGATTGGCTGCGGATCACCGGCGGCAGCGCCGCGGGGCACCTCGGCGGGGGCGCGCTCGCCACGGCGGTGGGCCTCGACGATCAGGTGGGCCGCCAAGGCCGCGCCGGCCTCCAGGCGGGGGGCGCGCTCATCGGCGGCGGGGCCACCGCCTGGGCCGCGACGGCGGGGGTCGGCGCGTCTGACCCGCTCGCCCCCCTGGTCGTCGCCGGTCAGGCGGCATGGGTGGGCGCCTTCCTCCCCCGGGCGCTGGGGATCGCGCCCACCCCCGACCTGACCCAAGGTGGCGCGGCAGGCGGCGCGGCGCTCGGCTGGTCGCTGGGCGCGTTGACCCCGCTCGGGCCCGCCGACCCGCAGGAGGCTGCCGCGCAGGTAGCCTGGGCCGTCACCGCCACTGCGGTGGCCCGCGGCCCGGTGGACCTCTGGGGTGGAGCGAGGGCCGACCCGCTGGCCACCGGCCTGATGCTCGCGGGCGGCGCCGGCGGGAGCGCGCTCGGCGCCGCGGTGGCCCCCCGCTACAGCGCGGGCGGAGACGGTCAAGCCCTGCTCCTCGGCGGGGGTCAGCTGCTGAGCGCCGCGCAGGCGGGGATCTGGGGGGTCGTCGCCGATGAGGTCACCGCCGGCGCCCCCGAGGACCGCGCCCGGCGACGCCTCGGCGCGGGCTTGAGCGCCTATGGCCTGACCGCTGCCGCGACCCTCTCTGCCCCCCTGTGGACCGAGATTGACCGTGCCGACGCCCTCCTCGTCGGCTCGACCACCGGCTGGGGGGGCTGGATCGGCGCGGCGGGCGGCCTCGCGCTCGGCGCGCCCGCCGGCCCCCACGCCGTGGCCACCGGGGCCGGCGCAGCCCTCGGCATGGGCGCGGGCCTGGGGCTGCTCGCCCCGCAGCGCCCGCGCAGCGTCGAGCGGCAGCTCGTCGTGGACGGCGTGGGAATGATCGGCGCGGGGGTCGGCGCGGCGGTCGGCGGCCTCCCCGGCCAGTCTTGGCGGGCGGCCGCCGGCGGCGCGCTGATGGGCAGCGCGCTGGGCGCCGGGGCCGCCCTCTGGCGCACCCGGCCCGGCGCGCCACCGCTCTGGCCGCCGCGCGGCCGCCCGCGCGCCGAAGAGAACGCCAGCGACGACGCCCTCGACGCGCCGCCCCC
>JAEUKK010000049.1 GCA_016792625.1 Deltaproteobacteria bacterium | reverse complement strand
CCATGGAGTCGCAGCGGTCCAGCGGCGGTCGCCTCGGGCACGAGCTGACCAAGCTCGGCTACATTGAAGAGAACGAGCTGACCGCGTTCCTGTCTAAGCAGTATGGCGTGCCCAGCGTCAACCTCAGCGACATCGAGCTCGACCCCGACGTCATCAAGATCATCCCCAAAGAGGTGGTGACCCGGCACCAAGTGTTGCCGGTCAACAAGTCGGGCAACACGCTCATCGTCGCGATGGCCGATCCGTCCAACATCTTCGCCATCGACGACATCAAGTTCATCACCAAGTTCAACATCGAGGTCGTGGTCGCCAGCGAGCAGGCGATCGCCGACGCGATTGAGAAGTACTTCACCTCGAACGTCAGCTTTGACGAAGTCATGATGGACTTCGACGGCGACGACGAGGAGTTCCAGCTCGGCGGCGAGAACGAAGAGGACATCAACGTCCTCGACCTCGAGAAGAGCGCGGGCGACGCGCCGGTGGTCAAGCTGGTCAACCTGATCCTGCTCGACGCCATCCGCAAGAACGCGTCTGACATCCACGTCGAGCCCTACGAGAAGTCGATGCGCATCCGGTACCGCATCGACGGCTTGCTCTACGAGGTCATGAAGCCGCCGATCAAGCTCAAGAACGCCATCATCAGCCGTTTTAAGATCATGTCGAACCTCGACATCGCCGAGCGCCGCCTGCCCCAGGACGGCCGCATCAAGATGAAGCTCGGCCGCGGCAAAGAGATGGACTTCCGCGTCAGCGTGCTGCCGGTGCTGTGGGGCGAGAAGGTGGTCCTTCGTTTGCTCGACAAGAGCAACCTGCAGCTCGACATGACCAAGCTCGGCTTTGATGCCAAGGTGCTGGCCGAGTACAAGGCCAACATCGCCAAGCCCTTCGGCATGATCTTGATCACGGGCCCGACCGGGTCGGGCAAGACGACCACGCTGTACTCGACGCTCTCTGAGCTCAACAAGACCGACACCAACATTTGTACCGCGGAAGATCCCGTCGAGTTCAACCTCTACGGCATCAACCAGGTGCAGATGCACGACGACATCGGCCTGAACTTCGCCGCCGCGCTGCGCTCCTTCTTGCGGCAAGACCCTGACGTCATCATGGTCGGCGAGATCCGCGACTTCGAGACGGCCGAGATCGCGGTCAAGGCGGCGCTCACCGGCCACTTGGTGCTCAGCACGCTGCACACCAACGACGCGCCGAGCTCGGTCAGCCGCTTGTTGAACATGGGCATCGAGCCCTTCTTGGTCGCC
This sequence comes from Deltaproteobacteria bacterium, assembly GCA_016792625.1. Classification (GTDB taxonomy): domain Bacteria; phylum Myxococcota_A; class UBA796; order UBA796; family UBA2385; genus JAEUKK01. The sequence goes on along the minus strand of JAEUKK010000049.1, from coordinate 12,934 downwards.
AGCTCGGTCAACCTCATCGGCGCGCAGCGCCTCGTGCGCAAGCTCTGCAAGGACTGCCGCGAGCCGGTCGAGGTGCCCGACCAGGTGCTCATTGACCTCGGCGTGCCGCCCGACCAGGTCAAGACCTACAAGGTGCACCGGCCCGTGGGCTGCGGCACCTGCAACAACACCGGCTACAAGGGCCGCATCGCGCTCTACGAGATCATGTTCATGAACGATGAGCTCGCCGAGTTCGTGCTCAACGGTGCCTCGACCTTGGAGCTCAAGCGCGAGGCCATCCGCCAGGGCATGAAGTCGCTGCGCATGAGCGGCCTCGACAAGCTCAAAGAGGGCATGACCTCGATTGACGAGGTCGTGCGCGTGACCGCGCCCGACTAGATCGGCGCCCCCGCGGCCGCCCGCCCCGGGGCTTCGCGGCGCGGGCCGCGCGCCGGTCTTGCGCGGCGGAGCGGCCGGCATGTAGACTGCGAGCGGAGTGGTGCTGCGGGGCGCTGTCCCCGCGCGAGCCGTCGGCCACGCGCCGGCGGCCCTGCTCCACCCCTGCTGCTCGGCCATCCTCGGTCCGCCGAGCGGGCCCCCGTTGACGGAGTGCTCTGATGCCGGTGTTCGCGTACGAAGGCCGCACCTCTGGCGGTGAAGTTCGGAAGGGCGAGGTTGAAGCCGCCGATCCGGACGCCGCCCGGTCGCGGCTCCGGCAGATGCAGATCCAGGCGACGAGCGTGAAGCCCAAGGGGGGCTTCGGCTCGACCGAGATCAAGATTCCGATGCCGGCCTTCTTGCAGCCCAGGGTCGGCACCAAAGACCTGGTCATCTTCGTGCGCCAGTTCGCCACGATGATCGACTCGGGCCTGCCGCTGGTCCAGTGCCTCGACATTCAGAGCAAGCAGGCGCCGAACCCGACCTTCCGCAAGCAGCTGGTGCACATCAAAGAGCAGGTCGAGTCGGGCGCGACCTTCGCCGATGCGCTCAAGAAGTACCCGGGCACATTTGACGAGCTCTTCCGCAACATGATCGCCGCCGGCGAGGTCGGCGGCATCCTCGACACCATCCTCAACCGGCTCGCGCAGTACCTCGAGAAGGCCGACAAGCTCAAGCGCCAAATCAAGGGCGCGATGATGTACCCGACCATCGTCATGATCGTCGCCTTCGTCGTCGTCGCGCTGCTGCTGCTCAAGGTCGTGCCGACCTTCGAAGAGATGTTCGCCGAGTTCGGCTCGGCCCTGCCCGCGCCGACCCAGTTCGTCGTCGACTTGAGCAAGTGGCTGCAGGCCAACTTCTTTTACGTGGTCATCGGCATCGGCGGCACGGTCTACGGCACCAAGTACTTCTACGGCACCAAACGCGGCGAGGTGCTGCTCGACGGCATCATGCTCAAGGCGCCGGTCTTCGGCGACCTGCTGACCAAGGTCGCCGTCGCGCGCTTCTGCCGCACGCTGGGCACGATGATCAGCTCGGGCGTGCCGATCCTCGAGGCGCTCGACATCTGCGCCCGCACCGCCGGCAACAAGGTCATCGAGAACGCCGTCCAGCGCGTGCGTGACGCCATCTCTGAGGGCCGCACCATCGCCGACCCGTTGCTCGAGGCCAAGGTCTTCCCCGAGATGGTCTGCCAGATGATCAGCGTCGGCGAGGCCACCGGCGCGCTCGACGTCATGCTCAACAAGGTCGCCGACTTCTACGAAGAAGAGGTCGACCAAGCGGTCGAGAACCTCACGAGCATGATCGAGCCGATCATCATCGTGTTCTTGGGCGTCGTCATCGGCGGCTTGGTCATCGCGATGTACATGCCGATCTTCTCGATGGCGTCCAGCATCGGCGGGTAGCCCGTGGACTTCAGCCGCTCGCTGGCGGGCTGGTCCAGCCGGGCCGCCATCACCGGCTACCTGCTCGTAAAGCTGGTGCTGGGTTTTGTGTGGCTCGGGCGCCTCGCCTGGACGCTGCGTGAGACCGAGGGCGGCCTGCAGCCGGCGCCCTTTGTGTGGGCCGGTGGCCTGTTTTTGGCGATGGCGGTCAGCGCCGTGCTGCTGCGCCGCTTCGGCGACGCGCGCTGGTTCGGCTGGACGCAGCTGCTCATCGACACCGCCTTCGTCGCCACCCTGGTCAGCGCCTCGGGCGGGCCGACCAGCCCCTTCTTCTTGCTGTTCTTCGTCAATATCGTCGCAGCCGGCTTTTTGGTGCCGTCGACCGGGCCTTTGGGCATCGCGGGGGCGAACGCCGCGGCCTATGCGCTGCTCTTGGGCTCTTTTGGCCTTCAGCGGGTGCTCGGCGCGCTCAACAACGACCCCCTGCTCGCCTACACCCACGTGCTGCTGCAGTTTTTCGCCTTCCTTTTGGTGGGCATGTTGTCGACGACCCTGAGCAGCGGGCTCCGCCGCGCCCGGCAGGCGCTGATCGACGAACAGCGGCAGAACCAGCTCCTCAAAGACCGCCAGGACGTCATCCTCGCGAACCTCGACTCTGGTGTGCTGCTCACCGACACCCTCGGCGCGGTGGTCGACGCCAACCCGGCGGCCCGCCGCATTTTTGGCGAGGTGGTCGGGACGCCGATCAGCGCGCTGTTCTCGGCGGTCGGCGATCGGTGGGAGCAGCGCCACGTCCAGGGGGAGGTGGCGCGCACCTTGTTGTGCAGCCGCAGCCACCTCGAGGGCGGAGAGCAGGTCGTCGTGGTCGAGGACATCACCGAGCTGCGGCGCATGGAGGCCGCGGTGGTGCGCGACGAGCGCCTCAGCGCGGTCGGGCGCCTCGCCGCCGGCCTCGCCCACGAGATCCGCAACCCGCTGGCCAGCCTCAGCGGCTCGGTGCAGCTGCTGCAGACCGAGCGGCAGGACCCGCTCTACGACATCATGCTCCGCGAGGTCCAGCGGCTCAATGGTTTGGTGGAGGACTTCCTCGACTCGGCGCGGCCCGCGGGGGTGCGCCCGGAGTGGGTGGATCCTGCGCCCCTGGTCGATGAGCTGCTGTTGACCTTGCGCAATGATCCGCGGTTTCGCGACCGGGCCTTTGGGCGCGCGCCCCCCGCGCAGCCCCTCGCCCCCGCCTGGCTGGACCCAGCGCGTTTTCGGCAGCTGCTCTGGAACCTGCTGCTCAACGCCGCGCAGGCCACCCGCGCCGGCGGCCGGGTCGCGGTCGAGCTGCACGACGAGGGCGTCGAGCTCGTGGTGCGCGTGCGGGACGATGGCGTCGGCGTCGCGCCCGAGCTGCTGCCGCGCATCTTCGACCCCTTCTTCACCAACAAGGTCGGCGGGACCGGCCTCGGGCTGGCCAATGTGGAGCGCCTGACCCGGGCGCACGGCGGGGCGGTGGAGGTCCGCAGCGCGGTGGGTGAGGGGACCTGCTTCACCCTGCGCTTCCCGCGCCCGGCCGCGCCCGCTGGGGGCCTCGCCGCTGCGGCCGCCCTCCAGCCGACGCCCCCGCACCGAGGAGCTTGAGCATGGCCAAAGGTCGCGTGCTGGTCGTTGATGACGACCTTTCGATGCGCCAGTTCCTCAGCATCCTGCTGCAGCGCGAGGGCTACCTCGTCGACGCGGCCGACAGCGCCGAGGCCGCGCTGGCGAGCTTGGCCCAGAGCTGGCCCGACTTGGTGCTGTCTGACGTCAACATGCCCGGCATGACCGGCCTTGAGCTGCTCGTCGACCTCAAGCGCCGGGGTCTCGCCGCGGGCCGCGGCGTCGAGGTGGTGCTGGTGACCGCGTATGGCACGGCGAACACCGCGGTCGAGGCGATGAAGGCGGGCGCCGCGGACTATGTGCTCAAACCCTTCAACAACGACGAGCTGCTCTTGGTCGTGCGCCGGGCGTTGGCCCGCCGCGACCTCGAGATCGAGAACGAGCAGCTCAAGCGAGAGCTGCGGGACAAGTTCCACTTTGGGCAGCTCATCGGCAACGCGCCGGCCATGATGGAGGTCTACGAGCTGATCCGGCGGGTGAAAGACACCCGAATCAACTGCTTACTCGTGGGGGAGAGCGGGACGGGCAAGGAGCTGGTCGCCCGCGCCATCCACCACAGCGGGCCAAGAGCGGACCGGGCGTTCACCGCGGTCAATTGCGGCGCCATCCCCGAGGGGCTGGTGGAGAGCACCCTGTTCGGGCACCGCCGCGGCGCGTTTACGGGGGCCGATCGCGACCGGGAGGGCCTGCTCCACGCCGCCCACCGGGGCACGCTCTTCCTGGATGAGGTCAACTCCCTCCCCCTGTCGGCCCAGGTCAAGCTGCTGCGGGTCTTGCAGGAGCGGCGTTTTACGCCGGTCGGCGAGACACGCGAGCAGGAGGTCGACGTGCGGGTGGTCGCCGCGTCGAACGCCCACCTCGAAGACCTCGTGAAGGAGGGGCTGTTTCGCGAGGACCTCTACTACCGGCTCAACGTCGTGCAGCTGCGCATCCCGCCCCTGCGGGAGCGGGCCGAGGACATCCCCGTCCTCGTGCGCCATTTTATCCGCGAGTTCGCCGCCGAGTACGAGAAGCCCGTGCACGGCGTCAGTCCCGAGGCGCTCGACCTGCTGCGGGCCTGGTCCTTCCCGGGCAACGTGCGCGAGCTGCGCAACACGGTGGAGCGCGCGGTCGCGCTCTGCGCCGGAGGGCTGGTCCAAGCGGCCGATCTGCCCGCCCAGCTCTCGGAGCCCCGCGCGGCCGCCCGGCCCCCGGCCGATGGCTACAGCTTCCCCGATGATGGCGTCAACCTCGACGCGCTGATGGCCGACATGGAGCGCGGCTGGCTGACCGCGGCGCTGGACGCGGCCGACGGCAACAAGACGCAGGCCGCACGGCTGCTCCAGATGTCCTTTCGGAGCTTTCGCTACCGCCTAGCCAAGTACGACCTCGACACGCCCGACCGCCCCTGAGCGCGGCGCGGCTGACGCGGAGCGGCACACTGACAAAGATCGTCAGTCCCCACCTGACGAAAATTGTCAGCCTCGGTTGAAAAGCCGCACCAGACGGTGTCCTCATGGTTGGCACGGGTCTTGAAGAGTGGGTGGCATCGGGCGCAAGCGACGCGGTGTCGCCCTCCCCGAAGACGCGGCGAGGCACACCGCCGCCCGAGAGACCCCCCGCAGCGGGCGCGGCCCGCACCCCAGGAGGCCATATGTTCAACAAGAAGGGCTTTACCCTCGTCGAGCTCATGATCGTCGTCGCCATCATCGGCATCCTGGCCGCCATCGCGATCCCGAACTTCGTCGCGATGCAGTACCGCGCCAAGCGCGCCGAGGTCCCGAGCAACGTCGACGGCATCAAGACCGCCCAGCTCGCCTACGACGCCGCCTTCGACGTGTTCATCAACGAGGCCACCTTCCAGCCCCGCACCGCGATCACCGGCGCCGCGGGCAAGATCCAGGCCGACTGGATCACCACCTCCAAGTTCGCGACCCTCGGCTGGGCCCCGGACGGCAAGGTTCGCGGCATCTACAAGGTCAACTCGATCAGCTCGACCGACTTCCGCGTGAACGGCCAGTGCAACGTCGACGGCGACACCGTCATCGCCGAGTACACCGCCACCAAGTCGATCAACAGCGTCCCCACCCCGACCACCACCAACACGGTGTTCTAGTCGGCGCGGGCGTGGCCTCCGCCGCGCCCGACCCCGCAGGGGCTGCAGTCCCCCGCCTCCCCACCCGCCGAGGGCGCGCATGACGCGGAACCCTTCGACAGGTGAGCGAGACGGGGGTCTCGCCGTTTTGGGCGCCGACCCCGGCTGGGCCGCGCCCGCCTTGCTGCTCGTCGTCGCCCTCGCCCACGCTGGCGCCCTGCGGGCCGGTTTTGTGTGGGACGACACGCCGCTGTTGCTCCGCAACACGCTGCTGGGCGACCCCGCCGCGCTCGGGGCGCTGCTCTCCGGCGATCTCTGGGCGGGCGCGCCGGTCGAGGACGGCCGCTCGGGCTACTACCGTCCGCTGCTCATGCTCGACTACAGCGTCGACGTGGCCCTGTTCGGCCTGTCCGCTGCGTGGATGCACCTGCGCGGCCTGCTCTGGCACCTGCTCGCGGTGGCCGCCGCTTGGCGCTTGGCCCGCGGCCTGTTCGCGCCCTGGCCCGCCGCGGTGGCGGCGCTGATTTTTGGCCTGCACCCTGTGCAAGTCGAGGCGGTCACCTGGATCGCCGCCCGGAACGACCCGATGGCCGCGGCGCTGGGCGGCTGGGCCCTGGTCGCCGCCGCCCGGCCGACCCGCGGGGCAGCGGTGGGCGCGGGGCTGCTCTCCGGCCTCGCCCTGCTCACCAAAGAGTCGGCCCTGCTTTTGCCGGCCTTGCACCTCGCCTGGGTCTGGGCGCGCGGCGGGACGACCCGGGCCGCCCTGCCCGGCGCGCGCGCGCTCGTGCTCGGGCTGCTGCCGCCGCTCAGCTTACGCCTCGCGCTCGGGGTGGATGGCGCCGGCCTGCCCTCGGCCGCTGGCTGGGCCCTCTTTGGCGAAGCCGCCCCCGGGCTCGCTGGCCTGAGCGCGGGCCTGCTCTTGGCGCCGCTGCCGGGCGCCGCGGGCTGGGCGCTCGAGTACCTCGACCGCGCGCCGGCGTGGCGCTTCGGGATGGGCGTGCTGGCCATCGTTCTGGGGGTGGTGGCCTTGCTGCGGGCGCGGCCGGGCCTGCGCGGGGGCGCGCTGCTCTGGCTGGCTGCTGCGGGGGCGCCGCCGCTGCTCGCGGTCGCCGACAAGGGCCTCTTTGGCGAGCGCTACCTCTACCTCGGCCTGATCGGCGTCGGCTGGCTGGTCGGCGCGCAGCTCTCGGCGCGCACAGCCCGGCCGGCCGCCGCGCTCTTGGCCCTGCTGGGCGCGGTCGGACTGCACGCCCGCGCGCCGGACTGGGCGGACGACGGCGCCCTCTGGGCGGCCAGCCGCGCGGCGGTGCCGACCCCCTACACCGCGGCCTCGGCCGGCCACGCCCATTTTCTGGCCGGCGACCTCGAGGGGGCCCGCGCCGCCTTCATCGTCGCCATCGATGATCCCGAGCCCTGGCTCGACGCCTGCGCCCCCTTGTTGGCCACCGCCGTCGACCAGGGGCGGGTGCCTTTGGGGGTGCAGCTCGCCGCTTGGGCCGCGCTGCAGGGCTGCGACAGCCCGCGGTTCCGGTCGAGCCAGGCGCTGCTCCTCGCCGCCAGCGGCCGGTGGGCCGAGGCCGAGCGTGCGGTGGCGCGTGCCGGCGGTGACCCCACGGGGCGGGCCGAGGTCGTGCGCGCCGCCCTCGCGCTGCGGGCCGGGGACGAGGCGGCGGTGCGGGCGCTCGAGGCGGGTTTTGTGGGCGCCCCGCCGCTGCGCGCGCAGGCCGCGCAGCTGCTCATGGCCGCAGGGGGCGGCGAGCCATAGGTGGGCGGCTGCCTGGGGCGCGCCGCGCCCTGCTCGATCTGCGCTGCGCGAGGCCCTGATGGCTCCGAATGCTCCGTTGGCTCCGGCTGGGCCCGCCCGCCGCCTCCCCGGGCTCGGCCTGCTGGTCGCCTTGATCGTCGCCCTCGGCGCCGCGGGCGCCCACCGCGCCCAGCGGGCCGCCGACGCGGTGCGTTTTGGCCGCGACGACCCAGAGTCGTGGGTGCACCCCGACGGTGAGGCGCTGCGCGTGGCGGCGCTGGGCCAGCACGTGCTGGTCAGCGACGTCGTTTGGGTGCGGGCTCTGCTCTACTTCGCCGAGGCCCTCGACCACCCCAGCGAGCTCAAGCGCGACTGGCAGCGGGCCAGCCTCGACGCCGTGGTGACCCTCGACCCGCGCTGGCGCACACCCTACTTTTATGGGGGCAGCTTCCTGCGCTTGCTTGGCGATATTGACGCCTCAGACGCGCTGCTCGAGCGGGGGATGCGCTTCCTGCCCGCCGACCCCTACTTCCCCTTCTCGGTGGGCATGAACGCCTTTTTATACCGGAAGGACCCGGAGCGCGCCGCCCGCTTCGTGACCCTGGCGGCCGGCCTTCCGGGGGCGCCCGAGTGGTACCGCAACGCCGCCGCGGGGATCCTCGACCGCAGCGGCCAGCGCCGGGTCGCCCTGCGCTACCTCCAAGAGCAGGTCGAGGCCGAGACCCGTCCCGCGGCCCGTGAGGTGCTGCTGCGCAAGCAGCGCCAGCTCCTTCACGATGAGCTGGCCGACCAGCTCAATCGCGCCCGCGACACCCAGCCGGGCGCGCCCCTCGACGCGCTGGGGCCGCTGCCCCCCGATCCCTTTGGCGAGACCTGGATCATCGCGCCCGACGGGCTCATCCGCAGCGCGGCGGTCGAGCGGGTGGAGCGGGCCCGCGCGCAGGGCCGCGAGCGGGACACGGTCGCCCTCCCGGTCGCCCCGTGAACCGGCCGCCGCTCGGCGCAGCTTTGCCCTCCAGCGCAGCGTTGCCCTCCTGCGCGCCCAGCCGCGTGGCCTTGGTCGCCCTGGGCAGCTCGCTGGGGGACCGTCACCGTCACCTCGGCGCAGCGGTCGCGCTCCTCCGGGCGACGGGCGGGCTGCGGCTGCGGGCTGCCTCCCGGCCGTACCGCACCCGTCCGGTCGGACCGGCCCGCGGCTGGTTCCTCAACGCGGTCGTCGCGCTCGACTGCGAGATCAGCCCGATCGCGCTCCTCCACCGCTGCCAGTGGATCGAGGGCCGGCTGGGCCGCCAGCGCAGCCTGCGGTGGACCGACCGGGTCATCGATCTCGACGTGCTGATGGTCGGAGAGGTGGAGATCGACCTCCCCGAGCTCACCTTGCCCCACCCGCGCATGGCCGGTCGGAGCTTCGTGCTGCGGCCGGCGGCCGAGGTCTGCGGCCCGCTGATCTTGCCCGCGCCCGAGGGGCCGGGCGGCAGCGCGTCGATCTGGCCGCTCGGCCCGGGCTTGGCGCCGGCCCCGCGCTGGGCGCTTGCCGCGCGCCCACCCCGGCGCTAGGCCGGCCCACCCGCCCGGAGCCCCGATGAAGTTCTTCCTCGACACCGCCAAGATCGACGAGATCCGCCAAGCCCACGCCTGGGGCCTGATCGACGGGGTCACCACCAACCCCACGCTGATCGCCCGGGCCGGCGGCGACTTCGTCGAGACCATCCACCAGATCTGTGAGATCGTGCAGGGCCCGGTCTCGGCCGAGACGGTGTCCGAGGACGCTGAGGGCATGCTCCGCGAGGGCCGTCTTCTCGCGCGGGTGAGCCCGCACGTGGTGGTCAAGCTGCCCCTGACCCTGCCGGGCCTCCAGGCCTGCAGCGCGCTCTCGGCCGAGGGGGTCCGTACGAACGTCACCTTATGCTTCACCGCGAACCAGGCCCTGCTCGCGGCCAAGGCGGGGGCCACCTACGTCAGCCCCTTCCTCGGGCGGCTCGACGACATCAGCACCGACGGCCTGCAGCTCATCCGCGACATCGTGGCGATCTACCGCAACTACCCGGCGCTGCAGACCCAGGTGCTCGCCGCCAGCGTACGCCACCCCATGCACATGCACCAGGTCGCCCTCGCCGGCGCCCATGTGGCCACGCTGCCGATGTCGGTGCTCAAGTCGCTGGTCAGCCATCCGCTGACCGACAAGGGCGTGGCCGCCTTCCTCGCCGACTGGAAGACCGTGCCGAACAACGACATCTGCGCGCAGGTCGAGGCCTTCCTCGCGAAGCGCGCCCAGGCCTGAGCCCCCCGGGGCGTCGGCCCGCCCACCACGCCCGAGGTGCGCACGATGGAGCCGGCCGACCCGACCGCTGCCGCGTCCGGCCCCCGACCGCCCCTCGCTGTGATCAGCGCGCTGGTGGGGATCGCGGCGGCTACGCCATATCTCGGCAACGGCCCGGTCTGGGATGATCACAGCCTGATCACCGATGGGCTGGCCCAGCTGCCCGCGGGCGCCTTGCCCGAGCTGCTCACCCGGCCCGTCGGCGGGGGCGCTGCGGGCCAGGGCTACTACCGACCGGTGGCGATGGTCACCCTGGCCCTGGTCGGGCGGCTGGGCGTGCCGGCCGTGCACGCGCTCGCCGCCCTCTGCCACGCGGCGACGGCCGCGGTGCTCAGTCGTTGGATTGGTGTGTGGGCCGTTGTTTTCGCCGCCCATCCCCTGCTTGGTGAGCAGCTCGGCTGGGCCAGCGCGCTGCCCGACGCCCTCGCCCTCTCCCTCGGCCTCGGGGCGGCGGCGGCCGCCACCCGGCCGGGCCCGGGGCGCGCGGCGGCGGTGCTCCTCGCCTTCACGGCGCTGCTCAGCAAAGAGGTCGCGGTTGTGCTGGTCCCGGCGGCCGGGCTGCTCGCCGGGGTGGACCGCCGCGGCGGGGCCGCGCTGGGCCTCGGGATCGCCCTCGGGCTGGCCCTTCGCCTCGGCTTCGGCGCAGCGGGCGATTGGGACCTCGAGGGCAAGCTCGGCTTGGCGCCGCTGGCCCTCGCCTCGGCCTGGTCCTTGCCCGTCCTGCCCTTTCCGGTCGACCCGCTGCGCGATCTTCACACCCTGGGCGCAGGAAGGGTGGCCCTGGGCTTCGCCGTGCTGGCCGCGGCCCTGCTCTTCGCGCTGCGGGCGCCGCGCGGGCGGGCCGCCGCAGGCCTGCTGCTCTTCGTCGGCGGGCCGGCCCTGGCCCTGCCGCCGACCCTGCATGGCTGGCTGGCCGCCGAGCGCTACGCGGTCCCGGCGCTGCTGGGCCTGCTCTGCCTGCTGCCCGCGGCGCGCAGCCCGGGGCGGCCGGCCCTGCTCCTGCTCGCGGCCCCGCTCGCGCTCGCGCTGCACGCCCCCCGGGCGCGGGTGTGGGCGGGCGATGTCCCCCTGTTTACGGCGGCGGTCGAAGCGGCGCCCGACTCCGCCTACGCGTGGCGCTTCCTCGGCGAGGCGCGCGCGATTGAGGGTGATCTGGGCGGCGCGGCCGAAGCTTTCGGTGAGGCCTTCACCCGATCCGGCGAGGGCAGGCAGGAGCGGGCCCGGCTGGTCGAGGCCCTCGTCCGCGCCGGGGCGCCCGCCGCGGCGCTTGAGATCGCCGAGAATGGCCCAACCGAGGGCCTCGAGGCCGATGAGCTCGCGTGGTGGGCGGCCGCCGCCGACGGCGCGGGGCAGCCCGCACGCGCCCGCGCCCTGCTCGCGCCGCTGGCCGGGCCGGGCGGCTGGGCTGGTCCGGCCTTTGTGCCTGCCCTGGCCGCGCGCCTCGGGCTCGCGCCGGCGGCCTCTCCTGCTGCAGATCGTGTTCCACAGCTTGCGCCGGGGGAGCCGCCCCTTTAGAAACTGAATGGTCATTCATTGAACCGCCATTCAGTCGCTCTGGAGCACCGATGGCCCCCCGCGTCGACCCACCCGACCCGCCGCCGCGCAACGACAAGCGCGAGCGCATCGTCGAGGCGGCCATTGAGGTCTTCGCCGAGAAGGGCTTCGCCGCGGCGCGCATCTCCGACATCGCCAAGGGCGCCGGCGTCGCCGACGGCACGATCTACCTCTACTTCCGCAACAAAGAAGACCTGCTGCTCACCATCTTCGAAGAGAAGATGGAAGAGATCCTGCGCGACCTCGACCGGGCCCTCGACGGCCTGGATCGCCCCGTCGACCGCATGCGGGCCTATGCCCGGGCCCACTTCCACCAGCTCCAGACCCACCCGGCCCTGGCCCAGGTCCTCCAGATCGAGCTGCGGCAGTCCTCACGCTTCGTGCGCGGCTACCGCCCCGAGCGCCTCTGGCAGTACCTCAGCGTTTTTGAGGGCCTCATCCGCGATGGCCAGGCTGCTGGCGCGCTGCGGGCCGACCTCGACCCCTTCTTGGCCACCTGGGCCTTCTTTGGCGCGCTCGACGAGCTGTCCATCCAGTGGGTGCTCGCCCGCAAGCGCGACCGCTTCAACCTCGAGCAGGCCGCCGACCAAGTGGTCGAGATCTTCCTCCACGGGCTGCTCGCCGCGCCCGGCCTGACCGAGGCCGCTGCTCCCCTCGCTGCTCCTTCCCCCGTTGTCACTCCCCCCGCTCCTTAGGAGGTCACGTGAAGATCGGTGTCTGCCTGAAGCAGGTCCCCGCGACCGACAGCCCCATCAAGGTCAAGGATGCCGTCAGCGGCGTTGACCTCGCCGCCGTCAAGATGGTGATCAACCCCTACGACGAGTTCGCGCTGGAGGAGGCGCTCAAGCTCAAGGACGCTGGGATCGCCACCCAGGTCATCGTGTACACGGTCGGCCCGGCCGACGCCGACGCCCGCCTGAAGGACGCGGTCGCCCGCGGCGCCGACATCCTGGTCCGCATCGACGACCCGGGCCTCGCCGCCGCCGACAGCCTCGGGTTCGCCAAGGCGCTCGCCGCCGCGGCCAAGGCCGACGGCGTGGGCCTCATCCTGGCCGGCAAGCAGGCCGTCGACACCGACAACGCCCAGGTGCCCGCCATGATCGCCGAGCTGCTCGGCTGGGCGCAGGCCACCGAGTGCGACAAGCTCGAGGTCGCCGGCGGCGGCTTCAAGGCCTGGGTCGCGGCGGGCGGCGGCACGCGTGACGTGCTCCAAGGCAGCCTGCCGGCCGTCATCTCCACCGACAAGGGCATCAACAGCCCCCGCTCGCCGAACATCAAGGGCGTGATGGCCAGCAAGAAGGCCCCGGTCGCGGTCAAGGACCTCGCTGCGCTGGGCCTGTCTGCGGGCGACGTCGCCGCCAAGGTCAGCTTGAAGGCCTGGGGTGCGCCGCCGCCCCGCCCGGCCGGCCGCATCCTCCAGGGGGCCCCGGCCCAGGTCGCCAAGGAGCTGGTCGGCCTGCTCCGCTCTGAGGCCAAGGTCATCTGAGGGCGCCCCGCGACCTCGCCTTGACCCCTTGTTTTTGTGCCCCCGGTCGGGCGCACACACACCATCTCTGGAGAACCCCATGGGCAACGGAATCCTCGTCATCGCCGAGCATGAGGGCGGCGTGTTCAAGAAGACGGCCGGCGAGCTCATCGCCAAGGCCAAGGCGCTGGGCCTCGGCCCGGTCACCGCGCTGGTCATCGGGCACAGCGGCGGCGCCGAGCGCGGCGGCTTTGGCGCGGACGCGGGGCTCGCGGGGAGCGGCGGCGACGTCGGCCGCGACAGCAACACGCCCCGCGTGGGCGCCGTGCAG
>JAEUKK010000180.1 GCA_016792625.1 Deltaproteobacteria bacterium | reverse complement strand
CTCAGGCGAAGTCGGGCCCCTCGCGCAACAGCAGCGCCGCGGCGGGCTGGATCACCTTCTGGTGCGCGTCCCTCGCGGCTTGGGCCTGGGCCCGGCGGTCGAGCAGCCCGAAGTGGGCGAGGATGTCGGCGTGGGGGTCTGCCGGCGGCAGCGGCTGGTCGGCCGGGGCGAGCCGCGCCAACAGCGGCCGGACGAGGCCGCGCAGCTCGGGGTGCGCGCCCAACATCCACCGCGCGCAGCGCCAACCATAGGCCGCGTGCCGCGCCTCATCTGCCACGATCGTCGACAACACCGCGCGGACCGCGGGGTCGACCGCCGCGGCCCGCGCGCGCTCGGCCTGCGCCGCCGCCACCGTCTCGACCACGCAGGCCTCGGTGAGCAGGGCGGTGAAGATGGCGTGGACATCCACGCTTCGATCAAGGTGGGCCAGGGAGCCGCTCAGGTCAAGCGCCCCCGGGCGCACCGGCCCGCCGCCGAGGGCCTCGGCCAAGCCGAAGCACGACCGGGCATGGCGGACCTCGTCGGCCATGGACGCTGCGGCCTCGGTGAGCAGCGCGGGCGGGGCCCCAAGGGCGAGCAGCTCAAGGGAGAAGCGGGCGAAGGAGCCCACAGATGCGTGCTCCATCCGGCCGAGCTGGGCCCAGCGGTCTGCGATGTGTCGCTGCAGGTGCACGGGGGGCGGCCCCGCGGCGGCGGCCGCTGCGTCGGACCAGGCGTCGCCCTGCGCGCCGGTGCGCGCGAGGCGGGCGGCCCCGTCGACGGTGAAGGGGCGCCCGCCGACCGAATAGTCGTAGTGCTCGTACTGAATCTCAACGAGATTGAACTCGCCAAACCACCGCTCGTTCACGGTGTCGGGACTGGAGGCATCATCGAAGGTGTGGTCGAACCCAAAGACGCCACCCGCCCACCCCCCTGTGGTGCTCGGAAAGTGCACGGCGGTGTAGTCGTAGGTGGTGTAGTAGAGTTGGTCGCCCCGGAACTCGAACCGAAGCCCAGGCAGAAACTCTGGATCGCAGTCGACGATGTGAGAGGCTGGCTGAAGTACAACGGAGCCTGGCCCAAAGGAAAAGGAGCAACCTTCGCATGGCGCGACAACGGCCCAGATGTTGTCAAGGGCCCAGACGTAGTCACAGGCTGTGACCTCAGTCGAGATCGACACGGCGACGCAGCTCACCTTCCCGTCACAGTCTGAGTCGACCCCGTCGCCGCAGACCTCGCCTGCGCCGGGGAATATCAGCGGGTCGGCGTCGTCACAGTCACCGGCGGACGCGACGACCGGGGGCGGACCATCGCAGACGCTCCAAGGCGACGGGGCGCCGGCGAACCCGTCTGCGTCGAGGTCTTGCCGCCACAGAAGGGCGTCGACCAACCCATCACAGTCTCGGTCAACCCCGTCGCAGACCTCTTCGGCGCCCGTGTGGGTCGCGGGGTCGGCGTCGTCACAGTCACCCGGGACCAGCGACGCGTTCGGCACGGGCTCGCACGAGTCGATCACCGCGTCATCACGACCGTAGCCGTCGCCGTCGTCATCGAGATACCAGCTCTGCCGGCCATCTTCATCGACCGCACCGTCGCAGTCGTTGTCGAGGCCATCGCAGCGCTCGGTCGCCCCCGGATGCACGCCCGCGTCAAGGTCGTCGCAATCGTAGCGCGCATGCCATCCGTCGCCATCGCCGTCACCATCGCCATCGCCCGGCTGGCTCGCCTTGGGGCCCTCTGGACCACACCCGACCAGCCCGGGGGAGGCCGCCCCGAGGGCCGCGAAGATGATGAGCCGGAGCTGCGAGGCCATGGGTGACGTCCTGGGAGAGAGCCAGAGGAGGACCGTGGGTCGGCGACAGACAGAGGGGACCTTAGCCAGCCTCGGCGAGGTGCGTGGAATGGCAAACCTGCAGCTGCTCGCGGACGAAGGTCAGCGCTTGCGCATCACACTGGGTGCCGTCGAGCACCTCGGTCACGCACTGAAAGTAGGCGCGGTCGCTGGCCGTCAGCGCGTCAGGCACGCAGGCCTGGGCGACGCCCCCGCCCAGCCCGTGCGCGAGACCCAGCTCGGCCATACACGCGTCAAGGGCCTCGCGGTAGTCGGCGCAGGTCGGGTCTGCCTTCGGCTCGGGCGCGTCGGCGCAGCCCGCAGAGGTGACCCCGTAAACGACGAGCGCGCGGCAGAGGGGGTGTCGCCTCAACGCTCGTTCCATGGCGCGGTGCTCCTCGGTGAAAGAAGGTAGCGCTCGAACAGCTCATCACAGAGGAGGGGCTCGTCTGCGGCGTCGACCCGCTCCAGCACGAGGCGGTCCGTGCGGTCTACACCGGCCCCAAGCTCGCTGTAAGGGGACCAGCCGCAGTCGAGCTGGTCGGATGAAGAACGCTCACAGACAATGTCCTGCGATGGCTGCGCGTTGGGATTGCTCGGGAAAAACCCACCGAAGGTAAGGACAACCGCATCACCCTCTAAATAGAGGTCGGCCCAGGACCCATACGTCCCCCGTCTCGATACCTGCGCCACTTCACCCTGAATCCACTCGACCGCACATCGCTTGCGGAATGACGAGCCAAGGAACTCAGCGTCGTCGAAAGGCGGCCCATATACATGGAGATGCTGTTGAGGTACCTGTTCCGTCCACCCATCGATGACGAATTCGACCAGGTCGCACTCGATCCACTCGGTCAAGCGACAGCCCTCATCCGTCCAGTTGCCGCCGGATGGCGGGGCCTTGGAACGCCAGACGCCGACCAGGGCATCGCCGATCTCTGTCAATGAAGCGCCGGTGTCTGAGACATCGGGCTGCTTCGGCTCTGCGGCGCACGCGACGGCGAAGACCAGCACAAGTGACACAGGATTTGCCCGTGATCGAAGTGGACGCAGGTGACCCGCCGGTGCGGGAGCGCGCCCCCACGCCGACACCGGGCGCGGCGGCTCTGGTGCTGCGCCGGTGTGGCTCTTGGTCATCTGCCGCCCTCGGGGTTCACGGCCGCCCCTCGCGCCGGGGTTGGGCTGCGCCCGCGGCGCAGACCGCAGGGTACAGGAGCGGCGCGCCTGGTGCAAGCGAGATCAACGGCGCAGCTCCCCTCGTCACCCGCCTCGCGGCGGCAGGGAGCGGAGCGGCCGGCTTTGCCGGGTCGGCCGAAGGCCGACGGAGCAACGCGAACCCGCGCAGCGCCCCGACCGCCGGGGCCTGCCCCGGCGGGGCCGCCCAGCGCGATGCACACGCGCTCGCGCGACCGCTCGCGGAGGTTGACCGGCTGAAGACCACGCACAGCGGGGCCTTCTGCGCGACCTTCACCTCCACACCCGCGGCCGGCGGCAGGGCCCGCGCCGCGCCCCGCCGGCCCCCAGCAGGCGCCGGGAGCGCGATGTGAGCCCACATCCTTCGATCCGCGGCTGCGGAGGGCGCGATCTGAGCCCACATGCATCGTTCCGCGGCTGCGGAGCGTGCGATGTGGGGGTCCATGCATCGATCCGCGGCTGCGGAGCGCGCGATCTGAGCCCACATGCACCGACCCGCGGCTGCGGAAGGCGCGATCTGAGCCCACATCCTTCGATCCGCCGCTGCGGAGGGCGCGATCTGAGCGCACATGCACCGATCCGCAGCGGTTGCGGGCCCGGCGGGCGCGCGCATGCGCTGGAAAACTCCGGCTGATAGGCGCTGCAATTGATCGCCTTGCGGCGACGCGCCGCGCGCGCCTCCCCTGTGGTCTACTCGGGCCTGCGGGCGCGCAGCGCCCCTCACCTCCTCCCCCCGGCGCCGCCTCGCCTCGCTGGAGCCCCTGAATGTCCACCTTGCGCCAGCGCTGCGGATCTTGGCGGGCCTGGGCGGTGGCCCTCGCGGCGGGCTGCGCCGATGGCGGCAAGGGCGGCGAAGGCGCTGATGCAGGGTCCGACACCGCGCCGCTCGACTGCGCCGCGAGCCCGCTCGACTGCGACGGCGAAGACAACGACTGCGACGGCATGATCGATGAGGGCAGCGAGCTTGACGCCCTGCAGCTCTGGGGCGTGGACAACGACCACGACGGCTACCCGGCAGCTGCGCCGCGCCGCGGCTGCGCGGGCGCAGCGGGCGAGGTGGAGATCGTGCCGGCCGAGGCGGCGGTGGACTGCGACGACGACCGCTTCGGAATCCACCCCGGCGCCGCGGAGAACTGCGTCGGCGCGGGTGATGAGGACTGCAGCGGCCTCGAGGGCTGCGCCGACCCGGCCTGCGCGGAGCGCGCCTGCACCGAGATCTGCGATGATGGCGTCGACAACGACCGGGATGGCAGCACGGACTGCCTCGACGCAGGCTGCGCCCGCGCCCCCCTCTGTGTCGAGGACTGCGCCGACGGCGTCGACGACGACGGCGACGGCCTCGCGGACTGTGATGACCCCGACTGCTTCAGCGCGGCCTGCCCCGAGCTCTGCGACGACGGGCTCGACAACGACGGCGACGGCGGGGCCGACTGCAGCGACGCCGAGTGCCTCATCTTCGGCTGCGCCGAGGTCTGCACCGACCGGCTCGACAATGACCTCGACGGCCTCGACAACTGCGCCGACCCCGACTGCTACGGTGCAGGCTGCCGCGAGCAGTGCGACGACGCCCCACACGCCGACGAGGACGGCGACGGGCTGGCCAATTGTGAGGACGCCGACTGCTTCAACCCAGCCTGCCCCGAGCTCTGCGACGACGGGCTCGACAACGACGGCGACGGCGGGGCCGACTGCAGCGACGCCGAGTGCCTCATCTTCGGCTGCGCCGAGGTCTGCACCGACCGGCTCGACAATGACCTCGACGGCCTCGACAATTGCGCCGACCCCGATTGCTGGGGTGCCACCTGCCGCGAGCTGTGCGACGACGCCCCCCGCGCTGACGAAGACGGCGACGGGCTGGCCAACTGCGAAGACGCCGACTGCGCGTCGCGCTGTGTGGAGCGCTGCGATGACGCGGACAACGACGAGGATGGGCTGGTCGGCTGCGACGACCCAGACTGCGCGTTCACCCTGCACTGCTGGCAGGGCCTGACGGTCGAGGCCGAGGGCCTGCAGCTGCGGCGGACGGTGCAGGTCGGCACAAACCACCTGGGCGCCCCGCAGGTTCGGCGGCGCGCCGAGCTGAGCATCGCGCACCTCGCCGTCAGCGGCAGCATGTCCACGTCTGCCGGCGGCGCCCTGCCCTGCTGGTTTGAGGCCGACGGGCTCGTGGTCGTCGGAGAGCGCACCGACTCCTTCGGCTCTCCGGGCACGATTGACGGGCGGCAGTCGGCCGCTGCAGACAGCCTCAGCACCGGCCCGAGCCCCTGCCCCGCCTTCATGCTCCGCGGTCTGCAGGGCCTGCTGCCCCCGCGCCCGCTGACCGTGTCGAGCAGCTGGGGCATGGCGCCGGGTGATGAAGGATCGCTGTACTGGCGGTCCCCCTTCGGTCTGATCCCCTACAGCCGCTTCTCGCTGCTGTTGACCAGCGTGACCCCCTACACCATGGACCCCACCGGGTCGGGCTGGTGGCGCAGCACGGCCACCCAGTCTGCCTGGGGGCCCCTGACCGTGGCGCCACCATGAACACACCCCTCTACATGGCGATTTTGGCTGCGTCGCTCTGGGCGACCAGCTGCACAACCGGGCCCTCTGCGCCCGCGCGCACCCACGAGAGCGCCCCTGCGGTGGCCTCGACCGCCGCAGGGCCGCATCCCGCGCCGGTCATCGAGCCGCGCCCGTTGTCAGGTGGGACCTCAGCCGTGGTGATCGGCGCTGCGGTGGGCCCTGCTGTTGGACCGACCCCCATGACCCCCGAGCTCTGTCGCGTGGGCGGCGACGAGGACGGCGACGGGCTGGCCAACTGCGAGGACCCGGACTGCTGGGGCAGCCGGTGCCCAGAGGACTGCTTTGGCGCCGGGGATGAGGACGCCGACGGGCTGACCGAGTGTGAGGACGCGGACTGCGCGGCCGCCTGCGTCGAGGACTGCGCCGACGTCGCCGACAACGACCTCGACGGCGACGCAGACTGCGCAGACCCCGACTGCAGCTTTCACATCGCCTGCTGGTCTGCTCTCACGCTCACGCCGTCCGGGGGGGCCGACCTGCGGCTGCGGGTGCGCACGTGGCACAGCTTCTTTGCCGCCCGGGGCTCGGGGTGGACGCACTCTGTGACACTGGACACTCTCGACATCACGGGCGAGGCCACCAGCCCATCAGGTGGGCTCGTGCCCTGCGCCTTCCGCGCGACCGGCCTGCGGATCGCCGCAGAGCTCGAGTACGTCGACCGGGCCAGCGCCACCCCCTCGACCCACTACCAGCGCTTCCCGCCCACCGGCGCCCTGACCGCGGTCGACGGGATCTGTCCGATCCCCTCGGCGGCCGCTCTTGGCGTGCTGGACTTGGGCTTCGGCGGCTCCCTCGGCATCGGTGGGTTGGGGGCAGTGGACCCTGCGGTGGTCGCGACCCTTCGGGTGCTGCAGAGCCCAGACCGGCTGTGGGGGCTCGAGCCGGCCGGCGTCCACCTCGATCCCCCCGGTAGCTTCTGGCGAGCGGAGGGCTGGGGCTGGTACGACCCCGCCCATGGCTCCACCCTCGCGATGTCGCCCGCTTGGCACCGCACCCAGTCCGCCCGGGCCGACACGATGGTCGTGGTCGTCCCATGAGCCGGCGGGCGGCGTGGTGGAACGGGGCCTGGGGCCTCGCGCTGGTGGCACAGCCAGCGCAGCCTCAGCCGCCGGCGCTGGTCGCTCCACCAGCGCCCGCCTCACCACGGATCGACCGCCACCGCGGCATGACAGGGTTGAAGCGCCTCATGTGCGGCCGAAAACCCCTCTGCTGTGGCACAATTCGCCCGATCAAGCACCTCTGCTGCGCAGTCAAAGAAGCCCGCGTAGGCGACCGGGGTACCGGCCGTGCAGAGGTTATCGGCGGGGTCGACCGCGGCAACATCGACCCCGGCAGCGTCAAGGCAGCGCGCGAGCGCCGAGGTGTAGGCTGCGCAGCCGTCAGTGGCGCTCTGGGCATCGGCCACCGGCGCGTTGGCTCGACTCGGACTGACTTGAGCACGCGCATGTTGCGCGGGGTTGGGATCGCCAAGTTGCCCACAACCCCCTGCGAGGAGGCAGACAAGAGGCACACCAAGCGCCGCGGCAAGGCCGGCTCTAGCCGAACAGAGCAGGTCGGTCACAGCGTCTCCTTGGCGAGCAATATCGCCTCCATACCGCGGAAATGCGTCATCGGCCGGGGAAGCCAGTCCGAGGGGCGCCTGACCAGCACCAGGTGTATGTAGGGCGCGGGCAGCCCCCCGCTGTCCGCCGGCAACCACCGACATCGCAGCCGATCAGGGTCTGCAGGTTTGCACTCGAGGAGGGTCTCGACCCAGATAATGTCGTCACGGCTGGTGTAGTAGGATTGCATCACCAAGATGAGGCTGGCATCGTCGTCGACGCTCCACTCCGAGCGAATCCCCAGGGGTCTATCTCTGAGGCGGCTCGGAAACACCTCAAAGGATGACCAGCTGTCGGGTTCACCGAGCTCGGCCAGCCACGCCGAAGAGAAGGTCTGCGCGACCTCGGCATAAGCCCAGCTGCCCTCTTCACCGGTCGGGGTGCGAGGATGCCCCTCAACTATCAGGGCCCCCCAGACGAGGAGCATGCCCCTCGGGCCGCTATACGCGATGTTTCCGCTCACCCAGCTACCGCTCAGCGACTCAAGTGGGAGAACCTCCCACACGCCGTTCGGATCGAACCCAGGGCGAGCGCTGCCCTCGGCGGTGTCGATTAACCCCGTCGTGTCGGCCCCTGCCTTCTCGGGCTGACCGACGCACCCGCCAACGCAGGCGACCACGGCGATCCAGTTTAGCGTTCCCATGGGGTCCCCCATCGCAGAGCACCGCTCTGCGCCACGTTGCCTGCGTCGACAAAACCGTTTCGGGCGCTGCAGTCGGCCGTCGACAACACATCGGCCGCACAGTCGAAGCACCAGCCAAGGGCGAGATCGGCGTGGTCCTTGCATCGGTTGTCGGCCAGCTCAACCGCGCTGAGGTCAACACCCGCCGCCCCAAGGCAGGGGGCGAGCGCGCGGAGACCGAGGCCGAGGCCCTGGACTGCGACGACGCGGGCGCCACAGACGACCGCCAACCCGGCGACCAATACGTGTCTGCGCATCACCAGTCCCCCAGCTGTGGCAACCGAAGCCCGCCAAGAAGAAGGCCCTGCTCAACGACTTGATCACAGAGCATGGGCTGGGAGAGCGCGTCGACACGCCGAAAGTGAAACTCAGCCTCTCGGTAGACATAGGGGGAGGTGCCCCAGGACCCGAGCCCTTCGAGCTCTCTGCACACCAGCGCATCCTCTGTCTTGAGCGCACAATTCAGGACGCGGAGGTTCTCGTCATCCGCGAAAAACTCGCCCACGTGGAAGGTACCCTTGGGCGCCTTCGGCCACCACCAATCTATCGGCCTAGCCCCGACAGGGAAGTGGAGCACATCCGATGAAGCTCCGGCAGACCAGGGAAAATCGCAACCAAAGGAAACGACATCCACCGTCGCCGCAAACCCACCCAGCTGTGGCGCAACATTGGTGGCTTCAGGCGGCACAGGTGAAATCGCCATCTCATGACGCTCGCAGAAGGCATTGAGGGGGGGCGCAGCTGCACCACATGCCACACCCGCAGACTGTGCAGCGTCGGGCAACGGCCAGGCTGAAGCCCACAGGCCGTACAGCTTGGTCGGGTCGACCGTTGAGGCACCCGTGCTGCACCCGAGCAAAGCCACCGAGGAGACCACCCCGGCGAACAGGCAGCGCGGGCTGCCACGGGTGGTGCAGGTGGTCGTCATCGTTGCCCCTCCCGCGCGCTGGTCGACCTGCGCGTCGTGCGCGGATCCAGCCCACGCCCCGGGCCCGAGGGTACAGGAGCAGCGCGACGCGCGCAAGCGAGATCGCCCGCTTTCTCCGTTCGGAGCGGCCAAAGCCGCCTCGTCATCGTCAGCACCCGCACCCACGCGGGCTGTCATTGACCTGCATCACGTTCACCCACGACCGGGGGGCTCGCTGCGCCGCGACCGGCCGCGGCCCGCGCAGGCGCAGCCGCCGGCGCAGGTCCCCTCGCCGCCCGCCTCGCGGCGGCAGGGAGCGGAGCGGCCGGCGCAGCCGGGCCGGCCGCAGGCCGGCGCAGCCGGGCCGGCCGCAGGCCGGCGGAGCAACGCGAACCCGCGCAGCGCCCCGACCGCCGAGGCCTGCCCCGGCGGGGCCGCCCCCTCACCGCCCTCGCCGAGCGCCGGGAGCGCGATGTGCGCCCACATCCATCGATCCGCGGCTGCGGAGGGCGCGATCTGCGCCCACATGCACTGATCCGCGGCAGCTTCGGGCCCAGCGGGCGCGCGGGCGAGCGCATGCGCTGGAAAACTCCGGCTGATAGGCGCTGCAATTGATCGTCTTGCGGCGACGCGCCGCGCGCGCCTCCCCTGTGGTCTACTCGGGCCTGCGGGCGCGCAGCGCCCCTCACCTCCTCCCCCCGCGCCGCCTCGCCTCGCTGGAGCCCCTGCATGTCCACCTCGCGCCAGCGCTGCGGATCTTGGCTGGCCTGGGCGGTGGCCCTCGCGGCGGGCTGCGCCGACGGCGGCAAGGGCGGCGAGGGCGCTGGTGCAGGGGCCGACAGCGCGCCGGTCGACTGCGCCGCGAGCCCGCTCGACTGCGACGGCGAAGACAACGACTGCGACGGCGTGGCCGACGAGGGCGGTGAGCTTGAGGCCCGCCAGCTCTGGGGCGTGGACGCCGACGCCGACGGCTACCCCGCCGCTGCGCCCACCTTCGCCTGCGCAGGAGCGGACGGCGAGCGCGCGGTGACCGAGGCCGAGGCGCTGGATTGCGACGACGCCCGCAGCGAGGCGCACCCTGGCGCGGTTGAGGACTGCGACGCCTACGGCGACGAGGACTGCAACGGGGTGGAGCGCTGCGCCGACCCTGCCTGCGCCTCGCGCACCTGCGCAGAGGTCTGCGACGACGGCTTCGACAATGACCTCGATGGGCAGATCGACTGCCACGACATCATCTGCTGGGGGCCGCCCTGCGCCGAGGACTGCGCCCACTCCGGCGATGAAGACGACGACGGCGCGCCCGACTGCCGCGACCCCGAGTGCTGGCGCCCCGAGTGCCCCGAGCTCTGCAGCTACGAGGGGGATGAGGACGCGGACGGTCTCGCCGACTGCGAGGACGCGGACTGTGCGGACGAGTGCGTAGAGGTCTGCGATGACCTGCTGGACAATGATCGAGACGGCGCGGTGGACTGCGACGACCCGGACTGCGTCGCCGCGCTGCGCTGCTGGACGGAGGTTGAGCTGCGGAGCGCTGGCCCTCTGCGCCTTCGACACAACCGGCGGTGGTACGACACGTTCGTCGAGGACTCAGGGCGGGCCTTCGCTCTCGAGGTCCCAACGCTGAGCGTCGTGGGGCGCGTGCGGACCGCCGCCGGTGGCTCAACCACCTGCGCGTTGCACGCCGGCGAGGTCGACGTACTTTGGTCGTTCCACTACCACGACGGTCCAGCATCTTCGACCTTTTCGGGGGTGACCTCTCGGACGCGGGTAGGCACGGTGGGCCCCGTCGACGTCGGGTGCCCCCCGATTGACGTCACTGCGCTGCTCACCAACAATCTGCGCCTGGGCGGGTACAGCGACCGATGGTTTCGCACGGTGGTGCTCCTCGACGTGGGGCGCTCATGGGCGCTGGACGGCCTGACCATCGGGCCTGCCGACAGGCGGAGCGAACCGTACATCATCACGTCGACTTGGGGCCCCTACAGCTCCATCGTCCGTACAACGGAAATGGGCCGATGGGGGCGCTCGACGACCACCGCGACCGCGGTCGGCTTTGCGCCCCTGCCCTAGGCGCACACAGCGGCGCTCCTGCCTTCCCCGCAGCGCCTCCCCTCACCACACTCCCCGAATGGACCGCCCCCATGCCTCCCTCCACCCCTGTCCGCAGCACCTCGCTGAGCCTGCTTTTGGCCCTGGCCGGCTGCGTCGGCGAAGGCAAGCCCGCCGGAGCCGGCGGAGACGGCGCCGGTGATGGCGGGTCGCCCGACACGGCGGCGGTGGACTGCGCCGCTGCCCCGCTCGACTGCGACGGCGAAGACAACGACTGCGACGGCGTGATCGACGAGGGCGGCGAGCTTGACGCCCCGCGGCTCTGGGGCGTAGACAACGACCACGACGGCTACCCGGCCGCTGCGCCGCGCCGAGGCTGCGCGGGCGCAGAGGGCGAGGTGGAGATCGCGCCGGCCGAGGCCGCGGTGGACTGCGACGACGACCGCTTCGGAGTCCACCCCGGCGCCGCGGAGAACTGCGTCGGCGCGGGTGACGAGGACTGCAGCGGCCTCGAGGGCTGCGCCGACCCGGCCTGCGCGGGGCGCCCCTGCACCGAGATCTGCGACGACGGCGTCGACAACGACAGGGATGGCAGCACGGACTGCGCGGACGCGCTGTGCTGGCGACCGGACTGCCCCGAGGACTGCGCCACAGCCGGGGATGAAGACGACGACGGTGAATATGACTGTCGGGACGCAGATTGCTGGGGCCCCGCCTGCGGCGAGATTTGCTCGCATGTGGGGGACGAGGACGCCGACGGGCTCGCGGACTGTGAGGACCCCGACTGTTTCGTCGCGGGGGTCGAGGACTGTCTGCACCTGGGCGACGAGGACTGCGATGGCCTCGCAGACTGTGAGGACGTGGACTGTGTCGAGGAGTGCGTCGAGGACTGTGAAGATGGGCGCGACAATGACCTGGACGGGACAGAGGACTGCGACGACCTCGACTGCTCCTTGAAGGCCTTCTGTTGGCGGCACCTTGACCTGCGGACCGCGGGCCCGATCGGCGCCCGGGTGTGGCATCGAGAGTCACAGGACCCCCCAAGGGCCTACTCCGCTGCGCGGGAGTTCTCGATCAATGTCCCCAACGTGACCTTCTCTGGCCTCGTGAAGGTCGGTGAAGGGTCATCCGCATGGTGTGCATTGCATGCATACGGCTTTCGGTTCGGGTACAGCAGCGCCTCTGGCCAGCTCGGCGGCGGAACGGGCTTTCGGGGCCGCGACTTCTGGATGAGCGCGTCTTCGTACGGCGAAGCCGCCGAGGGCTGCCCGACGGCCCTGCAGGCCGTGCCGTTGAGCCGACTGGGGTATGCGGCCCGCGGCGGGTACAGCGTCTACGACCGCCCTGAGGTGGTGTCCTATGCACACGGGCGAGCTTGGTCCGTGGTAGACCTCACCTGGGCGCCTGGCGAGGTCAGCTCTTTTCGGCGCTACTACCCGTCATGGGGCGCCGACCGGTGGTGGCGAGAGACCACATGGCTCGGCCAAGCGGTCGGCTTCGCGCCCTTGCCCTGATCAGACGGCCCCACCAACCCGCGCGCCCGCCTCGCCGCCCGCCTCGCGGCGGCAGGGAGCGGAGCGGCCGGCGCAGCCGGGTCGGCCGAAGGCCGACGGAGCGCAGCGAACCCGCGCAGCGCCCCGACCGCCGGGGCCTGCCCCGGCGGGGCCGCCCCCTCGTCGCCCTCGCCGAGCGCCGGGGGCGCGATGTGAGCCCACATCGGCCGACCCGCGGCTGCAGGAGGCGCGATCGGCGCCCACATGCACCGACCCGCGGCTGCAGGACGCGCGATGTGGACTCACATGCGTCGATCCGCGGCTGCGGAGGGCGCAATGTGGACCCACATGCATCGATCCGCGGCTGCGGGACGCGCGATGTGGACCCACATGCACCGATCCGCGGCTGCGGAGGGCGCGATCTGAGCCCACATGCACCGATCCGCAGCAGTTGCGGGCCCGGTGGGCGGGCAGACCGACGCATGCGCTGGAAAACTCCGGCTGATAGGCGCTGCAATTGATCGTCGTGCGGCGACGCGCCGCGCGCACCTCCCCTGTGGTCTACTCGGGCCTGCGCGCGCAGCGCCCCTCAACTCCACCCCCGCGCCGCCTCGCCTCGCTGGAGCCCCTCGATGTCCACTTCGCGCCAGCGCTGCGGATCTTGGCTGGCCTGGGCGGTGGCCCTCGCGGCGGGCTGCGCCGAGGGCGGCAAGGGCGGCGAGGCCAAGGGCGGCGATGGCGCTGACGCAGGGGCCGACACCGCAGCGGTCGACTGCGCCACGCGCCCGCTGGACTGCGACGGCGAAGACAACGACTGCGACGACGTGATCGACGAGGGCGGCGAGCTTGAGGCGCGCCTGCTCTGGGGCGTGGACGCCGATGCCGACGGCTACTCCGCCGCGGCGCCCACCTTCGCCTGCGCAGGAGCGGACGGCGAGCGCGCGGTGACCGAGGCGCTGGACTGCGACGACGCCCGCAGCGAGGCGCACCCCGGGGCGGTCGAGGACTGCGTCGGCGTGGGTGACGAGGACTGCAGCGGCCTCGAGGGCTGCGCCGACCCCTCATGCGTGGGGCGCGCCTGCACCGAGGTCTGCGATGATGGCGTCGACAACGACGAGAATGGCCGCGCAGACTGCGCCGACCCGGCCTGCGCCTCGCGCGCCTGCGCAGAGGACTGCGACGACGGCTTTGACAACGACCTCGATGGTTGGATCGACTGCGACGACACCACCTGCTGGGGGCCGACTTGCGCCGAGAACTGCACCCACGGCGGCGATGAAGACGCCGATGGGGCCGCCGACTGCCGCGACCCCGAGTGCTGGCGCCCCGTCTGCCCCGAGCTCTGCAGCGCTGAGGGGGATGAGGACGCGGACGGTCTCGCCGACTGCGAGGACGCGGACTGCGCGGACGCGTGCGTAGAGGTCTGCGATGACCTGCTGGACAATGATCGAGACGGCGCGGTGGACTGCGACGACCCGGACTGCGTCGCCGCGCTGCGCTGCTGGACGGAGGTCGAGCTGCGCTCTGCCGGGCCGGTGAGCCTGCAGCACCAACACCGACGCACCTCGACCTTTGTGTCGGGCGACAGGAGCGCACATCGGACGTTTGACCTCGAGGTCGCGACGGTCAGCATCATCGGGCGCATGCGGACCGTCGACGGGGCCTCAACCTCGTGCACGCTCCGCGCGCATGAGGTCATGACCCGCTGGAACTCACGCACCTACCAGAACGGGCACTCGTTCTCGAGCGGCACCTGGGTCGACTCCTGGGCACGTGCAGGCTCGGTCGACCCACCCGAAGGCGGGTGCCCGACGGTCGACGCCGGCGCGCTGATCTCCGACCACCTGCGCCTGGGTGGGTACAGCGACCGATGGTTTCGAACGGTGGTGCTCCTCGACGTGGGGCGCTCCTGGGCGCTGGACGGCCTGACCATCGGCCCCGCCTGGAGTTCGAACGGCACCAACTCCATTGTGACCATGCGCGGCCCCCATAGCTCAATCGCGAGGACCTATATTGTCAGTACGTGGGAGCGCTCGAGGACCACCGCGACCGCGGTCGGCTTCGCGCCCCTGCCCTAGGCGCACACAGCGGCGCGCCTTCCCTCGCCGCTGCGCCTCCACAGCACCCCATCCCCATCATGGACCGCCCCATGCCTCCCTCCACCACTGTCCGCAGCACCTCCTTGGCCCTGATGGTGGTCCTGGCCGGGTGCCTCGGCGCGGGCAAGGGCCAAGGCGAGGGCAAGGGCGGCGCCGACGACGGGCCCGCACCGGACGACACGGCAGCGGTGGACTGCACCGCAGCGCCGCTCGACTGCGACGGCGAAGACAACGACTGCGACGGCGTCATCGACGAGCGGGGCGAGCGAGACGGGCGCCGGCCCGGCACCGAGGACGACCCCTGCCCTGAGAACTGTCGAGCGGTGGGCGACGAGGACCGCGATGGCTTAGCGGACTGTGAGGACGCGGACTGTGCCCCGGTGTGCGTCGAGGACTGTGACGACCGGCGCGACAATGACATGGATGGGACGCTGGACTGCGCCGACGTCGACTGTGGGGTGGACCTGCGCTGCTGGTCTGGGCTCGAGCTGCGCACCCCTGACACGGTGCGTCTGGAGCGGTACCAGCGCTGGCATTACCTATTTGCGACCGAGAGCGCGACCCGGGCCGTCACCCTTGAGGCCCCGACGGTCACCGTCGTCGGCCGCGTAGTGACCGGCGGCGGGGCTTCAACCACGTGTACGCTCCGCGCGCACGAGGTGAGCGCCCGGTGGCGCTGGCGCAGCCACGACGGGCCCGGGTCGTCGAGCGGCACCTGGGTGACCTCGGGGGCGGGCGCGGGCCTCGTCGACCCACCAACGGCCGGCTGCCCTGAGATTGACGTCCACACGCTGATCGCCGAACAGCTGCGCCTGAGCGGGGACAGCGGCCGCTGGTTCCGCACGGTCGTGCTCCTCGATCTGGGGCGGGAGTGGGCCCTCGATCACTTCACCATCGGCATCGAAGACCGACGCAGCGGCGCGTACCCGTACACATGGACCTCGGGCCCGTCGAGCTCGGTCGTCACGACCTCGTGGGTGGGCGGCTGGATGCTCTCCACGGCCACCGCGACCGCAGACGGCTTCGCGCCGCTGCCCTGAGTGTGCCCCTCTCTCCGGCGACTGAGGCGACGAAGAGCGCCCGCCTGCCCTCCTTTTGCCCACGCCCATCCCGTCGGCGCAGCGCGGCGATAGACCCGCGCATCCCCCCTCCACCGGCCGCCCGATGCCCACGCCCACCGCCCTGCGCCTCCGCGGCCTGACCGCCCTCCGCCTCACCCTGCTCTGCGCGCAGGGGCTGTGGCTGGCGGTGGCCCCCGCCGACGGGCACGCGGCGGGCGCGCGCGGCCCCCTCTCTCTGCTCGCGCTGGTGGTCGGGGCGGGCGCGGCTGCGGCGGTCGGCCCGGCGCTGCGGGCGCGGGCCGGCGCGGGCGGGCCGACGGCGGTGGCCGCGGTAGATCTGGCGCTCTTTGGCGCGGCGCTCTGGGCCAGCGGCGGGGCCGAGAGCCCGATGTCACTGCTGCTGCTCGTGCAGGTCGCCGTCTTCGCCGCGCTGCTGCCCGCGGCCCCCGCAGCGGCCCTCGGGGTCGGCGCGGCTCTGGCCTACGCCGCCGGGCTCTGGCCCGAGGCCCTGCACGGGCACGCGCACGGCCACGCGCACGGCCCGGGCGAGGCCCACGGCGCGCCGGCGCACCTCTGGGCGCACTTGCTCAGCTTCATCGTCGCCGACGCCATCCTCGTCGGCTTGGTGGGCAGGCTGTCGGCGGCCATGGGCGCGGCCGAGGCCGAGGCCACCGAGGCCCAGCGCCTCGCCGCCGTGGGCACCCTGGCCGCAGGGGTGGCCCACGCGCTGGGCACCCCGCTGGGCACCTTGCGCCTGCTCACCGAAGAGCTCGAGGCAGACCTGCCCGATGCCCTGCGCCCACATCCCGCCGCGGCGGGGGTCGTGCGCCAGCTCGACCGCGCCCGGGGTATCCTCGACGCGCTGTTGGCCGGCGACGGCGCAGAGCACGGGGAGGGAGCATGGGCCCCCTTCGCGCTCCACGGCGCGGTCGAATCCTGGGTCGAAGAGTGGCGGGCCGCCCAGGCGCCCCCGGTGACGGTCTTGGTCGAGGGCGCCGCGCCGGCGGGGGCCTGGGCGCCGGGCCCCGCCGCGGGCTGGCGGGCGGCCCTGTGGTGCGCGCTCGACAACGGCCGGCGGGCAGGCGGGCCCCTGCGCGTGCGCGTGGTGGGCCTGCGCGAGGGCGTGCTCATCGAGGTGCACGACCACGGCGGGCCGCTCGACCCGGCGGTGGCCGCCCGCGCCGGCGAGCCCTTCTTTAGCGCCTGGCCCAGCGGGGGCGGCGTGGGCCTCGGCTTGCACAGCGCGGGGCGCTTCGCCCGGGCCCGCGGCGGATGGGTGCGCCTGCGCCCGGGGCCCGCGGGGGCCTGCGCGGCGCTGCTGCTGCCCGGCGCGCCCGCCGGTTGAGGCCGACCCGCCTGCCGCGCGCCGGCGCCGAGGCTATGCGCCCGCGCCGCCCACCGCGCCGGGAGCCCCATGGCCACGCCCGCCGCGCCCGCCCCGCCGCGGGCGCTGATCATCGAAGACGACGACGAGCTGCGCGCCGCCCTCTGCCGGGCGCTGCAGCGCAACGGGTTCGCGGCGGTCGGGCACCCTGGCCTCGAGGGGCTGGCCGCGGTGATCAAGGCCGAGCCGCCCGACTACGCGGTCATCGATCTCAAATTGGCCGACGGCGACGGGATGGAGGCCCTCGCCCTCGTGCGGGCCCACGCCCCGCGCGCGGCTGCGCTGGTGTTGACCGGCCACGGCAGCATCCCCGCGGCGGTGGCGGCGGTGCGGGCCGGGGCCCTCGACTTCGCCACCAAGCCGATCGGCGGCGCCGAGCTGGCCGACCGCCTGCGGGCCCTGCCCCCGCCGCCCGAGCTCGAGCTCGACGAGGTCGAGCGGGCGCACATCCAGCGCGTGCTCGACGAGGTGGGCGGCAACGTGTCCGAGGCGGCCCGGCGCATGGGCCTGCACCGCCGCACGCTCCAGCGCAAGCTGCTCAAGCTGCCCTGAGGGGCGACGCCGCGCGCAGATGGGGTGCAGGGGTCTCTGCGGGCCGTTCTGAAGCACCGACGGGGTCAATGATCTGGTGGGCGGGGGGCTCCGCCCCCCGCAACGCCCCCCGGACGTGGCGCGCAGCGCGGGCGGGCGCGCGCGGGCCGGCCCTGCGACATCATGTCGCATGCCCGCGCGGCGCCCCCCTCTATAGGCGCGCCCGATGCGCACCGTCGCCGCCGCCCTCTGCTCTCTGGTCGCCGCCTGGGGCGCCCCTGCCGCGGGCGCCCCCGCCGCGGGCGCCGCGGACGCCGCCCCCACGGCCGAGCGCCCCCCCGAGGATGGCCCGCCAGACAGCGACGCGGCCGATCGCGACGCGGCCAACCCCGACCCCGGCGACCGCGCCCCCGCCGACCCCGACCCCGCCGACGCGGTCGTGGTCGAGGACACAGGCGGTACCAGCGTGGCCCCCTCCGCCCGGCGCTGGGACGCCGCGGCCCTCGCCCGCGCCCCCGGGCGCTCGGCCGACGAGCTGCTGCGCCTCGTGCCCGGCCTGCACGCGAGCGCGCACGGCGGCCGGGGCAAGGGCTTTCAGTACTTCATGCGCGGCCATGACGCCCTGCACGGCGGCGATCTGGCGGTGCGCCTCGAGGGGGTGCCGCTGAATGAGCCGAGCAACGTGCACGGCCACGGCTACCTCGACCTGCACTTCATCCCCGAGCCGCTGCTCGCCGGCATGGCCGCGGCGCCGGGGGCCAGCCGGGCCGAGGTGGGCGACTTCGCCGTCGCGGGCAGCGTGGACCTCACCCTCGGCGCGGCCACACCCGGGCCCGGCGCCCGAGCGCGGGGCGGCACCGACCGCAGCGGGGGCCTCTCGCTGTGGGCCGGCCAGCCGGGGGGCGCCGGCTTCGCCGCGGCGGAGATCGACGCGGGGCAGGGCGTCGGCGAGGCCCGCAGCTGGCGGCTCGCCCGGGCCGGCGCGGGCGGGGCGCGGCCCTTGCCCGGCGGCGGCGCGCTGCGCGGCTGGGCCCTGGCCGGGGCCCAGCGCTTCGAGTCCCCGGGCACGCTGCGCGAGGACGACGTGCTGAGCGGCCGGATGGCCTGGACCGAGGCCTACCCCGGCAGCGGCGGGGGCGAGGGCCTGCGCGCGCTCGGCGCGCTCAGCGCCGAGGGGCGCCGGGGCAGCGCCACCGGGGGCGCGCAGCTCTGGGGCGGGCTGCGCCGCCTGCGCCTCGACCAGAACTTCACCGGCTACCTGCGCGCGCCCCTGCGCGGGGACGGGACCCGCCAGACCCACGCCGCGACCAGCCTGGGCGTCCGCACCATGGGCGGCGCCCAGCTCGGCCCCCGCGCCCGCGTCGAAGGCGGCACCGACGCCCGCTTCGACCAGATTCACCAGGCCACCCAGGGGCTCGGGGCGGGCGGCGCGGTCTGGGGCGCGCCCCTCGAACGCGCCGGGCAGGTGCTCGACGGCGCGGTCTACGCCCAAGGCCGCTGGGCGCCGGCTCCGCCCCTGCTGCTGCGGCCGGGCCTGCGGGCCGAGGGCCTCGCCCTGCAGGCCGAGCCCGACGCGCTCGACCCTGACGGCGCCGCCCAGACCGCCGGGGCCCTTCTGCCCAAGCTCGAGGTGGCGGCCTGGCCCGACCGCCCGGTGAGCGCTGGGCTCGCCGCCGGGCGCGGCCTGCGCTCGCCCGCGCTCGAGGGCCTGGGCATCGGCGACCGGGCCACCATCGCCCTGGTCGACACCGGCGAGCTGGGCCTGCGCTGGCGGCCCGGCCCGGGC
>JAEUKK010000137.1 GCA_016792625.1 Deltaproteobacteria bacterium | reverse complement strand
GGACCTCGAGGCGACTTGGGCTCGGCGGATCCTCGCCCTGGACAAGCAGCTGGAATTGGTGCGAGGGAGTCTCTCTTTCCACTGGTGGCCCAAGGACGTTCCGAGAGAGGTCCACTGTGTCGCTTCATGATCATCCGGTATGAAACCCGGAGCGAAGCGCCTGAAGTGGGCGCCGCCCGCGCCCATCCGCTTCGTCAAGCTGACCCCACCCGGCCGACCCACACCCGAGCCCCTCCGGCCCACCCGCCAAACCGCAGTGTTCAACGGGCCAGACGCCAACATCGACCAGCCGCCCACGCCCACACACCGGCGATCCACCCGAACCGCCGACCCCGCGCAGAAGCACCGTCGAGGCCCCGCCGCCGCGCGCCCCGGTCGCAGCGGTGCGCGGCGCCGCCCCGCATTCGCCCCCTCATCAAGACTGGCGCGCTGCACGGCGTGTTGGAGGACCTTCCGCAGCCGCCTCGCGCGCGCCAGGCGGGCCGGCCCGCGGCGCGCAGCGCCGGTCGCCCCGCGACCGAGGGCGGCCCCCGCCGCCCGAGCGGGGCCGGACAGCCGCCGCCGGCCCCGCCGGCGGGGCGCCCTGGGGCCCGGGCCCGCTTAGGGCAAAACGACGGCCTTGCCGCTGCCTTGGACGAGCTGGAAGCGGTAGCCGCTGACCACCGCGAAGGTCTCGACCGTGCCCTCGGCGTCGGGCCAGCGCACCTCGACGGTGCCCTCGCAGGCCTCGCCGAGGCCGAAGTGCTGGACGAGGTCGTCTTGGCTGCCCCACTGGCCGCCGCCGCCCTGCACCTCGTGGGTCTGGGTCAGGCCGCCGGCGGTCATGCGCACCTTGGCGCCGATCGCCGCGCGGTTGCTGCCGCCCTGGCCGACCAGCTGCAGCTGCACCCAGTTGCTGTCGGCGCCGAGCTGGTTCTCGAAGAGGTGCACCTCGAAGGTGTCGCGGCAGTCGGCCCCGCAGCGGGCCGAGCTGTGGCCGAGCACGGCGTCGAGGTCTCCGTCGCGGTCAAAGTCGGCGAAGACGCTGCCGTGGCTGCGCGGGTTGTCGATGCCGTCCTCGACGGGCACGGCTTCGAAGCGCTCCGGCTCGGTCTGGTGGTAGAGCAGGCCGCGGGTGCCGGGGTAGTCCGACGCGCCGATGAAGACATCGGGCCAGCCGTCATTGTCGAAGTCGAACACCCCGCCGGTGATGTCGCCGTCGTCCCAGGCCACGCCGCTGTGGGTGCGGGTCAGGCCGGTGGTCGGGTTGCCCGGGCGGCTGAAGCGCACCTCGGGCTGCTGCTGGTTGAACAGCAGCTCGCTCGGGTCGGCGCTGCTGCCCACGTCCCAGTGCACGATCTCGCTGGTGAGAAGGTCCATCCAGCCGTCGTTGTTGACGTCGGCGCAGGTGGTGGCGCCCGAGTTGCCGCCGAGGCGGTAGGCCTCGCGGTCGCTGGTGTGGCTCCACCGGAAGGCGTCGTCATCGCTGTCGCAGGCGATGTAGTCGGGCGCGGGCACGCCGGCGCAGTCGGCGGCGTCGGGGTGCAGCTGGCACCAGCAGCGGGCCGACTCGTTGTCAGACCAGTCTTGGCGGTCGTCGTAGGCGTAGCCCGAGAGCACGCTCTCGTTGATGAAGCTGCCGCCGGCGTTGCGCCACAGGTGGTTGGGCGCCCGGCCGTAGGACGCGGCGAGCAGCTCGGGCAGGCCGTCGTCGTTCAGATCGCAAGAGGCCGCCGACCAGGCCACGGTGTGCGAGAGGCCGAGGTTGAGGGCAGAGACGCTGCTCCAGGCCTGGGTTTGCAGGCCGGCTTCGACCGTGGCGTCGACAAAGCCGCCCGCGCCGTCGCCCCGGTACAGGCGGTCTTGCAGGGGGCTGCCGCTGCTGCTGGTGTACTGGCCCACGAAGAGGTCGAGCGCGCCGTCGTGATCGACGTCGGCCCAGGTCGCGCCATAGGGCACGTCGCCGCGGGCCACGCGCAGCGCGCTGTCTTCGGCCCCCAGCGTAAAGCCGAAGTTGCCGTCGCCGAGCAGCAGCTCGCTGGTCTCGTCGATGTCGCTGCCCGCGTCGGGCAGGCCGGCGTACAGGTCGAGATCGCCGTCGTTGTCGACATCGCCGGCGACCATCACCGGTGCGGCGCGGTTGGGCCCGGCGCCGCGGGGCTGCACGATGCCCGAGGCCTCGGTGCGGTCTTCGAAGCGGCCGTCGCCGGTGTTGCGCAGCAGCCAGGTGCTGCGGGCGCCGCTGCTGAAGTCATCGGGGGTGGTGCCCGAGCGCACGAGCAGGTCGGTCCACCCGTCGTTGTCGAAGTCGACCGCGAGCATGCGCACGCCGACCGGCATCAGCTCGGGCAGGCCCCAGGCGGCGCTGGCGTCGACGAAGGCGGTGGTGCCCGCCGACCAGCGCTGGCCGGCGTTGCAGACCGCGGGCGGGAGCTCGTCGCCGCCGCCGCTGTCGACCGGGGCGCTGTCTGTGGCGCCCCCGTCGTCTTTTTCGGCGGGCTCACCCGCGCAGGCCCCCGCACCGAGCCCGATGAGGAGCAGGGCGGGGCGGAGGAGGACCGGGCGGAGGAGCGCCGGGCAGAGGACCGGGCGCAGAGCGGAGGCGGGCATTGGGCACCTGGGGCGGCGGGCGACCCGAGGATGCCACAAGGGGCGCCGCCGCGGCCGGCCCGCGCTCAGTACCGCAGGTCGTTGAGCCGCAGGGCCACGCCGCGCAGGTAGGCGGGGTCGAGGCGCAGGTTGTTGAGGATGGCCTCAAGCTCGCCCGAGTCGAGCCACACGCCGTGCTTCTTGCACCAGTCGATGGTCACGCCCGACATCTCTTCGAGCGTCATCGGCTCGCCGCAGATCGGGCAGAGCAGCTGGCGGGCGTGGTCGGTGGGCGGGTGCAGCTCTTTGCGGAAAAGATCGGCCCAGAAGCCGCCCTCGTCGTGGCGGGCGTCTTCGGTGATCAGGAAGAGCTCGCCGTGGTCGAGCCAGAGCCCGTGCCCAGGGCTCAGATCGGCGGTGACCCCGCGGACCTCGACGCGCTGCATGGGCTGGCCAGTGATGGGGCAGGGGGTGGGCATACGGGTCCTCGCGGGCTGAAGATCGGGCGCGGGCTGCGCGCGGCCGGCGGCTATCGCGGCGGAGGGGCGCCCGGCTGCCCCCAGTCGGCGATCAGCCAGCCCTGGCGTTGGGCGGCGCGGCGCAGGCGGGGGTCGGGGTGCACGGCCACCGGGCGGCCGACCCGCTGCATCAGGGGCAGATCGCTGTAGCTGTCGGTGTAGAACGCGCAGTCGGCGAGGCTGTGGCCCGTCTCGGCGGCCAGGGCCTCGGCGTGGGCCACCTTGCCGGCCCCAAAGCAGAGGGGCTCGGCCATGCGGCCGGTGAAGCGGTCGCCTTCGACGAGCAGCACGTTGGACAGCGCGTGGTCGAGGCCCAGGGCGGCGGCGGCGGGGCCGGCGAGGAATTGGCTGCTGCTCGTGATCAGCGCGAGGCGCTCACCGGCGGCCCGGTGGGCCTCGACCGCCGCGCGGGCCCCCGGCCGCAGGCTGGGCAGCACGACCTCGGCCCAGAAGAGGTCGCTGCGGGCGGCGTAGGGCCCGACCTCGGCCCCGGCCACCGCCAGGGCGGCGTCGCGCACAGCGGCGTCGAGGCGGGCGAAGCCGGCGTGGTAGAGGCCGATCCAGACGGCGCCCCGGGCGGCGTCGCGGCGGCGCACGAGGCCCGCCCGCAGCTCGGCCCGCAGCCAGACCTGGGCCGAATTGATGCCGATCAGCGTCTTGTCGAGGTCGAAGAAGGCGATGGCCGGCCGCCCAGCGGGCAGGCGGCGGCTCGGGGGCGGGTGCGCGGCGGCGGTCATGCGGGCGCTTAGCGCAGGGCCGCCACAGGTGGTGGTGAGGCCCCGGCGGCGCGGATAGGCGCTGCCCATGATGATCCCGCCTGGGCCCGACCCCGAGAACAACCGCCAATTCCGCCTCGTCCCCGGTCGCTTCGACGCGCCCCCGGCCATCGCCGACGCCGAGCTGCGCGAGAGCCCCGGCTGCGGCATCGCCGCCTACGGCCTGCTGCTGCTCGGCATCTGCCTCGTCGGCATGACCGTGGGCGGGCTGGGCACCATCGGCTTCATCTTCGGCTTGGTCGAGGGCGGGGCCCGCGGCCCGAGCGAGCTCAAAGCCGGGGTCGAGACGCCGGTCTACCAGCTCAAGCCCCTGCGCGACACGCGGCTGGTCGGCCTGACCGAGGTGCCGGCGGGCTTCCACGACGAGAGCGACGACCTCGACGGCAGCACCGGCTGCGCGATGATGGCCGACCGCTTGATCCGGGTCGAGGGCGGCGCGGGCCTCGTGCTGCCCTACGCCCAGATTGACGTGGTCGACGTGCAAGGCGACGAGAAGACCGGCATGGTGGTCACGGCCCAGGGGCGCGACCCCCAGGGCCAGGCCCAGAGCTTGCGCTGCCACTTCCGGGCGGGCGAGGGGGGCTCTCGCCTCGGCGCCCAGCTCGAGGCCGAGCGCCGCGCCGCGGCCGGGCCGGGGGGCGCCCCATCTGCCCCGACCCCCGCCGCTCCGCCCGCCGAGCCCGCCGCCGGGGCCGCGCCCTCACCTGATGCGGCCGCCGCCGCCCCGCTGGAGCCCTAATGCGCCGCGCACCCCTGCCACTTCGTTTGTCTCTCGGCCGGCGCCCCGCTGCGCTGCCCGCCTCGGTGCTGATCGGCTGCAGCGCGCTGCTCTCGTCGTGCTCGATCCCCGAGAGCAAACCTTTTGAGAACGACGGGGCCGGCGAGCTGGTCGACGGCAGCGATGGTGGGGCCGACGGCGCGGATGGTGCCGATGGCGGCGACGGCGGCGTGA
Organism: Deltaproteobacteria bacterium; assembly: GCA_016792625.1. GTDB lineage: Bacteria > Myxococcota_A > UBA796 > UBA796 > UBA2385 > JAEUKK01. Next base: position 27,111 of record JAEUKK010000137.1, on the reverse strand, counting down.
CCATCGAATGGGATGAGGCCTGCAACCCGCTGAACCTCGCCGGCGACTGCCTGCTGCCCTGGCCGAGCGACATGCTCACCGTCGCCGATTCCACGAGCGAGACGGGGCGGCGCTACGCGCTCACCGCGACCGATTTTGTGAGCCCCGACGGCCCGCTGCCCGCTGACCCTTCCCGTTGGGACTATGCCGACGGCGCCTCGCCCACGAGTCCCATCCTCGTGCACTTTGGCGTCGACGTTGACCCGGCCCAGCTCAGCACCCTCGCCGTCGCCGAGGCGGGCAGCCCGGCCCTGGGCGACCCCATCGTGCTGCTGCGCCTCTCAGATGGCGCGCCGGTGCGCATCCTCACCGAGATGGATCAAAACGCGCGCGACAGCGGGCACGAGGGGCGCCACGCCCTGATCATCCGCCCGCTCGAGCCCCTGGCCTTCGGCGAGCGCTACGCGGTCGCGCTGCGCGAAGACCTGCGGGGGGCCGACGGCGCCGCGCTGCCCCGCTCTGCGCCCTTCGACGCCTGGCGCGACGGCGTGATCACCGACAGCGACGCGCTCGAGGCCCTGCGCCCCGAGGTTGACGCGCTGCTGGGCGCGCTCGAGGGCTTCGGCCTGCCCCGCGCCGAGCTGCGCCTCGCCTGGGCGTTTACCGTGAAGAGTGAGGCCGGGGGCACCGGCCTGCAGCGCGACATGCGGGCCCAGGCCTACGCCCAGATCGCCGACGATGGTGTGCCCTACGTTATTGACGAGGTGGTGGTCGACCCGAGCCCCGACGTGGCGGCCCTGGTGCGCGGCCGCTTCCAGCCCCCGCTCTTCCTCAACGCCGACAACAACATCGAGCTCGACGGCTACGGCGCGGTGCTGCAGAGCGACCCGGTCGACTTCCCGTTCACGCTGGTGGTGCCGGCGGTGGTGCGGGAGCGGCGGGGCTTGCCGCTGGCGATCATCGGGCACGGCATCTTCGGCCGCGGCGACGAGATGCTCAGCGGCTGGATCGGCGAGGGCGTGACCTGGCCCTTGTCCAACGAGCTGGGCGCGGTGCTGCTGGCCACCGACTGGATCGGCCTCTCGGGCGGCGACCTCGATCTGATCATCGACGAGGTCGTGCCCGATCTGGGGCGGATCAACCTCGTGACGGATCGGCTCGCCCAGTCCCAGATCAACGCGCTGAGCTTGGTCGAGCTGGGTCAGGGCGCCCTGACCGTCGACCCCGCCCTCGACGCGGCGCTCGGCGTCGACCGCAGCGGCGGGGCCCCCGCGCCCCTCGTGCTCGACGGAGAGGTCTATTATTATGGGGTCTCTCTGGGCGGGGTGCAGGGCAGCACCTTCGTCAGCCTCTGCCCCGAGGTCGACCGGGCGGTGCTGGCCGTGCCCGGCGCGGGCTGGGGCCACATGATCCAGCGCAGCACACACTTCCGCGAGATCGCGCTGGTGATCAACGCGCTCTACCCCGATCCGCTGAGCCAGCTCGTGTTCATCAGCATGATGCAGCACGACTTTGATCGCAGCGACCCGGCGGCCAACGGCGCCCTGCTCGGCGCCGACCCCGACTACCCCGATCGGGCCGCCCCGACGGTGATCTTGCAAGAGGGCATCGGCGACGTGCAGGTGCCCAACCTGGCCACGAACATCCTCGCCCGGCGCCTGGGCGCGGCGCACCTCGAGGTCGCCGGCGACACCATCGGGGGTCTGTCGACCACGCCCTCACCGGCGGTGGGGGCGGTGGTGCTCACCGCGGTGACCCTGCCCGAGAACCTCGCCGACTACACCCCGCCAGAGAGCAACCTCATCCCCGAGCGCGACAACAACGTGCACGGCGAGGTCCCCTTGATGGATACGCAGCTTGACCAGCTGCGCCGGCTGATGCGCGATGGCGAGGCCGTGCATGTCTGTGAGGGGGTCTGCGACCCGCGGTAGGCGAGGGGGGGGGGCCGTGTGGGCGCCTGCGCGCCCCCTGCGCGCTCGCCCGCGGGGCCGGCCGCGGCCAAGGTCCGCGGCCGCGCGGGCTCGGCGGCTGCGCCGCCGCCGCTGCGCGGCGCGCTCCGGTCGCGCGGGCGCTGCTACTGCTCTTGGCCCAGCGAGGCGTAGCCATACAACTCCTCGTCGATGTGGGGGAAGGTGAGCAGGGCCCGGCAGGGGGCCGTCGCCGTTGAGGCTGCGCGAATGCCCGCTGTGGTGCTGCAGTCGACCTCGGCGAGCGCCTCGGCTACGCAGGTAAAGTAGGCGGGGTAGGGCTCGCCGTCGAGCTTAGCGCAGGCGTTCTGATCGAAGTCAGCGTCGGTCAGGCTGACCCCGGCGTCGCTCATGCACGCGCCGAGCGCGAGGTTGTAGGGCACACAGTGGGCGTGAATTTTGCCGTCGCCGCTGCAAGTGCAGAGCGTGAGGCCGAGGGCAGCGGTGCGTGTGGAGAATGGCTTGGTTGTGCGCGTCATTGACCGAGCCCCCCCAGCAGGTATAACTCGAGGGCTTGTGCCTGGGTGGGCTGGGGGACCTCGTCGGGGTGGTCGTAGCGGGTCCACCAGAAGTGGCTGTTGGGGTGGAGGGGGAGATCGCCAGGCTGCTGGTCCGGGCCGGCGGCTCCCAGGCCGTGCCACCAGCAGTGCAGGCGGCGCGCGCCCTCGGGGTTGCAATGCATTTGAACCTCGGCTAGGTTCTCCAGGCCTACACTGATCCGAATCGTAAGCTCCCAACGGTACTCGCCGTCACGGTTCCACCGAAGGCGGCCCTCGGCGTTCGCTCCCCACGCTGGTCCGGGGCCACTGGTCCTCGATTTATCTGCCACCGATAGGGGCACAACATCGCTCCAGCTCTCGACCTCTCCGGAACGATACAGGTCATGGTGATGCGGAAAGCGGATAGCGGTGCTCTGCACCACAATAAGTCGGTCGTCACCGAGGCGCGCGCGTGTCCAGCCCTCGGGGCCGGTTGGGCTCCGCAGGGGGTCGAGCACCATGAGGCTTCGTAGTTCAAACTCGGGGCCGGCCGGTGGCGGCTCGCCGGTGTCGGAAGGTGGCTCGATATCTCCATCGCCCCCATGCGCGCAGGCCTGAAGCCAGAATAGAGCGAACCCAATCGCCATCCGCGGACCTATTCGATGCTCACGAGTTGCGAAGCACATAGACCCCCCTCGTCCCCAGTGTGGTGCTCAGGCAGGGGGCGGTCGTGTCGATTGAATAGGATATACCATCGATGTGTGACCAGTGGGGGATGACCGGCACGAGACAATCGCAGCCGTTCGACACCTGCACAGCGAAGCCGCCACCGGCTCTACCCGGTGCGTTAAGGATCAGGCGCTGTCGGCCTACACAAACCCCGAGCGGGCGTGCACGGTCCCTGGCCGGCTCGGTGAAGTCAGTGTGCTCTTCACCGTCGACGACAAGGTTGCAGCTAGGAATTCCCGGAAAAAATTGGGTCACCCACAAAGTGCGGTCGAGGTCGCGCTCATCGGGGCCCCGTGACCAAAAGTCGGGATCTGCGGTGCTCACCACAGAATTGTGCGCGTCGAGGGCGACGTAGGGATCGATGGGCAGGCCGTTCTCCGCGATCACCCTGCCATAGAACGTCTCTGCAGCGACATCGAAACAGGAGCGCCACCTGTTGCGTGGGATGCCCGAGTCAAGGTCGAACCCGCAGTGGGGTGTCCCCCCCAGAAAGACGTGCCCAAGCTCATGGGCTAGGATCGAGGCCCTCTTCGCGATTGGCCCAAGCGCGTAGGCCGCGAAGCGGCTGCCGGCATGCGCTATCATGACCGCCTCGGCATCGGTGGTCCGCCGCAGCGGCTCGCTGCCCCCTACCAAGTGCCGGGCCCGGTCAAGGCACAGCTGCGCCATGAACAACAGCGTGTCGACCAACTCGGCGTCGAACGCGAGGTGTGCGGGGGTGAAAGACACCGCGCGTCGGTCTGGGCTGGCGCGTGCCGTTGACGCTCCCTGTGACTTCGGCCAGGGCTGGCTCATAGGTCCTGGGAGTTGGCCATCCTGAAAGTGCACGTACATGGCGCCGATGCCGGGAAGAAGCCCGGTTGTAGTACTAGCAATCTTTCGCGTTGTGAGTGTGTAGTCATCCCACATCCGAATAGTCGCGTTTTTCCATGCGTCCGAGTCAGTCGAGTGCTCAAAACAATCGATTACAGTATTGGTCCAACCTGTTCCGGGACCCGCACACGGGTTCACAAATTTTGGTCCCATGGGATTTGTAACGTTGTCCATGTAGTGGATGATTACGTTGCCACAAGGTAACTCAGGCCTTGCAGTGGGCCGCGCGGCGTTGCCGTCCAGCGCCGGAAACGGCCATCCCTCTAGAATCGCCTCTATGAAGCCGTGTAGGTTATTGCACCATCCATCGTCGTCAACCAGCTTCTGCGACGCCGATGTAGTCGTATCGTGGGGTACGCGTATCTCGTCCACGTACGCGTGCAACAGCTGGCAGGTCAGCTCGTGCACCGCCCGCAAAGCACCGCCGGTGCCGTTGAAGAAGAGCGTCGGCGGCAGGTCGGGGTCGCCAGCCACGGGAAGGCCCCAGCAGCCAATCAGACGCCCATATGACCCGCGGCGCAGGCGAAGGGCTCGGGCCCGAAACCGCGGCCAGAACATGTCCATGACATGGCCGACGCCCGAGATCGGCCCGGAGTCGCGCGGCGCGGGGATCTCACCCCGCGTGTCGAGCCAGCGGTCAAGGTAGCGCGACACCCAAGCCGCCGGCAGGTGGACCTCGGTCGAGCGATAGCGCAGGCGTAGGGTGGGGCGGCTGATGCCTGTTGACCCCACCAGCCCCGAGCTGGACCACCGACCGAGCGCCACCAGCGTATCTGACGAAGGTGAAGGAGGAGCCTCGATCATCGGGGGACGACGGGCCGTGGTCACCCCATGCCGCCCGCGAACCCCGCGCCCTAAGGCCCGACGAAGCGACAAGAGCCCGCCGAGCAGGTCGTCGCCGTCCATCTCGATCCCGCCGGGCAGGTTGGCGAGCAGCAGCGTCCAGGGCTTGCGGGCCCGGGGCGGCTGCCGAACCCCGCGCATTCGGCCTGCGCGCATCGGCACCTTCGGCAGCGTGATGCCAACGTCGCAGTCGGGGATGGGCGGGCGCGGCAGCTCACCCTGCACCGGTGTGCTCCGAGGGCCGCCGCGCGGGGTTGGGAGGGGCGCGGGCTGCGCAGGCCACGCCGCCTCAAGCTGTCGGATCCGGTCTCGAAGCCCCGCCGCGGAGTCAAATCCCGCGAGGCTCGGCCAGAGCTCTGGAACAGGCGCATCCAGCGCTTTGCGCTGGTGCGGTCGGTTGTCGCTCTGCCCGGCGTCGAGGTTCTGCCGTGGCTGGCCAACACAAGGTTGCGCCTTAGCGCCCACCTGCGGTTGCCGCCTGCCGCAGCCACATCGCTCCCCCTTGGCGCAGCCGCAGCCGGCGTGGGCGGTGCCCCCACCAGCGGTGGTGCAGCCGCACCCCGGCCCATCTTTGGTGCGCGACGCCGGCGCCGACATCTTAGGCCTTCCCGACGATGTCGACGACGACCACCGGGTCACCTGAGACGTTGCTGTCGGTGACCACCCGAACGAAGCGCAGGAAGTCGGTCACGACGGCGATGCGGCTCGTTGCACCGGTGACGAGCCAACCGACGTTGGCGACCGCAAGGTAAGACCCGGGCTCACCAGATGCGGAGTGCTCCAACTCTACCTTGCCGGTCGACCCGGGGGCTGCCTTGAGCACGCGACAGTCGCAGATGAGGGTGTTGCAAGCACCAAAGTCGGTGACGTCTTCATCGCGCTGGAGGTAATTGGCGGTCAAGGTCTGGGGCTGCAGCTGGCGGACGGACATGAACGACATGGAGGGCTCCGGGTGAGTGATCGAGTTTTGGACCTCCGGAGCGTGACCTCCGGAGCGTGACCTCCGGAGCGTGACCGTGGCGCGCAGGCGCCAGTGTCGATGTGCACGTTGCCAGTGGTACCGTAGACCACCTGCGTCGAGCGCGCAAGTGGCCCCTTCACTTTTTGTGGGCCTGCTTCGCGGTCTCCCACACGCTGGGCGCTCGGGGCGGTCCCAGTGTTGACCGCCGCGGGTTGATGGTCATGTGATGGACGTCATCCTGACTAACCTCAACGGTGATGCCCTCCCCCCCCCCCCTCAACCCCTGCACACCCGCTCACCCCGGCGCACCGCGCCGCCCAGGTCGTCATCGGTGTCGCTGAGCGCGCTGACCAAGGCGGCGGTCAGGTCGGCGATCTCGACCAGGTGCCGGTAGTCGATGCGATCTTCGGTGTCGCAGGGCTGGTGGTAACACTCGGGGTCTTCGGTCCAAAAGAAGAGGTAGGGCACGCCCCGGCGGCAAAAGGTCACGTGGTCGGACAGGTCGCTCCAGTCGCCCAGACCGATGTCCAGGTCGGGGTAGTCGTCGACCAGGGCGTTGATCGCGCGGCGGCCCGGGGTGCCGGCCATCGTGCCCAGCGCGTAGACCATGCCGGTCTGGTCGTAGCTGCCCACCATGTCGAGGTTGAGGTTGAAGACGACGTCGGCAGGGCTGATCTCAGAGGCCGACGCGCTGACGAAGGCCTCGCTGCCCTCAAAACCCGACTCTTCGGACCCAAAGGCCGCGAAGATCACCGTGCGGCGCGGGCCGGGCCCCTGGGCCAGGGCGGCCGCCGCGGCCATCATCACCGCGAGGCCCGATGCGTCGTCGTTGGCGCCCAGGCGGCCCCGCCCGAAGTGGTCGAGGTGGGCCGAGACCAGCACCACCTCGTGGGCCACCGCGGCGTCTCGGCCGGGGATGGCCCCGAGCACATTGGCGGTCTGGCGGCCCTTGTGGTCGACGAAGGGCTCGGCCCAGGCGCCGGTGGCCAAGAGCGGCTCGAGGCCCAGGCAGGCGAAGCGCGCCGCCACATAGTCCCGGGCGGCGGCGTCGCCGGCGGTGCCTGGCCGGCGGCCATCCCACTCCGGTGAGGCGAGCTGGCGGATGTCTGCCTGCAGGGCGGCGATAGAGAGGGGCGCGTCGACGCAGGTGGCCGGGCCGGCGGTGTCGTCGGCGCCGGGCTTGCCCCCGCCGCGGCGCTCGGCGCAGGCGCTGAGGACCAGGGGGGCGAGCAGCGCGAGGGCCCGGGACAGAGAGGGGGTCTGCATGGGGGCCTCGGCGAGAGCGGGTGGGAGAGAGAGGGTCGGGCCCGTGATGCGGGTGGGGGGCTGCCGTGCGGTCGGGCCTCGCCTCGCGGCGCCAGGGGGCAGAGGGGCCGCGCCCCGCGCGGGTCGGGCGCAGCCCGACGGAGCGCAGCGAACCCCCGCCGCACCCGGCCGCGGGCGCGCGCGCCCGCGGGGCGCCCTTCAGCGCCGGCGGCGGCGCGCGGCGGCGAAGATACCGATCAGCGCGCCGATCCCGGTGAGGGGCGCGCCCGGCCCGCAGCCGACCCCGGGCTGCTTGCGCGCGCCCAGGGCGCCGTCGCCCCCCGCGGTGTCGGCGGCCGGGCTGCCTGCCTCGCCCCCGCCGTCGGCCGCGCCTTCGCCAGACCCATCGCCGGACCCATCGGCCGCGCCGTCAGTGGCGCCGTCGCTGGCCCCATCCCCAGACCCGTCGGAGGTTCCGTCGGTGCCATCGGTGCTATCCGACCCATCGCCCCCGTCGAGGCCGGCGGGCCAGCCCCCCGCGCAGTCGACGGTGAGCACAAAGTCGCTGGCCGCGCCCTCAAAACCGTCGATGACCACGGTGTAGGCCGCGCCGGCCCGGGCCTCGATGGTCACGGCCTCGTCGCTGCTGTCGGGGCCGTCCGAGGCGCCCAGGCAGCCGCTGCCGTCGCAATCGGGGCGGTCGAGCACATAGAGGTCGAGGTCGGCGCTGAGCCCGCTCAGGCGCAGGGTCAGGGGCTCGTCGCGGTCGGTGGCCACCCGGTAGACCTGCTCGGCCCCCGTGTAGGCCCAGGTGGTGCAGCCATAGGCGGCGTGCGCGCTCGTGCTGCCCGCGCCGTCGCTGCGCGTCGTGATCGACGCCCCACAGGTCAGATCGGCGGAAGGCGCGCAGGCGGGCGCGCCCTCGCAGGCGAGGCCGGGCAGGGCCGCGTAGTCGCCCTGGCTGACCCAATAGGTCGGGGGCGCCGAGCAGGGGCCGTCGAAGGGGTCCTCGGACCGTCCGGCGCTGTTGCGCACCTCAAAGTGCAGGTGGGGGCCCGTGCTGTGGCCGCTGCTGCCCACCTCGCCGAGCTTCTGGCCGCAGCTCACCGCGTCGCCCACGGCGACGGCCACCGTCCACTGGCGCAGGTGGCCGTAGTAGGTCGACTTGCCGTCGGGGTGCAGCAGCTGCACATAATTGCCATAGCCACCGCCGCCCGGGCAGTCGGCCGTGGTGCAGCGGTCGAACTCGCCGTCGTGGGTGGCGACCACCACCCCGTCGGCGCCGGCGGTCACGTCGCGGCCGGCGTCCATGCCCGCCCAGGACCCGACCCCCAGATCGGTGCCCCCGTGCCCGGTGTAGGTGATGTCGCCGCAATTCCAGTCGGTGGTGCCGCCGTTGTCTTTGTACGCGGTCGGGTAGAACTCAGGGTAATCCTCGGCGCTGGTGGGGAAGGCATAGTCCTGCCCCCAGGCCGCGGTCGAGAGGGCCAGCAGCGCGAGCGGGGCCAGCAGGCGGCGCGGGTGCAGCAGGGCGGAGAGCGGCGGCATGGGCACCTCGATACGGGTCGCTTAGGCCTTGGCGAACTCGGCGACCAGCTGACGGCTGGTGGCGATGAGCCGCCCGTCGGGCGCCCACAGCCAACCGTCCACGTCGGCGTAGCCATCGCCCACCGCCACCGCGCCCGAGCGGTAGCGCCACCAGCCAGCGCCGCCGTCGGTGGGCAGGGCGTCGACGATGTTGAGCAGCCAGGTCGCGGTCGAGATCGGCGTGGGCCAGCCGACCATCGCCAACACCGGCGCGGGGAAGGCGTCGGCGAGGCAGAGCAGCGCGGGCAGATCGACGGGCTGGCCGTCGTTGTTGCGCACCACGCCATCCATTCCCGCGCGCGGGGCGTTGGCGAAGGGCATGGCGCCTGGCGCCATGCGGTAGGTGAAGTGGCGGGTAAAGGCCGGGCTCATGCCCTCGATGTAGCTGAACTCGACCGCGTCTTCGGGCAGCGGCGCGGCGGACGGGGCAGGCTGGCGCAGGGGGCTGGCCCGGCCCTCGCCCTCGACGATGGTCAGGGTGGCGGTGCAGGCGCCGTCTTGCTCGACGCGCACGTTGGCGTGGCGGGTCGACCGCCCCTCGCCGAGCAGCTGCACCACCAGCCGCACCGGGCCCGGCGCGGTGGGTCGCACGAAGTCGACCATCACGCTGCGCAGGGGGCGCTGGCCGCCGCCGCGGCGGTGCCAGGCGGCGAGGCCCATGGCGGCGACGGCGCCGCCAAAACCGGCCCGGCCCTGGGCCCAGTCTTCGGTCAGCTCGCCGGTCAGCGGGCCGGTGGGATCAGCGGGATCGACGTCCGTGAGCGTCAACAGCTCAGCGAGGGTGCGCATGCGCGGGGTCTCCAGGGGGCAGGTGCAGGGCGGCGGCGCAGAGCAGGGCCTGGCCGCCCCAATAGCTGCTCATGTTGAGCAGGCGGGCGAGGGGGAGCGGGGTGGCGAACTTGTTGATGGCGAGGATGGCGTCGCTGACGACAAAGAGCAGTGCGCCCGCCGCGGCGAGGCGCGCCAAGGTCGGGTCGACCCCCGGGCGGCCAATGCCCAGGGTGGCCCGCCAGAGCATGGCGGCGATGACCAGAGAATATACCCCGACGGGGATGGTCAGCGGCCCCAAGCCGGGCAGCAGCAGGGCGAAGACCGCGCCAGCGAACACCAAGCCGGGCAGCCCGCGCAGGGGCGCCCAGCCGGGCCACTGGAGGGCCAAGCCCGCGATGTAGAGCAGGTGGGCGGTCAAGAAGGCGAGCAGGCCGGGGATGAACAGCCCGTCTGACCACTCGAGCAGGGCGTCACCGAGCACCGACAGCGCGAGCCCCGCGCCGAGCAGCCGACGGGGGCGGCTGTCGGCCCCGACCAGCGCCAAGATCGCCATGACGGTGCAGGGCACGACCTTGATCCCGGTGCGCAGGGCCGGATCCCAGCCGTCTTGGGCGCTGAGGAAGCTCAGGGCCGCCGCCGCGGCGAGGCCGGTCAGCGCGCGCTTGGCGCCCAAAGACAGCTGCAGGTCGCTCATCGGGCCGCCTTGGGGGGCAGCCCACGCACGAAGCGCAGCCCCCGCGCGAGGTGGGCGCCCAGGTCCTCGGTCGAGGCCGGCGGGCGCAGGTAGAGCCAGCCCTTCATCGGGCGGCCGGTGAAGTCCATCGGGCCGACGCCCGGCTGGCCCATCACCTCGCCCAGCTCGGCGGGGTTGATGCGCAGCACGATCTTCTCGTCGATGACGCCGCTGAGCATATGGCCGTGCAGCAAGAGCGCGAGCCCGCCGAACATGCGCTTCTCGTCGATGGGCTCGTCGCTCTGCAGCAGGGGCAGCAGGGCGGCGCGCAGGTCTTCGGCGACGGTGGGGGAGAAGGGCATGGGGCCTCTCAGGGGGCGCGGCGGCGGCGCAGCAAGGGGGCGAGGCCGGCGAGCAGCAGCGGCCAGGCGGCATGGGCGGCGACCGCCCCACAGGCGCTGACCTTGCCGTCGGCGGGCAGGGTGTCGGGCTTGAGGCGGTCGTCTGTGGCGTCCAGCGCGTCGATCAGGCCGTCGCCATCGCTGTCGGTGGGCGGGTCACCGCCGAGCTCGGCGCCGTCCTCGAGGCCGTCGCCGTCGCTGTCAGGGTTCGTCGGGTCGAGGCCCAGCTCGGCCTCGCGCAGGTCGGGCACGCCATCGCCGTCGCTGTCGCTGTCTTCGGTCAGGCCGTCGCAGTCGTTGTCTTGGCCGTCGTCCACCTCGGGCGCGCCGGGGTGGGTCTCGGGCGCGGCGTCGTCGCAGTCACCGCCGACCCCGACCCCCTCGACCAAGCCCGGGTCGCAGAGCTGGAGGGCCTCGGCCCGCGCGTCGCCGTAGCCGTCGCCGTCGGCGTCGATCCACACCGATTGAAGGCCGCTCGGGTCGACGCTGGGGTCGAGATCATCGGCCAGGCCGTCACAGTCCTCGTCGGCGCCTTCGTCGTCGCAGCGCTCTTGGGCCGCGGGGTGCACCGCCGGGTCGTCGTCGGCGCAGTCGCCGCCGGCGAGGCTGCGGGCCGGCTCGTCGCCGCAGCCCGCGGCCCCGGTGGGCGCCACGCCCCAGCCGTCGCCGTCGGCGTCGAGGTAGAGCGGGGCCGCGTCGGCGCTGTCGGGGCCGTCGATGACGCCGTCGCAGTCGTTGTCTTGGCCGTCGCAGCGCTCGGTGGCCTCGGGGTGGATCAGCGCGTCTTCGTCATTGCAGTCTTCGCCGCCACAGCCGGTGCTCTGAAAGCCGTCGAGGTCGAGATCGCAGTCCTCGTGGTCGATCTGGGCCTGGGCGGGGCCCGCGAGCAGCAGGCCGGCCAGCAGCACGGGGAGGGCGCGCCAGGGCGCGGGGCGGAGGGGGCAGCGGGCGTGGGGGGACATGGGCAGCTCCGGCCTGATGCTCGCACAGGTGGGCGCGCGCCGCGGGCCGCGCCGATAGACCGCGCCCTGGAGGGCCCATGCGTCGCACCTGCTCCCCCGGCGCCCGCGCGCGGCCGCGCCTGCTCCTCGCGCGGCTCGGGCTGGCCGCCGCGCTCCCCCTCGCCGCTTGCCACCGCAAGCTCCCCCAAAAGGTCGACGACGACGTCGGGATCACCCAGCCGGGCCTCGATGGGGCCGACAGCGCCGACGGGGGCGCCGCCGAGGTCGGGGGCCCGGCGGTGCTGGCCGAGGGCGCCCTGCTCAGCAGCCTGCTCACCGCCCTGCCCCGGGCCGAGCGGCGGGTCTGGACCGCGCAGTACACCCTCTGGGACGGCAATCTCACCGGGCAGGTCTACAGCGCGCTTGAAGCAGCGGCGGCCCGCGGGGTCGAGGTGCGCGTGCTGGCCGACGAAGAGGCCGAAGACACCCCGGCCCGCCTCGCCGCGCTCAGCGCCGCCGGGGCCCAGACCCGCCTCGATGACCCGGGCACGACCACCCACCACAAGCTCTGGATCATCGACGACCAGCTGATCACCGGCTCGCACAACCTGTCGGACAGCGGGCTTGGCCGCAACGCCGAGCTGAGCGCGGCCACCTCTGCCGCTGAGGTCGTCGAGGCCGCCGCCGCCCGTTTTGACGCGCTGTGGGCCGATCCCGCGGCGCGGCCCACAGCGGCCGCCCAGCCCGACGCGGGGCGCCCGGCCCAGCTCTACATCGACGACGAGGCCCTGGGCGGGCTGCTGCACTGCGTCGACACCGCCGTGCAGCGCGTTGATCTGGCCATCTACGCCGTGGCGTGGGACGACCGCTACCCCGGCAGTGGGGTCGACCTGCTGCTCGGCGCGCTCGAGCGGGCCCAGGGCCGCGGCCTCGCCGTGCGGGTGCTGCTCGATGACAGCGAGTGGGTGCGCGACAATGACATCAACGACGCCGCCTTCGCGCGTCTGGTCGCCGCGGGCGTGCCCACCCGCCGGGCCGACCCCGAGGCCTTGGTGCACGCCAAGGTCTTGATCTGCGACGATACCCTGCTGGCCAGCGACGCCAACTGGTCGTACTCGGGGCTGGACCTCTACCACGGCGCGACCCTGGCCCTGCGCGACGCCGAGAGCGCCGCGGCCGGGCGCGCCTTCGTCGATGGCCTCTGGGCCGCGGGGAGCGCGCGATGAGCACCGATGACGGCCAGGGCGAAGCGTCGTCCACGGCGTTCAAACACTGGATCTCGCCGGTGGGTGTGCGGGCCCTGCTGCAGCGGGTCGAGGCGGCCCTCACCGCCCGCTTCTTGCCCTTTGATGGCCACGCGGCGGCGGCCCAGGCGACGGCGGGCCTCGAGGCCCTCGAGCTCAAGGCGCGGGTGATTCACGTCGCTGACGCCATGAACGACGCCCTGCCCGGGGTGCGCGACCCGGCGGTGGTCGGCGCGGTGCTCGAGGCGCTGATCGAGGCCAGCGGCCCGGCCCCCACCGGCGAAGATGACCTCAGCGGCGGCTTTGCCAACTGGCCGCTGCTGTCTTGGGTCGAGCGGCACGCGCTGGATCACCCCGCCCTGGCCCTGCCCGCCCTGGGCGCGCTGACCGCGCGCTTCTCGGCCGAGTTCGCCGTGCGGCCCTTCTTGTTGCGCTGGCCCGACCAGGCCTGGGCGGCGGCCGCGCGCTGGGCGGCCTCGCCCGACCTGCACCAGCGCCGCCTCGCCTCTGAGGGCACCCGCCCGCGCCTGCCCTGGGGCCTGCGCCTCGGGCCCTCGGTCGCCGACCCGCGGCGGGGCCTGGCGCTCATCGCGCGCCTCATCGACGACCCCTCTCCCTATGTGCGGCGGAGCGTGGCCAACCACCTCAATGACGTCAGCAAGGACCACCCCGATCTTGCCGCCGAGACCGCGGCCCGCTGGATGGAGGGCGCGGGCCCGGATCGCGCGGCCTTGGTCAGCCACGCCCTGCGCGGCCTGCGCAAAGCCGGCCACCCAGGCGCCTTGGCGGCCCTGGGGCTGCGGGCCGAGGGCGTGCAGCTGCTGTCTTGGGCCATCGACAAAGACAGCGTGCAGATCGGTGACTTCGTCCACTTTCGCGCCGCGCTGCACAACGCGGGCGCGGCCCCGGTCCGGCTCTCGCTCGACCTGCTGCTGCGCTGGCCGGCCCTGCGCGGGGGCTGGTCGCGGCGCCAGCTGCACTGGACCAAGCTCGAGCTCGAGCCGGGCGAGCGGCGCCTGCTCACCGGCCGGCAGCGGCTCAAGGTGGTCACGACCCGGCGGGTGGAGCCTGGCCCCCACCGGCTCGCCCTGCTGATTAATGGGGAGGAGCGGGCAGAGGCCCCCTTCACGCTCACCGCGGCGGAGGGCGCCTGACCCCGCCCGTCGTGCACCCCTGCCTGCGCTGCGGGGCCTGCTGCTGCACCTTCCGCGTGAGCTTCTACTTCGGTGAGCTCGTCGAAGAAGACGTGCAGGTCGATGTCCTCGCCGATCAGCCCGCGGTGCCTGCGGGCCTGGCCGAGCAGGTGCACCCCTTCCGTGCGGCGATGCGGGGCACGCTGAGCGAGCCGGTGCGCTGCGTGGCCCTGCAGGGCGCGGTCGGCGGCGAGACCCCCTGCGCCATCTACCGCCAGCGGCCCTCGCCCTGCCGCGAATTCGGGGCCAGCTACGCCGATGGGCAGCCCCAAGAGGGCTGCGACAAGGCCCGTGCCCGGCACGGCCTGCCCGCCCTGACCCCGACGGACTGGGTGGGCGTCGACCGCGGCTGAGCGCGCGGCCCTCAGCCGGCGGCCCGGCCGTCGAGGCGCAGCGCGGCGGGCAGGCGCACGGTGAAGCGGGCGCCGCCGCCCTCGGCCTCGGGGCGGTTCTGCACCGAGATGGCGCCGCCGAGGCCGCTCACCAGCGTGCTCACGATGGACAGGCCGTAGCCGTAGCCGCCGCTCGGGCCCTTGTCCTTGACCCCCCACTCAAAGAGCCGGCCGAGCAGCTCTTCGGGCACACCAGGGCCCTCGTCGGCCACGTGCAGCAGCAGGCCGCCGCTCTGCTCTTGGTCCACCACCACGCTGATCTCTCCGCCGATGCGGTTGTAGCGCAGGGCGTTGCCGATGAGGTTGGTGAGCAGGCGGCTCAGCTCGGCGGGGATGGCCAAGACCGTGACCCCCGCGGGGGCCTCGACCCGCAAGGTCTGGCCGGCCCGGCGCGCGTCGCGGGCCAGCGGGGCGCAGGTGTCGGCGACCAGCCGGCCCAGATCGACGCCTTGACGCTCCTCGGGCTTGTCTTCGAGCATGCGCCGGGCCATGGCCGCCGCGCGGTCGACCAGGCCCTGCAGCTCGGCGAGGCGGACCCCGCGCTCACCCCGGGCCGCTGCCTCTTCGCGCAGCTCGGCGAGCAGGGTGGTGGCCGAGCCGAGCGGGCTGCGGATGTCGTGGGCCAGCTCGGCGGCCCGGCGGCCGCGGGCGGCCAGGGCGGCGGTGGCCCGGGCGTGGCTGATCGCGATGGCGGCGTGGTCGGCCAGCGAGCTGAGCATGCCGGCCAGCTCGGCCAGCTCCTCTTCGCCTTGGCGTCGGCTGTCGACGTAGATGACGCCGAGCAGGGCGTCGCCCTCGAGCATGGGCACGCAGACCGCCGAGCGCAAGGCCAGGGCGGCCACCGACTTGCGCTCGCGCAGATCACCGCGCTCGAAGATGTTCCCGGCGATCACGGGGCGCAGGTGGTCGCAGACCTGCTCGACGATGGTCCACGAGGGCTCGCCGCCCACCGCTTCGTCGACCCCCTCGGCCCGCACCACCCGCGGGCGGCTGCTGCCCGGCGTGCTGAGCAGCACAAAACTCCGCTCGGCCTCGAGCATCTGGCGGGCCGCGCTGCCCACCGCGTCGAGCAGGGCCTCGGGCTCGCGGGCCCGGGTGACCGCGGCGGTGAGCGTCATCGCCCGCTCAAAACGGGCCGTGCGGCTGTCTTGGCGCGAGACCTTCTTGGCGATCTGGCGCAGCTTCTCGGTCTGCAGCTTCAGCGGCTGGTGGCCCGACTCGGTGGCCCAGGCCCCCGCCGCCTCGATCGCCCGGGCCGCTTGGTCGTGCAGGCCGATGGCGAGCAGGGCCTCGGCGCCGATGAGGCGGGCCCGGGCGAGCACCGTGGGGTGGCCGGCCCCGCTGAGGTGCTCGATGATCGCGTCAATCTCATCAAGGAGCGCCTGGCCGCGGCCCGCCCCCTCCTCCCGCGCGCGGCAGAGCAGCCCGAGCGCGCGGCTGAGCGCGGCCTCGACCTCCTCCCCCGCTTGGTTCGCCAGATCCATCGCCGCGGCGCAGAGCCCGGCGGCTTGGGGGTCGTGGGTCTGCACGGCCAGCTCGGCCCGGCGGCGGGCCAGCTCGACCCGCTCGCCGTCAAGGCCGTGCTGCTCAGCGATCTGCCCAGTCAGCTCGTACCAAGTGTGGGCCTGGGCGGCCTGGCCCTGGGCGGCGCAGAGGTCGCCGAGGTTGCCGGCGGCGGTCGCCGCGATGCCCCAGTCGGGCAGGAGCTTGGCGGAGCTGTGGGCGGCCTCTCCGGCGGCGCGGGCCCGCTCCCAGCGGCCGGACTCGGTGTAGGCGAGGCAGAGGTTGCTGCGGACCCGGGCTTGCTCGCGGGCGTCGCCGAGGCGCTCAAAGCGGAGCAGCGCCGCCTCCCACCGCGAGATGGCCGAGCTGCGGTCGCCGCCCTGGTAGCTGATCACCGCGGCGTTGTTGACGAGCTGGGCGCGCAAGGGCAGGGGCAGGCCCGCGTCGTCGCTGGCGACCGCCTCGTAGATCTTCGCCGCTTCGCGCAGGCGCCCGAGCTTGTAGGCGACGAGCCCGCGGGCGGCCTCGACGAGGCCCCGGGCCGGGCGGCCGCGGCCGAGGCTGGGGGGCAGCCGATCGAGCAGGGGCTCGGCGTCGGCGGGGCGGCCCAGCGCGCAGAGGGCGCGCACGCGGACGCGCAGCAGGTCGAGGTAGGCGTCGAGCGCGGCGGCGTCCTCGTCGGGCGGCGCGAAGTGGCCCAGGTCTTCGGTGAGGGCGCAGACCACGTCATGTTCGCCGAGCAGGGCCCGGGCCCCCACCGCCAGCGCGCGGGCCTCGAGGCCAGCAGCGAGGGCCGAGTCGACGGCGGCCAAGCGCTCGAGCTGGGCGAGGGCCCCCGCACCGTCGCGGGCGGCCTCGACCGCGGCGCGGGCGAGCTCCAAGGCGAGGGCGGCGGTGCCTTGACCGGCCTCTTGCGCCGCGGCGCCGAGCGCGCGGGCCTCGGGCTCGCGGCCGCCCGCGCTGAGCAGGCGCACGACCTGGGGGGCCAAGGCGGGCGTGGGGCGCAGGGCCCAGAGCTGGGCGGCGGCGACGCAGGCGGCGGCGGCGTCACCCCCGCGGGCGGCCAAGAGGAGGGAGGGCCCCAAGCTGTCGATGAGCGCGCCATCTTCGGCCCCGCAGAGGCGGTCGGCCAAGCGGAGGGCGGCCACCGGGTCGCGCTGCCAGTCGCCCCGGGCCTGCAGGGCCAGGGCCACCGCGGCGTGGGCGGCGGGCGGGGCGCGCAGGGCGAGGCCGCGGACGGTGGGCGGCGCGGCGAGGTGCAGCCAGCCGGCGTCATCGACGCGCAGGTGGCCCGCCTCGACCAAGCTGCGCAGGCGTTGGCTCAGGCCGCCGGCCCCGCCGGGCAGCAGGCGGGCCAGCTCGTCGGCCGGGCAGGGCGCGCCCAGCAGGGCCAAGGCGACCAGGGGCTCGGCCAAGGCGGGCGCGAGGCGGTCGACCGCGGCGCCCCCCTCGCGGCTGCGCGCGTCGATGACGGTCTGCAGTGCGTCGATCTCGACGACCCACAGCCCGCTGCGGCGGCTGAGCGCGCCGGCGTCGGCGGCCCGGGCCACCAGGTCGACGCAGGCGCCGGGCAGGCCCCCGCTCGGGCCGGCCAGGGCCTCGGCGAGGCCCGCAGGCGCCCGACCGACGAGGAGTTGGCCGATCAGCGCGTCGATCTCGGGGATGGACAGGGGGCTGAGGGGGAGGCTGGGCGCCCCCTCGACCAAGGGGCCCGCGGCGGCGATGCGCACGCCGCGGCGGCTGGCCAGCTGGCGCAGCAGCTCGGCGTCGGGCGCGGGCAAGCCGGCCGGATCGTCGACCAGCACGATGAGGCCGTCGGGCGCGCGGCGGAGCAGGGCCGCGGCGGCCTGATCGACGCGGTCGCGCGGATCATCGCAGTTGGGCAAGGCCTGGGCGGGGCCGGGCAGGGCCGGGTCGGCGAGCAGGGCCGCCACGCCCGCCCAGGGCAGGCCGCCGCCGCAGAGGCGCAGGTGCGCGCGGCCGCGGGCCTGCAGCTCGAGGCTGAGGCGATCAAGGGCGTGGCTGTGGCCGGTGCCCGGCGCGCCGTGCAGCTGCAGCAGGCCGCCCCGCTGCAGCCAGCCGCGGGCCGCCTCGTCGAGGCCCGGCCGGGGCAGGTGGGCGGCGCGGGCCCGGCGGCGCAGGGTGGCGCCGTCGATGCGGGGCAGGGGCACGCCTTTGGCCTCGAGCACGTCAACCACGGCGGCGGCGCTGGGGCGCAGGCCCGGCTCGGGCGCGAGCAGCTCGCAGAGCAGGGCGCGCAGCCAGGGGGCGCCGGCGGTGGCCGTCGGGGCCTCGGTGCGGCGGCGGGCGAGGCTGGCGGCGAGGCCCTCGTCGGCCCAGGGCAGTTGCCCGTGCAACATCTCGTAGAGCACGACGCCGGCGGCATAGACGTCGGCGGGGCCCGAGGGGGGCTCACCCCGCACGCGCTCGGGGGCCGCGTAGTGCAGGGTGCCGCCGAGGCCGCCGACCATGCCGAAGTCGACCAACCAGACGCGCTGGTCAGAGATCCGCTCGACGATGATGTTCTCGGGCTTGATGTCGCCATGGGCCAAGCCGCGCTGGTGCACCAGGGCGAGCGCGTCCATCAGCACGGCGATGACGCGCAGCGCGGCGGTCTCGGGGGCGGCGCCCGCCCGCACCATCGTGTCGAGGCCGCGGCCGCTGGCCCGCTCCATCGCGATGTAGGGCTGGGGCCAACCTTGGGCCTCAAAGAGCGCGGGGATGGCGGGGTGGCAGAGGCTGCCCAGCGCGCGGACCTCGTCGCCGGGCGCGGTCTCGAGCAGCTTGATCGCCGCCTCGCGGCCGAGCTCGTCGGTGGCGGCCCAAGTCGCGCCGAAGGCCCCGGCGCCCAAGGGCAGGTTCAGCGTCCAGCGGCCGAGCCGGTCGCCGGCGCGCAGGGCGGGGCGGGCGGGCTCGGGCGCGGGCTCGGCGGCCGGGGCGCGCGGGCGGGCGACCGGGCGCAGCAGGCCGCTGTGGGCCTCGGCGCCGCGGGCCTCGTCGGCGGGGCGCGGGCGCGGCGTCGGGCGGAGGCGCGCGCTGGGCGCCTCAAGGGCAGGGGCGCGCCGCTCGGGGAGGGCCCGCAGCAGGCCGCTGTGGGCCTCGGCGGTGGGGCCAGCCCCCTCCTCGCCGCCGTGCCCGTCGGACTCGTGGTCCTCAGACCCGTGGTCTTCCATCATGGGGCCTCCAGGTGCTGGCCGCGCTCATCGCCAGACCTCGGGATCGGGCTCGGCGCTCGGGTCGCCGTGCTCCGCGAAGATGTTCTCGGTCACGTCTTCGATGCGCAGCAGGGCGTCGACCACGCGGGGGTCGAGGTGGCTGCCGCGCAGCTCGGCCACCCGGCGGCGCACCTCGTCTTTGGGGATGTCGGGGCGGTAGGGGCGGTGGGAGCGCATGGCGTCATAGACGTCCACCGCGGCGATCACGCGCGCAGCCAGGGGGATGCCCTCGCCCGAGAGGCCGCGGGGGTAGCCGGCGCCGTCCCAGCGCTCGTGGTGGGAGAGGGCGATCTGGTGGGCGATCGGCGGCACCCCGGCTTGGCGCAGCAGCTCGGCGCCGAGCAGGGTGTGGGACTCCATCTCGGCCCGCTCTTGGGGTGTGAAGCGGTGGCCGCCCCGCACCAGGCGCATGGGCAGGCTGACCTTGCCGATGTCGTGCAGCGGGCCATACTCAGCGAGGCCGCGCACCAGCTCGGGGTCGAGATCGAGGGTCTGGCCCAGCGCGGCGCCGAGCAGGCTGACCCGGCGCAGGTGGCGCAGGGTGGCGTCGGTCTCGGTGCTCCCGGGCGACTCCATCGCCGCGGCCATGATCAGCACGAGCGCGCTGGGGCCGCTGGGCGCGGCGGGCGCGGTGGCGGGGGCGGGCGCCTCGCGGTCGAGGCCCAGCGCCTCGCGCAGCTGCTTGCGAAAGGCTTGGGGCTGAAATGGCTTGCAGATCAAGCCGCTGGCCCCGAGGCGGCTGAGCTCGGGCCCGACGCGGTCGGGGGGCTCGGCGGTGGCGACCAGCACGGGGACGGCGGCCAGATCGGGCAGACGGCGGATCGTCGCGAGGATCTCGGGCGCCTTCATGCCGGGCAGGTGGTAGTCGCTGACGATGAGCTGCGGGCGCAGCTGGACGGCCATGGCGATCCCCTGGGCGCCGTCTTCGGCGAGGTGGACCTCGAAGCCCGCGGCGGTGGCGAGGCGGGCCTCGAGCGCGCGCAGGGCGGGATCGTCCTCGATGATGAGCACGCTGGGCCGGGACATGGGGACCTCACCCGCCCCGCTTCGGACCCGCGGGGCCTGGGTTGAGGCGAGCTGAGGCCGCGAGATGCCGCATGGCCGGCGCGGAGTCGGCGAAGCGTGCCCCAGTTTCCCCCCCCTGTGGGCGGAGATCGGCGCCCCGCATGCCGGAGTTCCGGTGGCCGGGCCGCGCGGAGGCCGCTTGGCGCCCCGGGGCGGCCTGCGGCGGGGGCGCGCGCTAAGCGGGCGCGGCGCGCGGCGGCGGGCCTGATCGCGGGCGGGCCGCGGCGCGGCGGCCGACGGCAGCAGGGGAGGGCAGCGGTGCAGCAGCGCGCGCAGACGGTGCAGCTCCCGCCCGACCGGCTGGCCCGGCCCCTCGCCTTTGGCGTGCTGGTGGCCTGGATCGCCGCGGTGGGCATCGCTGCGCTGCAACATGAGCGCGACCGGGCCGCGCAGGGCGCGGGCGCGCCGCCGCCACCCCAGCCGCCCGATGGGCTGCGCCGCGGGGCGGGCTCTTGAGCCGCTCGGCGGGCGGGCGCGTGGCCCGGGCCCTGGCCGCCTGCGCGCTGCTCGTGGCCTGCGGCGGGCCCAAGCCGCCGCCCGGGCTCATCGTGATCAGCGTCGACACCCTGCGGGCCGACGCGATCGAGCCGCTGGGCGCGCCCGAGGGCAGCAGCCCCACGCTGGCCCGCATCGCCCGCGAGGGCGTACTTTTTGAGCGGGCCTACGCCCAGGCCAACGAGACCCAGCCCAGCCACGCCGCGCTGTTCACCAGCCAGCTGCCTAGCGCGCTCGGGCCGGTCGACAGCGCCCTGACCATCCCCGACGGCACGCCGACCCTGGCCTCGAGCCTCGCCGCGGCCGGCTGGCGCACCGGCGCGGTGGTGGCGGGCGGCCACCTCGCCCGCGTCTTGGGCTTAGACGATGGTTTTCAGCAGTACGTCGAGGCGCGGCGCATGGGCAGCTTTCAGCAGACGGTGCCCTTGGGCCTGCGCTGGCTGGACGAGGCCCGCGCCGGGGATGCGCCCTGGATGCTGTTCTTGCACAGCTACGACTGCCATATCCCCTACAGCAAACCCCAGGCGCTCGGGCGCAGCGCGACGCCGGGCTACCGCGGCCCGATGCTCGACATCGTGCACGACCCCCTCTCTTTTGAGGCGATGTACCAGCGCTTCTTCTTCCCCCGCCTGCCGGTGGGGGTTGATCGGGACGCGGTGGGGGCCAAGGTCAAGGCGCCCGAGACGGCGGCCCTGATGACCCAATGGGTGAACATGCCCGAGGTCGAGAAGTTGCCGCTGACCGATGCCGACGTGGCCTTTCTGCGCGGGCTCTATGCCACCAGCGCATTCTACGCCGACCTGTGGCTCGGCGTGCTCTGGCAAGAGCTCGACGCCCGCGGGGTGCTCGACGACAGCGTGGTGGTCATCCTCTCGGACCACGGCGAAGACCTGCTCGAGCACGGCTGGATGAGCCACCACCACGTGCTCACCGACAGTTCGACCCACGTGCCGCTCATCGTGCGCCTGCCCGGCGGCGAGGGCGGCGGGCGGCGCGTGCGCGAGGTGGTCGAGCTGATCGACGTGGCGCCGACCCTGCTCGGCCTGCAGGGCCTGCCCATCCCCGAGACGATGGCCGGGGTGGACCGCTCGGCCTGCCTGCGCGGCGGGGGCTGCGGCGGCGGCCCCGGGGTGGCCCGCAGCGAGGCCAAGAACGAGCAGGTCTCGGCCACCGATGGGTTCTTTCGCATGACGGTCAGCGGGGCCCCGGCGGGCAGCCCGGCGATGGCGGCCCGGGTGCGGCGCCTCGAGCCCAGCGCGGTGCGCTTGTGGGACACGACCAAGGGCAGCGGCGCCGAGCAGGCCCTCGACCTGCGCAGCTTCGACCCCGAGCGGGTGGGGCGGCTGCGGGCAGCCCTGCTCGGCGAGGGGGCGCCATGAGCCCGGCGGCGCGTTCTGTGACCGCTGGTGGGTGTTTTGGGCGCTGGGGCCTGGCCCTGCTCGGGGCGGTGGCCTGCCAGCCCGCCCAGGCCCCGCGCTACCCGGCGGTGGCCCGGGCCCTGATGGAGCGGGTCGACCAAGACGGGGACCACAAGGTCGACGCCGACGAGTATTACCTGCTGCTGCTGCCCGGGGGCACCGAGGGCGGCGGGGCCTTCAGCGCGCTCGACACCGACGGCAGCGGAGATCTGAGCGAGGCCGAGCTCGAGGCGGGCCTCTTGGCCACCGACCCGGTCGAGGTGCGCCACGCGGCCCTGGCGGCGGAGAAGGCGGCCCAGCGGGCGGCGCTGGAGCCCCCCGATCAGGGCCCGGCCGGGGAGCCAGGCAGCCCGGACGGCCCAGGTGGAGGCCCAAACAGCGGCGTAGGCGCGGGGGGCGCCCCGCCCGTGGAGGGGCGATGAGCCGGAGCTTGCGGTACCTCGCCGCGCTGGCCTCGTTGGGGGCCTGCGGCGGCGCGCCGGCGCGGCGGGCGGGCGCCCCGCCCGATCTGCTGCTGGTGGTCATTGAGGGTGAGGCGCCGGCCGTCGAGTCGCCCGGCGCGGCCGAGCCCTTCGTCGAGGCCGAGGTCATTCACACCGACCCTGCTGCCACCTGGCGGGCCCTGCTCACGGGGCAGTGGCCGGGCACGGCGCAGGTGGCGGTGCCCAACACCCTGCACGGGGTGCTGCAGCTCTATGGCTACACCGCCTATGCCGGTGAGAGCGACCTGCTGCGCGCCGTCTTGAGCGCAGAGCCCGCGTTGGGCGCCCCGCCCAAGGCCCTTCCGGCGGGCTGCCCGGGCGCCTTCCTCGGCGGGGGTATCGACGCGCTCGACCGCGGCCCCCAGGCTGACCCCCTGCTCGTGATCGTGCCCCTGCGCGTCGATCCCGCTTGCGGGGGTGAGGAGGGCCTGCGCGCAGCCCTCGCCGCGGCCGCCCGCTGGGCGGTCGAGCCGGAGCGCGCCCTGGTCGTGGTCGGCCTGCAGGGGGGTGCGGCCGGGGCGCCGCTGGAGCCCGCGCCGGCGCGCCCGCCGCTGTGGCTGGTCGGTTTTGGCGAAGAGCCGGCCCCGCGACCGGGCCTGTGCAGCGCGCTGGACGTCATGCCCACGCTGTTGACCGCCGGGCAGGCCGTCGTGCCCAGCGATGCCGCGGGCCAGCCCCTGCAGCACCTGCGGCGGCGGGGCCCAGCGGGGGCGCCCGCGGCGCTGATCCAGCAGGCGCCCGATGGCGCGCGCGCCGCCCTGACCCGGGCCCACCGCCTCATCGTGCCCGCGGGCGCCGCGCCCGGCGAAGGGGGCGGGCCGCCCGCAGCGGCGCGCCTCGAGCTGCGACCCCCGCCGCCCGCGGCCAAGGCGCCCCCGGGCGGGCGAGCGGGCGCCGAGGCGGCCAGCGCCGACCCCGAGCGGGCCAAGGCGGCCTTGTGGAGCGCGCTCTTGGCTTGGGAGCGGTCGGTGGGCAGCGCCCACCCCGACGAGCGGGTCGGCGCCGACGCCCTGCGCAAGGTCTTGGCTGAGCAGGGCTATTTTCAGTGAGCGAAGGCGCGGGGCCCGGCGGCGCGGCGGTCACGCGGCGCGGGATCAGCGTGCTGGCGGTGCTGTTCGCCGGGGCGGTCGGCCTGACCGCGCTCAGCGACGCCCTGGGCCTGCGCTGGGCCGAGCCGCAGCGCTGGCCGACCGATCTGTTGGCCTTCGCCGACCTGCCCATGCCCAGCCGGCCGGCGGTGGTCATCGTGGGCAGCAGCCGGGCCTCGATGGCGCTCATCCCCGGCGAGATCGAGCGCTGCGGCGGCGCCGCGCCGCCTGACCCGAGCGCTCCCCAGGTCTACAACCTCGGGCGGGCCTATACGACCCTGATCGAGGTCGAGCAGCTCGCCCGCGGCCTGCTCAGCGGCCCGCGTGCGCCCCGCGTGCTGCTGGTCGCCCTCGACCCCGAGGCCATCGACGCGCACAACCCCCGCCGGCCGGGCGCCCTGCGGGGCGGCCTCGCGCTGTCCGACGTGCCGGGCGCCCTGGTCGAGGCCCGCGGCCTGCGCGAGGGCCTCGCCGCGCTGCGCGCGCTCACCCGGGGGCCCGAGGCCCTGCTGCGGGTGGCCAGCGGGCGCCACCGGGCCGACCCGCGCCTGGGCTGGCTGATGCGCGCCGAGGGCGGCGGCCAGTGGTGCACGGGCAGCCCGGCCTGCGTCGACCAAAACCTCGACTTCAAAGCCGTAATGGCCGACTCTTGGGAGCGGGTCGAGCGCGAGGTGCTGCCCGACTGGCGCGCCGCCCAGACCCCCGCCTGGGCGCCGGGCGCGGGCCCCATCGCCGCGGCCTGGGCGGGCCTGCGGGCCTGGGCCGCCGAGAACGACGTCGAGATCGTCGTGGTCGAGCTGCCCTTCAGCGAGGTCTGGCGCTCGGCCGCCCCGCCCGAGATCTGGGCCGACTACGCCGACTGGATCGACCAGAACGTCACGCAGCAGGGCATCCCGCTCTATCGTGAGCCGGCGGGGCGCAAGGGCCGGCGGGCCGACTGGCTCGACCCCGACCACATGAGCGAGCTGGGCGCGACGGGCCTCTCGCGGCGGGTCTGCGCCGGGCTCGGCCTGCCCCGGCCGGCGGCGGGGGGCTGAGTGCACTTCGCGAGCTTTGAGTTCCTCATCTTCTTGGCCGTGGCTTGGCCCCTGTGGCGGCTGCTGCAGGCGCGGGCGGCGGCGGGCCTGCGGGTGCCGGCCCTGCTCTACCTTTTGGGCATCAGCGCGTTCTTTTATGGCTGCTGGCAGCCCTGGTACCTGCTGCTCATCGGGGCGAGCACGCTCATTCAATATGGGGTGGGCTTGGCGCTCAGCGCCGCCGAAGACCCCCGCCGGCGCAAGCTGTGGCTGGTGGTGGGCATCACCGCCGATCTGGGCCTGCTCGGCACCTTCAAGTATGGCAATTTCATCATCGAGAACCTCGAGGCCGCGGCGGCCCTGGCGGGGCAGCCCCTCTCTCTGCCCCGGGTGCCGGGTGAGCTGCCCGTGGGGATCTCGTTCTATACCTTCCAGACCCTCTCCTACATCATCGACCTCTATTGGCGGCGCATCGAGCGCGCCCGCAGCCTGCTCGA
This sequence comes from Deltaproteobacteria bacterium, assembly GCA_016792625.1. Lineage (GTDB taxonomy): Bacteria > Myxococcota_A > UBA796 > UBA796 > UBA2385 > JAEUKK01. The sequence goes on along the minus strand of JAEUKK010000137.1, from coordinate 2,054 downwards.
CTTCGCCGTCTACGTCATCTTTTTCCCCCAGCTCGTCGCGGGCCCCATCGTGCGCGCGGCGGACTTTTTGCCCCAGCTGCAGCGGGCCCCCCTCGACGGCCTCGCGCACTTCGGCCGCGGCCTCGGCCTCATCCTCTGGGGCCTGACCAAGAAGGTGGCCCTGGCCGACGTGCTGCACGCCGGCGTGGTGGCGCCCTTCTTCTCCGACCCCACCCGGGGCGGCGCGCTCGACCTGCTCATCGCGCTGTGGGCGGCGAACTTCCAGGTCTACTGCGACTTCTCGGGCTACTCAGACGTGGCCATCGGCGCGGCCCTGCTCTTTGGCTACACCCTGGCGCCCAACTTCAACCGCCCCTTCTGGTCGACCACCCCGATGGAGCACTGGCGGCGCTGGCACATCAGCCTGTCGACCTGGCTCAAAGATTATCTCTACATCCCGCTCGGCGGCTCGCGGGCCGGCCCAGCGCGCACCGATCTGGCCCTGGCTACCACCTTCTTGCTCGGCGGCGTCTGGCACGGGGCGGGCTGGCGCTTCGTGCTGTGGGGTCTGTACAACGGTCTGTTGCTCGTGGCCTGGCGGCGCTGGGGCCCACGCGACGGGGGTGGTCGCCTGCGGCGACTGGGGCTGATGGCCCTGACCTTTCACGCCATCTGCCTGGGCCTCGTGTTCTTGCACGTCGAGGACCTCGGCGGGGCGGGCGCCGCCTTTGGGGCCCTGGGGCGGCTGACGGCGCCGAGCAGCGCCGCACCCTGGGGGCTGGTGGCCTTGGGCGTGGCGGTCGGGCTGCACGCGACGCCCACGGACTGGCGGGAGCGTGGGCTGGGGGTTTTTGCGGCCATGCCGGGCTGGGGGCAGGCGGCTGCGGTGGGCTTGGTGGGGGCGGTGTTGGCTTTGTTTGGGGAGTGGAGTGGGCCTTTTTTCTACTTCCAATTTTGAGCGCGTGTTGGGATGTGACGCTTCGGGGCGGCCCCGCGGGCAGGCCCGCGGGCCGGGTGCGGCCGGGGGTTCGCTGCGCTCCGTCGGGCTGCGCCCGACCCGCGCGGGGCGCGGCCCCTCTGCCCCCTGCCGCAGGGCTGGCTTTCGGCGATAGACGGGCCGCGGAGGCCCCATGCCGCTGAACCCCGACCTCGCCCCGCAGCGCGTGGTGCTGCTGCACCCCGAGCAGGCCCTGCGCCCGCCGCCCGCGGCCACCGGCGAGTCGTGGCGGCGGGCCCTCACTCGCGCCGGCTTGCTCACCTCGGTCAGCGCGCCCGAGGGCAAGGGCGACCCGCGGCGCGCGCTGATTGACCTGCAGCAGGCCCTCTACGCGCTCGAGGCGGCCGAGTCGGCCCTGGTCAGCCTGCGCACGGTCGACCACCGGGTGCGCCTCGGCGACGCGCCTTGGTGGTCGTGGCTGATCTTGGCGGCCCAGCCGGTGCTCTGGCTCAAGCTCGCCGGGCTCACCGGCGCCAAAGGCGAGGACGCCGTGCTGCTCGGGCTGTGGGTCTACCTCCTGCCCGCCCTGGCCGCGGCCCTGGTCTTTGGCCTCGCCTGGCGCCAAGCGGCCGCCCGCCGGGCCGCGCGCGACGTGGGCATCGCCGCGCACGAGGCCGCCCGCCGGGCCGCCCTCGCCGGGCTCGAGCTCTCCCTGGCTGCCCTGCTGGGGCGCGTCTTCGTCGCGCCGGGCCAGGGCCGCCTGCTGCTCTGCGTCGACCCGCTGACCGACGCTGCGCACGGGGCCCACGCCCTGGCCGACGCCGGGCGCGATGATGAGGCGGCGGCGGTGGCCGCCCGCGTCGCCGCCGCCGAGGACGCCCTGCAGGACGCCATTGAGGCCGATCCGCCGGGTGTGGTGCTCGAGCTGCCCGGCCCCTGGGGGCCCCCAGACTGAGCGGCGGGGCGCTGCGCGGGCCCCGAGCCGTCAGCAGGCGGGCGCCTCAGGGCCTGTAAACGAACCTCCCGCCGTGGCCCCAAACGGGTGATCTTCCCGTATGGACCCTCGCCCCCGCCTCCGCCGCCCTGACCGCAACCAGCTGCACCTCCGCGCCTTCGATCTGGAAGAGCTCGTGCCGCC
>JAEUKK010000178.1 GCA_016792625.1 Deltaproteobacteria bacterium | reverse complement strand
CCTTGGCGGGGGATCCAAGGGGCCGCGGAGGCCCCTTGGCCCGGGGGCCTGGGGGCGGGGACCGCCCCCGGCATCATCGATCTCAGCGGTATCAGACCGCGCAACCGACCTCGTCGCGAACCAAAGCCGCCAAGCCAAAAGCGGGCGCAAGCGCCCTCAGCGCTCACCCGGCGCCCAAGGCCCTGCGCAGCGCCCAGAGCCCCACGCCAACCAAGCCCCCGGCCAGGGCCAGGGCCCCAACCCCAAGAATGGTGTGCTCCACAACAATCAACAACAAGATCCGCCGGCGGCTCGCGCCGAGCCGGGCCAGCAAGGCCCGCTCGGCCGCCCGCGCCTGCAGGCCGAGTTGCACCACCAGCGCCGCAAAAGCCACCGCGGCGCCCCCCACCACGAGCAGCGCCGCCCGCACCCCGCGCGCGGCCACCTCGAGCACGGCGAGCAGGTCCTCGACGACGACCCGGGGCACGGCCGCCTCGACACCCTCCATCGCGTCGATCTGGCCGAGCAGCAGGTCGGTCGCCGCCGCGTCTGCGGGGAAGATGGCGAGGCTCGACACGGGCAGCGCGCCCGGGTCGCCGTGCAGGTGGAAGCGCCCGCGGCTGGCCTCGTCGAGGTCTTGGATCATGAAGACCGCGGCCGAGGCCTCGACGTTGCCGTCCTCGGGGTCATCCCCGGGCAGGGGCGCCTGCTCCGCCGGGCTGTGGCCGTGCAGGTGCCCATCCAGCGCCCAGGCGGTGTGCAGCGAGGTGAAGATGGCGTGGTCATCGGGCCCGCCGGTGGGCGCGAGCACGCCCACCACCGGCAGCCGCAGGGGGTAGGCCCCGGCGAGGTCGTAGAGGCCGCGCAGGTCGCTGCGCACCCGGTCGCCCGGGCCCCAGCCGCGGGCCTCGGCCACCGCGGCGCCGAGCACCACCTCGCCGAGCAGGCCCGGCGTGCGCCCGGTCGCCGCCCGCAGGCCGCGGGCGGCGAAGTACTCGGCCCCCGCGCCGACGATCGGCACCCCGTCGGCGCTGTGGCGCAGGTGCAGGGGCACGATGGTGGCGTCGGCGCCGCCGGGCCCGGCGCGCAGGGCGGCGGCCGCCGCGCTGGGCAGGCGCGGGGGCGGGCCCGGCCGCAGGCGCAGCGCGGCGAGGGCGCCGTCGACCGCCTCGCCGCGGGGCACGAGCAGCAGCGGGGTCTGGCCGGCGCGGTCCAGGGCGATCCCCCGCACCGCCGAGGCCGCCTGCGTGGTCCAGGCGGGCAGGCCGATCGCGAGGCCGAGGCCCGCGGCCAAGCTCAGGCTGCGGGCGGGGTGGGCGCGCAGCCCCGCCCAGCCGAGGCGCAGCGCGTCGGCGGCCGCGCGGACCGCGGCCCCGGGGGGCGCGGCCGGCGCCGGCGCCGCAGCCGGCCCAGCGGGGGGCGTTGCGGGGGGCGCCGCCCCCCGCCCATCGTCGATACTCTCGCCCAAGATGACCTGGGTGGCGTCATCTCCGGCCTTGCCCGCACCCAAGACCACCCGCTGGGAGAGGCCGGCGCTGGCCGCCGGGTCGTGGCTGACCAGCAGCAGGGCCGCCCCGCGGCGGGCGCAGGCTCCGCGCAGCAGGGCGAGGGCCTCGGTCGCGCGGGCCGGGTCAAGGCCGGTGGTCGGCTCATCGGCCAAGATCAGCGCCGGGTCGTTGATCAGCGCGCGGGCCAGGGCCACGCGCTGGCGCTCGCCGGCCGACAGCGTCGTGGGGCGGCGCCCGGCCGCCGCGCCGAGGCCGAGCTCGTCGAGCAGGGCCCGCGCCCGCGCCCGCGCCGCCCCGTCGACCGCGAGGCCCGGGTGCAGGCGCAGCGGCAGCAGCACGTTCTCGACGAGGTCCAGCGCGTCGAGGGTGGGCGCGCCCTGCAGCACCCAGCCGACCCGATGCGCCGCCCCGCCCGGCGGCCCCCCGAGCACCTCGAGGTGGCCGGCGCTGGGCCGCAGCTGGCCGGCGACCAGCGAGAGCAGCGTCGACTTGCCGCTCCCGCTCGGCCCGAGCACGGCGGCGGCGCCCCCCGCGGGCAAGCAGAAGGGCCCGAGCTCGAGCAGCGGGGGCTGGTCAGGGTAGCCGAAGCGGAGGCGGTCCCAGCGCACGGCGGGGGTCATGGCCCGGCCTCGCCGCTCAGCTCGAGCAGGGCCGCCGCGTCGAGGGGCCGCGCCGCCCGCGGCCGCCCGTCGGGGCCCCAGGCCTCGCCGCCTGCCCCGCCGGCCACACGGTCGAGGCCGATCAAGCGCTCATCGACGATGCGCAGGCCGCTCTCGGTCTCGGCGAGGGCGTAGTCGGCGGCGTAGAGGTTGGTGCGCTGGTGGGCGTGGCCCTGGTGGCGCACCGTGCCGCTGACCGTCCAGCGGGCCCGCAGCCAGGCCGCCCCGGGCGGGCTGTCGGGCGGCGGCGGGATGGGCTCGACGCTGAGGTAGCGGAGCGAATCGACCTCCACCACGGTGTCTTCGGCGCGCGCCCGCCGCGCGAGGGCGGCCTGGTCGCGGTAGGTGCGGGTCAGCGCGGGGCCGTGCAGGCGGGCGGCGAGGTGCGCGTGCAGGGCCTCGGGCGCCCGATCTTGGCCCGCGGCGGCGTAGAGGGGCGCGTGCAGGGGGCGGAAGGCCTCGAGGGCCGTGGCCGGCGCGACCGGCGCCCCCCCGCAGCCGGCGAGCAGCAGCGCGCCCAGGAGCAGGCGCCTCATTCCGCGGCCTCGGCGGAGGGCGCCGGCCCGCCCTCGGCCCACACGAGCTGCACCCAGGGGGCGACCCCCGCCGCTGACTCCTCGAGGAGGCCCGCTGCAGCGCCGTTTCGGCCGTTCGATCGGTAGGGCACCGCCGCGCCCGGCGCCACCGCGCGCAGGGCGGCCAGCGCGCTGCCCGCCAAGCGCTGGGGCAGCACGCGGCAGCTCATCGCCAGCTCGGCCCAGGGGGCCCCGGGCCCCCCGGCGCGCCAGGCCACGCCGACGAGGCCGTGATCGGCGAGCCGGTCGCGGGCGAACATCACGTAGACCTCGCCGAGATCAGCGGGCAGCGCGTCATCCCCCGTGAGGCGCAGCTGGTGGCTGCGCGCGAGCAGCTCGAGCACCCGCGGCCGATCCCCCGCCGTCGCCCGGCGGAGCTCCAGCCGCAGCTCGAGGCCCATCAAGAAGGCGCGGTGGGCGCCTTCGCCGGCGGCCGCCGCCGCGGCGCTGAGCGCCCGGCTGCGGTAGGACGGGGCCCGGTCGATGCCGCTCGGCGCAGGCAGCCCGTTGGTGCCCAGCCCGGTCAACAGGCGCTCACGCAGCTCGTCGGCGCTGCCGTCCCAGGCCGCGCAGCCCCCGCCGTTGGCCTCGACCTCGGCGCGCTCGGCGGGGCTGTCGTCGAGCAGGGCCACCGCGCTGGGGTGCAGGCCGAGCCCGGCGCAGAGCCGGTGGATGGCCGCCGACTTGGGGCCAAAGCTCGCCTCAATGGCCACGAAGTCGGTGTGATCGAGCAGCAGGGCCTCGAGCCAGGCGCCCACGCCCCCGGCCTCGGGCGGGCGGCGGCGGAAACGCCTGCGCACCAGGGCGGGGTCGTTGCGGGTGACCAGGGCCAGCAGCAGGCCGCGGGCGGCGGCGGCCCGCAGCGCCTCGTGCAGGCCGCGGGGGGCCATCCACAGCGCGGCCTCGGCCGCCCCCACCGGCGCCTCACCTTCGGGGCACCAGGCCGGGTTGCGGGTCGAGAAGCCCGGATCGGCGATCTCGCCGTAGACCAGGGTGTTGTCGAGGTCGACGGCGAGCAGCTTGAGCGGCGGGCCGCGCAGCCCGGCCAAGACCGCGGCCAGGGCCCCGGCCTCGACCTCGGCGGCGCTCTGGCCGGTGCGCCGCGAGGTGCCCAGGGCCCCGCGGTCGGGCTCGCCGTGCCCGATGGTGTAGAGCACACCATCTTCGATGATCCCGTGGCGGGCCCACAGGCCCTGCACATCGAGGGTGCGCAGGCCGGCCAGCGGCGCGGCCAGGGCCTCGATCGCCGCGGTGAGCGCGGGCGGCGGGCCCTCGAGCAGGCCAAAGGCGCCCATGGGCGGGCGGCGAAGCCCGCGAACCAGCCGCGGGAGACCGGCGGTGGCGGCGAGCCGGCGGTCGCGGTGGGCCGCGGCGGCGGCGCGCAGGGCGTCGAGGGGGCGGCCGGCCAGGGCGGCGGCCATCAGCGGGCCGAGCTGGGCCCCATCGACCGGATCGACGTAGACCAGGGCCGGATCGAGGGCAGCCAGGGCGGCCGCCGAGGGGTCGGGCAGCACCGCGCAGGGCTGGCCCGCCGCGCGCAGGGCCTCGGCCACCGCCTCGAGGCCGCAGCCGCCCACCAGCGCGATCATGGCGTGCCCTCGGCGGGCCGCAGCCACCAGCCGCTCAGCGTGCGGCGCAGGCGGCGGGTCGGCTCGACCGCGTGCCAGGTGTGGGCCGCGGGGGCGAAGACCAGCGCGTCGCCGGCCTGGGGCAGCCAGCGCAGGGCCGGGGCGCCCTCGGGGCGCGCGGGGTCGAAGAAGGTGATGGCACCGCCATCCTCGGCGGCCCAGCCGGGGTTGAGGCCGATGACCAAGGTCAGCTCATAGGTCGGGCCGTCGGCGTGGGCGGCCATGTGGTCGCCGGGGCCCAGCGCCCAGGCGTTGAGGTGCAGGGCGGCAGGCCCCCGGGGCGCCGGCCGGCCGAGGGCCGAGGAGAGCAGCCCCACCAGATCGGCGTCGAGCAGGCGCTCTCGCAGCGCGCGCCACGGGTCGTCGTCGGGCAGGTCGGCGCGGTGCCCGGCCACCCGCGCGGTGTCGAGGCGGGCGGCGGGCAGCCCTGCAGCGGCGGCGGCGAGGGCCTCTGCCTCGGCGGCGGGCAGCAGGCCGTCGAGGCGCAGCAGGCCCGCGCCGGCGCGGCCCTCTTCGGCGAGGCGGCGCCAGCGCTCGGCCTGCCCCCAGGCCCCGCCGGGCCAGGCCGCGGCGAGGCGGCCGCAGGCCCCCCGATCGGGCGGCGGGCGGGGCGCGGGCGTCGGCGGAAAAGCGCGGGGCCGCAGGCGGGCGGCCCAGGCCTGCTCGCGCAGCTGGTCGACCAGGGGGCTGGCCCGCAGCAGGGCCTCGTCGAGCATGGCGTGCGCGGCGGCATCTTCGGCGTCGAGCGCCGCGACCTGGGCCGGGCTCAGGGTGTGGACCTGCTCAAAAAGAGGGTCGAGCAGCTGCAGCCCGCCCTCGGCGGTCGGCCGCAGCATCAGCTCGGGCCGCAGGCCCCAGGCCGCCCGGCGGGCCTCTGCCCCTCCGCCCATCGCCGCTCCTGCGCGGCGGTCCCCGCGCGCGCCCGACAGGCTACCCTGCGGGGGTCGGTCGCTGCCCCTCCCCCGAGGTGGGCCCGCGCCGCCACCGGGCCCCCGGGGCCCACCGGCCTGAGGGGGCGGCGTGTTCATCGAGGTCAAGCGCGGCCGCCACGTGCAGCAGATGTTGTACGAAGACTTCGAGCAGCGCATCCTCGACGGCGAGATCGACGAGCGCACGCTGGTGCGCTTCCCCGAGGTGACCGGCGAGAGCTTTCGGCCGGCGGGTGAGCTCGAGCTGGTGGCGGCGATCGCCGACCCGGGGCGGGCCGCCTTCCGCCGGCGGCTGACCGAGCCGGGCGTGCCGATCATCACCGCGCTCTTGGTCGGCGTGCAGGTGCGCCTGTTCATGCTCAGCCAGGTGCCGGTGCGCCGCGACTGGCTGCAGCAGCACCTGACCAACTGGGCGCCGATGCTCTACGAGGCCCAAGAGGTGTGGCGGCTGCTCGCCTATGGCCTGCTGCAGACCACCTTGACCCACCTCGCGATGAACCTGCTGTTCCTCGCCTACACCGGCTACCACCTCGAGCGCTCGCTGGGCCGGCGCAACCTGCTGGTCGTCTTCTTCGCCAGCGTCTTCGTCGGCGGCCTGCTCAGCATGGGCTTTGGCCCGTTCAAGCAGTCGCTGGGCAGCAGCGGCGGGGTCTTCGGCCTCATCGCCGCCTCGATCGTCGTGGGCTGGAAGCACTGGGACGACCTTCCCCAGCGTGCCCGGCGGTATTTTGGGTGGGCGCTCATCCCCTACTTGGTGCTCAGCTTGTTCTCGGGCCTGCAAAATCCCCAGGTCGACAACTGGAGCCACCTCGGCGGCATGGCCACCGGCGCGGTGTTGGCCACGCTGCTGCAGCCCGAGGCCCTCGAGCGCAGCCGCACCCACAACCGCGTGGTGCGCGGGCTCAGCCTGGGCCTGATGGGGGCGGTGATGCTCGGCCTCGCCGTGGCGGGCACCCGGGCCATCCCGCTCGTGGCCGTCGAGAGCGAGGGCTGGACCGTCGCCCAGCCCGCGTACTGGCGCGACTATTGGACCTTTATCGGCGACCGCGGCGTGAGCTCGATCGTGCACGACGCGGCGCTGGGCCGCAGCCGGGTCGACTACCCGCGCCCGCTCGGGCCCGACGCCGCAGCCGACGAGCTGCTGCAGCGGGTCGGGGCCTCGGCCCAGGGGGTCGAGCTGCTCGACCGCCAGCCCGCCACCCTCGACGGGGTCGAGGGCCGCCGCCTGCGCCTGCGCTATGTCTACGCCGAGACCCCCTTCGTGATGGACGCGCTGGTGCTGGTGCGCGGGCTCACCATCCACTGGGTCTGGCTCTCGGTGCCCGCCCCCGAAGTGGACCGCTACGCCGGCCTCTTCGACCGGGCCCTCGCCGAGGCCACCCTGCCCGAGCCGCCCGAGCTGGCCGCGGCCCGCGAGCGTGTCTCGGCCCACCCCCGCAGCGTCGAGCCGGCGGTCACCTACGCCGACGCCCTGTACAAGGTGGGCCAGCCCGCGGCTGCCCTCGCCGAGTATGACCGCGCGCTCGGCATCTTCGCCGGCGCGCCCTCGGCTTGGCTCGGCAAGCTGCGCACCGTGCGCGACTACGGCCTCGACGGCGGGCCGGCCCTGGCCCGCGAGGCCCTGCGCGTGGGGGCCGAAGAGCCCGAGGTCATCGTCGAAGCGGTCAGCCTGCTCGAACAGGCCGGGCTGCGCGACGAGGCGGTGGCCGCGCTGGATGAGGCCTGGGCCCGCCGCCCCAATGACCGCGCGCTGCGCCGGGCCCGCAACCGCATGGGCTTGTCGGTCAGCCTGCCCCCCGCGCCTGCCGGGGCGGCGGCGGGCGGGCCTTAGGGGGCCGCGGTCGGCGGGCGCAGGCTGGGCTCGACCTGCTTCCAGGCCACCAGCCAAGGGTTGCGCGGGAAGATGCGCTCGAGGCCGCCGATGGCCTCGGCGAGCTCGGCGGGCTCGTTCTCGGCCACGGCCAGCGCGGCCAGCGCGACGCGGATCTCGGGGTGGAAGACCTCGCCCCACATCTGGTAGTTGATGCGCCGGGCGATCGGCACGGCGGGATCAACGTCGCCGAGCCGAATCTCAGAGAGCACCCGCAGGGCGGCGAACTCAGTGTTGGTCACCGTCTTGCGCAGGCGCATGCGCTGGTTGCCGGCCAGCGCGAAGCTGTCGCCGGTGAGCAGGCCGTAGCGCAGGGTGGCCGCCTCGAGCTCGCTCGACGGCGCGCCCGTCTCGCGCTCGATACGCCAGAGCAAGAACTCGGCCTCTTCGAGATCACCGATCACGAGGGCCTGCTCGACCGACTCGTGCAGGACCATCGGCCCATCAGGCAGGTAGGACACGGCCCGCTGCAGCTCGCGGTCGGCCCCCCACAGGTCGCCGGCCTCGCGCAGGTCGCGGGCGTTGAGCGCGTGCACGCGCGCGAAGTCCGAGGTGATGCCCTCCTCCCACACGAGCTCGCTGCGCAGCGCGGCCGCCGCGGCCCCCTCGCCAGCCATGCGCAGGCCATCGGCGTGCACCAAGATGAGGTCGCGCACCAGCACCGTGTTCCCGGTCGCGAGCTTGGCCTCGGCCAGCACCATCGGCCAGTCGCCGTAGCGCTCGGCGAGCACGGCCACCGCGGCGTGCAGATCGGCGTCGTCGGGGTTCTTTTGGGTGTTCTCCCACACGATGGGCAGGGCCGTGCGCACCCGCTGGCCGCGGACCAGCGCCTGCAGCTTGGCGCCGCTGACCGGGCCCGCGTCGTCGCCGCCGGCGAGGGGGGCGCGGCCAGGCAGGCCGCGGGCGCCCCGCTTGGCCTTGGCCTTGGCGTGGGGGCTCATGGGGCCCTTGGCTTTGGCCCCGAGTTTTGCCTTTTGGCCGCGCGGCAGCTTGCCCCCGCGGGTCGGGCTGGCCTCGCCGGCCTCGGGCGCCGCTTCAACCGGAGCGCCCTGCAGCGCGAGCGCCGCGCAGGTCACGACCGCGCCCGCGATCACCAGCACCCGGGCGGCCCGCGCCGCCCACCACCACCGCTCCGCTGCCCCCACGCTGCTCCCCAGGCCGCCGCGCGGGGCGGTGGCCGCGGGCGAGCGATAGCCTGTCCCTCCCCGCCCAGCACCGGAGGCGCCGTGGCCCCAGCCCCCGTCGACCTCGAGGCCCTGCTCGCCGCGGCGGCCGGGCTGGTCGGCCACACGCTCGGGTCGATCGCCACGCGCGCGGGCCGGGCGGCGCCGGCGGGGCTCGGCAAAGGTGAGGTGGGGCAGCTCATCGAGGCCGCGCTGGGCGCGCCCGGGGGCAGCGAGGCGGGGCCCGACTTCGCGCCGCTCGGGGTCGAGCTCAAGACCCTGCCGGTCGACGCCAAAGGTGCGCCGCGCGAGAGCACCTTCGTCTGCCACGCGCCGCTCGACCTGCGGCTGAGCGCGCGCTGGGCGGGCTCGCGCCCCCAGGCCAAGCTCCAGCAGGTGCTCTGGGTGCCGGTGGTGGGTGAGGGGCCGGTGGCGGCGCGGCGGGTGGGCGCGGTCTTCCTCTGGCGGCCTGACCCCGACGAAGAAGACGTGCTGCGCGCCGATTACGAAGAGATCGCCGAGCTGGTGCACCGCGGTGAGGCCCGGGCGATCAGCGCGCGGGTCGGCCGGGCGCTGCAGCTGCGCCCCAAAGCCGCCGATAGCAGCGGAAGCACCTGGGTGATCGACGGAGAGGGCCTCTGGGCCCAGGCCCAGCCCCGCGGCTTCTACCTGCGCCGCAGCTTCACGAAGGCGGTGGTCGCGCGGCGCTTCGCGCTGATCTGAGCTTAGCGAAGATGACGTGTTTGGCGTTATTTACGTGGGATCGGCCCCCGCTGGGCGCCTGCGCCCCTCCCGCGCGCTCGGCCGCTGGGGCCGCCGGGGCGCCCGCCCGCCGGGCGGGGCTCCCCGTCGGGCGGCCTCGGTCGCTGCGCGACCGCCGCTGCGCGGCGCGCGCCGTCCGGGCGGGCGCGGTCGGGCGCGCCGGTCGGCGGATAGACCGACCCTCGTTCGGAGGTCCCATGCCCACGGTCCGTCCCCCCCGCCCCGCGGCGGCGCCCCTGCTGCGGCCCGAGGCGCTGCGCGGCGCGCTGGGCTGGGCCCGCTGGTCTCGGCCGGGCGTGGCCGACCGCGCTTGGCTGATCCGCGCCGCGGCCGTGCCGTGGTCGCCCGCCCCGCTGGCCGCGGCGCTGCAGGCGGCGGGGGCGGGCCCGCTGCGGGCGGTCGGGCTGGCCGCGGCGGGCGGGGCCTGGCGCCTGAGCGCCGAGGCCTGGGATGCCGCGGCGGCGGCGGCGCTGGGCGCGCCCACGCTGGCCGCCGGCCTCCGCTCTGGGCCGCCGCCGCTGCTGGTGGTCCACCACGAAGGTGGCCCGCTCGAGGACCTCCCCGAGCCCACGCTGCTGGGCCTCTGCGACTGGATCTGCGGCGCGCTCCCCGCGGCCCTGCCCCCGGGTGGGGCGGGCCTCCGCCTGCTCTTGCCGATCGGGCCGGGCCGGCTGCCCGACAGCGCGGGGCTGGCCGAGCGGGCGCTGACCGCCGCGCTCAACACCGCCGAGGACCTCGGCCTCGGCCACCTGCTCCCTGCCTGATCGGGCCCGCCTGCGCGGCCCGCGCCCGGGGCTCTGCGCCGGTCCCGCAACAACCCCGGCCCAGGCCCGCCGCGGCCGGGCCCCGGCGCGGGGGCAGGGTTAGCGCCGCGGTCCGCCCGCGCCGGACCGGCGTCGGCTGCCCCTCTCCTTGTCGATGGCCGCCATGTCTTTGCCGCCGTTTGAGCTCGTCCCCCGGCCGCTTGCCCCCGCTGTGGAGCGCACCGCCGCGCCCTCGGCGGCCGAGGCCCAAGAGGCGGTCCGCACCCTGCTGCGGTTCATCGGTGAAGACCCGGCGCGTGAGGGGCTGGCCGAGACGCCCGCGCGGCTGGTGCGCGCCTGGGGCGAGTACTTCGCGGGCTACCAGCAAGAGCCCGCCGCTTTGCTCGGCCGCACTTTTGATGAGGTTGACGGCTACAACGACCTTGTCGTGCTGCGCGACATCCGCTTTGAGAGCCACTGCGAGCACCACCTCGCGCCGATCATCGGCCGGGTGCACCTCGCCTACCTGCCCAGCCACCGCGTCGTGGGCATCAGCAAGCTGGCCCGGGTGGTCGATGCCTTCGCCCGCCGCCTGCAGGTGCAAGAGCGCATGACCGCCCAGATCGCCCAGGCGCTGCAAGACGGCCTCGACGCGCGCGCGGTCGGCGTGGTCGTGGTGGCCGAGCACCACTGCATGACCACCCGGGGTGTGCACCGCCCGGGTGTGTCGATGGTGACCCGCGCGGTCCGCGGGCCCGACGCCGAGGCGTGGCGGGCCGAGCTGCTCGCCGCGCTCCAGCCGGGCACGCAGGGCTGAGCGCCGGCCCCCCGGTCAGCGGGCCTGAGGCGATGGGCTGTTACGACGTGTTACAAGCCCCTGGGCGACGGCCTGCCCTCCGTGATTCACCGTAGACATACAAAACAGCACGATACGGCAGGCCCCCACCGAATTCGGTCTGCAAGCGCCGGTGACACGGCGCGACGGTCTCGGGCTGCTGGGGGTGCCTCGCGGCGGCCTCTCCCCCGCCCTGGGCTATCGTGATGGCCCAATTTGGCCACCGGTGCCCCTTGGCGGGACAGACCCCGCGCGGAGCCTCTCGGATCGCGCGCCGTGGCGGGACGATGGCGCGGGCTATGGTCGAGCCCGCAGGGGGCAAATTGGCCGGTTTTCGTGATCGGGGCGGTGGCGCGGCCGCCGACTTCGCGCCGTCCTGACACAGCCCAATGTGGGCTCCCTTGGTCTGGTTCGACGTGCTGGGGGGAATTGCCTCCGCGATAGACTGGGCCGGTGGGTCAATTGGCCCAAAGGAACGGCGCGCGGGTCGAGTGGTCCCGCGTCGGGGAGAGCGAGGGTATGGCCGAGCCCCAGATCGTCTACGTCGTGGACGATGACCCGCACTTCGTGCAAGAGACCGAAGAGGCCCTCCGCTTCGCGGGCCTCTCGGCCTGTGCCTTTGGCTCGGCCGAGCAGCTGCTGGCGGCGCTGCCGCCGGTCCCCCGGGGCGTCGTCTTGCTCGACCTCCGCCTGCCCGGGATGAGCGGGCTCGAGCTGCTGCGCGACCATGTGCCAGGCAGCCTGAGCCTGCCCGTGTTGGTGGTGACCGCCTTCGCCGACGTGCCCAAGACGGTGCTGCTCATGCGCGCGGGTGCGCAGGACGTGATCGAGAAGCCGGTCGACGGCGAGGGGCTGCTGGCCCGGGTGCGCAAGGCGCTGGCCCAAGAGGCGGCGGCCTGGGCCCGGGGGGGCACCCTCATCGAGCTGCGCCGCCGCATCGACAGCCTCACCCCCCGCGAGCGCGAGGTGCTCGAGCAGCTCGCCCTGGGCAAGTCCAACCGCGACACGGGCGAGGCCCTCGGCATCAGCCCGCGCACCGTCGAGGTGCACCGCGGCCGCATCATGGGCAAGATGCGGGCCGACTCGATGACCGGCCTGGTGCGCGAGCTGGTGGCCAACGGCCTGCACCTTGAGCTGGCCCGGTGGGGCGCCCGCTGAGGCGCGGGGGCGGCTGCCCCCTCTCCCCTCAGGGCCCTGTGGGCGGCGAACCGGCCGGCGCTCAGGCGGGGTCCCACCGCAGCTCGAGCGCGCCCCCGTAGACATCGGCCCGCAAGCTGAGGCCCTCGCCGCGCCGCGCCCAGCGGATCGAGGCCTGCTCGATGTGGTAGATGAGGCTGCGGGCGATCCGAAGACGGGGATCATCCTCGACGATCAGCGCACGGCCACCGCGGCTGTGCATGCCGGCGCGGCCGTCACTCAGGCCCGAGACGCGCAGGGCCTCACCTTCGGCCCACCAGCGACCCTCGGCGCTGCCGGTCACGCCGAGGCCGGCGGCGCGCTCAACCTCGGGCCGGCTGGCCGGCCCGACCCAGGCGTCGGCGGCGATGAGCTCGGCCCGCCCATCCGGCCAGAGGCGCAGCTCCACCCCGCGACCGGCGCCGAGCACGCTGCCCATGCTGCCCGAGCTGAGGCTCCACCGCCCCACCGGCCCGGCGGGCTGGGGCGCCCAGCTGCCCTTGGGCGGGCCGTCGACGCGGGCCAGCAGAAGGGCGCCGCCGCGCTGGTCGAGGGCGCGGCGCGGGGGTGCCCAGCCGGCGGGGGCCTCGAGCCGCCAGCCCGCGGGCCGCGGCGGCAGCTGTACCCGCACCAACGCCCAGGGATCGGCGGCGGCCGCGTCGATCAGGTCGAGCGCGAGGCCGCGGGCGGGCTCCACGGGGGCGGCGATCCAGGCGCTCGGGCCGCGGGCCGGATCTTCGACCCAGGCCGCCAGCGCGGCCCAGCTGCCCGCGTCGGGCTGCGGTCGCGCCGGGCCCGGGTGCAGCGTGGCCCAGGCCCAGGCCAGCCCGCGGCTCTCTCCCCAGCGGTGGACGGGCCCGCGCAGCAGGGCCGCGGCGGCCGACCGGCCCCAGCCGAGGCCCGGGGCGGCGCGCTCGACCGCCTCGACCTGGGCGCAGCGCAGCAGGGGCTCAGCTTGGCGGGCCTCGGCCTCGTCGAGATCACCCCCGCAGAGGTCAATCAGGGCCTGAACCTCGATGAGGCTGCCGTGCGCGCGGCGCCAGCGGTCCAAGGCCAGCGGGCCGAGGGCGCCCAGCTCGGCGGCGTCTTCGGGCAGGTGGGGCGCCGGGCCGGCGAGCCCGGCGGGCACGATGAGCGCGCCCCCCGAGAGCTGCCAGCCCCAGGGCCCGGGCGCCCCGGCGCGCAGGGGGAGGGGCGGCGGCGGCGCGGTCGGGCCGAGCTGCGCGGCCAAGGTGGACCAAGCGGGGTCATCGGGCCAGGACGGGCGCATCGGGGCTCCAGGCGCGGCGCTATCCCCCCGCCGGTGCCGGGCGAGGGGCGGGCGGGGTCATCCAGCGGGGCGCGGCGGCCAGCGCCTCGACCCCGGCGAAGAACATGGCCACGTGGATGCCGTCCAGCAAGGCGTGGTGGCCTTGTAAAGACAAGGGCGCCCGCACCCCGCCGGCCTCGGGGCAGAAGCGACCCCAGGTGATGCGGGGGAAGCTGTCCCGGCGCGGATCCATCGCGGCGTGCTGCACGCTGGTGAAGCGCAGCCAGGGCAGGCTGCTCACGAAGAGCAGGTCATCACGCCCGCCCGCGTCGATCTCGAGGGCCGGCGCGGCCCGCGTCGCCGCCATCGCGGCCTCGGCGCCCGCGCAAAAGTCGCCAAAATCCGGGGAGAAGGGGGCGGTGCAATAGCGGAAGCGCTCGCCCTCGACCCGCAGCGTAAAACTGGGGTGCACGACGGGGTGCAGCACGGCCGCGTCGCCCCGCAAGCGCAGGCGCAGGCAGTGCAGGCGGTTGGCCGCCGCGCTGGTCGCCCAGAGCATCGCCAGGAAGGGCGAGCGCCCCGCCGCTTCGGCCGCGGCGAGCATCGGGCCGAGCTCAACCTCGGCCACCACGTTGAAGTGGGGGTCGGCGAAGCCGGAGAAGAAGCGGGCGTGCGCCTCGCGGGCCCAGCGGGAGCGGTCGATCTGCCCGGCGCCGTCGGCGGTCTGGCCGAGGAGCGGCGGCGCCTCGTCGACCTCAGGCAAGGCGGAGGGGGGCATGCGCGGCCTCGCTTAGGGCACGGACTTGATGGGCAGCGCGCCGAGCTTGCCGTCCAGCGTGCTGATCTCAGCGAAGCCCCCCGCGCGGCTGCGCACGAAGACGAGCTCACCCTTCTCGACCTCGACGCCGCTGGGCGCGCCGCCGCCGCTGGCCAGCAGGGGGCCGCCCTTCTTCACCAGCGTCGGGGTGCCCTCGGGCACCGCGGGGCAGGCCGGCGCTGCGCCGATGGCGTACTTGAGGCCATAGGCGCGCTCCATCGCGGTGATCTCGGCGCGGCGGGCGGTCACCCGGCCTTGGCCCTCTTCGGCGGCGTTGAGGCCCGGCTTGCGCTGCAGCGCGCCCGCATAGGCGGCCTCGGCCTCGGGCAGGTAGCCCAGGCCCTCGGAGGCCGCCCCGAGGTTGACCCAGACGTCGGGATCGACGCCCGCGGCGGTGGTCTCGAGCTCGCCCAGGCGCAGGAACATGCAGCGTGCGGCCTCGACCTCGCCGGCGGCCACCCGCTCGAGCGGGGCGCGGCTCAGCGGTGAGCGGCGCATGGCCAGGCGCAGGCTGGTCCAGGAGGGGGCGATCTGGCGGGCGAGGCTGCCGCCGAGGCCGGGGGCGGCGGCCAGGGTCAGCTCTTCGGCCTTGGTGATCTTGCCCATGTCTTTGCCGCAGCGGCGGTCGGCGGCGGTGGCGGTGGGCAAGCTGCCGCTCAGCGGCGCACCTTTGCGCTCGAGCGTCCACTCGAGGTCGATCTTGGCCACCCGCTCGAGGCAGGGCTCCTCGACCATCACGGTGTTGCCCTTCTCGTCCTTGACCTCGTTGCCCTTGTCGTCCTTGAGCGGGACCTTTTGGGTCGTGCTCTTGTCGGCGCTGCTGGTCTTGAGGGCCACCTTGAGCTTGGCCTCAGCCCCGCTGGGTTTTACGGCGAAGACATCGATCTTGAGGCCATCTTGGAGCACGATCTTCTCGGCGCGCACCTTGTCGGCGACCGCTGCGCCGGCGGCCTCGGTGGCGCCCTTGACCAACTTTCCGCCCAAACCGGGGACCTTGCTCGCCAGCAGCTGGCCGCCGACGCTGGCCCCCACCTCGAGCAGGGCGCCCGCCTTGTCTGACACAGTGCCCGTGCCGACCTCGCGGGCGGGGTCGGTGAGGGCCGCCAGCAGCTCTTTGTGCACGATGGCGCCCGGCGCGCCGCTGATCATGGGGACCTCGATGCTGCGCA
Source organism: Deltaproteobacteria bacterium (assembly GCA_016792625.1). Lineage (GTDB taxonomy): Bacteria > Myxococcota_A > UBA796 > UBA796 > UBA2385 > JAEUKK01. The sequence continues at coordinate 36,630 of JAEUKK010000178.1, read as the reverse complement.
CGCCCTCGAAGAGCACCGGCGGAGGCTTGACCTGGCGGACCTCGACGCCGGGCAGCACGGGGCCGGCGGCGGCGGTGCTGCACCAGCCGAGGCTGAGGATCAAGGCGGCAGAGCTGCGGGCCGGGCGAACGGGCATGGGGACCTCCGCGCCGCATGTAGCGAGGGGGGCCCCCGCGCGCAGCGCCCCGCCCTCATCTGGATAGGGAAGCGCCATGCCGCCGCAGTCCACCGCTGCTCTCCTCGCCGCCCGGCGCGCCGCGCGCCGCGCCGAGGGGTCGACGTCCAGCCCGGGGCCCGGCGGGCCGATGTTCTCCACCGTGGGGCAAGACGCCCCGCGGCGGCCCGGGGCCTCGCGGCTGGTGCTGGTCATCGCCGCCTTCGGCGTCAGCCTCGCCAGCCTCTCGCTCGCCGCCGAACTTTTTGGCTGGGGTCGGCCACCAGCCCCCGTGCGGGTGCAGATGATGGCCGACGAGGCCGAGGCCGCTGCCCGCGCGCTTGACGCTCCCCCACCACCGACGGAGGCCCCGTGAGCAGCATCATTGGTCGCTTGAGCAACCTCGCCCGCGGGGCGCTGCTGGGCGGGGATGACGACAAGGTCGCTGATCCCGCGGTCGAGGCCGAGCTGGCCGCGGCCGCTGCGCGGCCCGAGGGGGCGATGGGCGCGCGCCTGCGGGCCCGGGCGGGGCGCGCGGCGCCCGAGGCCGCGCTGCCGGCGGCGCCGCCCGATTCCCCTCCCACGGACGGTCCTCCCCCGCCGCGGGTCCCGCGCCCGCGCACCCTCTGAGCGCGCCTCCGCCGCCCCTCCTCCGCTGCCCCTCCTCACCCGCGGGTCCCGCATGCGCCGCCGCCTCCTCGTCGCCTCCGCCCTCCTCTCGGTGCCGCTCGCCGTCGCGGTGGCGATCGCCGCGCCGCTGAGTTTTCAGCCGGTCGACGGCAAGATCGTCAACGTCGTGACCCAGGTGCTCAGCCAGAACCACTACCGAGAGCAGGCCATCGACGACCGGCTCAGCGCGGCCTGGCTGAACAACTACATCGAGGCCCTCGACCCCGAGCGGCTGTTCTTGCTGCAGGCCGACATCGACGAGTTCCGGCGCTACGAAAACGCCCTCGACGAGGGCGTCGAGCGCATCCCCGCCGATCTCGGGCCGGCCCAGGCCATCCACCGGCGCTTCGTGCAGCGGGTCGGTGAGCGTGCGACGGCCATCGAGTTGATCTTGGCCAAGGCCGACGCCCTGCCCCGCACCGGGGTGGTCGACCTCGAGCGTGAAGACGCACCCTGGGCGGCCAGCAGCGCCGCGCTCGACGAGCTCTGGCGGCTGCGCCTCGCCGAGCAGGTGGGCCGCGCTGAGCTCGACGGCGAAGACCGGGCCAAGACCGTCGGGCGGCTGAGCACCCGCTACGCCCGCATGCGCAAAGATGTCGAGCAGCAGGACGAAGGCGACATCCTCGAGCTGTGGCTCGGGGCATTTGGCGCGACCTACGATCCGCACTCGGTCTGGTTCAAGCCGGCCACCAAAGAGGACTTCGACATCTCGATGCGCGACTCGCTGCAGGGCATCGGCGCGACCCTGCGCACCGACGGCGAGCACACCAAGGTGGTCAGCCTCGTGCCGGGCGGGCCGGCCGCGCGCAGCGGCCTGCTGCAGCCCGAGGACCGCATCGTCGCCGTGGCCCAGGGCAGTGGCGAGGCCGAAGACATCGTCGGGCTGCGCATTGACAAGGTGGTCAAGCTGATTCGCGGGGCCAAGGGCACCGACGTGGTCCTGACCATCATCCCGGCCAACGCGACCGATCCGAGCGTGACCAAGAACATCCGCATCACCCGCGACGAGGTCGTCATCGCCGACGCGGCGGCCAAGGGTTCGGTGCGCGAGATCAACGGCGTGAAGGTCGGCGTGATCGACGTGCCGAGCTTTTACCAAGACATGCGCCGCGACCCCCGCGCGCCCAACAGCCGCAACACCACCTCGGACGTGCGGCGCATCCTCGGCGAGCTGAGCGCCCAGGGCGTCAAGGTCGTGGTGGTCGACCTGCGCGAGAACGGCGGCGGCGCGCTCACCCAGGCGATCGACCTCACGGGCCTGTTCATCGACAAGGGCCCGGTGGTGCAGATCAAGGACCGCGACGCCCGTGTACAAGTGATGGAGGATGAGGCGCCGGGCGTGGCCTGGGGCGGCCCCCTGGTCGTGCTGACCAGCGTGCACAGCGCGAGCGCGTCCGAGATTTTCGCCGGAGCCATCCAGGACTATCGGCGCGGGCTCATCGTCGGCGCGCCGGCCACCCACGGCAAGGGCAGCGTGCAAGAGCTGCTCGACCTCGCGCCGGTGCTCAGCCGCGCGCTGGGTGACCCCAACGCCGCCGCGGCGGGCGCGCTGAAGTACACCACCAGCTTGTTCTACCGGGTGAGCGGGCGGTCGACCCAGGCGGTGGGCGTGGTCGCCGATGTGGTGATCCCGAGCCCCAGCGACAACCTGCCCTACCGCGAGGCCGACCTCGACAACCCGCTGCCCTACGATGAGATCCGCGCGGCGCGCTTCGCTCCGCTGGCGGTGAACCTGCCGGTGGATCGCCTTCGCCAGCGCTCCGGCGCCCGCATCGCGCAGGACCCTGCCTTCCAGCTCATGGCCGAGATGCGCGCGCTGCGAGACGCCCAGGATGGCAAGCCCACCCCGCTGGACGAGACCGCGCGCAAGGCCGAGCTCGCCACGTGGGAGGCGCTGAGCGCCCGGGCCAAGGCGCTGGGCATCGACGAGGGCCAGAAGGATCCGGTGCTCGACGAGGCGCTGATGATCGCGCACGACTTGTTCACAGGCTGATGGCAGGCCGGTGAGGCGCGGCCCGCCGGGCCTGGATATCCGCGCCCGGCCGCTGCCCAGACGCCAGCGGCCGGGCGCGAGGGCGGGCCCTGCGACCGCTCGTCATCCACGGCCCGCGCGGTGACTTTTCCGCCGCGGCGGCGCCGTCAGTAGACGGTCGCGCGCCCACGTTGTAGAAATGCGTCACACCCACTCATGGAGGCTGAGACCATGAAGACCGACACCCTCAAGCTCGGCTGGCTGCTTGCTGCCAGCTTCTCCCTGCTCGCCGTTGGCTGCGAGCTCGACACCAAGGACAGCGGCGGCTCCGAGTCCGACGCCGATGCTGACGCCGATGCTGACGCTGACGCTGACGCCGACGGCACCGCCGACGGCCAGGACGGCCAGGACGGCGAGGACGGCGAGGACGGCGGCCCCGGCGACGGCGGCACCGACGGCACCGACGGCGGCGGCGGCGACTTCTCCGGCACCTACTTCATCGGCCAGGCCAACGCTGACTCGGCGCTCTGCTTGAGCACCTGGTTCGTCGACGGCGCCAGCAGCTCCTGCTCCGGCTGCGACTTCGCCTTCGACCTGTCCTACACCGAAGACTACGATGAGTGCGGCTTCGCCAGCGACACCTGGCCGAGCATCCGCTCGCAGCAGGGCCACATCACCGACTACTTCACCGACTACGTCTCCCCCGACGGCACCCCCTACGACGGGTTCTACCTGTACTACGCGGGCTACGGCGGCGGCGTCTCGGGCGTGTCCTACCCCGACGGCTCGGGCTACTGGGCTTGGTCGCAGTTCCCCTACGAGTTCCCCGACTACCCGGGCTACTACCTGATCCAGTACGGCTACGGCAGCTACTAAGCTCCGGGCCGCAGGCCGCCCCCCGGCGGCTTGATCCTGCGCGCGCCCCCGGCTTCGGCTGGGCGGCGCGCGCTTCGCGTTGGGGCCCCTGGTCCGTTGGCGCTGCGCGGGGCGTTGCTCCCGGCCCATCCCACCGATACCCGGCGCCCCTTGGAGCTCCCCGTGCGGACCGCCCTGCTTGTGCTCTGCGCCCTCAGCGCCTTCGCCGCCCCCGCGCGCGCGCCGCGCCTGCCTGGCTTGCAGCGCGCGCTCATCGACGTGGCCAGCGAGCGCCCGCGGGTCGCCCTCGACGCCCTTGAGCCCCTGCTGGTCGAGCACCCCGACCACGCCCGGCTGCGGGCGGTGGCCGGCTTGGCCTATGCCCAGCTCGGCGATGGTCCACGCGCCCTCGCGCTGCTCGAAGGCGCCGACCCCACGGCCCTTCCGCAGCTGCAAGCGGTGCTGATCGGCGACGCCCTGCGCCTGAGCGGCCAGCCTGTCGCCGCCCAAGCCGCCCGCTGGGCGGCGATCACCGGCCACATCGACGACCGCCGCCTGTCGTGGATGGCGGCCCGCGGGGCGATCGACTGCCTCGAGGCCGAAGATCTGGCCTGCGCCATCGACTTCGTGCGCTTGGGGCAGTCGGTCTTCCCGGACTCGGGCGCCTTGCTCGGCCTCGAGGCCGAGGTGCTCATCCGCGAGGGCGCGCTGGACGAGGCCGAGGCCTGCGTGCGCCTCGCCGAGCGCGACCGCCGGCGCTCAGGGCACCGCGCGGTGGCCCAGGTCGAGCTGCTGCTCGCCCAGGGGGCGGTGCTCGAGGCGGCGACCCTCGCCGACGTGGTGAACAAAGAGGTGGTCGCCGACCCGCGCCTCGCCGCGGTGCGCGCGCGGGCCTGGCGGGCCGCGGGTGACCCGGCCCGCGCGCTCTCGGTGGTCCGCCACCTGAGCTGGACGCGTGCGGGCGCGGTCGTCCACCCGGCGCTGCGCCTCGAAGAGGTGCTGGCGCTGGTTGCTTTGGGTGAGCGCGACGAGGCAGAGGCCCGCGCCGCTGACCTGATGGCCGAGCTGCCCGCCCACGCGGCCGCGGCCGCCGCCGCGGCGGCGATCGGCGCGCCCTGGGGCCCTGCGGCCGGCCAGGGGGCACCGCCGGGTGGGGCAGCCGGGCGATAGGCCCGCGCGGTCCTCGCCTCCGCCGCGCCCGCGGCCCCGGAGCCCCCGATGCCCCTCTCCGCGCCCTCCACCGTCGTCATCGCCAACCCCGCCGCCGCCGGCGGTCGGGTCGGCCGCCAGTGGGATGAGCTCACCGCCCAGGTCCGCGCCGCGCTGGGCCCCGAGACCCGCCTGCTGCGCACCGAGGGGCCGCTGCACGCCGTCACGCTCGCCGCCGATGCGGTGCGGGGCGGGGCCGAGACCCTCTGCTCGATGGGCGGCGATGGCACCCACAGCGAGGTGGTCAACGGCATCATGTCTGCGGCGCCCCCGCCGGGCCTCGTGCAGCTGGGCGTCCTGCCCGCCGGCACGGGCGGCGACTTCCGGCGGATCTTGCAGAGCGGCGAGACCTTCGACAGCGCGCTCCGCAGCTTGCGCAGCGCCGCCGCCCGGCCCATCGACGTGGGCGCGGTCTCCTGGCGGGCCGACGACGGGTCCACCGCCCAGGGCTGGTTCCTCAACGTCGCCAGCTTCGGGATCGGCGGCCTGGTCGACCGCTTGGTCAACGCCTCGAGCAAGCGCCTGCCGGGCGGGGTCGCCTTTTACACGGCCACCTTGCGCGCGCTCTGGCGCTACCGGCCGGCGATGGTGCGGCTGACCCTCGACGGGCGCGCGCTCGAGCCCGTGCCGGTCACCAATGTGCTCGTCTGCAACAGCCGCTTCGCGGGCGGCGGCATGATGTTCGCCCCCGAGGCGGCCCTCGACGACGGCCTCTTCGACGTGGTGATCATGCGCCACAAGAGCGTGGCCCACACCATCTCGCTCTCGGGCGCCATCTACAAGGGCGCGCACCTCGCCGACGCCACGGTCGAGCTGCACCGGGCCGCCGTGATCGAGGCCGAGACCGTCACCGATGACCCCGCCTGGATGGACATCGACGGCGAGGCGCCGGGCACCCTGCCGGCGCGCCTCTCGGTCTGCCCCGGCGCGATCCGCCTGCTCGACGCCCGCCCCGACGTGTTCGCGGCGACGCTCCGCCGCAGCTGAACCCCGCTCTCCCGCGCCCGAGCCTGGGCGCCCCTGCAGGAGCCCCCATGGCCGCCCTCCCCGCCGACCCTCCGCCCGTCGCCCTCATCACCGGCTGCACCTCGGGCATCGGCCTCGCCGCCGCCGAAGACCTCGCGGGCAAGGTGCAGCGCCTCGTGCTGGTCGGCCGCAGCCGCGAGAAGCTCGACCAGCTCGCGGGGCGCCTCGCGGGCCGGGGGGCCGCGCTCGAGGTCATCGTGGGCGAGCTCGGCGAGCGGGCCGCGGTGCGGGCCGTGGCCGAGGCCTTCCTCGCCGCGCACGACCGCCTCGATCTGCTCGTGAACAACGCCGGCGTCTACAACCAAGAGCGCAAGCTCACCGCCGACGGGGTCGAGGAGACCTTCGCGGTCAACCACCTCGGCTACTTCGACCTGACCTTGCGCCTGCTGCCGGCCCTGCGCGCCGCCGCCGCCGCCCGGCCCCCGGCCCGCGTGGTCAACGTGGCCAGCGACGCCCACAAGGCCGGCACGATGGCCTGGGACGATCTCGAGCGGGCCGGGGCCTACGCCCAGGGCTGGCCCAGCTACGGGCAGAGCAAGCTGGCCAACATCCTGTTCACCCGCGAGCTGGCCCGGCGCTTGGGCCCGGCGCCCATCGTGGCCCACGCCCTGCACCCGGGTTTTGTGAACACCGGTTTTGCGCGAAACAACGGCTGGCTCGGCAACTTCATCATGAACATCAGCCGGCCCTTCCAGCGCAGCCCCGCCGACGCCGCCCGCACGATCAGCTACTTGGCCTTCGACCCGCTGCCGGCCCAGAGCTCGGGCGGCTACTGGTACAAGGAGCGCCCGAGCCGGCCGACCGCCGCGGCCCAAGACCCGGCGGCCGCCGCGCGGCTCTGGGCCCTCTCGCTGGAGCGCTGCGGTTTTGGGAGCGACCCCCTCCCGGCCTGAGCGGCGCGGGCCGGCCCTCCGCCGCGATCCGGGGCGTGGGCGGCGGCGTACCGCGGCCATGACCCTCCGCCCTCTCGCACGTCTTGCCTGCCTCCTCCCCCTCCTCGGCTGCGCCCGCGGGTCGCTGCGCTCGACAGGCGAGCCGTCCGGTGAGACGGGCGCCGCGCCGGCCCCGCTGCCTGGCCACTACGTCGTCGTGGGCGGCGTTGTGGTCGGGCAGGGGCGCGCCGACGTCGAGGTCTCGGCCGGCGAGGTGCGCGCCCTGCACGCGCCCGGGGCGGCCGACCCGGCCCTTCCGGTCATCGACGCCGCCGGGCGGTGGATCGCGCCCGGGATCATCGACAGCCACGTGCACCTCGCCTACCTGCCCGAGGGTGAGGCCCTCGCGGCGGGCGGGGTGGCCGGCGCGGTCGATCTCGCGGCCCCAGTCAGCGCCTTTGACGTGGCCGAGCCCCTCCTGATCGCGCGGGCGGGCCCGATGGTCACCGCGGTCGGCGGCTACCCGACCCGCTCTTGGGGGGCCGGCGGCTACGGCCTCGAGGTCCGCGGGGCCGGCGAGGCCACGGCGGCCGTCGCGGCCTTGGCCGACCAGGGCGCCGCTTTGATCAAGGTGCCGCTGGGCAGCAGCCCGGCCCTGACCACCGCCGAGCTCGACGCGGTGGTCGCCGCCGCCCACGCCCGCGGCCTGCCGGTGGTCGCCCACGCGCTGAGCGAAGAGGCCGTGCGCGCCGCCGCCGCCGCCGATGTCGACCTGCTCGCCCACACCCCGACCGGCAGCCTGAGCGCCGAAGCGGCCCGGCTCTGGGCCGGCCGCGGCCTCATCTCGACCCTCTCGGCCTTCGGCGGGGGCGAGAACCTCGCCGCCTTGCGCGCGGCGGGCGCCGAGGTGCTCTACGGCACCGACTTCGGCAACACCCGCGCCCGGGGCGTGAGCGCGGCTGAGCTGCAGGCCCTGGTCGACGCCGGCCTGGACGGCGCGGCGATCCTGCACGCGGCGACCGCCGCCCCCGCCGCTCGCTTCGGCTTCACGAACCTCGGCGCCATCTCCCCCGGCGCGCGCGCCCACCTGCTCGTGCTGGACGCCGATCCGCTGCTCGACCCGCTCACGCTGAGCCGGCCGGTCGAGGTCTTGCGGCCCTGATGCTCCGGGCCCCTTGCCACCAAACTGACCGGTTCGTAAAGTAATGCATGGCCCGCCCCAGCAAACGCCAGCAGCTGCTCGACGCCGCCGCCGCCCTCGTGCGGCGCGATGGCGCGGCCGCGCTCACCCTCGACGCCGTCGCCGCCGAGGCGGGCCTCAGCAAGGCGGGGGTCGTCTACCACTTCGGCGGGGTCGAGCCCCTGGTCGCTGCGCTGCTGATTGACGTGCTGCAGCGCTTTGACGAGCGGGTGGCGACCCGCTTGCCCGACGAGCCCGAGGTCGGCGCCTACGCCCGGGCCTACCTCGCGGCCAGCGCCGAAGAGGCGCCCGACCGGCCCCACGCCGCCGAGCAGCACCTGATGGTCGGCTTGTTGCCCGCGGTGGCCGGCGGGCCAGCGGGCCTCGGCCCCCTGCGCGCCCGGGCGGCCGAGTGGTCGCGCGCGATCGGCGCCGACGGGCTCGATCCGGTCGACGCGACCCTGCTCCGCTTGGCCATCGACGGCCTGTGGTTCGCCGACCTGCTCGGCCTCGCCCCGCCCACCGGGCCGCTGCGCACCGCGGTGCTCGCCCGCCTCGACGCCCTCAGCCGCCCTCCCGCCTGTGCTGCCCCTTGCCCGCCCGCGCCGCTTCGAGGTGATCCATGAGCGCCCCTTCACCACAGGCCGCCGAGGCCCTCGCCTCTGCGCTGCCCGCCGCTGCTTTGCCCGCCTCCGATTTGTCCGCCGCCGCCCCCGTCGGCGGGTGGCGGGCCCGCCTCCGCCCCTTCGCTTGGGCGAGCGTGGTGCTCAGCTTCCCCATCTGGGGCGCGGCTTTTGTGGTCGTGCCCTTCCTTCCGCTCGGCGTCGGTGAGAAGGCGGCCCTGGCCGGGGCCTGCATCGCGGCGGGTGAGGTGATGTTCTGGGGCGCGGGCATCGTGCTGGGCGCCGATCTGATGGCCCGGATCAAGGCCCGGCTGCCCAGCCTGCCCCGCTGGCCCTGGTTCCGGCCCGCGCAGCAAGGCGAGGGCTGAGGCCGTGCCCGAGGCCACCCTCGACAATGACGTAGAGAAGGCTGATCCGGGCGCGCTCCGCTGTCCAGCGGCCCGGCTCGAGCTGCCTCCGCCCGCGGCGGGCCTGCCCCCGCTGGTCGGCCTGCTGGCCGCCGACGGGGCGCTGCTCCGCCTCGGTTTTGGGGCCGATCCCGCCCAGCGGGCCCGCGCTTTTGGCGCGCTGCCCGGGGCCGAGGCCCTCCCCCTGGCCAGTGAAGGCGCCCACGCGGCGGTGGCCGCCTCGCTGATCAGGGCGTCCAGCGCGCCGCTCTGCGCTGTACCGCCGCCCGAGGCCGCGGTGGACTTGGCGCTCGGCGGGCTCCGGCTCCGCGCCGGGGGCACGGCTTTTCAGCGCGCGGTCTGGGCCCAGCTCGCCGTGCTCCCGCCGGGCCAGGTCTCCACCTACGGCGCGCTCTGCGTCGCGCTCGGTCGTGGGGCGGGCAGCGCCCGGGCGGTCGGCGCGGCGGTGGGCCAGAACCCGCTCGCGCCGCTGCTGCCCTGTCACCGGGTGCGCGGCGCCGATGGGGGTCTGCACGGCTTCGCCTACGGCCTCGAGGTCAAAGCGGCCCTGCTGCGGTGGGAGGGCGGCCCCGCCGCTGGGATCGGCGATCAGCTCGGCCTCTGGCCCGCCCGCCGCTGAGGGGCCCCACGGCCCGCCGCGCGCTTGTCACGAAGCGTCGCAGCCTGTACCCTCCCGCTCGAATCGGAGAGGGGGGGTGCGGAGATGGGCGCCATCAGCGATGACCTCGCCGAGCTGGACTCCGAAAATGTGGATGGCGCCGGCCCCGGTGGTCCCGCCGGCCCGGGTGGCGCAGACGCCGCCGACGAGCGCCTCGAGCGGGCGCTGGGCCAGACCGAGCCAGGCCGCGCCGCCAACGGCGCCCTGCGCGCCCTGGCCCGCGCCGCCCGCAGCTTCCTCGTCTACGACGCCCACAACGAGGCGATCAAGACCTTCCTCGGCGAGTACCGGGCCTGCGTCGAGCGGGCGGTGGCCTTTGGCCCCCTCGACCTCGAGGTGCGCCCCTTCGAGCTGCTGCGCGAGGGGGAGGTCGTCTACGTCGAGCGCGACCGCGACCGCTCGCTGGCCTTCCGCTTGTTCCGCGACGGGGTGCGGCGCCTCTGCCTGCAGCCGGGCGTGGAGTGGGCCGAGCTGCTGCGCCTGCTCGAGATCTTGAGCATCCGCTACACGGGCGTGCGCCAGTACGAGGACGACACGGTCACCCTGCTCTGGAAGGCGGGCTTTCACGGCATCACGCTGAGCGCGGTCGAGGGCTTCGTGCTCGCCGACGATGACGATGACGAGGGCGCTTCGGGGGGTGAGGGCGGCGGCGCGGCGGCGGCCGAGCTGCGGCGGGCCGGCCCGGCGGTCGAGGTGCCCGCGGACTGGGACCGCCCGGCCCCCGCCCACGCCGAGGGTGATCCTGCGGCCTTGCGCCGCCGCACGATCAAGCCGGCGGTGCTCGCCGCCCTGCGCGACGAGGTGGCCAGCACCCAGGCGGCCCGCCTCGCGGTGCGCCTCTGCCGCGAGCTGATCGATCTGGTGGTCGATCCCACCGATCCGACCCGGCTGGCCGACGTGGCGGGCCTGCTCGACGAGGTGCGGGGCCTGCTGCTCGCCGATGGCCAGCTCGGCGCGCTGCTTGAGCTGACCGAGGCGGTGGCCGCGCTCGCCGCGGCGGGCGGCGATGAGGCCGAAGCGGCGGCCCGGGAGCTGGCCCGCTTCGGCGATCTCAGCGCCTGGCGCAAGATCTTGCGCAGCTTTGAGCGGCACGAGGGCGCCCTGCCCGCCGAGCTGTTCACCTTGGCGGCCCGGGTGGGCGGCGACCCCCTCCCTCTTTTTCTCGGCTTGGCCGACGAGGCCCAGGGCCGCGGCGCCCGCGAGGCGGTCGGCGCGCTCATCGGCTGGCGCCTCGCCCGCAGCGGCGGGGGCCTGCTCGAGGCGGCGGCTGGCGCGCCCGACCCGGTGGCCGCCGAGCTGCTGCGCCAGGCGCGCAACGTGCGGCCGGCCCAGGCGCCGGGCTTGGCCCTCGCCCTGGTCGACCGCGAGCACAGCGAGCTGCAGGGCCTCGTGCGCGAGGTGCTCAGCGCCATGCCCAGCGAGCAGCTGCACAAGGCCAGCGTGCTGCGCTGGCTGCGCAGCCCCGACCGCCAGACCCGCCTGCTCGCGCTGAACCGCGTCGAGAAGGTCGTCGATAAGGGTGATCTCGACGCGTTGGTCGCCTGGATCGAGGCCCTGCCCCGCGGCTCAAGGGCCGAGGCCATGGCCGCCGGCGAGGCGCTGACCCGCCTCGACCCCGACCGCGCGCTCGAGGTGCTGGTCGGCTGGGTGCGGCCCCGCCAGCTCTGGGACCGGGTGGTCAGCGCGGCCACCGAGCCGGTCGAGCCCTGGGCGGGGGTGGCGGGCCTCGCCAAGATCGACGGCGAGTACGCCGCTTCGGCGATCCGCGGCCTGCAGGCCCGCGCCGAGCCCGAGCTGGCCGCCCTCTGCGCCCGCGCGCTGGCCGGGCGGGCCGAGGCGCCGGGCGCGGGGCCCTTGGCCGAGGGCGCGGCGGTGCACCACGCGGGCTTGTTCAAGCACGCCGGGCGGCTCATCCTCAGCCCGCAGATGCTCTGTTTTGAGCCCGAGGGTGGCCGTTGGCGGGGGGCCAAGGCCCTCGACCTGCCCGTGCAGCGCCTGCGCAGCAGCGTCGCCCACGAGGCCGAGGGCACGCTGACCGTCGACCTCGACGGCGAGCTGCACCGCTTCTCGGGCCCGGGCGCCGCCGCCGCGGGCGCGCCGCTGGCCGCGCTGCTCCGGGCGCGCCTCGCTGGGGCGCGGGCGCCGCGCTGACCCTCCCCCTGCGCCCCGCGCCGGGGCTGGAGCTCAAGATGGGCGAGCTGGACAACATCGGCACCGAGGGGGAGGCGCTCGACGCCAGCGCCGCGCAGCTGGGCAAGGCGCTGGAGCGGGCCCGCCTCGGCGAAGACAAAGACCTCGCCGTGCGGGTGCGCGAGGCGGGCGAACGTTTTGTGCGCCACCTCTTCGGCGCCCTGCGCATGGTGCGGCTGCATGACCTTGAGAACGCGGCCTTCGACCGCCCGCTCGCCGAGCTGCAGGCCAGCGTGGGTGAGCTGCAGGCCCTGCTCGGGCCGGTGCACCTCGTGGTGGTCGAGGGGCAGGTCTACATCAACGACGTGCGCGTGCGCCTCGACGAGCGCCAAGACCTCGGCGGCGCGCTGGGCCGCGAGCTCGCCCGGCACGATCTCGGCGGCATGAGCTGGCATGACCTGCCCGAGCTCGCCGGGCTGCGGGCCTTTATCGCCGCCTTCGCCGCCGATCCCGACCCGGACCGCCCCCGCCCGGCCCTCAAGGACCGCCTGCGCGCGGCCGGCCTCGACTCGATCGACCTCGTCGGCACCTTCCGCTTTCGGGTCAGCGGGGAAGAGGTGGTCGAGCGCACCGCGGCCGACGAGGTGCGCAGCCGCGACCGGGCGGCGACCCTGGTCGACGCGACGGTGGGCGCACTCGGCGGTGAGCGCATGCCCAACCCCTTGCCCTTGCGCCGGGCGGTGACCGAGCTGCTCGAAGGGGACGGCGCCGCCGACGCGCTCACCGAGGCGCCCGCCCACAGCACGCCCTACAGCCGGCACGTGCTGCGGGTCAGCGTGCTGGCCATGCTCATCGGGAAAGAGCTGCAGCTCGGTGATGAGGCGCTCCAAGACCTCGGCGTCTCGGCCATGTTTCATGACGTCGGCTACGCGGCCCGGGAGGGGGCGGTGGCCGCGGGCCCGAACCGTCAGGCCGAGGCCGGCTATGCCCCGCCTTTTGAGCGCCACGGCAGCGCGGGCGCGCGCATCTTGCTGCGCCAGCGTGGCTTTCACGAGTCGAAGATCTTGCGGGCCCTCGCCGCGCTGCACCACACCCGGCGCTTCGACGACCCGGGGGGTCGACCCTCCCTGTTTGGGCGCATCCTCGCTGTCTGCGAGGGATATGAGGCCCTGACCGCCTTGGGGCCCCAGCTCCGCAGCCCGCCGCGGGCCTTGGCCGCCCTGCAGGCCGAGGCGGGCGGCCGCTACGACCCGGTGGTCGTGCAGGCCCTGATCAACGCGCTGGGGCGCTATCCGCCGAGCACCCTGCTGCGGCTCGACGACGGGCGCCTGGTCGAGGTGGTCCGGGCGCCCTCCGATCTGGCGACTTGGGGCGCACCGGTCTGCCGGGTGCTGCGCGAAGCCGACGGCCGGGCCCCCGCCGCGCCCGCGCCCCTGGTCGACCTCGCGCTGGACCCGGCCCAGGTCATCGGGGTGGTCGAGCCGCGCTCCGGGCCTTGAGCGCCCCGCGCCGATAGCCGCGGGGCAGGAGCCGCCGTGCGCCGACGCCTTGGGCCCGCCCCCGCTGTGCTGCCGCTGCCTGTCCGCGTGCGCCGCGCCGCCTGGAGCGGCGCCATCGTCGGCCTGTCCGCCTGCGCCGCGCCCGATCCCTGTGCGCCGATGTGCGCCGCGGCGGCCTCGGCCTATGGGGCCTGCCTCGATCCCGACGGTGAGGGGGGCGCGCCCCCAGACTGGTCCGCCGCCAACTATGACGACCGGCGCGGTTTTCTCGACGCCTGTGACACCTGGGCGTGGGAGCAGCGCCTCATCGCAGAGGAGGAGGGCGAGCCCGACCGGGTCGACGCCGCCTGCGCCCAGCGGGAGGAGGCGCTGCGCTCCGCCGCCGACCCCTGCGCCGCCTTCTCCACCCTGGAGTGGAGCGCGCCGCTGCGCTGAGCGATCCTCCAGATTGACCTGCTGGGCGTTATTGTGGGGCAGGTTCAGCCACAGGGCGCGGGCGCTTGGGCAGGGCCCGCTGCACGCCAGCCCAGGGCATCGGCGTCGTGGGCAGCGCCGGGGGCTTGGCGGGCGAGACCGGTGCCGCGTGCGGGCGCGCCTGCCCGCCGAGGTGCCGGGCCAGCGCGCTGATCGCCCGGGTTGCCCCCTCCACATCGGGGGTCGGGTCGGCCGGGTTGTAGAGACGGAAGTCCTCCCCCCAGGTCCACGGGGCGAAGGGTGAGACGCCCGAGCGGGTCAGCTCCACCAAAAAGGCCTTGGTGCCGTATTTTGCGTAGAGGTGGTCGAGCTCCATGCCGCAGCCGCGGAAGAAGAAGGCCCAGTGGCTGAGCTGCTGGGTGCGGTAGGGGCGGCCGGTCTGGGCCTGCTCCATCAGGTGACCGAGCGCGACCAGCTCGGCGCGATCGGGCGGGCGCTCCCAGTGGCCGGCCCAGGGCGTGTAGATGTAGCCGCCGAAGGTGTGCAGGCTCAGCGCCACGTCAAAGCGCTCGGCGGCGGCCAGCGCGTCGAGGGCCTGGGACTCGGGCTGGCTCAGCGGGGCGGGTGAGGTGCTGTAGCGGTCGGGGATGAGGTGCCGCCAGACCGCGCGGCTGTCGCGGTGCACGGTGTAGTCGCGGTTGAGGTCGACGCCGGCGGCGTTGGTGCGGCGGTAGCGGTCGCGGCCCTCGAGCAGATCGCCCTCCACCACGCGGCGGCCGTCGACGTTGAGCACGGGGATGAAGGTCAGCTCGACCCCGGGCACCGGCTGGCGGGCGCAGGTCAGCAGGGCCTCGACCACCACCTCGGTGCCCACCCACTCGAGCGGGTGGATCGCGCCGAAGACCAACATCTTGCGCGGCGGCGGCGCGCCGGGGGCCACCAGCGGGTCGGCGCAGCGAAAGGCCCAGATCGGGGCGCCCCGCACGCTGCGGCCGATGAGCAGGGGCTCGACCCGGCCGGGCGCGGCGGCGACCACCGGCGCCAGCTCGGCGTGCAGCTCGTCGAGGAAGCGGTAGCCCGCCTCGGGGTGGGGCTCGGCCTGCAGGCCCGCCGCCCACGCGAGGTAGGCGGCCGTTGCAGGCTGGGCGGGCGGGGCGGCGAGGCCCCCGAGCAGGCCGTCAGGATCGATGTCTTCGCCGGCCGGGGCCGTGGACGCGGCGGGAGGAGCGGGCGCCTCGGGCGCGGTGGGAGGAGCGGGGGCGGCCGCGGGCGCGGCGAAGGTCGCGCGGAGGAGGAGCACGAGCAGGGGGAGGCTGGGCATGGAGGGAGGGTACCGCGGTCGGGCCGCCGCGGGCCGTGGGCCGGGCCCCGCCGCGGCGACGCCGCCCCGCCGCCACCGGACCGTCACGGAGAGCGCGCCGCTGGCGCATGTTCTGGCGCAGGCTGACGGTGGCGGGCCGCGGCGATAGGCTCGCGGCCCGTCGGCGCTCCGCCGGCTTTGACCCGCCCTGCCCTGGAGCCCTCATGCGCCGCCTCCTCCTGCTCAGCCTGCTGCTCGCCGCCTGTGAACCCGAGGACAAGGGCGACTCCGCTGACGGTGCGGGCGACGGGGGCGGCGCAGAGGGGGCGGATGGCTCGGACGGTGCCGATGGCGCGGACGGTGCCGATGGCGCGGACGGTGCGGATGGTGCGGATGGTGCCGATGGCAGCGACGGCGACACGGGCTGCGAGGAGCTCCCCTGGTTCGCCGACGCCGATGGCGACAGCTTTGGGGCCGGTGAGCCCGTGCTGGCCTGCGAGGCGCCCGAGGGGCACGTGGCGGTCGACGGCGACTGTGACGACAGCGACGCTGCCTTCAACCCGGGCGCGGTCGAAGACGACTGCACCGACCCGGCCGACTACAACTGCGACGGCAGCGTGGGCTACGCCGATGCCGATGGTGACGGCTACGCCGCCTGTGAGGACTGCGACGACGCCGACCACACGGCCGCGCCGGGCGCCGCTGAGGTCTGCGGCGACGCGGTCGACAACGACTGTGACGGTGATGTCGACGAGGCCGACGCGGCCGACGCCCGCACCTACTACACCGACGGCGACGAGGACGGCTTCGGCAACGCCGACGCGCCGACCACCGCCTGCGCCATGCCCGCTGGCTACGTCGAAGACGACACCGACTGCGATGACACGGCCCCCGCGGTCAACCCTGGCGCGGCCGAGGTCTGCGACGGCATCGACAATGACTGCGATGGCGACGCCGACTCTGACGCCAGCGACCGGCGCAGCTACTTCCTCGACGTGGACGGCGACGGCTTTGGCGGCGACGGCACGGCGCTGGCCTGCGCCCTGAGCGCGGGCCTCGTCGAGAACAGCGACGACTGCGATGATGGCGTCGTGGGCATCAACCCCACCGCCGCCGAGGTCTGCGACGGCGTCGACAACGACTGCGACGGCCAGACCGACGACAGCGACGCCGGTCTGGTCGACGGGGCGCTCTACTACATCGACGCCGACACCGACACCTACGGGGCCGGGGCCGGGCGGCGCCAGTGCGCCGCGGGCGGCAGCTACACGGCCAGCCGGGCCGGTGACTGCGACGACGCGCGGGCCGACGTCTCTCCGGGCGCCGCCGAGGCCTGCGATGCCGCCAACACCGACGAGGACTGCGACGGCCTCGCCGATGACCTCGACACCGGGGCCACCGGCACGCGCAGCTTCTACGCCGATGGTGATGGCGACGGCTATGGCGCGGGGCCCGCGGTGCTGGCCTGCGACCCGAGCCTCGCCGCGCCGGCGGCGGTCGACGGCGACTGCGATGACCGCGCGCTGGGCGTCAACCCCGGCGCGACCGAGCTCTGCGACGCCCTCGACACCGACGAGGACTGCGACGGCGTCGCCGATGACCTCGACGCCAGCGTCTCGGCGGCCAGCCAGCGGCTCTACTACGCCGACGCCGACGATGACCTCTACGGCGACGACGCCACGGCCCTGCTGGCCTGCGACGCGCCGCTCAGCCACCCGTGGACCAGCGGCGGCGACTGCGACGCCACCAACCCCCTGATCAACCCCGAGGGCACCGAGACCGCAGGCGACGGCATCGACCAAGACTGCGACGGCTTCGACCTCGACAGCGTGGACTACGGCCACACCCAGTTTCCGTGCAGCCTGAGCCTGCTGCCCGGCGCCACCGACACGGTCTATGGCTGGGTCTACCAAGACGGCGTGACCCCGGGCGTGGGCCAGGGCCTGGGCGTGGTGGCCGAGCTCGGCGTCGGGCCGGTGGGGGTCGCGCCCGCGGACGGGGCCTGGACCTGGGTGGCCGGCACCTACAACACCGACACCATGGGCCTCAGCGGCCTCGACAATGACGAGTACCAGGGCACCCTGACCGCGCCGACCGCGCCTGGCGCCTATAGTTACGCTTGGCGCTTCTCGGCCGACGGCGGGCGCAGCTGGGTCTACGCCGACCTGGGCGGCACCTGCGGCGGCGGCGGCTCGGCCGACGGCTTTGGCGGCCCGGCCCCCCTGACCGTCATCGACACCGACGTGGACGGCGATGGCGTGACCGCGGTGGCCTATGGCGGCACCGACTGTGATGACGCCGACATCCTGATCTACCCGGGGGCGTCTGAGCGCAACAACGGCCTCGACGACGACTGCGACACGCGGGTCGACGAGCTCTCGGTCAGCCAGCTCGTGGCGGGTGACCTGGTCATCACTGAGGTGCTCTACGACAGCGCCGCGGTGGCGGACGGTTTTGGCGAGTGGGTCGAGCTGTACAACGCGACCGGTCGCCTCATCGAGCTCGACGGCCTGGTCATCCAGTCGCCGGGCAGCGGCACCTTGGCCTACACGCTGAGCGGCGGGCGGCTGCTCGCCGCCGACGATTGGCTGGTGCTGGGCAAGTCGGTCGACACCGCGGTCAACGGCGGCGCGCCGGTCGATGTGGCCTGGGGCACCGGCGACACCGTGATGAACCTGAGCAACACCTCTGACACCGTCAACGTGCAGACCGCCGTGACCGGGGGCGTTCTCATCGACACGATCACCTACGCGACCTCGGGCGCGTGGCCGGCGCGGTCCTCGGGCAAGAGCATCGAGCTGCGCGACGCCTCGCGCTCCGCCGCGGGCAATGACGCGGGTGCGTCCTGGGTGATCGCCGCGACCACCTACGGCGCGGGCGACTACGGCACCCCGGGCGCGGCCACCGGTCGGTGAGGGGCCGGGCCGGGCGTCGCCTTCACCTGCTGAGCCGCCTCGCCCTGCTGCTCGGCGCGCTCAGCCTGCTGGCCTGCGTCCACCCGGGCGCGGGCACGCGGCGCATGGACCGGGTCGAGCAGAAGATCGACCGCCTGCTGGCCGGCCAAGCGCACCAGCAAGCCGCTCTCGACGAGCTGCTCACCCTCGCCCGCGCCCAGGGCAGCGGCGAGCTCACCCTGTTCTTCCCCTGGGCCAGCAGCGCGCTCGGCGCCCAAGAGCGCGCTCGGCTCATCAATTTCGCCGATCACCTCGCCCGCGAGGCCCACGGCCGCCCGGTGCTGCTGGTCAGCGTCGGTACGGCCACTGACTGGCGCTCGGCGGACTGGAACGGCCCGCTGAGCCGGCGCCGGGCCGAGGCGCCGCGGGCGGTGCTGAGCCAGCACCTCGTGCACGTGCCCCACCGCTGGGTCAAGGTGCTGGCCCGGGGGGCCGAGGGCGCGCCGGTGGGCGCGCGGGGCAAGACCTACCGCAACGCGCGCGTCATCGCTGTTTTCGACGAGAGCACCCTGGATGGCCTGCTGAACCGCGGGCCGGCCACCGAGGCCCTCAGCGCGCCGTGATGTTCTCGACGGGGGTGAAGCTCCACCCAGCCTCGGCCACCGCATCGCCGTCGACCACGCCGACCGCGATGGTGCCGCTGACCACGGTGTCGCGCTCGCCGGCCGCCGGGTCGTAGTCGCAGACCCCGATGAAGAGCGAGAAGCTCTCACCCGCGGCGACCGCGCCGATGGTCGCCGGGGCGCCATCGAAGCCGGGCAGGCAGAGGTGGTCGAAGTCAAAGCTGAGCAGCTCGACCTCGATCTCGGCGTCGCCGGTGTTCTCGATGAGGAGCTGCTGCGGGTCGTAGCCGCCCTCGGGCTGGTCTTGTTGGAAGTCGACCTCACCCCAGGCGATCTCGGCCGGCGAGAGGGAGAGGCTCGCCTTGGCCCCGCAGCCGCCGATCGACGGGCCGAGAACGGCGCCAGCCAAGGTGATCAGGCCCAGCCGCAGCCCGCCCAGGTGGAGAGCACGGCGGCGGGCCCCGCCGCGGGCTGGCCGGGGGCCACCTTGTCGAGAAAGAGCGCCTCGAGGGTGCATCGGTACAGGACCTCGGACCGGTCGCGCAGGAGGTCTTCCCACGTGAGCCGGCGGTCGTGGCGCCGCAGCCGCTGGAGCTCGAGCCAGAGGCGCCGGTGGACGAGCTGCGGCGCCGGGGCGGCGGGCAGCGGCAAGGACAGGTTGAGGCGCGGGGCCGCCGCGGTGTGCATCACCCGGCCGACCACCGCGGGGGCTTGGGGCACGCCGCGCACCCGGCCCCGGGGCAGACAGACCCGGTGCACGGGCAGAAGCGGCCGCAGCACAGCGGTCTCGCCGTCGTGCGCCTCGACGGCCCAGAGCAGCGCCGGGGCGCGGAGCACGGCCAGGGCGGCGCCGCGCACGGCCAGGGGCGGGACGGGCTCGCTGCGCAGGGCCCGGCCCAGCGGGCGGATCGCCGGCGGGATCATCGGCGTGGTGCCCATCACCCCCGCCGCGAGCAGGCGGGCGCCGTCGGGCGGCCCGAGCAGGGCGAAGGGGCCGAGCACCCGCTCGGGCGCGAGCATGCCCATGCTGGGCAGCCAGTTCTCGCTGAGGTCAGCGAGCACGGCGTCGTCAATCTCAGCCGGGGCCACGTGCAGGGGGCGCGGGTCGTGCCGCAGCGGCAGGTCGAGCTCGAGCGCGTGGGCGGCGGCCTCGGTCGCGCCCCAAGGCGCCTCGCCGCGCAACACGGCCCGGTAAGCGGCGCGAAACTGCGCGTCCCAGGCCCGCACCTCGTCGTCGCGCAGCACCGGCTTCAGCGCGTGGCGCTGGTAGTCGGCCGGCCGGGCCGGGTCGTCGAGGCCCTCGTCTTGGGCCCAGGGGTCGCCCACGCCGCGGTCGACCGGCCAGGTGTGCTCGGCGTCGCGGTCGACCTCGATGTGGGCGTGCAGGCGGGTCACCGCTCGCCCCGGACCTCGCGCGCCTCGCGGGCCTCGAGCAGATCGACGCCCTCGGCGGCCTCGCGGTGCAGCCGGCGGATCTTCTCGTGCAGCTCGACCGGGGCCTCGACCCGCAGGTCGGGGCCGAAGCTGAGCACCCAGCTCACCAGCTCGGGCTGGACCGCCACGCGCATGCTCAGGCGCACGCTGCCGTCGCGCAGGCTGCTGAGCTCTTGGCTGCGGTGCCAGATGCGCTCGCGCACATAGGGCGCGACCCGGCGGTGGAAGCGCAAGATCACGTCGACCGGCTCGCCGTTCATGATGCCGAAGGCGTCGGCGTACTGCGCTTCGGGGTCGTAGTCTTCGGGGTACTCGAAGTGCTCACGTTTGTTCGCCGAGAAGTGCCGGAAGCGGTCGAGCGCGAAGGTCTTGATCTGGCCGCTGGCCTCGACGTCGCGGGCGAAGAGGTAGAGCGACTGCTTGTAGACGACCAAGGAGAGCGGGTGAAGCCGGTACTCTTTGGTCGGGCCGTTGACCCGCGCGTAGTGGGCCGTGGCCACATGCTCGTTGATGACCGCGGTGAGGACCTCTTCGAGCACGTCATTGTCGCGCGAGTGGTCTTTGCGGTGCTCGGGCAGGGCGACGAGCTTGCGGTCGAGGTGCCGCACCCGGTCGGTGCCCCGGTGGGTGAAGGTGCTGAGCGCCTCGAGCGCGCCGTCCATGTCGCTGGCGAAGGTGGTGCCCTCGAGGAAGCCGAAGGCCCGGCGGCCAAAACGCAGCGAGATGAGCTCGAGCAGCGAGATGCGCACGCCGTGGCGGCGGTAGCTCGCGTCGATCCAGATGCGGCGCGAGTCGCCCCGGCCCTCGGTGTACAGGGGCAGATCGAGCTCGCGCAGGTCGGCGAGGTAGCGGCGCAGCGTGCGGTCATCGAGGTCGAAGCGGGCCATCAGCTCGCTGGCCCGGGCCCCGCCCGAGGCCTGGAGCGCCTCGAGCAGCTTCACGAACTTCTGGGACTTGTTCAGCCGCGCCTCGGGGATGGCCTCGCCGGTGCGCGGGCGGGCGAACTCGTCCTCTTCGCCGTCGTCGAGGCCAGCGCCGGCCAAAACACCGCTCGGCGGCGCGGGCTCGAGCGATGCCTCGGCGGGGGGCGCCTTCGGCGGGGGCGCGGTCGGGCGGCGGGGCATGCAGGTCCTCCAAAGGGGCGGTGGGCTAAGCTGGCCCCTCCCGCCTCTGCCTGGGGTATATCCTGCCGCCCTCGGTTGTGGAGGACAGAAAGCGTCCGATTGAGAGATTGTGCCCCCCGGAACACCCGCCCTGCCCCGGAGCCCCGATGCGCTTCCTTCACAGCATGGTCCGCGTGCGCGATCTCGACGCCGCGCTGCGCTTCTTTTGCGCGCTGCTCGGCCTCGTCGAGCTCCGCCGCGCGGACTACCCCGAGGGCCGCTTCACCCTCGTCTTCTTGTCCACCGGAACGGCCGGCGACAGCGCCCAGATCGAGCTGACCTACAATTGGGACCAAGCCGAGCCCTACAGCGAGGGCCGCAGCTTCGGGCACCTCGCCTTCGCCGTGCCCGACATCTACGCGACCTGCGCCCGCCTCGCCGCGGCGGGGGTCGAGATCAACCGCCCGCCCCGCGACGGCCGCATGGCTTTTGTGCGCAGCCCCGACGGGATCAGCGTCGAGCTGCTGCAAGACGGCCCGCCGCTGCCCCGCGCCGAGCCCTGGGCCAGCGCGCCCAACCGCGGGAGCTGGTGAGCCGCCGCGCGCTCAGCCGAGCAGGGCGGGCTTGCGGTGGGCCCAGGGGCGCGCCTCTTCGAGCTGGGCCGAGATGCGCAGCAGCAGGGCCTCTTCGCCCAGCGCCGCCCCGAGCTGCACCCCGATGGGCAGCCCCTCGGCGCTCCAGTGCAGGGGCAGCGAGACCGCGGGCTGGCCGGTCTGGTTGAACAGCTGGGTGTTGGGCGTGGCCGCGAGGCGCCCCTCGGCCATCTTCTGCAAGGCGAAGTCGAGGGCCGGCTTGATCGGCACCATGTCGAGCGCCCGGGCCTGCAGCGCCTCGGCCGGCTTGACGCCGAGCTCGCCCACCCGCACCGGCGGCCGGGCCAGGGTGCTGGTGAGCAGCAGGTCGTACTTTTGGTGGAAGGCCCCCATCACGCGGCCCGCCCGGTGCATGGCCCGGCGGGCGCGCTCGAGGTCGGCGGCGCTGCTCTTCCAAGCGATGAGGCCGAGCACCCAGGTCCCGGCCTCAAAGTCGCGCGGGCGGGGCTTGACCCCGGCGTAGGCCGCGGACTCCTCGATAAAACAGGCCACGCCCGAGGCCACGGTGAGCAGGTAGGCGTGGATCAGCTCATCCTTGCTGATCTCGGGCTTGGCCTCCTCCACCTCGTGGCCCAGGTCGCGCAGCAGGGCCGCCGCCTCGTCGACCGCCGCGGTGCAGGCCGGGTCTTGGCGGTCGGCGTAGAGCGCCTCGCGGCAGACCGCGATCTTGAGCTTGCCCACCGGCGCGCCCACCTCGGCGGCGAAGGGCCGGGCCTTGGTCGGGGCGGTGTAGGGCTCGCCGGGCGTGGGGTGGTCAGCGATGTCGAGCAGCAGGGCGCTGTCGCGCACGCTGCGGGTGAGCATGTGCTCCTGCACCATGCCCATCCACGAGTCACCCGCGAAGGGCGCCTGGGTCACCCGCCCGCGGGTCGGCTTCAGGCCGTAGAGCCCACAGGCGCTGGCCGGGATGCGGATGCTCCCGCCGCCGTCGCCGCCGTGGGCCACCGGCACGATGCGCGCCGCGACCACTGCCGCCGCCCCGCCCGAAGAGCCGCCGGTGACGTGATCGAGGCTCCACGGGTTGCGGCAGGGCCCGCGCAGCTCCGGCTCAGTGATGCCCATGATGCCGAACTCGGGCGTGTTGGTCTTGCCGAAGATCTGCAGGCCCGCCGCCTCGTATCGTTCGGCCAGCACGCTGCTCTGGCGAAAGACCTTCTCTTTGGTCAGCCGACAGGAGTTGGTGGTCACCGTGCCTTCGAGGCCGATCTTGAGGTCCTTGAGCAGGGTGGGCACCCCGCGCAGCGGCCCCGCGGGCAACTTCGCCGCCCGACCCCTGGCCCGGTCGTCGAAACGGTTGACCACCGCGTTGATCTGGGGGTTGCGGGCCTCGGCGCGGGCGATGGCCGCCTCGAGCACCTCGGCGGGGCTGAGCTGACCGGCCTCGATCAGCGCCGCGAGGCCAATGGCGTCCAGATCGTCATACTCGGGGATGGGCAGGGCCATGGGGACCTCGGGGAGCGCAGCGAAGCGAAGCAGAGCAGCGGAGCGACGCAGAGCAGCGGGACAGGCGCCCACATCCGCGCCGTGAGGGAGGGGCGGTCGGCGCGGTTGGTTCAGGGCACCTTGTCGATGATCGCGGCGACCTTCTCGAGGCGGGCGGCCACCGCGCCGACCTTGGTCTCGGGCCCGCCCAGGTCAGCGATCGCGCCCAGCGTGCCGCGCACGTCGCCTTTGCTGATCGCCGCCACGCCCTCGGCCACCGCCCGCAGCTTGGTGTCCTTGGGGGCGAGGCCGGCGATGCCGTCCAGGGTGCGGGGCAGGTCACCGGTGGCCACGCCCCGGGCGACCTTGACCGCCGAGCCGACCACGCCGAGCTGCTCGTCGATCACCTTCTTGACCGACTCGGGGTTGGGCAGCTGGTAGCTGATCCCAAAATCCTCCATCGTCGGCTGGCGGTGGCTGGCCAGCCACTCTGCGCAGGTGGCGCGCTGGGCGCCAATCTCGGCGACCAGGGCCTCGGGCACGCCGGGCACATGCAGCTGGGTGCCCATTAAAAAGAGCGCCAGCACAGCGGCTTGGTCGGCGCGCACGCGGTCGATGTCGTCGCCGAGCAGCGAGAGGGCGGCGTCGGTGTCGGCGAGGGTCTCGGCGGCCGGACGGGTGGGGTCGAACCAATCGGCCTGCTGGCCGGCCTGGACCTGCTCTTGCATGACCCGCAGGGCGAAGGCGTGCTTGAGCAGGGTGCTCGCCTCGGCGTCGAGGCTGGTCAGCACGGTGCTGAGGCCGTACCAAGCGCCGTGGCCCGCCTCGACCTGCACCGCGGGGAGCTTCGACAGCGCCGCGATCTTCGCCGAGGCCGCATGGTAGGTGGCCGGGTCGCTGCCGGGCCGGCCGGGCAAGCGGACGGGCGGCCCCGACTTGGGGAGCACCACCAGATCGACGCCGTAGACGTTGATCCCGCTCGGTGAGGGCTCGACGCTGACCTCGAGCTTGGGCCGCAGGCCGGCGTCGCGCAGCGCGGTCATCAGCGGCAGGCCGTCGCGCTCCAGCCGGTCGAGCGCGCGCTGGTGGTTCATCGTATTGCCCTGGGCGAAGCCGTAGACGAAGGCGTAGCTCTGGTAGGCGTGCACCTTCGAGCCGGCGACATAGCCGACCCGCAGGCCCTCTTTGATGCCCGCCATCGGGTTGGGGAGCTTGAGCTTGCCCGCGGTCAGCGGCAGCGCGAGCGTCGAGAGCAGCGTCCAGCGCACCAATCGGGAGGAGGCGCGGCGCGGGTCCGTCGGGGAGCGGGGCATGGGGGCCTCGGGCGGGCGCGGAGCGGCGGGCTCAGCGGGGCGCGGTCTGGGTGAGCGTGGTGCCCGCGGGCAGGTCGAGGCGGATCAGCGCCTCGTCTTCGCCGCGCAGGTGCTCGTCGAAGAAGGCCACCGAGAGCGCGCCGAGCAGGGGCAGGCCGGCGCTGGGCGGCAGGTAGGTGAAGGACTGGCCCGGCGCGGTCTGGCGCTGGTCTTCGCCGCAGCCGGGCATCAGGCCCTCGGTCAGGCCGGCGATGTCCGAGACCGAGAAGTGCCCGGCGTCGGCCACCTCGGCCAAGAAGGCGGGGCCGGGCGGCTCGGCGGCGTTGCTGCGGATGAGCTCGTTGCCGACCTCGGTGATGCTGTTGTCTTCGGCGAGCAGCACGAGCAGCAGGGGCAGGTCGAGGCTCTCCATCTCGACGCCGGCGAGCAGGGGGTTCTCCATCGGGGCGCCCACGCCCAGGGCGGCGCGCACGCGGTCATCTTCTTGGGCGAGCAGGCCGGTGGTCACGCTGCCAAAGCTGTGGCCCATGGCCCCGACCCGGTCGAGGTCGGCCAGCGCGGCCACGCTCGCCCAGCCGCCCGACGGCGGGGCCTCGAGCGCGTCGAGGAGGGCCTGCTGGTCGCCAAGCCGCAGCTGCAGGGTGGCGGTGTTGAGCGGCAGCTGGTCGCCGGCGAGGCCATCAAAGAGCGTGTCGCCCGCGTGATCGGCGGCCAGCACGACAAAGCCGTGGCTGACCAGGCGCTCGATGGCCGTGACGCTCGAGAAGCGCACGCAGCCGCTGCAGTGCGAGAAGACCACCACCGGGAAGGGGCCGTCGGCGGCCTCGGCGATCGGGTCGGCGCGGGTCGCGGTGCTCGGGCAGCCCACCGGGGCGTCTTCGAGCAGCGCCGCGTAGGTGGCCTGCTGGTCGGGGTCATCGAGGTAGGCCTCTTCGATGGCAGATGCGGCGCCCGCGGCCTTCGCGGGGAACCACGCCTCGACCCGCAGCTCTCGGCCGAGATCGAGGGAGAGGGCGCTGCGGCCGACGCCGTAGGGGCCGTCCTCCCACGGGTCGGCAGAGGCGGCGAGGGCTCCACCTTTGGGCGCGCCGCCGCAGGCGATGAGCAGGCCCAGGGGGAGCAGGCGGGGGAGGAGGCGCGCCCCTTCAGCCCCGGACCGCCACGACCGCGCCGAGCAGGACCAGCGCGACCCCGCCGACCCGGGCGGCGGACGGCGGGCTGCCGGCGCGCAGGTCCCAGAGCAGGGCGCCGACGAGCTGGGCGCCAATGACGAGGGGGAGGGCGCGGCTGACGCCGATCGAGCGGATGGCAAAGGGCACCCCCGAGACGATGATGAGCCCGCAGAGGGCAGAGAGGCCGACCAGCGGCGAAACTCGGCCGAGCTCGGCCCGCAGGCCGGTGAGGCCGCCCTCGGCGCCGAGCCCCCGCTGGGCCACCCAGAGGCCCAGCGCGAAGGTGGCGGCCAGCACGTTGTTTGCGACGACCACCAGCCAGAGGCTGACCCCGCGGCCCACGATCGCGTTCACGCTGCCTTGGACCACCACGCAGAGCCCGACCAGGGCCGCGACCAGCAGCGGAGCGAGCGCGGGGCTGGGCACGGGGACCTCGGGGTGAGCGCGCCGATTATCGCGCGGACGCCGCCGCGGCGGACTGTGCGGGGGCGGCACCGGGTGTCAATCGTCGGTGCTTCGCGCTATGCTCGGCGGGTGGGAGGTTCCGATGTCTGTCTCGTATGCATCCATTGCCGGCGCCAAGAAGCAGCAGCCCCAGGCTAAGGGCAAGGTGACGAGCAGCCCGACGGTTGCGACGAAGAGCGCGCAGACGATCCAGCCCCCGCCAATCCCCAAAGCCCCGCCGCTGCCCTCGACGCTCGACCCGATCACCGCGCGCATCAACTCGATGGGCGACTACCTTGACCGCTCCGAGGGCCGCGCGGGCCCGAGCGGGACCTCGACCAGCAGCAAGAACCCGCAGGCCCACGCCCGGGCCGAGCACTCGGGCCGCACCGGCGCCCAGCTCGAGTCGCGGGGCAAAGAGGTCGACGGCGCGTTCATGACGCCCTACGACCAAAACAAAGCGCTGGCGATGATGTTGGGCACCACCGCCGGCCACAACGCGCAGCAGTCCGCCAAGACCAAGAAAGGTGAGGTGGTCGAGACCGGCATGCCCAAGCCGAGCGCGAAGCCGTGGATGACCTCCCCGCTGGTGCGGCAGGTCAAGAAGAACACCGACGGCAGCTACGAGCACTACAACGCCAAGGTCAACAAGTCCATCGCGAAGTTCTCGAAGGACACGGGGATGACCGAGGGCGCGCGTGTCCAGACCCTCTACGGCAGCGACGTGACCCCGCTCGAGAAGCCCCTCCCTGGCGGCACCGCTCCCAAAGATCGGGTGAAGCTCGATTCGATCACCGACCTTGGCAAACTTCGGAAGACCACCACCGAGGTCAAGGGCTCGGTCGCCTCGGACACCATTGGCTCCAATGCCGAGACGCTGGCGCCCTCGGAAGACGGGCTGACCGCGCGGCCGACCCTCGGCAAGGTGGTCGACCCGCCCAAGGTGCACGAGCCGGTCGGCGAGTCTACCAATGCGCCCTCGCCCACGCCGATCACGAGCGGTGAGGGCACCTCGTTGAGCTCCGACACCGCCGAGAGCGAGGTCGTGTCCGACACCGAGGGCGGCGGCACCGAGGTCGGCGGCGTGCCCAGCGAGGGGGTGAGCACCGACAAGCAGGTCGAGAGCGGCGCGCAGGCCGAGACGGTCACGCCCACGCCGGTGACCGTGCCCAAGCCCAAGGCTGTGGTGCAGCAGCCTGGCAAGAAGAAGTTCAAGCAGAAGTCCACGAAGAAGGCCAAGAAGAAGGGCAAGGGCAAGGGCAAGGGCAAGTAGGCGGCCGAGCTGCACCCGGCCCCGCTCTGTCCTTCTGCTCATCGCCGGAGTTGACGCGCAACACGTCACCTCCGGCGTTGTGCTTTTCCTGTGCGCCGCGCTCGTGTAGCGTGCGCCCCCATGAGCACCCCCGCCGCGCCCGCCTCCTCCCGCACCATCCTCGGCCACCCCGTGGGCCTCTTCATCCTGTTCTTCACCGAGATGTGGGAGCGCTTCTCCTACTACGGGATGCGCGGGCTCTTGAAGCTCTACATGGTGAACTACCTGTTCACCGAGACCCGCCAGGTGCTGCAGGGCGGCGAAGAGACCCAGCAGGGCGACCCCGACAGCGTCTGGGGCTGGGGCGCGCTGCAGGCCCTGCTGCCCAGCGATGGTGGCCTACAAGCCCAGGCCAGCGTGATCTACGGCTGGTACACCGGGCTCGTGTACCTGACCCCGCTGCTCGGCGGCATCCTCGCCGACCGGGTGCTCGGCCAGCGCAAGACCGTCGTTGTCGGCGGCATCTTGATGGCCATCGGCCACTTCGTGATGGCGAGTGAGCAGGCCTTCTTCTTGGCGCTGGCCCTGCTCATCATCGGCAACGGCGCGTTTAAGCCCAATATCTCGACCCAGGTGGGCAACCTCTACCCGCCGGGCGACCCGCGCCGCGACGGCGCCTTCACCATCTTCTACATGGGCATCAACCTCGGGGCCTTCCTCACGAACCTCGTCTGCGGCACCCTGGCCGCGGTGCTCGGCTGGCACTGGGGTTTTGGCGCCGCCGGCGTCGGCATGGGCATCGGTCTGGTCATCTACCTGTTCGGCCAGCGCTACCTCGCGCCCGACAACGTGATGAAGAAGGCCGAGGTCAGCGCCGCCCCGGCCCAGCCGCTGACCAGCAACGAGTGGCAAGGCGTGGTCGCGTTGGTGGTGCTCTGCGCCCTGAACATCGTGTTCTGGGGCGTGTATGAGCAGCAGGGCAATACGATGCAGACCTGGGCCGATGAGCAGACCCTCTGGCCCACCATCCTCGGCTTCACCATTCCGAGCACCTGGTTCCAGTCGCTCAACCCCTTCTTCATCTTCCTGCTCGCCCCGCTGCTCGACCGCTTCTGGGCTTGGCAGAGCCAGCGCGGCGCCGAGCCGACCAGCGTGACCAAGATGGCGATCGGCTGCCTCATCCTGGGCCTGAGCTTCCTGGTCATGGTCGCTGGGGCCAGCGTGGTCGGCGACGGCAAGGGCAGCCTGCTCTGGCCGCTCCTCTGCACGCTGATGTTGACCGTGGGCGAGCTCTACCTGAGCCCCATCGGCCTGAGCTTGGTGACCAAGGTCTCGCCGGCCCGCATGGTCAGCATGATGATGGGCATGTGGTTCATGTCGAGCTTCTTTGGCGGCATCCTCAACGGCTACCTGGGCACCTTCTACGACAAGATGCCCAAAGAGGGCTTCTTCTTGATGCTCAGCGGCCTCGGCCTGCTCGCCGGCCTGAGCATGTGGGCCTTCAACAAGCCGCTCAAGAAGGCGATCGGCGACGTCTGAGCCCGGTCGGCTGAAGGCAGGGGGCGCGTAAGGGCGCCCCTTCGTCGTTTTGACCCTGCGCTGCCGCTGGCGGCGCCCGGCTTGGCCGGCGGGTCAAGCTGACCCAGGGCCTTGCGGACCGCCCTGACACAGCCCGCCGGCGGTGGGTCATTCTGGCCCGCACCTTATCGAGGTGCGGCCCCCGGATTGACGTGGCGCACGTTCTTCTCAAGGCGGAGGCGGGGGGCTGTCGCCTGGCACGGGACTTGCCGTAGGGGTGCGCAAGGAGCGTCCCCCATGCCCGATACGACCACACGGCAGGCCACCGCAGGCCTGCGCAGCGGCCTCCAGCTCGTCCAGAACGCCACCTCGGGCTTCCTGGTCTTCCTCATCGCCCTGCCGCTGTGTTTGGGCATCTCGACTGCCAGCGGCTTCCCGGCGGTGGCCGGGGTGCTCACCGCCATCGTCGGTGGCGTGATCGCGAGTTTTATCGGCAGCGCGCCCCTGACCATCAAAGGCCCGGCGGCCGGCCTCATCGTCATCGCGCTGGGCGCGGTGACCGAGCTCGGCGGCGGCAACCCGGCGCTCGGCTACCAAAAGGCCCTGGCGGTCGGTGTGGTCGCCGGCGCCATCCAGATCGTACTCGCCCTGACCCGGGCCGGGGTGGTGGCGACCATCATGCCGCCCGCGGTGGTGCACGGCATGCTCGCCGCGATCGGCGTCATCATCATCGCCAAGCAGACCCCGGTGGCGCTCGGCGCGGTGAGCAAGGGCGGCGAGCCCCTCGAGATGCTCGCCCACATCCCGACCTACATCGCCGGGGCCAACCCGATCGTCGCCGCGGTGGGCCTGCTCGCCCTGTTCACGCTCATCACGATGAACTTGGCCAGCCGCTTCCCGCTGGTGAAGCGGGTGCCTGCGCCCTTGGTGGTGCTGCTGCTCACCGTGCCCCTGGCCGCGACCTTCCACTTCAGCCAGCAGCACGACTACTCGATGCTCGGCCAGACCTTCTCGATTGGGCCGAAGAACCTCGTGCAGCTGCCCGGCAGCCTGCTCTCGGCGGTGACCCTGCCCGACTTCTCGGTGATCACCTCTGCGGTCTCGATCAAGTACATCATCATGTTCGCCCTGGTCGGCTCGGTCGAGTCCCTGCTCAGCGTGCTCGCCGTCGACTCGCTCGACCCGCAGAAGCGCGCCAGCAACCTCGACAAAGACCTGCTCGCTGTTGGTGTGGGCAACCTCATCGCGAGCGCCATTGGCGGCCTGCCGATGATCTCTGAGATCGTCCGCAGCAAGGCCAATATGGACGCGGGCGCCACCAACCGCAGCTCCAACTTCTTCCACGGCGTCTTCCTGCTGCTCTTCGTGGCGCTGCTCCCCGGCCTGCTCCAGATGATCCCGCTGGCCGCGCTCGCCGCCATGCTGCTGTTCACCGGCTACCGGCTGGCCTCGCCCAAAGAGTTCCTGCACATGTGGCACGTGGGCAAGGACCAGTTCGCCCTCTTCTTCACCACCTTCGCGGTGACCCTGGCCACTGACCTGCTGGTGGGCGTCGGCGTCGGCATCCTGCTCAAGCTGGCCCTGCACGCCTACCGGGCGGGCGGCCTGCGCGGCATGTTCCGCAACCCGCCCGCGGTGCTGCGCGATGGCGAGGTGCTCCGGGTCACGATCACGGGCCCGGCGGTGTTCTCGACCCTGCTGCCCGTGCGCAAGGCGCTCTCGGGCCTGCCCGAGGGCGTGACCAGCGTCGAGGTCGACCTGCGCGGCGCCACCTTGGTTGACTTCACCTTCCAAGAGAAGCTGGCCGGCATCGCCGACGAGTGGAGCACCGCCAAGCTCAAGGTCATCGGCCTGGATCAGATGAAGGCGTCCTCGAACCACCCCTTCGCCGCCCGCACCCGCGCCGCCTGAGCCCCCCGTGATGGCGCCTGGGCCTGGGCCCGGGTGCCGGCTCCCCCACCGAGGTTGGTCATGTCGATCGAGAGCGAAGCCCCGCACAGCCCAGAAGACGCCGCTGGCCCCGCGATCGGCCCGGGCGCGGGCAGCCCGCACCACGATGACTGGCTCGAGCTCATCCTCCACCACGCCGGCCACCTCGTCCCCGAGCAGAACCCGCTCGAGCAGTTCGTTCACCACAACACCCTGCACGCCTACGAGCACCTGCCTTTTGAAGAGGCGCTGAAGGCCGCCAGCGCCGAGCTCGGCACCGCCGCCGCCCAGCCCGAGGTCTGGCTGCGCGGGCAGCTCGCCGCCGGCCGCATCGCCGAGGTGGACCTCGAGGCCGAGGTCGCGCTGCGGGTGCCCGAGCGCGCGCTGCCCGGGCTCTCGGTGGGGGAGCGGGGCTTGGTCGCGCTGCTCTGCCAATACGGCCTGTCTGACGAGGCGGGGGCCACCCTCGCCTGGCGCCTGACCGATGGCGGCGCGCTGCGCGCCCTCCCGGTCGACCTGCCCCCGGCGGCCCGCGCGGCGCTCGAGGCCCAGGGTCCGGCCGAGGCGGTGCTGCCCGCGCTGTGGTCGGCGGCCCGCGCGCTCCGCCCCCGCGTGGCCCTGACCCCGCCCGCGCCGGGCCTGCGCCCCCGCGATCAGCTCGTCGCCGCGGGCTTGGGTGACCCTGACCCGATGGTGCACCAGGCGCTCATCCGCTGGTGTGGGGCCTACCTCGACACCGGCCACGCCTACTGGCCGATGATGGAGCGCGACCGCGGCTTCTTGCAATCGGTGCTGCTGCACGCTGCTTCCGGTGGGCCCGACCTGCGCGACTGGCTGGAGGAGCTGCCCGCGGTGGCCGCCGGGCTGCTGCGCCGGCCGGGCGGCGCCCCCACCGCCGACGAGATCGTCGAAGAGGAGCTGCAGCGCCTGCAGATCGCCCGGCCCGACGCCGAGCGCTTCATCGTCGACACCCTGCTGGCCCTGCGCGGCTGGGCGGGCATGTTCCACCGCCTTGAGGCGCGGCCCGACCTCTGGCCCGAGCCGGTGGCCCGCCCGCGGCTGGTCGAGCTGCTGGCGGTGCGCCTCGTGCTCGACCGGCTGGGCGCCGAGCACTTCCTCAACCGGGGCGGCGTGGCCGCGGGCCCCTTGGTGCAGCGCCTCGCGCGCCTGCCCGCGCCGGCGCCCGCTGAGCCCTGCGACCCGGCCTGGACGCTGGTGCAGGTGGCCCTGCTGCTCGGCCTCGGCGCCGATGGCCTGCGCCGCTTGGGCCCCGCCGGCCTCGCGGCGATCGAGGGCGTGGTCGCCCGCACGCCGGCGTTCACCCGCCAGCTCATCCTGCAGACGGCCTATGAGCGCACCTACCGGCGGCGGATGGTCGACGCGGTGGCCCTGCACTGGCCGCTCGCCGCCCACCTTCCGCCGCCCGCCCGGCCCTCGGCCCAGCTGCTGCTGTGCATGGACGACCGCGAGGAGAGCCTTCGCCGCTACCTCGAAGAGCAGGACCCGCAGCTCGAGACCTACGGCCTCGCGGGCTTCTTCGGCGTGGCGATGATGTACCGCGGCCTGGACGGCGCCAAGGCGCGCCCGCTCTGCCCCGCGCCGGTCACCCCCCGTCACCTCGTCGAGGAGGTCGTCGTCGACGAGCTCGCCGGCGCGCACGCAGCCGGCGCCGCCGTGCGCGCCCGCAAGGCCAAGCTCAAAGAGGGCGCCTATACCGCCCGCGACACGCTGCTCCGCGGCTCTCTGCTTTCGCTCGGGGGCTGGCTGGCTCTGGTCCCGTTGGCCAGCCAGCTCCTGAGCCCTCGCTTGCACGCCCGCCTGACCCAGCGGCAGGTGCGGCAAAAGACCCGGCTGCGGCTGCTCCGCCCGGGCCCCGAGGCCCGCGACGGCCACGGCCTGCTGCTCGGCTACTCCTTCGACGAGATGGCCGACATCGTCACCCGGGTGCTGCAAGACATCGGCCTGGTCAGCCGCTTCGCCCGCCTCGTGGTCATCCTCGGGCACGGCTCGCACTCGGCGAACAACCCGCACCGCGGGGCCTACGACTGCGGCGCCTGCGGCGGCGGGCAGGGCGGGCCCAACGCGCGGGCTTTTGCGGTGATGGCCAACGCCACCGAGGTGCGGCAGATCTTGCGCAGCCGCGGGATTGACGTGCCCGACGACACCCACTTCCTCGGCGGCCTGCACGACACGGCCAACGACGCGGTCGAGTGGCTCGATGCCGACCTGCTGCCCGCCGGCCACGCCCCCGACCTCGCCGCGCTCGACAAGAAGCTCAGCGTCGCCCGCGAGAACAACGCGCTGGAGCGCGCCCGGCGCTTCATGTCGGCCCCGCTCGACCTGAGCCCCGCCCAGGCCCTGGCCCATGTCGAGGCCCGCGCCGAGGACCTCGCCCAGCCCCGGCCCGAGCTCGGCCACGCGACCAACGCCGTGGCGCTCATCGGCCGCCGGCAGTGGAGCCGCGGGCTCTTCCTCGACCGGCGGGCCTTCCTCATCTCCTACGACCCGAGCATCGACCCCGACGCCCAGATCATCAGCCGGATCTTGGCCGCGGCGGGCCCCGTCGGCGCGGGCATCAGCCTCGAGTACTTCTTCTCGTTCATGGACCCCGCGCTCTACGGCTGTGGCACCAAGCTGCCCCACAACGTGACCGGCTTCCTGGGCGTGATGGACGGCTACTCCAGCGACCTGCGCACCGGCCTGCCCTGGCAGATGGTCGAGATCCACGAGCCGATGCGGCTGCTGCTCATCATCGAGGCCACGCCGACGATGCTCGGCAAGGTGCTCGAGCGGCACCCGCCGGTGGCCCAGCTCGTGGTGAACCAGTGGGTGCAGGTGGTGAGCCTCGACCCTCAGACTGGCGCGCTGCAGCACTTTGTCGGCGGCAGCGCGGGCTGGGTGCCCTGGGCGATGCCCAGCGGGCCCCTGCCGGCGGTGCGCAGCTCGGTGGAGTGGTTCCGCGGCCAGCGCGACCACCTGCTGCCGGCCACCATCACCGACGGCCTGCCGCGGCCCGGAGTCCGCTGATGCCCCCGATCTGGATCCCCTTCCTCGCCGCCCTCGCCCTGCCCGTGCTCGGCTGGCTGGTGCTCGGGCTGCACGCGCTGTTCGCCTTTCAGCCGCTGGGCGAAGACCACGTGCGGCGGCTGGTCGCCACGGTCTTCTCGCTGGCTTTTGGCGCCTATGTGGTCGGCCTCGGCTGGCTGGGCCTCACTGGCGCCCCGCTGCCCGAATTGCCCTTCGGCGCGCTGGTCTCGCTGCCCCGCTACCACATGAGCATGGGCCTGCACCTCGACGGGCTCAGCCTGGGCCTGCTCGGGCTGACGCTCAGCCTCAGCGGCCTCGTGGGCGCGTTCTCGGTGCGTTACCTGCACCGTGAGCCCGGCTTCGCCCGCTTCTTCTTCTTGCTGTTCATGCTGACCGTCGGGCTTGAGTTGATCGCCGCGGGTGACGGCCTCGACATGCTCTTCGCCGGCTGGGAGCTGGTCGGCCTCAGCTCGGCCCTGCTCATCGCCTTCTTCTCGCGCCGGCGCGGCCCGGTCGAGCACGGCCTGCGCGCCTACGTCATCTACCGCACCGTCGACGTCGCCCTGCTGATGGCCGTGGTGCTCGCCCACCACCTCGTCGGCTCGGTGCGCTTTGAAGACATCGCCGCCGCCGCCCCCGCCGCGGGCGGCCTGACCACCCTGGTCGGCGCCCTGCTGGTGATCGGCGCGATGGGCAAGTCGGGCAGCGTGCCGTTTTCGGGCTGGGTGCCCCGCGCCATGGAGGGCCCCACACCCTCGAGCGCCATCTTCTACGGCGCGCTGTCCATCCACCTCGGGCCCTTCTTGCTGCTGCGCATGTGGCCGGTGCTCGAGCACGCCCCCGCGGCCCGGGTCGCCCTGGTGCTCATCGGGCTGCTGACCGCTGCCCACGGCAGCATGGTCGGGCGGGTGCAGCACGACATCAAGGGCACGCTGGCCTACGCGAGCGTGGCCCAGGTGGGCCTGATGTTCGCCGAGATCGGCCTCGGGTGGACCAGCCTCGCCACCCTGCACCTCTTTGGCCACGCAGTCTGGCGGGCCAACCAGCTGCTGCGCGCCCCCTCGGTGCTGTCCGAGCGCGACGAGCTGATGGCCGCGCTGGGGGCCAGCCGCAGCGCGCGGGGCCTGCACATCGAGCGCCTCCTCCCGGCCAAGCTGCGCCGGGCGCTCTACAGCTTCGCGCTGCAGCGCTGGTACCTGGATGACGTGCTGGACCGCTTTGTGGTCCAGCCCCTGCTGCGGGGCCTGCGGGCCATCGACGGGATGGACCAGCGGGCGGCGGCGGCCACGGGCGGCCCGCTGGTCGCGCTCGGGCAGGGGGAGTCGCTGGCGCTGCAGCTCGGCGAGCTGCCCGCGCTGGACGGCGAGCGCGGCGCGGCGGCGGGCGCCCCGACCCGCAGCACGAGCGGAGGTGTGGCGTGAGCGCAGCCTTGTGGATGGTGGTGGCGGGGGCGGCCCTGCCGGTGCTCGGGGCGGTGGGCGTGGCCCTGCGCCGCCGGGCGGATCGGGCCTGGGTGGTCGGCGCGGCGGGCCTCGGCGCGCTGAGCACGACCTTGGGCGCGGTGCTCAGCGAGCGCGGCGCGGTCGCCCAGGCGGTCGTCGACGGGCAGCTGCTCTTCGCCCTCGACCCCATCGCCGCGACCTTGGCCCCCGCGCTCGGCCTCGTGGCGGTGGCCGCGGCCCTGGCCCTGCCTGCGCGCGCCCTGAGCATGCGCGGCGCGGGCGCGGCCTTGCTGATGCAGGGGCTCTCGACCGCCCTGCTCGCGGTGGCCGACCTGCGCTTGTTGCTGCTCTTTGAGCTGCTCAAGCTCGTCGCGGTGGTCTGGGCCCTGCGCGGCGGGCGGGCGGGCCGCCTCGCGGTGGTCACGCTGGGCCTCTCGGCCCTGCTGCTGGTCGCGGTCAGCGCGCTGCTGCTCGGCCAAGCGGGCTGGTCGGCGGCGATGACCGGCCATGTGGCGGCCTTGGCCGAGCACCCGGCCTGGCTGCTCGCGCTGGGCCTCGCCGGCCTGCTGCGCCTCGGGGTCTTCCCCTTCCACGGCTGGCTGGTGGCCGCTTTTGAAGAGGGCCAACCGGCGCAGATCTTGCCCTTGGCCATCCCCGCCTCGGCGCTGGTGATCATCGTGCGCTTGGTCAGCCCGGCGCTCGAGATCGCCGCACCTGGCGTGCACGGCGTCATTGTCGTGGCGGCTCTGCTCGCCGCCTTGCTGAGCCAGGGCCTCGCCCTGGTGCAGACCGACCTGGGCCGCGCGCTCGGCTTCTCGGTCACCGCCGGCCTCGCCGCGCTGCTGGTCGGGGCCATCGACGTCGACCCGATCGGCCGGGCGGGCGGCGTGGCCCACTGGGCGGCCTGGGTGCTGGCGATCGGCGGTTTTGTGCTCGCCGCCGGCGCGGCCACCGCCCGCTTGGGCAAGGTCGACCTGCGCCGCAGCCACGCGCTCAACGAGCGGGCCCCGCGCCTCGGCGGCCTCTTCGTGATGTTGGGCTTCGCCACCGCCGCCGGCCCCGGCACGGTCGACTTCGTCAGCGCCGATTTGATGCTGCACGGCACGGTTGGCCACCACTGGCCGCAGCTGCTTCTGCTCATCGCCGTGATGGGCGTGCAGGGCATGAACGTGTTGCGCTGGTACTTTCAGATCTTCACGGGGCCGGCGCCGACCTTCGCCGACCCGCGGGCCAGCATGCCGCTGCAGATCCGCGAGCGGGTGGGCCTGATGGTCGTGCTCGGCCTGCTTCTGCTCGGCGGCTTCGCGCCCAACGCGCTGCCGGTCATCGAGCACGCCTCTGCCGAGGTGCCGCCGGGCGCCCTGGCCCACCGGCCCTAGACCGCCCCGCGCTCGTGCGGGGTGCCCATGGGGATGGCGCGCTGCACGTTGATCACG
>JAEUKK010000113.1 GCA_016792625.1 Deltaproteobacteria bacterium | reverse complement strand
GCTATCTTTGCCGATCAGCTTCAATGGGGCCCGGCTTCGTTCGCCGGGATCGGGGGCGGGGGCGCTGTGCGCGACGAGTGCGGCGACGTGCTTCAATGGGGCCCGGCTTCGTTCGCCGGGATCGGGCGGAAATTCGCCAGTACATGCAGGAGAGGAAGTCGTGAGCTTCAATGGGGCCCGGCTTCGTTCGCCGGGATCGGGCCCGCCCCCAGACGGTTATATCTTGGTCCTTCTCAAAGCTTCAATGGGGCCCGGCTTCGTTCGCCGGGATCGGGGCCAATCGCGCCTACTGCATCGCCATCGGCGACAACTCGGCTTCAATGGGGCCCGGCTTCGTTCGCCGGGATCGGGTCATCATCAGGGCCCGAGACGAGTCTGCGGCGGCCTTGCTTCAATGGGGCCCGGCTTCGTTCGCCGGGATCGGGCGACCATGCGGCGCACGGTGGCGTCGAGCGAGCCCATGCTTCAATGGGGCCCGGCTTCGTTCGCCGGGATCGGGCGACCGAGGAGGTCGAGGAGATCCTCGCTGACCTCGAGGCTTCAATGGGGCCCGGCTTCGTTCGCCGGGATCGGGCCGGTGAGCTACGAGGGTTTCGGCGCGGTGTTCTACTGCTTCAATGGGGCCCG
This sequence comes from Deltaproteobacteria bacterium, assembly GCA_016792625.1. GTDB lineage: Bacteria > Myxococcota_A > UBA796 > UBA796 > UBA2385 > JAEUKK01. Next base: position 50,044 of record JAEUKK010000113.1, on the reverse strand, counting down.
GCTTCGTTCGCCGGGATCGGGTCAAGGCAGCGGGTGCCTCGATGTCCAGTGAGTCCTGGGCTTCAATGGGGCCCGGCTTCGTTCGCCGGGATCGGGCGAACACCCGCCGCGCGTGCTGCGTGGGCACGTCGGCGCCGCTTCAATGGGGCCCGGCTTCGTTCGCCGGGATCGGGGCGGCGATCTCGTCAATCGCGGCGCGGTACTGCGGCGCTTCAATGGGGCCCGGCTTCGTTCGCCGGGATCGGGCAGGCGGGACCTATCCGCCTCGGCGTGTCCGCCTCAGCGCTTCAATGGGGCCCGGCTTCGTTCGCCGGGATCGGGTCACCCTCGCCGCCGGCGAGTGCCGCGAGTACGCGTGCTTCAATGGGGCCCGGCTTCGTTCGCCGGGATCGGGCCCAAGGACTTTTTCGTCGACCCTCTGGCGAAGAAGTGGCTTCAATGGGGCCCGGCTTCGTTCGCCGGGATCGGGCCACCGGGTGGCCGCGCCTCGCCATCGCGCTCGCCTGCTTCAATGGGGCCCGGCTTCGTTCGCCGGGATCGGGCGCTGCGCTAGGCGCGGGAGATGGAGGCCGGCGCAGAGCTTCAATGGGGCCCGGCTTCGTTCGCCGGGATCGGGCCCAAGCCGCGCGACGTGATTGTCGACTTGGTCGGGCTTCAATGGGGCCCGGCTTCGTTCGCCGGGATCGGGCGTTGCCGAAGCACCAGGCGGCGTCGTCGTTGTGCGCTTCAATGGGGCCCGGCTTCGTTCGCCGGGATCGGGGTGGCGTGCGACGACCAGCCGACGCCGCTGGGGGTGCTTCAATGGGGCCCGGCTTCGTTCGCCGGGATCGGGGCGGGATGTTGCTCGCGGTGCGGCCCTGCAGGCACAGGCTTCAATGGGGCCCGGCTTCGTTCGCCGGGATCGGGGCAGGCTCGGCCGAGGCCGGGCCGAGGACAGCGCATGCTTCAATGGGGCCCGGCTTCGTTCGCCGGGATCGGGTGCCCGATGAGAACCAAGTGAACGCGGACGAAGGGCTCATGCTTCAATGGGGCCCGGCTTCGTTCGCCGGGATCGGGCTTGGCGGTCCTGCCGGTGAAGCGGGTGGCGAACATGGCGCTTCAATGGGGCCCGGCTTCGTTCGTCGGGATCGGGAGCTGGTCGAGCGCCAGGTGCGCGAGGTCAAGGGGCTTCAATGGGGCCCGGCTTCGTTCGCCGGGATCGGGCCCGCTCAGGCTGCGCCCGCTCAGGCTGCGCCCGCTGCTTCAATGGGGCCCGGCTTCGTTCGCCGGGATCGGGGGGGGTGCGGTCCTTCAGGTGCTCTTCGATGGTGCATCGCTTCAATGGGGCCCGGCTTCGTTCGCCGGGATAGGGCAAGTCGGCGGCGAAGATCCCCTCCCCGAAGGAGTTGCTTCAATGGGGCCCGGCTTCGTTCGCCGGGATCGGGAGCGTCCGGCAAGGTTCCAAGCGCCAGCGAGATCGCGCTTCAATGGGGCCCGGCTTCGTTCGCCGGGATCGGGTTGGAGCGGGTGCGGGCCAAAATGGAGGGCGGCGCGGGGCTTCAATGGGGCCCGGCTTCGTTCGCCGGGATCGGGCGCGCCCCTTGCGCTCGCCTGGGAAGCGTCGGGCGCCTTGCTTCAATGGGGCCCGGCTTCGTTCGCCGGGATCGGGTTGATGAGGGCCTATCGCTGGTCCCAATCCACGTTTTCGGGCTTCAATGGGGCCCGGCTTCGTTCGCCGGGATCGGGTGTGCATCGGGGCTGCTGCTGCCGCCGGATGGCAGGCTTCAATGGGGCCCGGCTTCGTTCGCCGGGATCGGGCAATGGCCTGTACTGGCTCATTGAGCACGGCGAGCGCGCTTCAATGGGGCCCGGCTTCGTTCGCCGGGATCGGGCAATGGGGTATGGCTCCCGTTGGCAGCGGTCCTTCGGCTTCAATGGGGCCCGGCTTCGTTCGCCGGGATCGGGTCGCGCGCGTTCTGCTACACAAACGACGAGGAGACCTGGGCTTCAATGGGGCCCGGCTTCGTTCGCCGGGATCGGGGATGGCGCCGCAGGTGCAAGCCATCGTCGACGCCATCGCTTCAATGGGGCCCGGCTTCGTTCGCCGGGATCGGGCTGGTGCTTCACGAGCTCGTGGCGCTCGACGTGAGCGCTTCAATGGGGCCCGGCTTCGTTCGCCGGGATCGGGAGAGAGGGCTCGGGAGATAGAAAGCCGTAGGGTTCAAGTAGCTTCAATGGGGCCCGGCTTCGTTCGCCGGGATCGGGGCGGGTATCATCCGCGCTGTGAACGAGCAGAGCCAGGGCTTCAATGGGGCCCGGCGTCGTTCGCCGGGATCGGGGACGTGGGCACGCCGTGAAGGTCCAGACTGGCCCGGCTTCAATGGGGCCCGGCTTCGTTCGCCGGGATCGGGACAAAGGTCGGGATGGCGCCGGTTGCCGCGTCGAAGCTTCAATGGGGCCCGGCTTCGTTCGCCGGGATCGGGCTCGCCCACCCGGCGGGCCGCTTCGGCGCGGGCCTCGGGCTTCAATGGGGCCCGGCTTCGTTCGCCGGGATCGGGGTGGAGCGGTGGGGCGGTGGGGCGCGTAGGGTGCGCGTAGGCTTCAATGGGGCCCGGCTTCGTTCGCCGGGATCGGGCGGACAATAACCGCCGCACCCGCCCGCCGCTAAGGGGCTTCAATGGGGCCCGGCTTCGTTCGCCGGGATCGGGGGTTGACATCAGGAGGCAGCAGCCTCGCGTTGTGTGGTTGCTTCAATGGGGCCCGGCTTCGTTCGCCGGGATCGGGGTGTGCGGCCGTCAAACACCACTATGCCGCCCAGCGGCTTCAATGGGGCCCGGCTTCGTTCGCCGGGATCGGGAGTTCGCCGAAGAGCAGGGAAAGCGGCTTGAAGCCGCGCTTCAATGGGGCCCGGCTTCGTTCGCCGGGATCGGGGCCTCACCGCGATGGCGCGGGCGCAGTCGACCTTCAAGCTTCAATGGGGCCCGGCTTCGTTCGCCGGGATCGGGCGTGACCGCCGCGGGCGCGACCGGCACGATGGATCTGCAGCTTCAATGGGGCCCGGCTTCGTTCGCCGGGATCGGGGGCCGCGATGGGCTCGCCGGACTTCGCCAAGTTTGTCAGGCTTCAATGGGGCCCGGCTTCGTTCGCCGGGATCGGGATAAGCTGTGGGTTGGAGACAACGGCGAGGCCACGAAGCTTCAATGGGGCCCGGCTTCGTTCGCCGGGATCGGGCAGGGGTCGAGATGTCAGCGCCACACTATCGGTAGCGTGCTTCAATGGGGCCCGGCTTCGTTCGCCGGGATCGGGCGCGGGTCGAGGCGCTGCGCGGGGCGCTGGTCGCCGCGCTTCAATGGGGCCCGGCTTCGTTCGCCGGGATCGGGGCCGTGGCGCGCTGGATGGCCTCCTCGGGGCGGCCCATGCTTCAATGGGGCCCGGCTTCGTTCGCCGGGATCGGGCTGTCCATGACCAAGCCGAAGAGGCCGCCAAAGAGGCCGCTTCAATGGGGCCCGGCTTCGTTCGCCGGGATCGGGTCGGCAACCGCGGCCGGTGGCAGACCGAAAACAAACGCTTCAATGGGGCCCGGCTTCGTTCGCCGGGATCGGGCGACGTCGGCCCGCTGGCCGAAGCCCTGGCAGACAAGCTTCAATGGGGCCCGGCTTCGTTCGCCGGGATCGGGAGCAGGTGAGCGACTACCGCGATGTGCCGTACATCATGCTTCAATGGGGCCCGGCTTCGTTCGCCGGGATCGGGTCACGGTGTACTTCCTTGCTTGGGTTGCTGGACGAGAGGCTTCAATGGGGCCCGGCTTCGTTCGCCGGGATCGGGGTGCCGGGTCATCCACTCGTCTGTCAGCGGCGCGCCGCTTCAATGGGGCCCGGCTTCGTTCGCCGGGATCGGGGCCCGGTTATTGCGTATAGGAGTCGATGACGATGAGCTTCAATGGGGCCCGGCTTCGTTCGCCGGGATCGGGCCCGCGCCCCGTCGCGCGGTCCAAGGGCGCCGAAGGTCCGCTTCAATGGGGCCCGGCTTCGTTCGCCGGGATCGGGGGTCGACCGCGCTACCTCGCCGAGCGGCTGGACCGCTCGCTTCAATGGGGCCCGGCTTCGTTCGCCGGGATCGGGCGTGCGGGATGCGCTGGGGCGGGCCGACGGGGTGCGGCTTCAATGGGGCCCGGCTTCGTTCGCCGGGATCGGGGTGGCGACGGTGGCGGCCATGCCCTGCCAGTAGGCGTCGCTTCAATGGGGCCCGGCTTCGTTCGCCGGGATCGGGGCGGGTCCGGGCCGCCGTCGAGGCGCGGCGCGCCGCGCTTCAATGGGGCCCGGCTTCGTTCGCCGGGATCGGGCGGCGTGGCGCGCCGTGGTCGCGGCCGGCCCGCCGGTGCTTCAATGGGGCCCGGCTTCGTTCGCCGGGATCGGGAGCGCTCGCTCGGAGTGGCCTTCTACACATCATCTTCAAGGACCGTTGCGAGCGAGGGGCTCCACGCTCACCTTCTGAGCGTAGCCCGGCCAGCGCCCGGAGCGCAAACGTCGCCGAGATTGGCGTGCAGCAGCGCTCCGCGAGCGAGCCCGGGGGTTTTTTCATCGCCGCCCCGCTCGCACAGCGGGCCGGCTGCTTGTCAAAGAGCCCGGCGGCGGGCGCCGCCTTCGGCGGGGAGCCCCGCAGGGGGGCGTTGCGGGGGACCTCCCCCGCCCCAAGAAGCAGCTTAAGCGACGCCGCCGCGCGGGGCCGCGCCCAGGCGTCGATGGTCGCAGCCGCGCCGAGGTGGTCGTCGTGCACGTCCTTGTGCGGCCCAGCCCTCCTGCCCGCCGACGCACACCCGCCCGCCCCCGCTCAATCCGCCGGGGCGCACCAGCCCTGGCCGAGGTGGCAGCCGCCGCCGATGACCACCGGGCCGTCGACCGCCGAGGCGAAGCGCAGGCGCAGGGTGGCCTCGAGGCCCCGGCCCGGCGCGGCCGAGACCGCCTCGACCTCGACGGTGGCGGGGGGCAGGCCCCGGCCGGCGAGACAGTCGTGCACGTCGGCCTCGACGGCGGCAGCGGCCCCTCCGGCGTCGCGGTGGCGGCGCACGAGGTAGCGGCTGCGGCTGACAACGCTGCGGCTGGGGGCGAAGAGGGCGTCGTCGGCCTCGGCTGGGGCGAGCTGCAGCAGGCCCGCGCTGCCCGCGCGCAGCTCGCAGAGGTCGGCCAGGGCCTCGTCGACCAGACCCAGCGCGCGCTGCTCGTCGGCGCGGGGGCGGCGGCGCTCGACGAGGTGGGCGGCCAACACCCACAGGCGCAGGCCCTGGGGGCCGTCGAGCGCGCCAAAGTAGAGGTGCGGGGCGTCGCGGGCCGGGCCGGCGTCAGCTTGGTGGCCCGAGACGTAGGTGGGCAGGGGCGCTTCGCCGAGAACGGCCTGGCAGCGGCTCATCAGCGCGCGGCGCAGGGCGCGGGTCAGGCCGCCGACCGCGACCTCTGCGGGTGGGAGGGCGAGGCCGCCGCAGACCGCCCAGCCCCAGGCCCCGGCCGGCCGCAGCGCGGGCACCATCAGGCCCAGGCCGGCCATGCGCCCGTCGCCGAGCACCAGGGGGCCCGCGACCGGCCGGCGCAGCTCAAGATCGAGGTGCTGCAGCGCCTCGGGGGAGAAGCGCGAGCCCTCGGCGAAGGTGGGCGCCGCGGCCCCGCCGTCGGTGGCCCCTCCAACAGATGGGCCGAGGCCGCCAAAGGGCGTGGCCTGCAGGCCAAAGTGGAGCAGGCCAGGCGGCGGCTGGTCGGGCAGGGCGAAGCGCAGGGCGTCGGCGAGGCGCTGGGCGGCCGCCGGGTCGTCTGGGCCGCTCAGCGCGGGCAGGGCCAGGGGCGTGAGGCTGCGCCAGCGGCGCGCGGGCGGGCCGCCGATGCCCAAGCGCAGCAGCGGAGCCTCGTCGTCTTCCGGCTGCAGCAGGGCCGCCGGGGGCGCGCCGGCCAGGGCGCCCAGGTTGGGCAGGGCGAGGCCCGAGAGCGCCCACAGCAGCGCGTGGGGGTCGAGCAGGCCGTTGATCGGCAGCTCAACCGCGACCCGGCGCAGCGCGCGGTCGGCGTGGGGCTGGCCGACGCCCGGCACGGGCAGCACGCGCACCCGGTCGGCCGCGGGCAGGGCCGGACCCTCGGCGTGGGCCTTGCCGATGAGCTGGCGGGTCAGCGCCCCCTCCAGCGTCGGCGCGGCCTCGACCAGGCGCGCAAAGAGCGCGTCGCGCACCCGCAAGCACAGCGCGCTGGCCGCGCTCAGGGGCCAAGACACGAGGGCTTCGCCGCCTTCGGGTTGGCGCAGCGCGTAGAGGCCGACGAGGCGGTCGCGGCTGTAGGGCACCACGCGCAGGTCGAGGGCGGGAGGGCGCTCGGGGCCGGGTCGCGCCGCGCTCCCCGCGGCCACGCTGCGCGGATCGGCCTGCGCGGCGGCGAAGCGCGCGGCGAAGCTGTCGGTGGTGCCCGCCTGTGGGCAGTCCAGCCCGACCGCGGCGCCCAGGGGCAGCACGCCCGCTTCGGCCACACAAGGCAGCCAGAGCGCGGCGCCCGGCGCGCGCAAGTGGGCGCCCAGCGCGCGCAGGGGCACCAGCTGCGCCCAGGCCCGGGCCGGGTCGCGACCAAGCTGCGCGAGCCCGCTGGCCAGGGCCAGCAGGTCGTCGACCAGGGCTGGCGCGCCCTCGGGCAGCGCCCAGCCCAAACGCACCGGGACCGACCGGTCAAAGTGATGGGGCGCGGGCGGGCGGGGCGCGGGCGCCTCGCCCTCCGCCACCGGCCCCGTCGGGGCCGCGACCACCTCGGCGGCCGGCGCGCCCCCAGGCCGCGGGCCGCGATTGGGCCGGGGTGCCGAGATGGACGGGGGCGGCAGCGCCTCGAGCCAGCGCAAGGCGCCCTCGGCGGCGGCCCGCGGGACGCCCGCCGCAGAGCCGCCCTCGAACAAGGCCTGCAGCAGCCGGGCCGGCGCGGGCGGCCACGGGTGCGCGCCGGAGGAGCGCCCGGTGGGCAAGGTCACGGTCAGCAGCAGGGCCGCAGGCTGGCCGCGCGGCGGCGTGGGGTGGCTCACGTGTGCTCCGAGGGGAAGGGGCGCCTGCCGCAGGGCCCCGGGCCGGGCGGCGATCGGGGCGCGACCGGCCTCAAACGTGTTGGGGGCGGCCACCATCTCCGCCGGGGCCCGCGCCCGCCGGGCCGCCGCGCGCCCTGCCCGGCCCAGCCCCGCTGGCGGGCAGCTGCGCCGCGTGCGCCCTTCGCACGGCGCCGCCCGTGGGGCCAGCCGCCGCGGCGCGCTGCGTGGCCCGCGCTGCCCACGCGCGTGGCGCCCAAGCTCCAGCCGTGGTGGTCGCCGACCACCCGGCGCGCAGGTCGACCTCCAGAAGCGGTGGTCCCAGACCACCCGGCGCGGAGGTCAACCTCCAGCTCGGGTGGTCCCAGACCACCCCGCGCGCAGGTCAACCTCCAAATTCGGTGGTCGCCGACCACCCCGCGCGCAGGTCAACCTCCAGATCTGGTGGTCCCAGACCACCCGCCGCGCAGGTCGACCTCCAGATCGGGTGGTCCCAGACCACCCCGCGCGCAGGTCAACCTCCAGATCGGGTGGTGCCAGACCACCCCGCGCGCAGGTCGACCTCCAGATCGGGTGGTCGCCGACCACCCCGCGCGCAGGTCAACCTCCAGCCGCCCGCGCCCCGCGTGCCCAGGCCGCCCGCCGACCTGGGCACGGGCGCCTTAGCCCTCGGTCGGGTCGACGTCCTCATCCGCGTCGAGCTCGTCGTTCAGGTCGTCGCTGCTCGGGCGGGCCCGGCCGCGGCGGGCGGCGCGCTGCTCGGCCTGCTGGCGGTTGAAGGGGCCGAGCACGCGGGCGAGCAGGTCCTCGTCGGCGCGGAGCAGCGAGAGGGCGTCGACAAAAAAGCCCACCAGCTCTTCATGGCAGCGCTGCTCGGCCTCGCGCACCTGCTCGTAGGTGATGGCGGCGGCGGCGGTGCGGCGGCGCAGGTCGGCGTCCCACGCGGCTTGGAAGGCGCGGATGGCCGCCTCGGCGCGGTCGACCAGGGTGCCCGAGCTGGTCAGGCCCAGCTCGGCGTCCCAGGCGCCGCTGCGCAGGTCGGACAGCAGGGTGTTGTTGAAGATGTACTGCTCGCCTTGGCTGACCTGGATGTGGGCGATGAGGCCCTCGGGGAAGAGCGCGCTGGCCAAGCGGGCGGCGGCGCGCCCGATGGGGTCGTCTGAACCGAAGACGTCGGCGTCGCTGATCCACTTGCGGTAGAGGCGCGACAGCGCGTTGTCGACCGCGTTGTCGAGCTCGACCAGACGCCCCGGGTCGACGTCGCTGGCCGCGCGGGCCGAGCTGACCGCGGCGGCCGTGCCGCGCCCCTGCTGCTGGCGCCAGGCCGAGCGCAGGCGCAGGGCGGCCGCGGCCCGGGTCGTGTGGGCCTCGAGCCCGGTGCGGAGCCCGTCGAGCGAAGCGCCCGCGGCCTCGGCGGCGATGACGGTCAGCGTGTCATTGGCCAGCGAGAGCTGGCGGCTCAACGGCAGGCGCAGGACGTTGAAGTACGGCAACACAGCGCGCATGTCGACCTCGTGCCCACCCCGCGTGGGGATGGGTATGCGGTTTGGGTATATGGGGTGGGCCCCGCACCCCACGGCCATCCCCGTGGGGCACGCCCCGATGCTGGCACAGGCCCGCACCCAAAGGTCGGGCCCAGGCCCGCGCCCCGCCGCGCGCCGGCCACCAGAGCCCGCCGCCCGCGCAGCTTCTGCAATGGATTGCGCAGAATTTCTTCGCGCCCCCTCTGCCAGATCGGCGTGGCGCGCGCCCTTGGCGGCCCAGAGCCCGCCGCTGATCGCGGGGCCCCACGCGCGCCCACCCCTGGGCCCCGGCCCGCCGTCGCCCCCGCAGTCGGGAGGGGAGGCCCTGGGCGCCCCCGGCGCTGCGCGCCGGTCGCGTGCCCCCTGGGGTTCGCCGCTGCGCGGCTCCGTCGCCTGCGGCGACCGGCTGCGCCGCCCCGGGGCCCGCTGGCGCGCGCGAAGCGGGAGGGGTGGAGGGGGCCGCGCGGGGCATCCGCACGAGGACCCGCGCGGTCCGGTCCCCCCCTTGGGTCGACGACGTTGACGACCTGCGGGGCGTTGTCGGCGTGCGTCCCAAGAAGTTTTCGTGATCGCGGTTGCGGGCCTTGATCTTGTCGTAGGCTGGCGGGCGTTCAGGGGGCGGGCGCGCAAGCGGCGCCCAGCCCACGGCGGCAACAAGTACGGAGGCCCAATGACCCGAGTGTGGAGCGCACGAGCAGCGGCCCGCCCAAGCAAGCGCGAGCCCGCCCACGCCCGCGAACACGCCGGTGGCGGCAAGCGAGCGTCTCGATGAGCGCAGCACTTCGCCGCCCTGCCGAGCTGTGGACCATCCCCCTGCGCCTGCTCACGCCCGCCTTCATCGGCGGCGCCGCGCCCAACACGCGCGCAGATCTGCGCCCCGCGGGCATCCGCGGCGCTTTGCGCGCCTGGTACCGGCTGCTGGTCGGCCCCGAGGTCGCCGCCGGCTTGGTGGCCGCCCACGCCCACCTGCGTGAGTCGCGCCTCTTCGGCGGCGTCGGTCACGGTGAGGGGCAGAGCGTGGCCGCGCTCAGCCTCGTCGAGCCGCCGCCGACTGGCGACATGGCGTGGAGCAACCGCGATCTCCGCGGCCCTTCGCCGGGACTGGCCTACTTCGGCTTCCCGCTCGACATGGGGGAGAACGACCGCCGGGCGCTGAAGCCCGGCACCACCTTCGCGCTGCGCCTGAGCTTCCCCCGCGGCGTCGGTGAAGATGACGCGGCGCTGCTGCTCCATACCCTGGCGCTGTGGGTCAGCCTCGGCGGCTTGGGTACCCGCAGCCGCCGCGGCTTTGGCGGCCTCTGGCTCAATGGCACGCCGACCTTCACCGACTTCGCCGGTCGGCCGTTGCCTGGGCGGGCGCTGCCTTTGCCTTCTGCTGGCGCGTCCGGCGCGTTGCAGGCGGCCTTGCGTGAGCTGCTGAAGGGCGCCCAGGCGCTGCGTGAGCGCCTGGGCCTCGGCCTTCCCGTCGAGAGCGCTGCGCACCTGCGCGCGGCGGGGCCGGCTTACCACTTGCGGCTAAGCGCCAAGGCGGATCTGCGGCACAGCAAGGTGCGCCTGTGGCTGGGCGACGGCGGGCGAGGCTGGGCCACCGCCCAAGCGGCGCTCGACGACCTGGGGCGGCGCATGCAGATGAAGCGCCGCGAGCCCGGCGTTGACGCGGTGGGAGGCAGCCCGCTGCGCCTGCTGACAGAGCGCCGCCGCCTGCCCCATGCGCCACGCCGGGTGGCTTTTGGCCTGCCCTTGACGCTGCGCCCGCTGAGGCAGGTGCCTGGCGACAAGCTTGGCACCTTCAACTTGCTGCCGGCGCTCGAGGACCCCGGGGGCGCGGTCGGGAAGTTCAGCGTCGAGAGCCGGGCGCCGTCGCCGCTGCTGGTCTCGGTGGTCCCGGTCGGCGCTCGTTTCGGGCTGGCGTTGACGTTGCTCTCAGGGCCCTGGCCCGGCCGCGATCTTTGGGTGACTGCGCTCGAAGGCGGCGCGCGCGCGACGGACCGCCAGAGCAACGGGGAGTCCGCCGGCGAGGGGCCGATGCCGCTCGACGCTGCGAACAACCTGCCCGCTGACTTCATTGGGGCGCTGCCCCGCGCCGAGGACTTGTGGCCATGAGCGCTCCGTTGACCGACAACCCCGAGTACATTGACGCGCTCGAATGGCGGATCTGGCAGCACCTGGGCGGGCCGTTGCGGGCGATCGCGTCCTTCAATTCCGATGGGCGGGGTGTCCGTTCGCCGGAATCGTCGGCCAGACTCTTGAACACGATAGCGATGGAACTTGGTGTAGGGGAGTGGTTTTACGCAAAGGCAATGGCCGCGGAGACCCTCGCCCCACCTGGCGCACCTGCCATCGGATTCCATGGCCGTGCCGCACTGCTCGCGGAGGGCGCGGACCGGAGTGCGTTTCCACTTCCGGTTGAGGCCGATTGGGCAAAGGCCGCGGTCCTCACCCACCCGATGCAGCCGGCGGCAGCGCTGCGGTTGACCGCCGGCGCTGCGTCGGCCGACCTAGACCGGTTGACTAAGGAGATCAGACGCATCGGTCAGCTCGCTCGGATTGGTAACCCCAGTGAGACCGTGCGCTTCGAGCGCATCAGTCTGCTACTTTGGCTGAGGCAACGAGAGCTGTGCACGATGGTTGGAGGGCCCTTCGCCGAGCACCTCCCGGCGGATCCGCAGCTCCCAGACCACGCCGCCTGGTCGACCGCGCGCATCGCCGCCGCTGTTGCGGGCGTGGGGGTGCGCGGTCCCGACGCTGAACCTGTCCTCGCCCGTGTCAGCCTGCACGGTGTGCAACCCTACATCGCCGAGGCCCGCAAGGCGCGTGACCTTTGGACTGCATGCATGGTCTTCGGCGAGCTGACCTGGGCGGCGATGGGCCCGATCATCGACCACTGTGGCCCAGAGGCCATCCTCTACCCTGACCTGCGCGGCAACGCGCTGATGTACCAGACGCTGCTCAGTCGAGAGCGGGAGGAGCGCAGTCGAGAGACTGACGAGCCGGGTGATGGTCCCCCAGGCGCGCCCAGCTGGCTTGAAGGAGCGCTGCCCGAATCGGCGCGCGCGACCGGCGGCAGCACCCGCGCCGTGCCGGTGCCCAACACCTTTGCGGCGCTTCTGCCCGCCAAGGTCCACACCCGCGATGGCGGTGAGCTCACCGCAGAAGCGCTGCTCGACGAGTGCGCCCGAGCCGCCGCGGGCCGTTGGGAGGAGCTGCGCGCCGCGACTCGCGCGCTGTTGGAGGAGCCGCACCACCCGGATCGGCACGTTGTGACGCTCGGCAGCGGACCGTGGACGGCCATCTACGAGCGTTCGACCAAGCAGGGCCCGGCCCTGAGCTGGACTCTCAGCCCCTGGGAGCACCTGCTCCACAATTTGGGACCGCGCCCCGACGCGATGCGGGGTCCGCCGGACTGGAGCGAGGGCCATACCCCCGGCGAGCCTTCCGACCAGACGCTGCGCAACAGGCAACTGCGAGCGCTCGTTAGCCCCAACGCCTGGGCCGAGCACGACCAGCTCTTCTACGCCGCTTGGGGCCAGCAGCCTGAGCTGCTGCGAGCCGAGCGCGGCTTCGACTACCCCCTGCAGCACGCCCGTCTGCTTGGTCTGCACGAGGCCACTGGTCGCGGTCGCTTCGACCCGCCGCCATCACCCGAGCCCGGCGAGAAGTGCACGCTTACCGGCCGGCACGAGGCGCTGCACAACGGGGCCGGGGTGGGCACTCGGGCGGCAGCCAAGGCGCTGTGGCAGCGCGCCGGCGCCGATGACAACGGCGCGGTGAGCGAGCGCCTCGGCGGCCCAGGGGCGATGAAGCGCTACCTCGCTGACGTAAAGGGTCCAAAAGGCATCGTGCCCCGGTGGCAGGGGGTGGGCGTCCGCACACCGCTGATCGACGGCGCGCCCTTTCCCTCGACCGCTGGCGTCGCGGCCACGCCGTGGCTGCGCGCGCTGTGGGAGCTCATCCTTGAGCTGCGCAAGGGCCCCCCGGAGCTGCCTGGGCTCCCGGTCGCCTTGGCGGAGCTCGGCTCACTTGAGAAGCGCGTCTTGGCCGTGGCGACCGAGGCCGGGGCTGCGTTCAACGAGGGTGGCCTGCACCCCGCCATCCACCCGTGGGCGCTGCACGCGCTGAAGGGCGGGGGTGAGGACACCCTGGCGGCTCTGGTCGGCCTTGAGGCGCAGCGCTGGTCGATATCCGCGCAGCAGGCCATCGCCGACCGCCTGGCGCAGGGTGACCAGCGTGACCGGGTCAACGCGCTCATTACCGATCTGCTGGTGCCCTTCTTCCGCGGCCTGCGCCGGGCCGCCCGGGCCCTCGCCGAAGCGCGCGAGGCGCAGAACAAGTCGACAGGCCAACGCCTCGGGGCTAGCGACTTTGAGCTGCTGGTCAAGCAGGTCGCCGCGGGCCCCGGCGAACACTGCGCGATCTTGGCCATGGACGGCGACGGCATCAGCAAGCTGGTGGGCGGCGACCCTGGGGCGCTGCGGGCGCGGTGGCGCGACACCCTCCATCCCGACGTGGTCAAGGGGATCGCGGGGGCGGCCGCCGAGGCGGATACTGCGGTAGGCGCCGCGATTGAGCTACTGGATCGCCCGCGGGCCATGTCACCGGCGCTGCACGGCACGCTGACCCGCGCCCTGGCCGACCTCACCGACCGCATCGCCCCTTGGGTCATCGAGGTCGAATTCAACGGACGGCTACTCTACGCGGGCGGCGACGACCTGCTTGCCATGCTGCCCGCCGAAGAGGCCCTGCCCGCCGCGGCGCGGATCCAGCAGCTGTTCAGCGCGGCCTGGCTCATCGACACGGCGCCTGACAGCACGGCCTGGGATCGCCGCGACGAGATCAAACGAGCCCAGGCCCAGGCGCGCTTCGCTGTGCTGGACCTCGCGCGCCTCGACCATGCTGGGCTGCAGCTCGCCGCGGGGGCGGTGCTGCCGGTCGAGGCACACTGCTTCGCCGCAGCCGCGACTGAAGGGCCACTCTCGCTCAGCTGGTCGCCGGGGTCACAGCTCATGCCGATGGTCGGTCGCGCGCACAGCCTCTCCGCCGGCATCGCCTACGGCCACTTCAAAGAGCCGCTCCGAGATGTGATCGCGTCGGCGCGGGCCAACCTGGAGTTGAGGGCCAAGCCAGCGACCAAGGCGCGGGGGCCGGCCCCGGAGGAGCGCGCGCTGCCCGCAAGCGAGTGGACCGGTCGAGGCTGGATGGGGCACGTCGCGGTTAGCCGCTTGACCGGCGGCGACAAAGCCACGGCGGTGCTGCCCTGGGGGGACGGCGACGGCGCGCTCGGCGTCGCCTCTCCGCCCATGGTTGCGAAGCACCTTGAAGCGCTGCGGAGCGCAATCGCAAACGGACAGGTGTCTTCGCGTCTGCCGTACGCGATGCGGGAGCGCCTGCGGGTGGTGCTCGCCGCGCTCGATGTTCCCCAAGGCGCTCCAGCTGCCGCTGCGGGAGTCATGCCCGGTCCGGACGTACCCGAGGACCGCCAGCCACAGCAAGCCCCGGACGATGTCGCCGCCGAACGACGTCGGGCCCGTGCGGCGGCGGTCCGGTTGGCTAACCGCGAGGCACGCGACCAGCGAAAACGTTGGATTGAAGGCGCCTTGAAGGCAGAGGGCCTAAGTGATGAACTGCTCCACATGACGACTTGGCTGTTGACCGAGGCGGACATCGCTGTGGGGGCGGCGCGCCACCCTGATGATCTGCTGGCACCGCTGCTTATCGCTCGCCACCTCGCGGGCGCTGGAGGTGCGGAATGACCGCGCCGCGCCGGGCGAGCTTCCTGGTCCGCCCCCTCGACACCGCTTGGCTGCGCGATGGCAAGCCCTTCACCGCCGGTGAGGCCAGTGACGACCCGGGGCTGTTCCCGCCCACGCCGTGGACCTGGCAGGGCATGATCCGCACGCGGATGTTGATTGGGAAGTACGGCAAAGGCCTCGCGGCTCGCTCGCAGGCGCAGATCGCCGCCGAGATTGGCTCGCCGGGGCGATTGCCTTCTGGCTGGCGCTTTTGGGGGCCGTTTCCGGCGCAGCGCGGGGGCGGGTTGGCGGATGAGGGGGGGATCGCACAGCCTTGGGTGCCGGTCCCGTCGTTTGTGGCTCTTCAACCGCAGGCTGAAACTTCGGGTGGCGGGTGGCAGATTGCGGGCCGCTCGTTCAGCTTCGAGGGCCTTCAGGGCGGGGCCCTAAGCAGCTCTACCCCCAAGCTGTGCCGTCATCTCATGGGCCAGCGGCATGGCTACAAGGGCAGCGACAAAGGCTGGATGCGCGTCGACAACCTCGTCTTCGCGTTGCTGGGCCGCGGCCGGTGGGACCCCCAGGGGGTGAGCGCCGGGGAAAAGCGCGCCCAAGGCGGGGCCGACCTGCCCCCCTTCGTCTACGAGGAGCGCCGCCCCGGCGTGGCTATCGGCGAGAACGGGCGGGCCGCCGACAGCATGCTCTACTTCGCCACCCACCACCGCTTCGTTGACGGCTCGGGGCTGTGGGGTGCGGTGGAGGGAGCGCCGGCCGAGCTCGGTGGGCAGCTCTGCAAGGGCAGCGCGGCCCTCGGCCGAAAAGAGCGGCTGATCGGTCTTGAGGCGGCGGAGCCCAGCGCCGAGTTCAGCGCCTTGTTGGCGGGTTCGGCCGCCCTGGCCGCACCCTGGGACGCTGATCTTCATGTGCGGGTAGTGCTGCTCAGCCCCTCGCCTCAACTCACTAGCATGCCTTTTGCGCTGCCCGAGGGCGCGACCCTGATGGGCGCCGAGAGGCGAGCAGGGCCCGATCTCGGTGGCTTCGACCGCTATGGGGCGGCCGCGGGCCGACCCTCGCGGGCCATGTTTGGCGCTGGGTCGAGCTTCTGGGTGCACCTGCCCGCCGCCAACAATGAGGTCGACCGCGCAAAGGCGGTGCGGCATCTGCTCGGCCTCGAACCTGACCTACGCACCGACGACGAGAGCCTGGGCTTCGGCCAGCGCGTCGGCGCCCCTTTTGATCCCTGCACTGGCGAGCCCGCCACCGGAGGCCCCCATGGCTCTTGAGATCGGCGTCTACCTCCTCACCTCTACCCATGTGGGCGCGGGCGGCTCGGCGGGCGCCATCGATCTGCCCATCGCCCGTGAGGCGCACACCGGGCACCCCTTGCTGCCGGCCAGCGCGCTCAAGGGCGTGGCGCGGCGGCTGCTCGACCCCAAGTCTGATGCAGGCAAAGACACTCCCGCGGCGCGCCTGTTTGGGCCCCCGCCGCCGCAAAAGGGTGAGGCGGGCGAGCCGCTGGTGCCTGGCGAGGCGGTGTTCACCGATGGCGTCTTGCTGGCCTTCCCGGTGCGCAGCCTGACCCACGCCTTCGTGTGGGTCACCTGCCGCCACAGCATCGAGCGCTGGCGGCGGGGCCGGCGGCTGTTGGGCCTCGGCATGCCAGCCGGCCCCAAGGGCACCGGGGCGATTTCCACCCTCGAGCACAAGGGGCCCTTGGTCCTCGACAGCTACGCGACTGTGCTCGAGGGCGGAGCGAACGCAGACTTGGCGGCTGTCGCTGCCGCCTGGGCGAGTCTGCTGCCCAAGGATGACGGTGTGGCGGCCCAGCTCCCCAAGCGCCTCGTCTGCCTTCCCGACGCCGACTTCAGCCACCTCGTGCAGCGCTGCACCCCGGTCACAGCCCGGGTTCAACTCACCCCGGGCAAGACCACGGACACCTACCGTGGAGAGGGCGCCGACGGCAAAGAGCGGGAGTACAAGGGCAACCTCTGGTACGAAGAGAGCCTGCCGCCCGAGTGCCTCTTTGTGTTCAGCGTGCAGGCCCGCACCCAGGGTGATCTCAGCGCGCTCAGCGACGCGGTGAAGAACAAGCGGAAGGTGCTGCAGATCGGCGGAAACGAGACGGTGGGCATGGGCCTGACCGCCTGGACCATCGCGAAGGCGTGAAGGAGGTCACTATGGCTGAGCAAAACTTCAGGCTGAAAGACCTCGAGCGGGTGCGGGCCAGGGCGGCGCTGAGCGCGCTCAGCGGCCAGCGGGGCGTGGATGGCCTCGAGGGGCTGCCAATTCGCATGCGCAGCCAGGGCATGGTGACCGGGTTGACCTTGCTGGCGAAGCGCAGCCCCGCGTTGGCCGACGACATCGCCGGCTACCTGACCGAGACCTGGCCGCTCAGCCCGCTGCCCCGCGGGCGCGAGCGCCTCAGCGGCTTGGTGCGCGGCTGGTGCGCGCTCGAACCTAACGAAGCGGCCTTGGTCGAGGCTGAGGCCCTGCGCTTCGCCGAGGCCCTCAAGCTGCTGTCCAAGGCCACGGGAGACCAGGGATGAGCAAGTCCGCGCTGCCCCCCCTGAACCTGCCGCCGCTGCCCAAGGCGCTCGACGCCGCGGTGCGCGGCGCGCTGGGCGCCCACACGGCTCCTGCGGGCGCCAACCCTGGCTTGGTCTGGGAGCGCTACCCCAAGGTCTGGCGCGGGGTCGAGATCGCCGACGCGCGCAGCCGGGCCGACTTCCTGCGCCTCTTTGCCGACGACGTGAGCAGCGCGCCCGCCCAGGCTGCAGGTGAGGGCGCGCTGCTGGCGCTCCATTCACGCTTCAGCAGGGCCGGGGCGACGGGCCGGGCCTTCGCGTTGATCGCCCCCCTCTGCTCTGGTCTGGGCCTTGAGCACCCGAGCGAGAACGGCTTCGCCTTTGACCCAGTGCTGGGCCTGCCCTGGCTGGCGGGCAGCGGGCTCAAGGGCCTCGCGCGCGCGGCGGCGGCGGCCCTCGGCGAGCCCGACGTGGTCGTCGAGGCGCTGCTCGGCTCGGCGGTGCCCGACGGGCACGGGGCCGGCGAGGCGACCACGCCTGGGGCCGTGCGGCTCTGGGGGGCCTGGCCCGCGGCCTGGCCGCGGCTGCGGGTCGAGCTGATCAGCCCGCATCTCCCGGCCTATCAAGCCGATCAGACCTTCCGCTACGCTGGCGACCCGCAGGCGCGGGACCACGACCAGCGGCGCAGCCGGGTGGCCGACCACACCGACGAGCCCGTGCCGGTCAGCTTTTTGGCTCTCGACCACAGCCAAGAGCTCATCGTCTACCTCGACGCGATGCCGGGGCAGAGCCCCGACCTCGAGCGGGTCTGGTGGTGGCTCGCGGTGGGCTTCGAGCACCTCGGCGCGGGGGGCAAGACCGCCAGCGGCTACGGCCGGGCGCGGCCCGCGGGCTGGGCCCCGGCCTCGTACGCGCTGGCCCTGCCCGAGCCTGCCTCAGCGCCGACCGCAGAGCAGCGGCAGGTCCTCGTGGTGACCGGGCCCATCGGCACGCTGCAGCCCCAGGCCAATGAGGCCCAGCTCAAGCGCAACATCGCGGCTGAGCTCGGGGTCGGCGCCGAGACGGTGGTCCTCCGCACGCTGAAGCTGCCCGCCGTCGAGCGTGGGGCGGGCTGGACGCCCACCATTGAGGCCCTGCGCTCCTTCATCGAAGACACAGAGGGCTCGAGGGACGGCGCCTTCGGCTTTGCGCGCATCCCGGTGCTCGCTGCCTTCGGGGCCCTGCTCGGTGACAAGGGCACCGGGCAGACCTGGGACGCGCCGCGGGGTCTTGAGCAGGGGGCTTGGGATCCGCAGGCTGGCGCCCTCCGCTTCGACGTCTCGACGGATCGGAAACGGGAGGGGGTGAACGGCGTGGTGGTGCGCCTTGAGCTGAGCGGTGCCATCGACGACGCCCAGGTGCCCATGCACCTCCGTGACCTTCCCCAGGCCACCCTCCGCGTCAAAGACACGACTCCGGTGCCCGGGGTGATCCGCAGCCGCGAACACCTCAACCAGTTCCGGGCCGCTTGGCGCGAGCTGATCTCGAAGGTCCGCGAGCACTTCGGCGCCGTGCACCTCCACCTGCTCGCCGCGGCACCGCTCTCGGCCGCGCTGGTCTGTGGTCGCGCGCTCGTCGCCGCAGACGCTCCGGTCCACGTCTACGAGGCTGCCGCTGACGCCACCCGTGTCTTCCAATACGGCCTCAGCATCACCGCAGGCGACGCCTACGAGGATCCGCGCTTGAAGCACACCGGCCCGGTCGACCTGCTCATCATGGTCGCGCTCATCGAAGAGGCCGAGCAGCTCGCCCGGGTGCTCGGCGACACCACACCTGTCGACAACGACCTCGGTTACGTCGATCTGCACGTATCACGGCAGGGCCGCTCAATCGTCGTGCGCACCTGCGACGCGATGGGCCCGAGCGCGGCCCAGGCGGCCACCTCTGATGCGCTCAAGCGCTGGCAGCCCAAGGTCGCCGCGTGGCTGGGCATCGCCGGTGCGCTGAGCACTGACCTGAAGCTCTGTGACGTCATCGTGCCCGATCAGGTGAGCCACTACGACGCCACGGGCAAGCTGGTCGACGGGCCGACCGGGCCACAGCAGAACTACCGACCCGAGGTGTTCCGGCCCGATCAGGCGCTGGCCCGCAGGGTCTCGGGGATGCGCCTCACCCATGCGAAGCCCTTCGAGCAATGGCAGCGCCAGGGTGAGGCCGACCTCAACGCCGAGATCAAAGAGGCCGGGGGTGACTCGGCCACGCTGCGCGGCAAGCACGCCCGGGCGCGGCCCAACCTCTACAAGTCGCACCTCGCGAGCGGCTCCTCGGTGGTCAGCGCCCAGAGCGCCAAGGAACGGCTGCTGGCCACCGACGCCAGCCTCAAGGCCGTCGATATGGAGTCCGCGGGCCTCGCCTGGGCGGCCGAGTCCGCGGCCAAGGCGCCTCCGCTGCTGATCGTCCGGGGCATCTCTGACGACGGCTCGGAGCACAAGAAGGCGCTCGACGCGGTCGGCGAGGGCGCCTTCCGTCGGGTGGCGATGCGCAACGCGAGCCGCCTGCTGCTGTTGGCGTTGGACTTGGGGTTGCTCAAGCCGAACGCGTGACCTTCGCCACAACCGCTGGCGCCGGGCGGCGCCGCACACGTCGAGGACCGCCATGGCCAGCCAGACCGATATGCTCCGCTTCCATCGGAACATCAAGCTCGACAACTACGACGAGAACCAGACCCTGCGCGAGAAGAGGGAGATTGTCCTCAAGCGACTTCGCGAACGTGGCCTGCGCTTCGAACCCTTCAACCAGGGAAGCTATGCAATGGGCACGGGCGTGCTTCCGTTGGAAAGCGACCCGACGGGCGACTATGACATTGACGTGGGGCTGCGCTTCGGGGGGCCAGAGGTCATGTCGATGACGCCCACCCAGCTTAAGCAATTGGTGTTCGAAGCGGCAAGTTGGCCCAACCAGATCGTGTTGTGGCGCAAGAACTGCATTCAAGTACAGTGGGTAGCTCAGGGTAAGCCTCTCTACCACGTCGATTTGGCGTGCTACCGGGTGACCACTTACGGCCTCGAAAGGGCAGTAGGGAAGCAGCATGCCCAGAGCGACCAAGTCAAGTGGGAGCGCTCCGATCCCGAGGCGCTCGTAAAGGCGCTCTCCGACCTCGCCCCAGAAGCCAACGCCCAGCGCCGCCGGGTGATCCGGGCGCTCAAGCGCTGGAAGGATGTGAACTTTCAGGCCACCGGCAATGCACGGCCACCCGGGGTGGCGATCACGGCGCTGGTGCTCGCGCACTTCCAGCCCCTACCGTATGCTTCGGCAACCGAAGGACAGATGGACGATCTGGGCGCTCTCAGGCACGTCGTGGACCAAGTGCTCTTGCCCATCCAATACTACCGCAGCGTTCGTTTGCGCGCCCTCCTGCCTGTGCCCCCAGGCAACGACATCTTGGCGAAGCAGACCGACGAGCAGCAGCAGCAGCTGATCGCCAAGCTGGGGAAGCTGCAGGCCGCACTCAATAGCGCCAAGCGCGACGACGACCGTGCCTTGGCGGCGCAGCTTGGTTCGGCCTGGGGCTGAGCGCGCGGGTGGATGACGAAGCCCACGCCCGCCTCGCAGCAGCGAGCAGCCGGTCTTTTGGCACCCGTGACAGCACCGAGTCGCTGGCCGCCATGGCCGGCGTGCAGGACCCTGCCCGGCCCCCGCTGCTGCCCGCCCTGGCCTTCGACGACCCCGAAGAGGTCTGCTATTGGGACCGCGAGCTGGTGGTGGCCGACCCACGGTGGCGAGACCGCTTCAAGGCCCTGCAAGAGCGCGTGCTCGTCGAGGTCATCCGGCGCGGGGTGGTGGTCGAGAGCTGCCCGACCTCGAATATGGTCGTGGCGAACCTCAGCAAGGCCCCGATCCACACGCTGCTCAAGCTGAGCGAGAAGCGCGGCCTCAAGGTCGTGCTCGCCACCGACGACCCGGGCATCTTTGGCCGCTTCCCCGCCGACGAGCTGCGTGCGCACAAGCTCCAGAACCAACGCGCCAAAATCCTCGCTGCCAACCGCGACGCCTGCTGGGTGCGCCCAGCCTGAGGTCCCCATGTCCCCACAGCTCGCCCAGGTCTTCCTCTCTCACCGCAGCCCCGACAAGCCCGTCGTCGAGGGCGTCGGCGCGGCCCTGCGCCAGCTCGGGGCGCAGATCTGGCTCGACAAAGAGCAGCTGCTGGCTGGGCAGAGCATCGCCACCGAGCTGCGCAAGGCGATCCGGTCCTTGAAGCAGGTGGTGCTCTTCGTCTCAGAGCACGAGCTCGGGGCCTGGGTCGAGGATGAGCTCAGCTGGGCATTTGAGCTGGAAGACCAGCGCGGGCCCAAGGTCATCGTTGTCCTTCTGGGCTGTGCGCCCGAGGTGATGGTGGGCGCGCCCGCGCTGCACGAGCGCATGCGGCATGACGATGGTGTCCGGTGGAACCGGAAGTTCGAGACCCTCGACATAGCAGACCTCCACGACCCTGTGGCCCACCAGCGGCTGGCCCGCGCGGTCATGAAGGCCCTGCTCGCGGGCATGCGCTGGTCGGGCAAGGTGACCCTTTGCTGGGCCCAGCGCTACGAGTCCGAAGACCCCCAAGAGATGGCGCTGAGGGCGCTCCCGCCCGAGGTCACCGCGGCCGATGACCCCTGCTTGCTCCTCCTGCCCCGCGAGGGCGGGCGCAACCGGGGCGCCTTGCTCAACGCGGCAGAGCTCGCCGCGCTGCGGGACGACCTCGACTGGCTGGCCGGGCGCCTCGACCACCACTGCGTGCAGCAGATCACCGTCGCGGGCGCGGCGCAGCACGCGCTCTTCGCCTGGGTCGGTGTCCGGTGGGACCGCACGAGCGGCGCGCTGCTCCGCCTGCCCGGGCGCACGGCGACAGACCCCGTGCTCGGCGGCCCGCCCGCCGGTCCGGCGCGGGCGCCCGCTGCGGCCGCGCCGGTGGGCGACTTCTTGCTCGTGCTCCGCAGCGAGACCACCCCGGACGCCCAGCGCGCGGCGGCAAGGGCCTACGGGGCCGCCGAGGGCCTCCAGGTGGTGGAGATCGAGCACCCGCCGCTGCTGCAGACCCAAGACCAGCTCGACGCCCTCTCCACCCAGGTGGAGTCCGCCGCGCGGGCCGGCGGCCCCCGACGGGCGGTGCTGCTGTGCCTGGGGCCGACCTTCGTGGCGGCGGCCGCGGCGACGCGGCTCACGGTGCACTTCGCCGGGCGGGTGGAGATCGCGGAGTATGACGCCAGGGGCGGTGTGTACCGGACCCTCCCCCTCCGCCACTGACCCCAGGCCCATCCCCCCCTCAGCGCCACCGCACCCCAGGCCGCGCCACCGCCTCCAAGCCGGCCCCCGAGCGCGCTGCGGCCGGCCACAGCGCCTCAAGCGCCCACCACGACGCCGCCCGGAATGGCGCCCCCGGCTTGGTCACATAGGCATCGACCATGTCGACCCACACAGCCTGCGCTTCTGCGGCGCGCGGGCCGTCGAGGTGCGCGCGCAGCTGCGCGTCGAGGGCGAGCAGGCCCTGAAGGTGGGCGTTGACCGTGTCGACCAGGGACTTGAGCCCGAGCAGCTCGATGCTGCCGCTGCCGCGCTTCTGCGGGTCGCGGCCGCGGATGGTCCAGCGCCACCGGCGGCGGGGCAGGCGCTGGTCGACCACCCGCCACTCGATGAAGTCGAGCGGGTCTTCGCGCCGCGGATCGATGAGCACCGGCGACTCGGCGCTGACGTCGAACCAGGACGGGTTGACCGGCGGCACAGGGATGGGCAAGCGAGGTGTGCCCGCCATCAGCCAGAAGCGGTTGCCCTTGTTGCCTTGGCTGTTGCACGACGCGCAGCTGAAGACCAGGTTCTCCCAGGTCCAGGTGAGCCACCAGTAGTGCTGCGGCGATGCTGTGCCATCGGCAGACGTCGCCCCGGCCTTTGGGCGCACGTGTTCGACCGGCTCGCCGGTGCGGCCCACGGGTCGTTCGCACCAGGCGCACTTCTTGAACTGCCGCCGGTGCAGCGCCCGCTGGGTCGGCTGACGGTAGCCCGTGAGCTGCGTGCGGGTCGGTGGCTGCGCTCCGGCCAGCACCCGGGCGATCCCCGCGTCCCGCGCGGCGGCGAGCTCTGGGGGCTCTGGGCCCAAGTCGAGGCGAATCATGTGCGCGCGCGCGCGACCGGCGCGGGGACAGAGGTGAAGCCAGCCCGGCCGAGCGTGTCTCGCAGCGCAGAGACCGTCGCGTCCTCCTCGTCGGTGCGGAGCGGGTCACCAGAGAGCGTGAGGTACTCTCGATAGACCTCTCCCTGTGGGTGCAGGGTCAGCCGCCCGATGCCAAAATAGTCCTCATAGACCTCTGTGCCGGTCATGGCCCGTGGGTCGGCCTCGGCGACGCGCGGCGCATCCATGCCCGATACCGGCGCCAGCGCTCCGCTCTCGGGGTCGCGTGCGACCTGGCGGACGTCGCCGGTCTCTGGGTCGGCTTGCAGGCGCACCACCTCTTCGGGGGCGAGACCGGCCAAAACCACAGGGCTATGGGTGGTGACGATGAACTGAAGGCGCGGAAAGACCCGCCGCAGGGCCCCGACAAAGGATGCTTGCCACTTCGGGTGCAGGTAGAGGTCGATCTCATCGACCAACACCAGGCCCTCCATCTCTTCGGGCGCCACAGCGGCGTCGGCGTCGAGCAGGATGTGGCCCACGAGGTCGCTGATCCAGGCAAAGGTCGACTGAAACCCGTGCGAGAGGGCGACGCCAGCGATCACCATCTCTGCCCGACCTGTGCGCATCTTGAAGCGATCCGCGTCGATGAGGTCGGTCGCGGTCTGCGCGCCGCCGGCGCCGCGCAGCTCGAGGCCGCTGACCCCAGGCATCAGGGCTTCGCCACCCGCGCGCAAGATCTGGTTCAGCACCCTGCTATAGGCCCGCGCCCGGGTGCCGGGACGGTCGCCCACCTCGACGTCTCGGCGCGCAAAGGCGTAGGTCACGCCCACGCTGGCGAGGTTGGCGCGGCTGTCAAACAGCGGCTTGAGCCGAGCGATCACGCGGTTGTCGAGGTCGGGCGCCCAGGCGGGGTCGGGCAGCGCGCGGGCGACGCCGTAGCCGGCCACGAACCAGCGCTGCTCTTGCACGTCGCGGGCGTGCACCAGCGGGTCTGGCCCATCGAGCGGGCCGTCAGGGCCGAGGTAGGCCGCCTGGGCGGCAAAGCTGGTCGAGCGGGCGCTGAGCGAGACCGTCGAGCGCAGCCGCCGGGCCGCCCCCGCTGCCGGTGGGGCGTGCGGGTGCAGCGCGGTCGCGTTGCCCGCGGCCGAGAAGCCGAAGTCTGCGGTGATCTCAAGGGGCGCGTCGCCGGCCCGCCGATCCCGCGCGAAGCGCGCCCCGCGGTCCATCACCGCGTTCACCTGCCGGGCCCCCGCGGCGGCCAGGGCGACCGCTTGCAGGATGGTGGTCTTCGCCGTGCCGTTCTCGCCGATGATGACCGTCCAGGGGCGGTGCGCGCCGGCGGCGTCGGTGAACCGCAGCTCCAGGTCGGCGACCCGCTTCATCCGCTGGATGTGCAGGCGGTGGAGGTACATCGGGCTCCCAGGGCGCGGCCGCGAAGGGGGCCAGCGCGGCGCGCAGCTATCCGCAGCCCCACGCGCTCGCTACGACGCCAGGCCGAACCATGCCGCCGGGGTCGACCTGCACGCCACCGCCCGGGCGCACGCGCACGCTCCCCACACGCCCGTCCCCGGGCGCCCCCGGCGCTCCCGCGCCGGTCGCGCGCCCCCTGGGGTTCGCCGCTGCGCGGCTCCGTCGCCTGCGGCGACCGGCTGCGCCGCCCTGGGGCCCGCTGGCGCGCGCGAGGCGTTCACGGGCCTTCAGCGCGACCCGGTCCACCCCAACCAGGGGAGCAGCCCGCCCGCGCACGGTGGTCCCCCAGTGGTGGGCTGCTGATCTCCCCGCTACATGGCCGAGGCTCGGGCGCTGCGGCTGCGCCCTCCCTGTGGCCCACACCTGCCGACCGCCGCCATCCCCGCGCACCCGGTCGGGCAGCCGACCTCGAAGAGGCCCCGATGGGACGCAAGACCGACGCCCTGGAGCGCATCGCCACGGCGCTGGAGCGCATCGCCGCTGCGCTGGAGCGGCCACCCGCGGCAGCCGTCGAGGCGCCCGCGGCGCCCGCCCCGCAGAGCCTGCGCGCCGAGGCCGCGCCGGGGTCAGCCCTGCCGGGCCCGCGCGCCGAGGCTGCCGCGGTGGTCACGGGCGCGCCGGCGGGCCAGCTCCCCGGTGGGGTCGAGGCCACTGCAGCGCAGATTGAGGCGCCGGCGGGTGACCGTACGGGCCTGCTTCGGGCTTGGCTGGGCCGACGGGGCGTCACCGTTCAGCGAGAGAAGGGCGCCGCCATCGAAGAAGAGGCACTGCTGCCCATCGCCCGCTTCATCGGCACCCAGTACGAGCGGGTGAAGCTGGTGATCGACGCCCTCAAGCGCGGCAGCGCAGAGGGGACCGTCCAATCCGTCAGCCTCAAAGAGCAGGCGCCGGCGGTGGTCACCTGCAGCACGCACCTCTCTCACCAGCTGCACGAGCTGGCCCTGATCGAGGCGTTCAAGTACCACCGGGCCCCGGCCTACCAGCTGCACTTGACGCCCAGTCGCTTGCCCACGGCGGTCTACTTCATCACCGGGGGCTGGCTCGAGCTCTATGTGCGGGCGGTGGTGCTCAAGGCGCTGCGCGCGGCGCACCCCGAGGGTGCGTTCAGCCTGCTCGAGAACCTCCAAGTCACGCTGCCCACCGGCGAAGACTTCGAGCTCGATCTGTTGTTTGAGGTCGAGGGCGAGGTGTGGTGGGTCGAGATGAAGTCTGGCGGCTTTCAGCGCCACATCGCGAAGTACAACCGCATCAGCCGCCTGCTGCGCCTGCCTCCGAGCCGCTGCTTCATGGTGCTCTGCGAGGCCAACGCCGAGGTCTGCGCCAAGCTGTCGAGCCTCTTCGCCATGAGCGTCATCCCCGTGGCCGACGCCGAGGCGGCCTTGAGCGAGAGCATCGGGTCGTCGGCCTGAGGCGCGACGCGGCGCTCCGGTCCGCTCCGGGGGCGCTCCGGTTCGTTTCGGTGCGCACCGCCCAACATTGGGTCTATGCCCCCAACACCACCACCCGCTTGCCGCCCACCTCGAGCTCCCGGCTCCGCAGCCGCTCCTCCCAGCTGCGGTCGGGCCGCACGTCGAAGACCACGAGCCAGCCCATGTCCAGCCCGACGGTGTCGAGGTAACGGCCGAGCTGGGCCGCCCCGCGCTCGACCACGGTCTCGAGCCGGTCGCGGCTGCGCACCCGCTTGAGCTCGATGGCGAAGCGGTCGGGGCCATAGCTGATGAGCAGGTCCATCGCGCCGCGGCCCGCGGCGAACTCGCGGTGCACCCGGCCGCCGCCGTTGACCACGCGCTGCAAGAAGCCGCAGAGCGCGAGGTGGGCTACGGCCTCGGGGGTGTAGGGTACCTGCATGTCGAGCACGTCGGCGTTCTCGCGCCACCACTGTCGAAAGGCCTCGAGCAGGGCCGGCATGTCGAGGCCGCCGCTGGGTGTGGTCCAGGGCCACCACGGGGGCGCGAGGTTCGCCTGGACGTTCAGCGTCAGGGTGTGGACGATGAGCTCGGCATAAATGGGGTTGGCGGGCTCGACCCCATCAGGCCCGCGGCGGAGCAGCCCGCGGTCGATCAGCTCGGCCACGGCGTCGGTATGCCCCGCGAGCTCCAGCGGCGCGTCGCCCAAGATGGTCGCTTGGATGACCGGCGCCGCGGCGGGCGCGCGCAGGCGGCGCGCAAAGCTGTCGAGGTGGGGGGTGCGCGCATCGGCGAGCCGGGCGCGGGCCTGGTCGACGTGCGCGGCGGTGACCGGCGCGGCGCGGTCGGGCACCAGCGCGGTCACGCAGAGGTCGGCCAGCGCGTTGACCAAGAAGGGCTGCCCGTCGGTGATCCGCGCGAGCTCGGCCACGGCCTCGGGGGTGAACGCTTGGCCGGTCTCTTCGGTGTGCTGGCCAAGCAACCCGGCCACCTCTGCCGGGGAGTATTGGCGCAGGGTGAGCGAGGCCGCCGCGAAGTTGAACATCGAGCCTGGGTCGATCACCGGGCCATCTTTGCGCTGCACCGGGTAGTCGCGCAGCGCGCGCACGCCGATCAGCGCGACCGAGGTGGGGAAGCGGCCCACGCCGCGGTCCGTGAACCCATCGCGCAGCTGGCGCCAAAAACTGACCATCGCCGGGCCCGAGATGAGGTCAGCCTCGTCGATCAGCAGCACCAGGGGCACCGATAGGCCCGCCGCCCAAGCCCGCAGGTAGGCGTGGAGCCGCCCCCCAGCCGGCGCCCCGAGGAAGCCCGCGGGCGCGGGCGCCTGCTGGGCCTCATCGAGCTGATGCGTAGACCCATGGTGCAAGGCCTCGATCCACAACGGCTCGGCCGCGGCCGTGTCGTCGATGCCCTGGGCGACCTCGACCGTGGCCCAGCAGGCGGCCACCCCCTGGGTGCGCAGGGCCTCGGCGAAGGCGCGCATGGCGGTGGTCTTGCCCGTCTGCCGAGGCGCGTGGAGCACGAAGTAGAGCTGCTCTTCGATGAAGGGCGCCATGTCGGGCAGGCGCGCGACCGGCGGCAGCATGTAGTGGCGGGCGGGGTCGCAGGGGCCAGTGGTGTTGAAGGATCGGCGCATGGGGCTCCCTAACCCGCGCACCCGCGCCAGTCCCTGGGATCGCGTGCCCCCTGGGGTTCGCCGCTGCGCGGCTCCGTCGCCTGCGGCGACCGGCTGCGCCGCCCCGGGGCCCGCTGGCGCGCGCGAGGCGGTCACGGGCCTTCAGCGCGAAGACACCGCGCAGGGCGCTGCTCCCAGATGCGCGCCTCCACCGATGGCAAGCTGCCGCCCGGCGCCGGGGCCCCCCGGCCGACGGGGAGAGGATGGCGAGCGGCGACAGCACCAGCACCGCACAGACCCACAGCGGGGGCAGCGCGCCCGGCGGCCCCTTCGACGTGTTCATCTGCTTTGCGCGGCCGAGCGGTCTGCCCTTTGCCCGCGAGCTGCGCGCCGCCCTGGGCGGCTTCGGCCTGCGTGGCTTCGTTGACGAGCAGAGCACCGACCTGGGCGTCGATTGGGACGACGAGGTGCTCGCCGCCCATGAGGCCGCCCTGGTCACGGTGGTGGTGGTGTCGGCCGACACCCGCCGCAGCGTTCACCAGAAGTCCGAGATCCAGCGGGCGATGAAGTGGGCGACCCAGCCCGGCTCCGCGCAGCGGGTGGTGCCCTGGCGCTGCCCAGGCGGCCCGACCGAAGACCGCTGGCCCTCGGGGCTCTCGACCTTCCGCGCCCACCTCGGCGGGGCGGATGAGCCGGTGCGCGCCGCCGCTGAGATCGCCGCCCAGCTCGCTGTCCTGCTTCGGCGCGGCCCCGTGGCGCCGCCCAGCCCGATGCTGCCCGGCGCGGCGCCGCAGAGCGTGTCGCCGCCAGTGAAGTCGGTCGGTGCACCGGTGCGGGTCGCGCCCGTCGAAGCGCCGCCCACCCGGCCTGTGGCGGGCCCCCCGCCGAGCTCCGAGGTGCCCCCCTGGGCCTCTGCCGCTGGCGCCGACCACTTCGGCCGATGGGCCGAGATGGACGTATCAGGGGCTGTTCAGCGCTTTCGGTGGATCAAGTCCGGGCGCTTCTTGATGGGCTCCCCGGCGTTCGACCCCTGGCGGTACGCCTTGGAGGGGCCCCAGCACGAGGTCACCCTCAGCCACGGCTACTGGATGGCCGACACGCCCGTGACGCAAGCGCTCTACCTCGCGGTGATGGGCGAAAACCCGAGCCGCTTCACCAGCCCGCCCGACCTGCGCCGCCCGGTTGAGCAGGTGAGCTGGGATGACGCGGTCCACTTCACGCGCCGGCTGGCGGCGCTCCGGCCGAGCGGCGCGCTCGACGATGGCCTCGTTTTTCAGCTCCCCAGCGAGGCGCAGTGGGAGCACGCCTGCCGCGCCGGCACCACCACGCCCACCTACGCCCCCGCGGGCAAGGGCCTCGACCACATCGCCTGGACCACTTCGAACGCGAAGCACAGCACCCATCGGGTCGGCCAGCTCCTGCCCAACGCTTGGGGCCTCTTCGACACGCTGGGCAACGTGTGGGAGTGGTGCGCCGATGCGCGGAGGAGCTGGGACGAGCCGTACCCCGGCGGCCCACGCGTGGACCCGCTGGGTCGAGCCGGCCCGTTCCGCGCGCTCCGCGGCGGCTCTTGGATCAACACTGCGCTGCCCGCGCGCGCGGCCTACCGCGACGCCCGCGACCCGTCGGAGCGCAACGGCGGCCTGGGCCTCCGGCTCTCCCGAGGGCGGGCGCACCAGCGACCAGCGTCCAGTGACCCGTGAGCCTGGACCGGGGACCGGTCTTCCAAAAGCGGAGCTCGGTCCGTGAGCGCGCGGCGCGGGCGGCCGCCCAAGGGCCCCGAAGGCGGAGCCGGGGCCCCAGGTGGCTGACCGCGCCGTGCGCGGCCGTGTTCGATCCCGCCCCGCGCAGCGCGACGGCGCTGATCCCGCGCGGCGAGATCGACCCGCCGCCGGGCGCTCCCCGCCGGGCGCTGGCCCCGGGCTGGCCTGGGCCGCGGGTCGGGCCGCGCAGCGCGGGCCTCCACCGCCCGTGGGCCGGTGGAGGTTGACCTCCAGCTCCGGTGGTCGCCGACCACCCCGCGCGCGGGTCAACCTCCAGATCCGGTGGTCCAAGACCACCCCGCGCGCAGGTCGACCTCCAGGTCGGGTGGTCCAAGACCACCCCGCGCGCAGGTCGACCTCCAGGTCCGGTGGTCGCCGACCACCTCGCGCGGCGGTTGACCTCCAGATCTGGTGGTCGCCGACCACCCCGCGCGCGAGTCAACCTCCAGCTCCGGTGGTCGCCGACCACCCCGCGCGGAGGTTGACCTCCAGCCCGCGCCCCGCGCGCCCCGGGGCCCGCTGGCGCGCGCGAGGCGGGTTGCGGCGCTCCTCCACGAGAATGGCGGCCGGTGCGGTGTGGCTGGCGCGGTGACTCCGCCCTGTGGCAGGGTTCGCGCGGAGCGCGGGCGGCCAGCGGGCGGGAGGGGTGCGGATGACGACGGATGATGGGATGGTGGCAGCGCCCACCGAGCCGCACGTACTGATCAGCTACGCGCACACTGGCGAGGTGCCAGCTAAGGTTTGGAGGCTCGCCGAAGTTCTTCGCGAAGAATACGAAGTCAATGTCGAGATCGACCAATACGAATTGCCCAACGGGCCCGACGAAGGCTGGCCCGACTGGATGGAGCGGATGGTGCGAGACGCTCGGCACATTGTCTGTGTATGCACTCCAGACTGGGCCGACCGAGTAGAAATGCGTGCTCACATCGACATTGGCAAGGGGGTCAAGTGGGAAGGTTCCCTCATCCGCAATATGTTGTATCGTAACGGTGGCATCAGCACCAAAGTCGTCTTGGTTCAGCTGGAAGGGGAAGACTATCGGGTGCCAGAGTTCTTGTTTGGTAGACACTACCATGCTCTGCCGGAGGACATGAAGAACTTAGTCGACACGCTTCATGGCAAGAAGGCTCGACGCCCTACACGAGGTGCACGAAAGAAAGACGGGGATGCTGGGGGCTTGTCGGCCGTAGAGACTCCGAGCCAGGTGCCTCTCGCCGCCGAGACCCTCGGTGGACCTCAGCCCAAGCCAGACGCGCATAGCGACCAGGGTAACACCCCGGACCCCGCCGCTCGCGCCGAAGCCGAGCGCAAGGTGCGCGCGCAGCTGAGCGGGAACCCGGTCGCTGCACGTCAGCTCGCGAAGGCCGCCTCGCTTCCCCTGGACCCGACCAAGGAGATCGGCGACCAGCTTGACCCGCTGGTGCGGCATGTCCTCGTCCACGACGTCGCGGCCGTGCTCCTGGCGATGGAAAGGGCATGGACAGATTGCGGGCCAGCGGACCGCCTCGCGGTCGCCGCTTGCGCTGGCGCACGGCTGGAGCTCGATGCGGCCTTGCGGCCGGAGCTTACGGTGGTGCGTGAAGTGGTCCACAGACAAGCGGCCGACCGCAAGCTCAAGGTGCCGACCATGAACTGGCCGCTGACGATCGGCTTCGTGAACGCCCGTGCGCACGGCCTCTCGGCCCGAGTGGCCCCCGCCGTTGTGCGCGACGGCGTCGAGCCCGTCGTTGAGGGTACCCATGTCTGGGATGAGGAGTTTGATCTGCCGGTGCTCGCGACCTTGCAATCTTCTGAGGTCAACTTAGCCGAGTGGCTCGGGGCTGACCTCGGGACATACCGACAGCACAGGCCGCCTGAGGGACGTTCGGCCATCGAGCGCATCGTCGCCGCGAAGGGCGGCTCGCGTTTGCGCAACGTCGACCTGTTGATCAGAGAGTGCAAACGGATCCTCAGCGAAGGCAGACAGGCCAAGAGCGATGCCTTCAGGCGCACTATCATCGTCGTTGATGTCGGTGGGTACGACTCCGCCGCCGAAGCCACCGCCGCCTTCGACCGGGCTGTGGGCGTCGTCGGTGTACTTTTCCAGGATTCGGCGCCGCCGGTCTTCTTCCTCACGGGCAGCGAGGCCACTGTAGTTGAAGCCACGATCAACGAAAAGATGCGGGCCATGCTCGCCCCAACCCCATCCTGACCCTCCATGGAGCCACCCATGCCGCCCAAGCGCAGCAAGGCGCCCCCGCCCACTGTCTATGACCCCGCCGCCGACATAGCCCGCCTCCGCGCCCACGCGGCCGGCGCAAAGCTCAAGCTCGAGGGCGACGATGGCCTCCCCAACTCCGTCCACCTCGTCGGCGACGACGAGCCGCTGGCGCTGCAGGCAGCCCTCGTCACCCGGCGACCGTTGCTGCTGCGCGGCAAGCCCGGCGTGGGCAAGAGCCAGGTCGCCCGCGCGGCGGCGGTCATGCTCGAGCGGGCGCTGGTCATCGAGACCGTCGACGCCAGCACCGAGACCGCTGATCTGCGCTATCGGGTCGACGCCGTGCGGCGCTTGGCCACGGCGCAGCTCCGGCGCGATGTGGCGCCCCCGGCCGAGGTCACGCCCGAGGCCGATCCACTGCACCTCATGCACTTCGTCCAGCCCGGCGCCCTGTGGTGGGCCTACGACTGGGCGGGTGCAGAGGCGCTCTCCAAGCACGGCGATGGCTGCGGCCGCTGGCGCGACGGGTCCCGCAAGAATGGCGTCGTCGTGCTGATCGACGAGATCGACAAGGCCGACCCTGCGGTGCCCAACGCCCTGCTTGATGTGCTCGCCAACGGCGGCTTCGACGACCCGGCCCACCGCCGCATCTGCGCCCGCGACGGCGCGCCGCCGCCCCTGGTGATCATCACCACCAACGAAGAGCGCGCCCTGCCCGACGCCTTCTTGCGCCGCTGCCTCGTGCTGCACCTCGATCTGCCCACGGATCTGGCCAAGCTGCGCCCCCACCTGCGCGACCGGGCGAAGCTGCACTTCCCATCGCTGCAAAATTCAGTACTTGAGGCCGCCGTCGACCGCCTCGTCGACGCGCGGGCGCAAGCGGCCCAAGAGGGGGCCAACGCGCCGGGCCTGGCCGAGCTGGTCGACCTGCTCCGCGCCGTCACTGAGCTCGCCCAGACCCAGGCCGAACGGCTTGAGATGGTGCGCAGCGTCCAGCGCCTCGCCTTCTACAAGCATCGCGCGCAGTTTGGCGGCGCTGAGGGCGGGGGCGCCCCTTGAGCCGCCCGCCGCACCGCCCGCCCTCGGGCACCGACGGCGACTTCGCCCGCCTCCGGGCCGCGTTCCCCGAGGCCGACCCCGCCGCCGTCGCGCGGCTTCTCGGCCGCGCGCTCCGACCCGCGCAGCCCCAGGCGCCGCGTACCAAGCTGGTTCAGCAGCAGGTGGCGCAGCCCCGGCAAGCGATGATGCCCTCCGCCATCCCCTGGGAAGAGCAAAGTTTTTGGCGGGTAGAGAGGGCCGAGCGCGCGCCCGAGACAGCCCTCAGCCGACCCACCGATCAGCACCTCACCCTCGACGATCTCGGCCCCAGCGCTTTCCGCTACGGCGCCGCCCCCGAGGCCGAAGCCGCCTGCCCCTGGCCCCAGCTCGAGTCCCGGCTCCGCGTGGCGCTGGCTGGGCAGCGGCCCTCGCGCAGCCTTGATCTGCCGGCTGCGCTCCGCAAAATCAGCCGCGCAGAGCCCCTCGAACGCCTGCCCCGGGCGTCGCGGGCGGCGTGGCCCCGCGTAGCGGTGGTGCTCAACGACCGCGACCCGCGCCTGATGCCCCTGGTGGCCGACCACGCCATGGTCATCGACGCGCTGAGGCGGCTCATGGGGCAGGCCCATGTGCACCTCGTTGAGCTCGGCGAGGCCGGGCTGCGCCGCGCCGCCACCGCGCCGGGGACCTGGGCTCGGCGCTTGCCTGAGGCTGATGTGGTGCTGCTGCTCAGCGACCTCGGTACCCTCGACCATCGGCCCCACTCCACCACTGGCGCGGCGTGGGCCGGGCTCTGCGCCGCCTTGCATGCCTCCGGCCACCGCCTCGTGGCGCTGAGCCCCACCAGTGAGGGACCGGCGGGTTGCCCGGCGCAGGCGTTGGGCTGGGGAGGGCGGCCGGTGCTCGACGCGGAGCTTCGCCGCGACCGGGCCGAAGACCTCGCGGCGCTGCTCAGCCTGAGCAGCTGGGCCCCCCGCGGCCTGCTGCGCGACCTGCGCCGGCTGCTGGGCCCGCAGCGCGCCGATCTGGTCACCGAACTCGACGTGTGGCAGCGGCCGGGCGCGGCCCTGCACGGCGGGCAGCTCGCGCTGTCGGCGGTCGACCTCGCGGCCCTCCGGGGCCGTCTTGCGCGGGCGCTGGCCAGCGACGACCCGACGCTCAGCGCTGACACCGTGCGCGCGGCCGAGGCGCTGGCCCGAGAGTGGTCGCAGGTCAATCCGCCTGAGGCGCGCATCGGCGACCGGGTCGCCCTCAACCTCGCGCTGCGGGGCTTGCCCGCCGAGCCCGAGGACGCAACCTGGCTTGATCGGCTCGGCGGCACCCTGCGCTCGGGGCTCGGCCCGAAAGAGGCCCCTGCGCGTGCCTGGGCCGCTGTCGGCCGCCGACTCGCCCAGAGCGTGCCACCCGAGCGCCTGCTGGAGCCCGCCGGCGAGCAGCTGCGCGCCGTGCAGATCTGGAGCGAGCAGCGCCAGCTCGTCCCCGACGGACAGGCGCTGCCCGACGCGACCCCCGAGCGCTGGGCCGTGCGCCAAGTCGGCCAGCAGCTCATCCTTCAGCCCGAGCCCGAGGTTGCGCACCCCGACGTGCCGGCGGCCGCTCACCGCCCCGGCAGTCCGGTGGGCTGGCTGCTCGCGAAGCAGACCCTTGTGGTGGTGCGTGACGGGCAGCGCGGCAGTCCAAAACCGCTGGTGCCGGGCTTGCCGATGCCCTTCGATGGCGCCAAGACCCTTAGCCTCGACACCGGCGTCGAGACGCTGACCCTTGGCCTCTTGCGCCGCGCCGACGACGGCGGCTGGCAGCGTATGGGTCGCGACCGCTACGGCCTGTGGGCCGAGTTTGACGTGAAGACCTCCATCGCCGAGGCCACGCAGCGCTTTCGGTGGGTCAACCCGGGGCGCTTCATGATCGGTTCGCCGGAGAGCGAAGAGGGCCGGCATTCGGATGAGGGCCCGCAGCACGAGGTCACCCTCAGCCACGGATACTGGATGGCCGACACGCCGGTGACCCAAGGGCTCTACCTCGCGGTGATGGGTGAGAACCCAAGCAAGTTCGTCGACCCGCCCGACCTGCGTCGCCCTGTCGAGCAGGTGAGCTGGGATAAGTCGGTCGCCTTCGTCCGCCGCCTGTCGGGGCTGTTGCCGAGTGGTGCGAGCGACGGCTTGGCGATCCAGCTGCCCAGCGAGGCCCAGTGGGAGCGCGCCTGCCGTGCCGGCACCGACACGGCCACTTACGCACCGGCGGGCAAGGGCCTCGACGACATCGCCTGGACCGCGGCGAACGCGATGCGTTCCACCCATACGGTCGGGCAGCACTTGCCTAACGCATGGGGTCTTTTTGACACGCTGGGCAACGTGTGGGAGTGGTGCGCTGATTTGCGGAGGAGCTTGGACGAGCCTTACCCAGGCGGCCCCCGCAACGACCCTATTGGTAAAGCGGGCCAGGAGCGCGCATTCCGTGGCGGCTCGTGGGGTGATCTTGCTCGGCACGCGCGTGCCGGCGCCCGTGACGCACTCGGTCCATCGGATCGGACTCGCTACCTGGGCCTTCGGCTCGCTCGAGTGCGGGCGCACCAGCTAATAGCCGTTAGTCACCCGTGAACCTCGATGAAAAGCGGAGCTCGGAAAGTGAGCGCGTGGCTCGGGCGGCCGTCAACTGGCCCAGAAGGTGGAGCCGGGGCGCCGGGCTGTTGACCGCGCCGGGTGAAGGCCCCGCAAGCGATCTGGCCAGCATCCGCGCCCGTTGCCCGATAGCCACCGCGCGCGGATCGAGATCTCAGCCGACGTAGCTTTGAGAGGAGGGCAGCCAATGCCCAGCAAGTACCGACGCGGCCCTGAGGACCCGGCCGATGCGTTCGACGTCTTCATCAGCTTCGCCCGCCCCAGCGGGCTGGTCTATGCAAAGGCGCTCCGGGAAGCGCTCAAGTTGCTTGGCCGCCGCGCATTTATAGACGAGATCAGCCCCGCTGGGGGCGCGAGCTGGGCGGCGACCGTGATCGAGCGTCAACGATGGTCGCCGGTGACCATCGTCGTCATCACTGCCGACTCGCCCGGCAGTGCCAACCAAGAGGCAGATGTGGGACGTGTCTTTGGTTGGTTGACCTCGAGGATGAAACCGAGCCCGTCCATTCTCGCTTGGGTTTGCCCGGGTGGAAACACTGGCCACCCCTGGCCAAGCGTACGTGGCAGCATCGCGGAAACCCTGTATCGGCCAGGGTCGGGTGGGATCGAGGCCGCTATGTCTCTGGCGCGCGAGGTGGCTATTGACCTTAGCTTCCGGGAAGGGAGCGATGTGGTGCCTGAGCCGGAGCCCGAGCCGGCAGCGCCACCTGGACCCCTACCGCCGGTGGCTCCGCCCAACTTCCCGCCCACCTGGGCTGTGGAGTGGGGCCATGATGAATACGGCCCTTACGCCAGCTTCGCCGTGCAGCGCATCATCCAGCGCATGCGCTGGTGCCCGCCGGGGCGGTTTTTGATGGGCCGCTCGCCCGAAGAGGCTCCCAGCGGCACGGTAGAGGCGGGTCGAACTGAGGTCAGCCTGGCCCATGGCTTCTGGATGGCCGACACACCGGTCACACTGGCGCTGTTTTGCGAGGTCATGGGCGCGCATCCGAGCGCGGCCAGTCCAGGCGACCCCAGCCGGCCGGTTACCTCCCTACTCCGTCAAGACGCAGTAGACTTCGCAGTGCAGGTCGATACGCTGCTCGCCGCCCATGAGCCGTCGCCGGGACGGCTCGTCGTGCGCCTGCCGACAGAGGCAGAGTGGGAGTACGCCTGCCGCGCAGGCACCAAGACGCTGCATTACCTTGGGTCAGGCCAGCTCGAACTCGACAAGATCGCATGGCACATGGGTAACGCGTGCGGCGAGGTCCAGCCCGTCGCACGATTGTTGCCCAACGCTTGGGGTCTCTTCGACATGCTGGGCAACGTATGGGAGTGGTGCCTCGATGACTCGGTCGGGCGAGACTTCATTGGCCAACCCGACAAGCCTGCGAAGTTCCCGAACAGCCTTGGTTGGGCGCGCGGCGGCGGTTGCTCGTTTCTACCGCAGGTTGTGAGTGCGGCGGTTCGCTGGGAGGTCACGCCGGCGCCGCAGGAGCGCGAGCTCGGCCTTCGCCTCTGCATCGGTCCCGCCTTCCCCAGCGCAACGCAATCCGCCCGTCTGTCCGCCTCGGCCCCGGCCCCGAAGCCAGCTCGCGTCGTTTCGGTGGGCGAGCAGTCAGTCCAAACCGATATGCTCCGCTTCCATCGGAACATCAAGCTCGACAACTACGACGAGAACCAGACCCTGCGCGAGAAGCGAGACATTGTGCTCCAGCGCCTCCGGGATCGAGGTTTGAGCTTCGCCTTCTTCAACCAGGGCAGCTACGCGATGGGCACGGGCGTGTTGCCCATCGACGGCGACTTTGACATCGACGTAGGGCTCATCATCAAGCTGCCGGCTGGCAGTTCCGTCACCCCAACGCAGCTCATGCGTCTTGTGTTCGACGGGGCCCAGTGGCCCAACCAACAAGTCGAGTGGCGTCGCAACTGCATCCGTGTGCGGTGGATCCGACCGGGTGAGCCGGCCTATCATGTCGATCTGGCGTGCTACCTCGAGACGTCCCGTGGCCTTCTTCGTGCGGTTGGGAGGGAGCACTCGCGGGCCGACCTAGTTGATTGGGATGCCTGTGACCCTACAGCTCTCGTTGCGGTGCTCTCCAATCTGTCTACCCCCGAGGCCAATGCCCAGCGGCGCCGCGTGATTCGGACGCTGAAGCATTGGAAGGACGTGAATTTTCAGCCTACCGGCAACGCTCGGCCCGCCGGAGTGGCGATCACCGCGCTGGTGCTGTCGCACTTCCAGCCCCTACCGCACGCTTCCGCAACCGAAGGGCAGATGGATGACCTGGGCGCCCTCAGCGATGTCGTAGACCGACTGCTGTCCCCCATCCAGTACAACGGCGCCAGGCGTCTGCGCGCCATTTTGCCGGTGCCTCCAGGCAACGACATTTTGGAGAAGCAGACCGATGAGCAGCAGCGGCAGCTGATCGCCAAGCTTCAGCAGCTGCAGGCCGCGTTGCGCAACGCTCGGCGCGGCGACACCCGGGCCCTGGCGATGCAGCTCGGGTCGGCATGGGGCTGACCGTCTTGTTGGGGGCGGCTCGCGTAGCTCTGGCATGGTCCACCCCCGCGGTCCGCTGGCGCCCGAGGCGCTCGTGCGCCGCCCGCCCGAAGGCGCCGATCCGGTGTCGACCCCGCGCCCTCCGCCCCGAGCCGATAGGCCGCGCGGGACTCCCCACCGGCGCCCCGCCGGCCCCCCGAGGCGCCGCGCCATGCCCACCACCCCACCACCACCCGCCGCCCCCTGGGCCACCACCACCGGCGCCGACCCCTTCGGCCCCTGGGCCACCCTCAGCCTCGACGGCCCCACCCAGCGCTTTCGCTGGCTCTGCCCCGGCCGCTTTCGCATGGGCGCGCCCGACCACGAGCCGGGCCGCGATCCCGCCGAGGGCCCCGCCCACGAGGTGACCCTCAGCCACGGCTTCTGGATGGCCGACACCCCGGTCACCCAGGCGCTCTATCGCGCGGTGACCGGTGAGCGCCCGAGCCGGTTCTCGACGGGCGCGGCGGCGGACCGCCCCGTCGAGCAGCTGAGCTGGGAGGATGCGGTGGCCTTCACCCTCCGGCTATCCGCCCTGCTGCCGCCCGCGGCGATCGATGACGGCCTGGTCTTTCAGCTGCCCACCGAGGCCCAGTGGGAGCTTGCCTGCCGCGCCGGCACCACCGGGCCCACCTATGGGGTGCTGGGCCAGCAGCGTCGAGACATCGCCTGGTTCGCCAAGAACAGCAAGGGGGGCACCAAGCCCGTCGGCCAGCTGCAGCCCAACGCCTGGGGTCTCTACGATATGCTCGGCAACGTCTGGGAGTGGTGCGCCGACGCGCGGGAGAGCGTCGATGCGCCCTACCCGGGCGGCCCGCGGGTCGACCCCCTGGGCGACACGGGTCTGATCCGGGCCCTGCGCGGGGGCGCTTGGTGCAGCGCGGCGCACCGGGTGCGGTCGGCCAGCCGCAGCGCGCTGGCCCCGACGGTGCGGGAGAGCTTCGTGGGCCTGCGGCTCTCGCGCGGGGCGCCGCACCGGTGGCCCGAGGGCGCGGCGGGCGGAAGGTCAGGGGATTGAGCCGACCCAGGTCTTGCGGTGCGCGCAGAGCCCCCTGCTGGGGACGGGGCCCACCCCGACCAGCGCCCCGAGCTCAGCGCGGCCGCAGCCCCGGCCTCGAGCGCACCGGCTCCCAGGTCAAGAGCACCGGCTCAGCGCCGTCTAGGCGGTCACCGTGGACGGTGATGTGGCGCACGTCGTCGGAGAAGAAGCGGTCCCGACGCTGCAGCAGCACGTCGGTGAGCCAGGGGCCCAGGTCGTCCACGACGAGGTTGAACGGCTCCCAGGTGTCACCCCCCTCGGCGCGCCGGGCGTAGACCTCCCAGATGCGCGCCCCCGCGGTCACCAGCCTGCGGATGGTCACTTGGCAGGTCGTCGGCTGCAGCGCGGGCCAGAGGAAGGCCGCGAGCACCCGGGTCGGCTCGGGCCAGGTCTCGGGTGGGCCGGCCCAGGACCCGCCCGCGAGATGACCGAAGGGGTCGGGGTCGTTGAGCGCCTCGTCGAAGCGGCGGCCATCCTCAGCAAGGATGGTCAGTGGCAAAGTGGCCGTCCACAAGGGGTCTCGTTCACCGAGCGCTTGCACCCGCGCGCCGCCCATGGCCACGACCAAGGTCATCGTGCCCCGCGCGGCGCTGCGGGGCATCCAAGACAGCGCGATGGTGCCGAGGCGCAGGTCGGCGCCCGTGGCCAAGCGTGCGGTCAGCGCCCACCCCTTAGGGTACACCTGCTGGGCCTGGACCGCGACCGCGGTCCGCAGCGCGGCGATGAGCGCGGCGGTGTCGGGCTTGCGCGCGCGCAGCACGACCCAGTCCGGGTTGTCGGGGGTGTCATGGGGCACGGCCAGCACGGTGAAGGTGGCGTAGTCGACGGTGTCGGCGAGGCTCGGCGTCGCGGGCGCCCTGGGCGCTGCCGGCGGGCGCAAGCGCAGCGCCTCGACCCGCAGGCCTGCGTGACCCGGCACCGCCACCGGCGCGGCGCCGACCGCCGGGGGCCCGCCCGGCGCGCTGAGCAGGCCCAGCACGGCCGCGCAAGCCTCGGCCAGGGTCCGCTGGGCCTCGACCTTGGGCACCTGGCTGGAGCCGTCAAGGATGAGCTGGACGGACAGATCGTAGCCATCGATGTGCACCCCGACGTGGGGCAGCAGTCCGCGCTCCTCGGCGCTGGGCCGCCGGGCCTCTTTGAGCCGCACCTCGACGACCGGCAGATCGCTGCGGTCGACCCCCTCGCGGTTGCAGACGGCGCGCCAGTCGGCGACGTCGTTGAAGAGGTGGAGGGCCGGCGGGCTGACGGGCGGGCCCTGGCCCACCACCAGGACCCCATTGTAAGTGGGGTCGGGGCTGAGGAAGCGAAACCCAAGCTCGGTGCCCAGCTGGGCCCAGGGGATGGGGCGCTGCATGAGCTCAGCCACCCGCTCCCACCCGATGTCCCGCGCAGGCAGGGCCGCCGCGGCGAACTCGGTCAACAGGCTCATCGTCGCCGCGTGGGCCGCCGGCAGGTGGTGGGCCCCGTGGCAGACCAGGCCGAGCGCGCTCAGGGCCGGCTGCAGCACGGCGAGCAGCGCTTGGGGGCAGGCCACCGCGCGGGGGCGGCCGGGGCGCAGGCCCTCGAGGGGCGCCTTGATCGCGCGGGTGAAGGCCGCTTTGAGGCCCTGGGGGCCCTCGACGGGCTCGGCGAGGCGCACCGCGCCGCTGCGGGCCTCGACCACCAGCAGCAGGGCCGGCCAGTCGCCGCGGGTGGCGAAGGCCTCGGGGGTGGGGATGAGCGCGAGCTCCCAGGGCGGGGCGGTGGCGGGGGCGTGGGCCAAGGGAACCTCGGGGTGCGGCGGCGCGCCCGCCTAACTCCGGCCCACCCGGCCCGCCTCGACCGAGGCTCAACCTCGGCCGCGC
This sequence comes from Deltaproteobacteria bacterium, assembly GCA_016792625.1. GTDB lineage: Bacteria > Myxococcota_A > UBA796 > UBA796 > UBA2385 > JAEUKK01. The sequence continues at coordinate 9,618 of JAEUKK010000113.1, read as the reverse complement.
GCAGCTTCCGCGCACGCCCGCGCCCCATGGCCCCGGCGAAGCCAGGCGGGGCGCGGTGGGGCGCCGCACCGGTGGCCCGAGGGCGCGGCGGGCGGAAGGTCAGGGGATTGAGCCGTCCGCGGTCTCGATGGGCGCGCCTGGCCCCCAGTCGAGGGCGGCGCCCAGCTCGATGGCCTCCCGCGGGTGCTCTTGCCCGTCGAGGCCCGCGCAGGTGTGAACGTGGGTCATCCACGGCTGGACGCAGAAGGGCGTCAACAGGTAGCGCAGCGCCGTGATCTGGGGGCCCTCGGTGTCGGCGGGGCGGTGGGGCGGCCGAAGGCCGACCTCGCCGGCGCCGATGAGGGCCCGCGCGCCATAGACCTCGCGCACCACGACCATCGCTGCGACGAGGTCGGCGAGCGGCGCGCCCGACGTGGGGCGGAGCCCGACCTGCACCTCGGCCCAGGTGGGCAGCGCGGGCAGCCGCGCGCGCAGCTGCGCGGTGTTGAGGGGCGGCGCGGTGGATTGCGGGTGGTGCTGGGTGAGGGAGCTGGCGTCGAGGTAGCGGTCCGCTTCGTCAGGGGTCAGGTTAGGTTGCCCCCACCGCACGACGAAGAGCTCGCCGGTCTGTGACCAGGATAACCCCAGGCCGCGCACACAGGCGGGCAGGTCGTCGAGGAGCCAGGGGGGCTTGTCCTGGGGGGTGACCCGGGCTGGCGCGGTCGCGCCCAGCTTGGCCTCGACCCGAAGCCAGAGGTCGCCGTAGCCTGCCCGGCCTGCGCTCAGGAACAGGACCCACAGCGCACCCACGGGCAGATCGGCGGGGGCCTCGATGAGCAGGGCCCCGGTGAACGGCGCGGCGCAGGGGAAGCGCTCCGCGGTGTTCCTGTGGTCCATGGCCAGCGCCCACAGCGCATCGAGAACGGGCGTTGAGTCATCGCCCCACTGGGCCTGCGCACCAGACAGCGCAGCGGTCGCCTCCACCGCCTGACCGTCCACCCACACCCATTCCGGGTCAATGCGCACCACCGCGCGCCGGGTGGCGAGGCTGCGCCCTGTGGGGTCGTGCGTGGTGCAGGCGAGCTGCTCCGCGAGCGAAGAGCCCGCCGGCACGTCAAAGGCGGAGTCGGGCACCGCCTCGGCGACCGCCGCCCACGGCAGCTCGACGGCGGGCGGGGGGGCCCCGCCACAGCCCACGCTGAGCAGCAGGGCCAGCGCGGGCTGCTGCGGGTGGGCGGGGCTGCGTCTAGACCGGGCGCGCGTGGATGGGGTAGGGGTTGTGCGCGGCATCGGTCGGCCCTCGGTGGGGGTGACCGGCGTGGACAGCGGGCCCGGGCGCGCGGTTCCCGCGGAGGGGGTGGCGCGCCCGCCGAACCACCGCCCACCCGGCCCGCCCCGACCGAGGCTCAAGCTCGGCCGCGCGCAGCTTCCGCCTATGCCCGCGCCCCGTGGCCCCGCGGGCCGCAGGCGTCGGGCGCAGCCCGACCGAGCCGGGCGGACCGCGACCCCGCAGGCCGCAGGCCGCGGAGGCGCGGGACGGGGCCCCGGCGAAGCCAGGCGGGGCGCGGTGGGGCGCCCTAAGACAGACCCCCCGCGCCCATCGCCCGCAGCAGGGCCTCGGTCTGTGCGTCGGCGGGAAAGACCAGCTCGACCCGCAGCTCGTCGAGGCTCAGGTCGAGGGCGTTGCCGAAGCGACAGATGGTGGTGATGGTCGAGAGGGTCTGTCCGCCAAAGCGCAGGCGCGGACAGATCACCGGCGGGGCCCCCTCGACCTCGCGCGGGCGGGGTGTGTCGGCGAGCAGGCGCAGCAGGGCCGCGTGGTCGGCGAGCAGGCCCGCGTCGCCGCTGGTGAGCGCGTCACGCTCGAGCGCGTCGGCGAGCTGATGACCCACCTCGGCGCGGTTCTCGAGGCCCTCCCAGACTGCGGGGGCGCGCAGCATGGCCAGCAGGGCGTTGCCCTCGGCGGCGGCGGGGCCCACCATCTCCCACAGCCAGGCGCCGCCTTGGTTTGAGCGCAAGAGGCGCCAGCTCGCGTCGATCACATAGGCGGGAAATGGCTCGTGGCGCGCCAAGAGCTGGTCAATGACCGCCCGGAAGGGGCCGAGCTGGGCCGCCCCGAGGCCGCGGTCGGGGAAGGCCGGCGGGTGACCCGCGGCCCGCAGCAGGCCGTTGCGCTGGCGCAGGGGCAGCTCGAGCGCGCGGGCGAGGCGCAGCACCAGCGGGGCCCCGGGCCGGCTGCGGCCGGTCTCTAAAAAAGAGAGGTGGCGCGCGGTGGTCTCGGCCCGCTCGGCCAGGGCGCGCTGGCTCAGGCCCCGGCGGGCCCGCCAGGCGCGCAGCTCACGGGCGAAGGGGGCGTCGGGCACACCATCCTCGGCGAGGTCGGCCGCGGTGCGGCGGGGCGCTGGCGGGGGTGCGGCGGGGCGGTCGGCGGTCGGGCGGTGCGTGGGCATGGACCGAGCCTGCCACAAGCAGGGAGCCGCGGCGCTTCCCTGCGCGGGAAGCGCGCCGATGCCCCGCCCAGGTCAAGTGGGGGTGGTGGAGGACCCCATGACGACACCTGCTCTTCAGCTCTTCGCCGCCTACAACCTCGTCGCTGGCGCGGCGATGGCCCTGGTCGCCGCCAGCCCCTTCGCCGGCCGGCTCTGCGCGCTGTTCACCCTCATTCAGCCCGAGGCCGCGGGCGCCGACGGCCCCACCCTGCGCTGGATCGCCGGGCTCGCCGGCGGGGTCTGGGCCGGCTGGGGCGCGATGATGCTCGGCCTGACCCGCGGCCGCAGCCCCGCCTGGGCCCTGCGCGCCGGCCTGTTGGTGTGGTTCACCCTCGACGGCCTCGCCTCGGTGGCCAATGGCGCGGCGCTGAACGTGGGGGTGAACCTGGGCCTGCTCGTGCCGGGGCTGGTGCTGCTGCGCGGCGCGCGCTGAGGGAGGGGTGGGTGGGCCTAAGCCGTTGCCGAGGACCTTTTGGGGCGTTATGGCGGGGTGGAGGTGGTCGTGCCGCAGCCCCGCTCCCCAGATGAGGTCGCCAACGCCATCGAAGAGCACCTGCGGGGCCTCGGGCGGGTGAGCGAGGCGAACCTCGGGCATATGCTTCGGCGCGTGGTGCCCGAGTTTCGCCCGGGGCTCTATGGCCTCCGCACGCTCCGCGAGTTCCTCGACGTGCACGTGGGCGGTGCCCTGCCGGTCGACCAGCTTGGGGGCGACACCATCTGGGCCTTGGCGGCGCAGCTCGATGACCGGCAGCTGACCCGCGCCTTGGCGGCGCCCAGCGGCCAGCCCGTTGCGGTGGGCGAAGGGCCCGCCGTGGGTCGGCTCGCCGAGCTGCGGGTCTCTGCCTGGCGCGCCGCGCGTGACGAGGTGCGCTTGCCGCTCGGTGGCCTCACCGCGCTGGTGGGGGCCAACGGCGTCGGCAAGTCGACCCTGCTGCTGTCGCTGCACGAGCTCATGGCCGCCTGTCGGTTCAGCAACCCCCTCAAGGTGTTCGGCGGGGCTGCCGCCGCCGCGGGGCCACGCCACCGGTCCGCGCCCCCGGCGCTCCTGAGCGCGCTGTCGGTGCGGTCCGACACCGGGCAGGCGCTCGGGCTGACCCTGCGCGAAGGTGAGGTGACGGTCGAGCTGCGCGCCGCCGCGGGCGATGCCCCCCGCAGCAGCACCTGGGCAGAGCGCGCGGCGGGGGATTGGGCGGTGTTCTCGCCGGCCTGGCGTGCCTTTGCCGACGGCGTGCTGCTGCTGCGCCTCAACCCTGAAGCGCTGCTTGAGCCCGCACCCGTTGAGAAGACCACGGTCGACGACGACGGCTTCGGCCTCGCCTCGGCCCTGGCCCACCTCGCCAACACCGACCCCGCGGTCCGAGACGAGGTCATCGCGGCCGTCCAGCAGATCAACCCGCAGGTCGAGGCGGTGCGTCAGATCGTGCACCAGGTCGTCCATCCGGTCGCTCATCCGGTCTTCGCGCAAGGCGCCCGCATCGGGGCTGAGGGCGGGGCCGCACCCGGGGTCGCCTACCGGCTCGAGGTGAAGCTGCGGGGCGTCGGCTGGCTCCCCGCGCGCATGTTGAGCGAGGGCACCTTGCTCGCGCTGGGGGTGCACACCGCGCTGCGGGGCAACAAGCCGCGGCTGCTGCTGCTCGACGACATCGACCGGGGCCTGCACCCCCGCGCGCAGCGTGAGCTGGCCGCCCAGCTGCGCCAATGGGTCGATGGCGGCGCGCAGGTGCTCACCACCACCCACTCGCCCATCATGCTCGACGCGCTCTCCCCCGAGAGCGTCGTCGTCGTGCGCGGCGGTTCGGCCGGCGCCCAGGTGGCGCGCCTGACCGATCACCCCGAGTGGTCTGCCTGGAGCGGCTCGATGCGCCCCGGAGAGTTCTGGACCTGGGTGGGTGAGGACTGGCTGGACCTGCCGGCGGCCGCGCGATGAACGCCACCTGGGTGCTCGTGGTGGAGGGGCCCTCCGACGAGCGGAGGCTGCGCGGGCTGCTCGCGGCGACGGGGCAGGCGGCGCAGCCCGTGGGCCTGACGGCCGGGCGGTCGTTCACCGCCATCAAGGACGTCCCCCGCGTCGCCCAGGCGCTGCGGCTGCCGCCGGTGCATGGCCGCTTCGACCACGGGGATGAGCGCAACCTTCGACAGGCTCTGCAGGTCGTGCACAAGCTGCAGCGCGACGGCGCGCTCGGGGATCGGGTGGTCCTGATTTGGGGGCGCGACACTGACGGTGACCTCGGGCGTCGGCAGGTCGCGACCGCGATCCAAGCCCATCAGGCGGAGGTGGGGGGCGCCGTGCTCGTGCGCGCCGTCGCCCACCGCTGCGGAGAGGCCTGGTGTGTGGCCGGCGCGACCCACCCGCAGGCCCAGCGTGCGCGCGCCGACCTGCGCGGCGCCCTGGGCTTCGACCCCGTGCTCGCGCCCGCGCGCTTGAGCGCCAAGCCCGCGGCGCCCCGCCCAGACGCAAAGCAGGCGCTCGAAGCCCTCACCGACGGCGATCTGGATGTGGAGCTCGAGTGCCTGCTGCGGGCCTGGGCCGATGCCCTGGGATCGCCGGTGGGTGAGGAGATTGGGCTCGCCGACCTTCGGCGCGACCTCGAGGCCCTCGCCCACAGCTGAGCGCCCCACCAGCTCAGCCCCACCAGCTCAGCCCCCCGCCTTCTCCACCACCTCGACGTGCTCCTCGACGCCCTCTCGGTCGTAGAAGCGCGCGGTCAGCCGCGCCTCGTCGAGCTCGACCCACACGAAGCCCGGCGTGCTCGCCGCGAAGCTGCTCGGGTGGCCCCGGTCGACAAAACCGGTGGTCTTGGCCCCCGCGCCGCTGACCGCCAGCTGCACCCCGCAGGCCGGCGCCAGCCACTGCCGGCTGTGGTCGTGGCCAGCGAGGTAGAGGTCGACCTGCCCGCAGAGCTGGGCCTCGAACAGCTCTTGCACCCCGGCCCCGTTGACGATGGGCGCCCAGTCCTGGCCCTCGTAGGCCCCGGCGTTGCCGTGGGGGCCGTTGCTTTTGTAGGGGTGGTGCCCATAGGCCACCCGCCAGACCGCGCCGTCGGCGGTCGCGGCGGCGAGGCCCTCGCGCAGGGTTTGCTCTTGGCTGCGGTCGCCCCACACGTCGACCAACATCGCCGCGTTGGTGTCGAGGGCCAAGAAGTGCGCGTGGGCGGCGGGGAAGTGGTAGTGGCGGGCGGGCAGCGTCCACTTCGTGCTGCGGCGGGTGTAGGCGACCTGGGCCTCGGCCTTCTCGGCCTCGAGGCTACCCGTCCCATAGTCGTGGTTGCCCAAGACGGGGTAGAACGGCAGGTCAAGGCCGGCGTAGGGCAGCTCGAACTTGCTCTGGAATTGGGGGTCGTCGACCCCTTCGACCCCGACCTGATAAAAGTTGTCGCCCAGGTAGAGCACGAAGTCGCAGCCGGGGGCCTCGGGCGCGCTCAAGTTGGCGCAGACCTCGGCGATGGCCGCCGCCACCGCGTACTGGTCGGCGTTGCCCTCACCCGCGTCGCCGATGGCCACAAAACGCACGAGGTTGGGCCGGTGGGGCCCCCGCAGGGGCTCGCGCCACATCGGGCCCTCGGGCGCGGTGTCCTCGGCGGCCTCGGGGCTGACCGTGGTGAAGGCCCAGGGCTGGCGGTCTTGGCTGCAGGCGGCGGCACCCACGCAGAGCAGCAGGCCGCGCAGCAGGCGCACCGGCGCCCTCAGGCCCGCGCCGCGCCCGGCGCCGCGGGCAAGGTGTAGCGGCCCAGCGCCACCGCGGCGAAGAAGAGCGGCCCGACCAGCAGCTGCACCATGTTGCGCGTAAAGCTCGGGCGCTTGCCCTCGTAGATGCCGTGCCCGATGAGCTGGAGCACCCAGGCGAAGACCGCGATGCCCACGGTCACCAGCGGCGGCACGAAGGGTGAGGCGACGAGGCTGAGCAGCCCCACCACGCCGACCGCCGCGGCCAGCGTGGCGTCGAGGCGCAGGTACCAGCCGAGCACGGCCAGCGCGCCGAGGTGGCCCAAGCTCGGGCCGTAGGGCACGCCCTCGCCGCCCGAGAGGTCGAGCCGGGCCCAGTCGAGCATGGCCAGGATGTGGAAGATGATGAGCGGCACGCCGACCTTGTGGGTCAGGCGGTTGAGCGGGTGCTGGTGATCGGCGGCGTACTCGTCGAGCAGCGCGCGGAGCTCGGGCTTCATCGGTCAGCGCTCCTGGGGCGGGGCCGGGCGGCGGGGCACGGCGGCGGGGAGGGCTCCGGCGCGGGCGCGGCGGAGGGGCGACCGGGCCAAGCTACCCGCATGCCGACCGCCGCGGACCGCTCAGGCCACGCGGGCCCGGCTGGCCGCGAGGTACCGCTGCTCGATCGCCCGCTCGGGCGGGGTGTAGAGCTGGGCCTCGGCCGCGGTGCCACCGCTAAAGCCGGCCAAGCGCACCCGCTCGTGGGGGCTGGCCATCACCGCGATGCCCCCGACCACCGGCGGGCTGCCCGCGGGCAGCGGCGGCAGCTCGACCTGGCGGGGCGCCTCGATCGGCGGGGGCGCGCCCGGGCGCTGGGGGTCGACCGCGGTGGCCTGATCCATCCGCCGCTGGGCCTGCTCGGCGCGCACGTCTTGCTCGTGGCGCTTCTCGGCGGCCAGGGCGGCGCGGGCGCTCGACTCCATCTGGGCGGCTTTGGCGGCCACCGCGCGGTCTTGGCCGCTGGGGTCGGCCGGCGCGAGGGCCGCGGCCCGGATGCGCTGGGCCTTGGCGATCGTCTCTTCGGGGTCAGCGCCCCCCGAGGTGTCGATGCTGACGCTGCCCCCGACCGCGTAGCGTTTGCCGTCGGGGCCGGTCTGGTAGCTGAAGGTCGGGGCGCCGGCGAGGCCGCCGGCCGCCGCGACGTGGGCCATCTCGTGCGCGCGCACCTCTGCGTCGCGCTTGCGCAGCTCTTCGACCACCGCCTGCTCTTCGGGGGTCAGCTCGGGCTGCACCCCGGGGCTGCGTGGGGCCTCGGCGGCGGGCCCGGGCTCGGCGGCGGGCGCCGGGGCCGCGGATTGGGCATCGGCGGCGCGGGCCTCGCCCACGCGGGCGTCTTCGGCCATCGCGGCGCGCAGGCCGGGGGGAGACAGCAGGTTGCCCCCGGCCTCGCCGCCCGGATCTCGACCCTGGTCGCGGCCGCCGTCTTGGGCTTCGAGCGTGGCGCCGGCCACGGGCGAGAGCGCGACGGTCACGTCGGGGACCGGCTCGACCGGCGCGTGCAGGGCGCCCGAGGAGCCAGCGCCGCTCTGCACCTGGAGCTGGGCGGAGCGGGTCAGCGCGGGGGCGGCGGGGATGCCGCCGCCGATGGCGACGTTGAGCTGCATGGTCTTGCCCTCGGGTTGCGGGCCCGCCGGCCCCGGTGGGGCGCCGCGTGGGCCAACGCGGGGGCGCGGACCGGGGGCGCAGGTAGCGAGGAGGGAGCGGCGCCCGCGGGCGCGGCGGGGTCGCTCGGGGCACACTTTGGGACGCGGGTGGGGCGATCCGCCGGTGTGCTCGCGTAATAATAGCGGAGCTTGACTTGTCGTGACAAGGCCACGTGAAAGAAGGTGACCCGCAGCAGCCCCGCGAGCCTTCGCCCCTGTGCCCGCCCCCGGGGCCCGGCCCTGGCGCGGGAGCGGCGCCGCCTGTAGCATCGGGGCGTGCCCGCACCCTTCTCCGGCGCCCTGCGCGCCCTGCGCGCCGCGCGCGGCCCCGGTCCCGCCCTGCTGCTGCTCCCCGGCGGGGCCGTGCTCGGCCTGCTCGGCCTCTGGGCGGCGCTCGCCCCCGTACCCCTGCAGCTGCGCAGCGCCGACGCCCAGATCGAGCTGCAGGGCGGCGCTCTGCCCCTGAGCGCGCCGGTGTCTGGGCGGGCGCGCGCGGTGCACCTGCGGCTGCACGCGCCGGTCGAGGCGGGCGCGCTGCTCGTGCAGCTCGACGATGACCTGCAGCGCGCCGCTCTGGCAGAGGAGCTCGCCCGCGGCGCCGCGCTCGAGGCCGAGCTGGCCCCCTTGCGCGCCGCCCGGGCCGCCGCCGCCCGCGCCGCTGGTGAGGGCCGCGCCGCCCGATCGGCCCTGCGGGTCGAAGAGGCGGCCAGCCAGCGCGCCGCCGAGGCCGCCGCCGCCGAGGCCGAGGCCGAGGCCGCCCGGGTCGCGCAGCTCGCCAGCGCGGGCGCGGTGGGCGCCGCCGCCCCGCTCAGCGCCCGGGCCGCCGCCGCCGCGGCGCGGGCCGAGGCTGACCGCCGCCGGGCCGGGGCCAACCGCCAGCTGCGCGAGGCGACCGGTGAGACCGCCGTGCTGGAAGCCGAGATCGCCGAGCTCGACCACCGCATCGCCGCCGCCTCGGGCGCGGTCGAGGTCTCGGCCGCCGCCGCCGCCCGCCTCGCCGCCGAGGTCGAGCGCCGGGCCCTGCGCGCCCCCGCCGCCGGCCGGCTGGGCGCGGTCGCGGCCCTGCGCCCGGGTGACGCGGTTGCCGAAGGTGCTGAGCTGGCCACCATTCTGCCCGAGGCCCCCCTGCAGGTGGTCGCCGCATTCGACCCCGGCCCGGCGCTGGGCCACCTGCGGCCGGGCCAGCGGGCCCGCCTGCGCCTCGCCGCCTTCCCCTGGACCGTGTGGGGCGCGGTCGACGCTGAGGTGATCGCCGTCGCTGACGCTCCGTTGGGCGGGGCTCTGCGGGTTGAGCTGCGGCCCTTGCCCGCGCCGGGCGGGCCGCCCCTGCAGCATGGCCAGCCCCTCGAGGTCGAGGTCGACGCGGGCCAGACCACCGCGCTGGCGCTGATCTTGCGCGCGGCCGCCCAGCTCGGGCCCGCGCCCGCGCCCGCGCCGTGAGCCCCGCGCCCCGCCGCCGGTGGATCGCGCCCGAGGTGATCCAGACCTCGGCCATGGACTGCGGCCCCGCCTCGCTGCTCTGCTTGCTGCAAGGCCACGGGATTGACGTCAGCTACGGCCGACTGCGCGAGGCCTGCCAGACCGACGTCGACGGCACCTCGCTGACCGCCCTCGAAGAGGTCGGCGCCCGCCTGGGCTTGGCCACCGCCCAGGTGATGCTGCCCGCCGATCATGTGCTGCGGCCCGAGGCCGCGGCCCTGCCCGCCCTGCTCACCCTGCGGCTGCCCGACGGGGCGCCCCACTTCGTCGTGGGCTGGCGCCGGGTCGGCGCCTGGGTGCAGGTGATGGACCCGGCCGCCGGCCGC
>JAEUKK010000076.1 GCA_016792625.1 Deltaproteobacteria bacterium | reverse complement strand
CGCTCGGCGGGGGCGACGCCGGGGCGGCCCCGCCGGGGCAGGCCCCGGCGGTCGGGGCGCTGCGCGGGGTCGCGTTGCTCCGTCGGCCTTCGGCCGACCCGGCAAAGCCGGCCGCTCCGCTCCCTGCCGCCGCGAGGCGGGCGGCGAGGGGGGCTGCGCCGGCGGCTGCGCCAGTGCCGGCCGCGGCCGGCTGCGGCGCGGCGCGCCCCCCGGTCGCGGGGTGAACGTGGGGCGCGCTGTTCACGGTCCGGGCGGGTGCGGTGGGCGAGACGGCGTGGTGGATTTGCTGCCCCGACCGCGGAGAGCGGGCGATCTCGCTTGCGCCGGCCGCGCCGCTCCTGTACGCTCGGGCTTGGGGCGCGTGCCCGCTTGACCGGCAGGCAGCGCGCAAGAGGGCGGCGAATGAAACGGAGCGACATCGGCGAGCACCAGCGCAGCCGCGCGCAGGGGCGGCCTTGAGGCCCGCGCCCCCACCGGCAGCCGCTCGGCCCTCGCGGGCCTGGGCGCGCGTCGTGTTCTCGCCCGGGGCACGGGCCCAGCGACCTCTGCTCTCGCTCACGCTTGCTGCCGCCTGCGCAGCCGGGGGCGAGGTCGCGGGAGAGGATCAAGGCAACCCCACCTGGTTCGACCTCGACGGCACCTGGCTAAACGTTGTACACTCACCGCAGCACCGGGTCTTTGGTGGTCGGATTTGCCGTGGGCCTGGAAGTGAGGTTGATCAGCTTGATGTGCAGTGTACGTATGGAGTCCTAAGGACCCGCTACATCGACCCGACGTTTGGCTACTTAGTTTACGATGGCAGAGGGCTTGGTGCAAATTGTGAACTGCGTTCGGACCTGATTACGGAGGTCCGGCTGAGAGCAGGAGATTCGTGGGGTACCCTCTCCTCGTATACGGGCACACCGGTCCTGTTGGACGACGGCTCCATTGTCCTCAGCGGGGAGTTCAGGGATGTGGGGTACTACCTGCGCTGCCAACTGCGGTCCCCCCGGGTCATGGAGTGTGTCGACGAGCCATACCTCGACAGCGGCGAGGCGCCGCTTGACGATCGCATTTACCGTTTTGAGAAGATGGACAGTCTCCCCAGCACCATCACCTGCGAGCGCGTGCTCCATGACTTTATCACCAGTGGTGGGGTGCTCGAATGACCGCCGCGCGCACCTTTTGTTTGGCCTGTCTACTGTCAGCGGGCGCGTCTTGCGGCGAGCAGCCGCCTGTCTGCGAGCAGCCGCCCGTCTGCGAGCAATTGCCCGTCTGCGAGCGCTATGCGCGGGCCGTCGACGCCTGCCTCGCAGAGCTCGGGAACACGACCGGGCCAGCCGCCAACGGCGGCGAGACCTGCCGCGCGTACACCAAGACCCCCGAGCAGCTCGTCTACTACAGTTGTGTGGCTGACGCCATTGAGTCATTCGACTGCCAAAATGAATCGTTGAATGGGCTCGCGCTGCGCGCCGCCGCCTGTCACCCGTTGGGGCCCGATCCTGAATTGGCCGAAGCTATCGAGCGGTAGGCGACTGGTGCCCCTGTCGATAGGCGAGGATGGCTCGTCAGCGCCGGTTCCTCATCGATTCATCGGGCGGGGTCGCTGCGCCAAGCGGGCGGCCCCGCCGGGGAAGGCACCAGCGGTCGAGGAGGTCGGCGGGATTGCTGCCTGCCCCCGGTCCGCCCGGTCGGGTGTCCGCCGTGGGCCGCGCCGGCCGCTCCGCTCCCGGACCTCCGACAACGGCCAGCGACGGACAGATCACGGCTGCGGTGTCGGCGAGCGCCCCGCAATACCTCCCCCTCACGGCCTCGACCGCTCGAGTTCGGCGAGCGGGCGCCGCGCCCGCACCCCCCTCAGCGCGCCTCTGCCCCCACCTCATCCCCCGCCGCGTCCAGCCGATCGCTCGGCGCCCGCCGCAGGCTCATAAAGCAGCTCTCGATCAGCCGCGCCTCGATCCCATCCGAGATCAAGCGCGCGCCGAAGCGCCGGTAGGCGGCCACGACGTCCTCCATGCCCAGCACTACGTTCATGCGGGCGCTGGCCTCGGCGCGAGCGGCGGCGACCCGGTCGGCCAGGGCGGCGTTGAGCGCGCCGTGGGCCGCCTCGAGGCTCAGGCGCAGGGGCTCGATGCCCGATTCACCTTTGGCGGCCTCGAGGATCTGCGCCACGGCCTCTTGCTGCGCGGCGGTGCCGACGCCGATGTTGACCTCGCTCGGCGGTACGGGGAAGACGCGGCG
>JAEUKK010000035.1 GCA_016792625.1 Deltaproteobacteria bacterium | reverse complement strand
GAACCGCCCCCAAACGCGCCCCTCTTGGGGGCCGGGTCTTGGAGAACCGGCAAAGGGGGGCCTTTGCGGGCTGGCGCGCGGCGCTGCCATGCGCCGCGCGAAGCCTGCCCGCTGGCCCCCCTTGGCGGGGGCTTCAAGGGGCCCCGCGGGCCCCTTGGCCGGGGGCCTGGGGGCCGGCGGCCCCCGGCATCCATGGTGAAACAACCAGTTGACAGCGAGAACGGCCTCGACAACGCGATGAGCCCAAGCGTCGTGCGCGCGCGTCGATTCAAGCGAAGCCGGCATGACCACGCAAACAGCCTCGTCAAAGCGACGGAGCCAAGCGTCTTCAGCGCGCGCCAACGCCGGCGAAGCCGACACGCGCAGCCCCTCGGCGCGGCCCGCGTGCGCGCCATCTCCGCCGGAGGCTGAAAGGCCGCGCGCGCCAGGCCGGCCGGAGGGCGGGCCACAGGCCCGGCCGCGCAGCGGCCAAGGCGCCCCGCGCCGCGCCCGGAGGAGGGCCGACGGCGGCCCGCGGCCGCCGGGGCGCCCAGCAAAACGATGGACGATCCGTCCGTTTCATACCAGCTTCGCTTGACTCGGTTCACGTTCGTGCGAGGCCCTGGCGGCGCGCGCACCCATCAGCCCCTTAGCAGCCGCCGCGCGGGCCCACGCCCCAGCGCGGCCCGGGCCGTGCGCGCCCCGCCCAAAGCAGCGGCCAGCGCGCTCTGTCCGGGGAAGACGCTGTCTCCGACCAGCCAGAGCCCGGGGCCCGCCGCGGTGGGCAGCAGGTCGCGGTAGTGGCCCCAGCCCGCCGCCCGCGGCACGCCGCCGACCAGGCCGCCCGCGCGGCGGGTGAAGCGCTGGAAGGTGCGCGGGCTTCCCGGCGCGTCGTAGCGCAGGCCGCCGGCGAGCAGCTCGGGCGCCCGGGCCGCGATGAGCGCCCGCATGCGGTCTTGCACCCCTTGGACCAGGGCCGCCTGCGCCGCAGGGGGCTGCCCCCGCAGGCGCTCGGCGAGGATGTGCGTGCTGACGGTGATCACGCGCTGGCCCTCAGGCGCGCGCCCCACCTCGCCGCGGCCTGAGAGCGAGCAGAAGACATGGGCGCCCTCGACGAAGGGCAGCGCGGGGTCCTCGACCAGCTCAAGGTGGGCGGCGTGCGCGGGCAGGCCCTCGTGGTCGCCCACCGCGAGGTAGAGCATCACCGCCCCCCAGCCGGCCTCGACGCGCGAAGAGAGGCGCGCTTGGGCCCCCGTCGGTGGGCCCTCTCCGCGCAGGGCGGCGAGGTCCTGGGGCAGCAGGTTGGCCAGCACCACCGGCGCCCGGTGCACCTCACCCCGGGCCTCGACCAGCCAGGCCCCGCCGGCCCTGCGCAGGCCGCGCGCCCGGCTCGCCCGCCGCAGCGCGCCGCCCCGGGCCTCGACCGCCCCCGCCAAGGCCTCGGCCAGCGCGCCGACCCCACCTTCGACGTGGGCCGCCCCGCGCGCGAGGTAGTCCAGCGCCGAGAGGGCCAGCGGCGCCTCAGCCTCCTCTGCGCGCGCCTGCACGGTGATCTGGCAGAGGGCGTCGAGAAGCAGCCGCAGCGGCGCCTGGCCCTCGGCCCCCGTCGCCCGCAGCACTGCGCCCAGCGGCCGCCCCGCCCAGCGCAGCGCCGGCAGCAGCTTCGGCGCCGCCTTCAGCGTGAAGATCAGCCCGGGCAGGTCAAAGGGGGGCAGCCGGCCCGGGTCGTCGAGGGTCGGCCAGAGCGCGTCGGCCACCGCGGCCTGCACCGCGAAGAAGCGCCGCAGCGGGGCCTCTTCGCAGCCCGCCGCCAGCAATGTGGCCACCAGCCCCTCGCGGCTGGGCGGCAGCGCGAGGCGCAGGCCCGGCGCCCGCAGCTCGACCACCGGATCGAGCGGCCGCACGGCGATCGGCAGCCCGTGGCGCCGCGCCCAGCGGTCAAAGAGCTGGCCCGGGCCCAGGCCCGAGACCAGGGTGGCCCCGGCGTCGAAGCGGTAGCCCGCCTTCCCAAAAGTGCTCGCGCAGCCTCCCGGGTAGCTCAGGGCCTCGAGCAGCAGCACCTTCGCGCCCGAATCGGCCGCGGTCAGCGCCGCCCCGAGCCCGCCAAAGCCAGCCCCGATCACGATGAGATCGGCGTCCATCAGGTCAACCTCGTGTAGGTGGCGCACAAGGTGGCGGGGGCGCGCCCACGGTGGCGGGGCGTCAAGAGAGCGGCCTCGGGTCGGCGGAGGACGCCGGGAGCACAGCGTGGGCCACCACGACGCCAAGGTGGCGGGGGCGCCCCCAAGGTGGCGGGGGCTCAGGGGTCAGCCTCGGGGTGTTGGAGCACAGCGAGGGCCACCACGGCAGAGCCGGGCGGCGAGGCCAACCTCCTGAGCCCCGCCACGAAGGCGGCGCCCGGGCGCATGGGCTTTGCATGCGCTTTGTACCCGGACTGCGCAGGGATGCCAAGCGCCCGGGACGTGGACCTGCCCCCCGGGGGGCGATATGCGCCGGGCCCATGAGCCTCCTTCAAGTCGTGCGCAGCCGGTCCACCGACGCGGCCTACACCCGGGGCGTCCAGCTCGCCCGCCGGGGCCTCGTCCAGGGCGTCGGTAAAGATGACAACGCAGTGGTGCTGCGGGTCGCCGAGCCCAACCTCCGCCACCCGTGGACGGTGCACCTCTGGGCCGAGACCGAAGAGTGGTCCTGCGACTGCCCGATCCCGGCCGACGCCTGCGCCCACGTCGTCGCGGCGGTGATCGCCACCGAGCACACCGAGAAGCGCGCCGGCCCCGAGGCCCTGCCCCAGATGGGCGAGCGCCCCGACGGCGTGCCGGTGAACGCGGGCGTGCCCTCGCGCATCCCCGCGACCATCGGCTACCGCCTGAGCCGCGACCCCAACGGCTTTCGCATCAAGCGGGTGCTCGTGCGCCAGGGCGAAGATCAGCCGTTTAGCGGCAGCCTCGCCGGCCAGGGCGCGCGCCGCGAGGCGGGCAGCTTCGAGGTCATCCTCAGCAACGACAATGACCTCGGCGTCGAGAAGGCCATGCAGGGCCGGTGGGACACCATCGTCCCCCGCGAGGTCGTGCCGGTGCTTTTTGAGGCCCTCGCCGGCCAGCCCGACACCACGCTCGACGGGCAGCCGATCGAGGTCAGCGGCGTGCCCGTGCTGCCCCACGGCCTCGTCGAAGACGACACCGACCCGGCCAACCCCCAGGGTTTTAAGCTGCGGCTGGTGCGCGACCCGAGCATCAGCGAGGTCTTTAAGAACGGCGCGGTGCGCTGCGGCAACGCCCTGCGCGCCGTCGGCAAAGGTGATCTCAACGAGGCCCAGCGCAACGCCCTGACCAAGGGCGTGCAGTACCGGGTCGACGAGGTGCGCAAGCTGGTCGCCGAGACCCTGCCGCCCCTGCGCGAGCGCCTGCCGGTCATCATGCGCACCAACCGCCTGCCCGACAGCCTCGAGGGCAAGCCGCGGCTGGTGCTCGAGACCCAGGCCCGCGGCGAGCAGCTCATCGTCAAGCCGACCATCGTCTACGGCGACCCGATCACCGCCAAGGTCGAGCGCGGCGAGCTTGAGGTGATCGGGCCCACCGTGCCGGTGCGCAACCGCCGGGCCGAAGAGCGCCTCATCCGCGAGGCGGGCGAGCACATGTCCTTGGCGGTCGGCCTTGAGCGTGTGTTCATCGGCGAGCAGGCCGTGCGCTTCGTCGACGACCTCGAGGCCTTCCCCGGCGAGGTCGAGGGCGACGGCTGGACCAAATTCAAGCGCAGCGCGGCGATCACGCCCAAGGTCACCATCGACGGCGACAAGCTCGACCTCGACTTCTCGGGCGCCGACCCCAAGCGCCTCGTCGAGGCGTGGATGCAGGGCGCCAAGCTCGTGCGGGTCAGCGACGGCTGGGCGCCCCTGCCCACCGGCTGGCTCGAAGAGCACGGGCACCTCGTCGCCGACCTGCTCGAGGCCCGCGACGCCAACGGCCGGGTGCCCAAGCACGCGCTTTTTGACCTCGCCCGGCTGGCCAAAGAGCTCGACCAGCCGCCGCCGCCAGCGCTGGCCGGCCTGCAGGCCCTGGTCAGCGACTTCTCGGGCATCCCCGAGGCGAAGCTGCCCAAAGACCTCGCCGCCGAGCTGCGCCACTACCAGAGCCAGGGCGTGTCCTGGCTGCAATTCCTCAAGAAGAGCGGCATGGGCGGCATCCTCGCCGACGACATGGGCTTGGGCAAGACCCTCCAAGCCCTGTGCATCGTCGAGAAGCGCACGCTGGTGGTGAGCCCGACCAGCGTCATCCACAACTGGGCGAACGAGGCCAAGAAGTTCCGGCCGAACCTCAAGGTCTGCGTCTACCACGGGCTGCAGCGCCAGCTCGACCCCAAGGCCGACCTGGTCATCACCACCTACGGCCTGCTGCGCGGTGATCTCGACAAGCTCAACGCCCTGGATTGGAAGCTCTGCATCCTCGACGAGGCCCAGGCGATCAAGAACCCCGAGTCCCAGGTGGCCGGCGCAGCCTTCAAGCTCGAGGCCGACTTCCGCGTGACCCTGACCGGTACGCCGGTCGAGAACCGCCTCGAAGAGCTGTGGAGCCAGTTCCACTTCCTCAACCGCGGCCTGCTCGGCGGCCGGCGCGACTTCCGCGACCGCTACGAGAAGCCGATCAGCCTCGGCGAGCCCGGCGCGGCCCAGCGGCTGCGCGACCGCATCAAGCCCTTTGTGCTGCGGCGCCTCAAAGAAGAGGTCGCGCCCGAGCTGCCCGCGCGCACCGACATGGTGCTCTACTGCACGCTCAGCAAAGAAGAGCGGGCGATCTACGACGCGATCCGCGCCGCCACCTACGACGAGGTGGTGGCCGAGATCGGCCGGGGCAACGTGCTGGCGGCCCTCGAGGCGCTGCTGCGGCTGCGCCAGGCGAGCTGCCACTCGGGCCTCATCCCCGGCCAAGACGGCGTCGAGAAGAGCAGCAAGGTCGAGCTGCTGGTCGAGACCCTCGAAGAGGTCGTCGCCGAGGGCCACAAGGCCCTGGTCTTCTCTCAATGGACGAGCCTGCTCGACCGGGTCGAGCCCGCCCTCAAGAAGGCCAAGCTCAACTTCGTGCGCCTCGACGGCAGCACCCGCGACCGCCAAGACGTGGTCGACAGCTTCCAGAGCGCCGACGGGCCGCCGGTCTTCCTCATCTCGCTCAAGGCGGGCGGCACCGGCCTCAACCTGACCGCCGCCGACCACGTCTTCTTGCTCGACCCCTGGTGGAACCCGGCGGTCGAAGAGCAGGCCGCCGACCGGGCGCACCGCATCGGCCAAGACAAGCCGGTGATGGTCTACCGCCTCGTGTCCGAGGGCACCGTCGAAGAGCGCATCCTCGAGCTGCAAGAGCGCAAGCGGGCCCTGGCCGACGCCGCGCTGGGCCAGGCCGACCAAGCCGGCCGCATCACCCGCGACGAGCTGCTGGCGCTGCTGAACTGAAGCAGCCGACGAGGGGGGTCGATGACCGAGGCCGGGTGGCGGCTGCCCTCTCTGACCGCGCTGCTCAAGGTCGCGCGCCCGGGCCTGTGGTTTCAGACCCTCTGGCTCTACGCCCTGCCCTTGGCGGCGGGGGCCGACTGGTCGCGCCCGGGGCCCTGGCTGGGCCTGCTCTACGTCACCTGGCCGCTCTCGCTGCTGGTCTACGGCTGGAATGACCTCGTCGACGTCGACATCGACGCCCAGAACCCGCGAAAAGACAGCTGGCTCTTCGGCGCCCGCCTGAGCCTGCCCGAGCTGCGGGGCGTGGCGCGCCTCAACATCGTGGTGCAGGCCCTCTTCGCGGTGGCCTTCGTGATCGTGGCCGGGCCCGAGACCCTGCTGACCATGGCGGCGATCGTCGCGGTGAACGCGACCTACAACGCCCGCATCGGCGGCCTGCGTGGGCGCCCGCCCTTCGATCTGATCAACCCGCTGGGCTACCTGCTCGTGGTGCAGCTCGGCGTGCAGGTGGCCGGCGTGCCGCCGGTGCCCTGGCAGGCGCTGGTCTACCTCGCGCTCTTTTGCCTGCAGGCGCAGCTCATCGGCGAGGTGATGGACTATTGGCCCGACCGGGCGAGCGGTCGGGTGACCACGGCCACGGTCATCGGCGTGCGCCCGAGCAAGCTCGTCATCACGGGGGTGGTCGCCATCGAGGCCGCCCTGCTCTGGTTCGGCTTCGGCGACGCCGTGCTCGCCGGAACGCTGGCCCTGGCCACGCTCTGGCTGCTGGCCGACCTGCTCGTGCTCTGGCGCGACCGCCCCTACACGCGCGGAGAGTACACCCTCGCCGGCGTCGGGATGAACGTCGCCGGGCTCATCTCGATGGCCTGGGTCTTCTGGACGGGCGCCCTGCTGCGGCCGATCTGGCCCTGAGCCGCGTCAATCTGGGCGTCAGCGCCCCCCTCTGCGCTCGCCGGGGCCCCGGTCGCCGCTCCGCCTGCGGCGGGATCGGCGCCCGCCCGGCTTCGGCCGCTGCGCGGCCGGCGCTGCGCGCCGCGCGCCGGGGTCGGCGGGCGCAGGTTAGCCACAGAGGTGGAGGTCGCGTGCCGAGGGCAGACCAGACGCCAGCCGGGTGGACCATCGACGACGAAGGCTACGCCTGGGACGTTTTTCTCAGCTACCCGAGCGCGGTCGAGAAGACCCGGGTGTTTACCCGCAAGGTGCTCGCGCCCCTGCTGGCCCGCGAGCTCGAGGCGCAGCTCGGGCGTCGCCGCCTCGCGCTGGACGCCGAGGCCATCGAGGCCGGCGAGCTGTGGCCTGACCGGCTGCAGCAGATGCACCTGCGGGCGCGGGTCTTCGTCAGCGTGCTGTGCTGGCCCTACTTCACGCGCTCGGGCTGGTGCTGCGCCGAGTGGCACAGCGCGGTAGAGCGTGAGGCCCAGACCCCCGAGCGCACCCACCCGCTGCTCTTCCCGCTGCGGCTCATCGATCTCGACGAAGACAGCATCGAGCGCCTCGGTCAGCCTTGGCGCGACCAAGTCGCCAGCCGCAAGCCGCTCGACCTGCACGAGTGGGCGAACGTGGTCAACCCCCTCGCCGACAATGACCGCAGCCACGCGCTCCGCGACACGATCTCCGACTTCGTCGAGCGTCGGCTGGTGCCGGCCATTGAGCGCGCGCCGGCTTGGCGACCGGACTTTCCGCTGCTGCCGGCGGGGCCAGCGCGCCCTGCCCCCGCCCCCTTCGACCCAAGGTTTTAGGCCATGACCGAACCGAAGACACAGGGTCGGGTGACGACCTTCTACTCCTACAAGGGCGGGGTGGGTCGGTCATTTCTGCTGGCCAACGTGGCCTGGACCTTGGCCCGCTGGGGCCAGCGCGTTCTCTGCCTCGACTGGGACCTTGAGGCCCCAGGCCTGCATCGCTACCTCGACCCCCATGGTGCGCCGACGCCGGGCACCCTCGACCTGCTGCAGCACCTGCGCGACCACCCCGACGGGCCGCCCGCCCCCTGGCAGGGCTGGGTGCGCCCGCTGGGCGGGCCCTGGCGCTCGACCGGCTGCCTGCACCTGATGACCGCTGGGCAGGGCATGGGCGAGTACACCCGCCGCCTCTCGGGCCTGCACTGGGACGCGCTGATCGCCGGCGGGCTGGCCGCGCGCCTCGAGGCGACGCGGGCCGCTTGGGTCGACAGCTACGACCACGTGCTCATCGACAGCCGCACCGGAATCACCGACGTGGGCGGCCTCTGCGCGGCCCAACTGCCCGACCTGCTGGTGCTGGTCTTCACCGCCAGCGCCCAGTCGCTCGAAGGCGCGCTCGACGTGGCGCAGAAGGCGCAAGCGGCGCGCGCCCGACTGCCGCTCGACCGGGCCGGCTTCGACTGCCTGCCGGTGCCCTGCCGGGTGCACGTCGGCGAAGAGGACGAGCTCGAGCGCCACTGGATGCGCCGCTTCGAGCGCGAGACCGCGCCGCTCATCCGCCCCTGGCTCGAGCGCGGCGTCGGGATGGACGAGCTGCTGCCTCACCTGCGCGTGCGCGAACAAGCCAAGTGGAGCTTCGGTGAGCAGCTGCCGGTGCGCGACGAGCCCGACACCGACCCCGCGCGGGTGAGCTGGGCCATCGCCAACGTGGCGGCCCTGGTCTCAGGCGGCCTGGAGCAAGCGGGGCGTTTGCTGCGCGACCGCCGGGGTCTGTTGGCCGAGCAGCTGCGGGGTGAGGGACCGCCAGAGAGTAGACGGGTGATCCTCTCAGCCTTGGACGTCACACACCCAGCAGTGGTCGCCATATTCGCCGCGCTCCGACAGCTTTCCGTGCCGGTCGACCTGAGCACGGCGACCCCTATCAACACGCCAGCCTTGCAAGAGCTTTTTGCAAGACTCGAATCCGCCCACCCCACAAGGTACCTTGATACGATACCGCCGGAGCTATTGCGGAAGACCGACCACTGCGACTTGATCGTCCTCGGCGGACTTCGAACCATTGAGCAGTATACGCGATTGACAAACCTGAGTCTCCATCGGCCTAAGCGCGCGGTAATTGTCACCCTGCACCCCGACGCCGCGCAGCTCATCCCCCCCTGGCTCGCTGACGCCCCCCGCTTCGCCTGGTCCCCCGACCCAGACTGGTCACCCGCGCCGATCGTCGAAGCCGTGCTGCAGCAGCTCGCGGCGGGCTGAGCGAGAGCCCAGCCCTTCGCGGCGCCTCGTTCATGGCCCACCCAAGCCCCAAAACGCGCCGCTACGGGGGGTTTCCAAAGGGGGGCCATCGCGGGCTGGCGCGCGGCGCTGCCATGCGCCGCGCGAAGCCTGCCCGCCGGCCCCCCTTGGCGCGGGATGCAAGGGGGCGCGCAGCCCCCTTGCCCCTGGGGGTCCGGGGGCGGGGCCCGCCCCCGGCATCCAAAACCAGCGTTTAGTCTCGGTGATCGTGATCGTTATCGTCACGACGGTCATCATCGTCACGACGACCGTCATCATCGTGACGACCATCATCGTCACGACGACCATCATCGTCACGACGACCATCATCGTCACGGCGACCATCATCGTCACGACGATCCTCATCGCCCCGAGGACCCCCAAAAGACTGGCCCTGGCCACCCTCCCCCCTCGGCGGATCTCCCGCCAAGGTCCGCTCCAGCCCCGCGATGAGCGCCGCGCGCTCCGCCGGGCTCAGCCGCGCGTCGGGGTGCGCCCGCAGGTACAGCGGCAGCGGCATGTCGCCCTCGGCGAGCTCTTCCGCCGCCTCGTCGGCCTCGTTGCCCGGCGCGCCCCAGTCGCTGAAGTTCATGTGCGCGCGGCCGCGCTTCACGTCGGCCCGCACCAGCGCGCCCACCACCGGCGCGCGGCTGTACCAGGGCCACGCGGTCTCGTTGCTGTGGCAGTCTGCACAGGCCCGCCGGGCCAAAACAGCGGTCTCGGCGCTGTCCCAGCGCACAGGCCGCACGACCGGGGGGTTCTTCGGCGCGCAGCCGGCGGCGAGCAGGAGAGCCAGCGCGCACAGCGGCGCGGCACAGGGGGCGACCCGAAGCATCCACAGCTCCAAAACGGGGAGAGGAGGGGCGGACGCGCTATCCAGCGGCGCCGGCCCGCGCCCGGCCGACCGGAGCGCGGCGGCGCAGCCGCCGGTGCCGCAGGCACCAAGGCCGCGCGGCCGGGGAGCCCGCCGCAGGCGGCGCCCCGGCCGGGGCCGCGGCCGCGCGCGCAGGGGGGCCGCGGGCGCCCGACTCAGCCCTTGCCCGGCGGCGGCCCCAAGGCCGCCCGCAGGTCGCGGATCGGCCCCACCTCGAGGCCCGAGGCCGCGCCCCGCGCCGCGAGGGCTTCGAGCGAGAGCCTAGTCTGATCGCCGACCTTGGAGAAGTGGCGCTCGAAGAAGCGCTCCATGTCGTGCGGGGTAACGGCCGGGGCCAGGCGGCTGGCCACCGACAGGCCCCAGCCCTGGATGAGCGAGAGCCAAGCCGGCGGGCGCACCCCGCGCGAGGCCGCCGCCGCCCGCACCGTCACCTGGGCGCAGGCCGCCGCACGCGCGCAGCCGCCCTCGGCCCGCATGCGGGCAAAAGACCAGCCGCAGCGCTCGAGCTCGCCGACGATGGGCAGCAGCAGGGCCGAGCCGAGCGCCGTCTCGAGATCGACGTCTTTGGCGATGCGGGCGGGCTGCCCGCCCCGGCGCAGGCGGGCGACCAGGGGGCCGACCAGGGCCGGCGGCCCCGAAAACGGCGCCGGGCTCAGGGGCGGCTGCCAGGACATCACGCCGGGCGTGGGCACCTGCTCACCAGGCAGCGGCGCCATCCACGACATAAACGGGATGAGGCCCTGCACCACACGCTCGGCGGGCACGTGCTGCAGCAGCAGCGCCCGGTCGTCGAGGCCCGGCTGCAACAGCACCCAGGTCGCGCCCGGGGTCGCCTGGGCCAGCGCGCCGAGCCAGGGCCCGGCCAGGGCGGGTGAGCTGACGCAGAGCCAGACCTCGTCCCACCGGGTGGCCGCCACCGCGGAGACATCGCTCAGCACGCCATAGCCATCGAGGCGCACCGGCGTGCGGTCGGGCCGCTCGTTCAGCGGGTAGACCACCACCCCGCCGACCAGGGCCGCGGCGTACTGGGGGCGCACAAAAAAGTGCAGCTGGGCGCCGCCCCGCTGGAGCGCGCGGCCGAAGACCTGGCCGACCGCGCCCGCGCCGACGACCAGGACGCGGGGGGCCTCAACCGGTGACACTGACCCACCCCAACTGCATGATATAGAGATAAAACATCATGCGCGGGATGCGCAGCAAGGTCAGCGGGAAGAGCTGGACCCAGGGCATGCCGACCGCGCCGCCGGCGATGCAGCTCACCGAGAAGGGCAGCGGGGTCAGCGCCCCGAGCACGATCGCCAGCCGGGCGTTGCGGGCCACGAGGTAGGCCGACTGCTTGCCCCTGCCCCCGAGCAGGCGGCGCACCCAGGCGATGCGCGCGCTGCTGCGGCCGAGCAGCCAGGCGAGGTTGCCGCCGAGCACGCTGGCCACGCCGGTCACCACGCTGGCCTGCCACAGGCTCTTGCCGCCGAGCAGGGCAAAACCCATGAACACGTCGGGTGGGATCGGCGCCGGCAGGCTGTCGAGCACCACCGTGGCCGCGAAGAGGCCGACGAGGCCGGTCGTGTTCACCCAGGCCTTGGCGAAGGCCTCGACCGGCTCTTGCACGAAGTAGCCGAGGCCGGCGAACAGCACGATGATCAGCACCACGCCCACGACGAGCTGCCACAGCAGCTTTTTGGCGTCGACCTCGCCCTCGGGCATCGGCGTCGTCGGGGCGTCGGGCGCGGGCGGTGCGGACAGCGGGACCTCCTCGGGAGCGGGACCTCTGGGCGCGGCGGGGGCGCCCGTCAAGGCCTGCCCCCCCGGGGCCTGCCAGGGGCGCGGACATAGCGCCAGCGGGGCCGCCGCGCGAGGCGCTGCGGTCAACGCGCCGCCAAAGCCTGCGCCAGCGCGGGGAGCCGCGCATCGGCCACAGGCGCGTCACGCAGGCGGAACTGCCCGATCCGCAGGCGCATCGAGTCGACCTGGCCGCGCATCGCCGTCGACGAAGAGGCCATCTGCCGGGCCCGCCGGGTGCTGCCCTGAATGGCGTCGTCGAGGTCGCCGAGCCCCCCGCGCACCACCTCGGTGCTGCGGCGCTGCTCGAGGCCCGCCGCGGCGATCTCTTCGACCAGACCGCTGACCTGCTGGGCCGCCTCGACGATGTGGCCCAGCGAGGTCGAGGTCGCCTGGGCCGCGTGCACCCCGCGCTGGGCCCGGGCCACCGACTCGCGGATGACCTTGCCGATCTCTTTGGCCGCGGCCGCGCTGCTCGCCGCCAGCGTACGGACCTCGGCGGCCACCACCGCAAAACCCCGGCCGTGCTCGCCGGCCCGCGCGGCCTCGATCGCCGCGTTCAGCGCGAGCAGGCGCGTCTGGTGCGTGATCTCGTCGATGACCTGCACGAAGCCGCCGATGCGCTCGCTGTCGCGCACCACCTCGTGAATGGTGCCCAGCAGCTCGTTCATCTTCAGGGCGCCGTCTTCGGCGGTCTCGGCGGCCCGGCGGGTGCCCTCGCAGGCCTGCTCGGCGCGCACGGCGTTGTCGCGGGTCTGCTCGGTGATCTGGTCCATCGCGCCGCGGATCTGCCCGGCCACCCGCGACATCTCCTCGGATGAGGCGCGCAGGGCGCTGCTCGCCCCGTCGACCTCGGTGCTCGCCTCGTCGAGACCGGCGCAGGAGCCGTCAATCTCACCAAGCGCGTGGTTGAGGCCGTCGACCATGCGGCCGAGCGAGCGCAGCAGTCGGTCGTCGGGCGAGCGGGGCCGCAGCTCGAGGGCTAGGTCACCGCCGGCGATCTGCTCGGCGAGGCCGACGATCTCTTGATTGACGCGCAGCAGGGCGTTGATGGCGTCGACCAGCCGCAGGAAGTCACCGGCGAAGGCGCCCTCGACCGGCGGGGGCTCGTGGCCCTGGGCGATCTGGTCGAGCACGTTGATCGCGACCTGCACCGGCCGGGCCACGGTGTCGACCACGAGGTTGGTGCCGCGGATCATCTCGGCCCAGGCGCCGTCGAAGCCGTCGAGCTCGGCCCGAGCCGACAGGTCGCCGGCCGCGCAGGCCGCGGTCAGGCCGTCGAGGCGCTCGCGGAAGCGCAGCACCATGTCACCGATGCGGTGCACATCCTTCTTCATCGCCTCGAGGTCGTCGGGCAGGGTCTCGGCCACACGCACCTCGACCTCTCCCTTGGCGATGTGATCGAGCACGCGCTTGATCTGGGTCACCGCCAGCTGGCGGACCTCGAGGCGCTCCTGCTCGAGCAGCTGGTCGATGCCGCGGGCGATGAGCTCGCCGGTCTCGCCCACCGCCGCGACCCAGGCCGGATCGGGCACCTTGTCGCTGCGGTCGAGCATCACCAGCAGGGCCGGCGGGAAGCCCGAGGACAGCAGCGGGACGAAGACCCCCGTACACCAGCCCTGGGCGTGCAGCGCCGCGGTCCAGGGGCCGGTGGTGCCGAGCACGTTGGTGGCCTGCACGGCGCCGGTGCGGATCGCCTCACCCGACAGGTCGGCGTCGACCGGCGCGGCGCCCGCCCAGGCCGGCTCGGTCTCGGCGGCGCCGAGCTGGGCCAGCGGCCCGCCCGCCTGCTCTGACCGCAGCAAGAGCCAGACCCGGCCGTCGTCGGCGGTGCGCATGGCGTTGATCAAGCTCTCCCACAGCAGATCGCGCGAGAACAGCCCCGCAAAAGCGTCGCGCACGCGCTGGCCGAGCAGGGGCACCCGCCCGAGCGCCGCGCTGCGCTCCTTGTCGATCAGGCGCTCGGTCACCCGGGTCATCACGCGCACAATGGCGTGCAGCGTGTCCATCCGGCGGTCAGAGACGTGGCCCGAGCTGGGCGCGTACCAGTCGAGGACGGCGATGCGCTCGCCAAAAGCGGTGACCGGCAGCACGATCGCCGCGCGCACGCCGCCGCTGCGGGCCGCGTCGCGGCGGGTGTAGCCGGGCAGGGCCCACAGATCGCCGACGCTGCGGATCTCTCCGCTCTGCCAGCAGCGGCCGACCAGGCACTCACCCGGGCGGTAGCGGGCGCGGTGGGTGGCCTCGCGGAAAGCGGCGCCCACGTCGCCATAGGCGCGGCCGACGACCACCCGCTCGGCCCGCGGATCCCACCGCCACCAGCCGCCGAAGACCCAGCCATAGACGGAATTGACCGTCTCAACCACGACGTCGAGGGCCTCATCGACGGTGGAGACGGCCTCGAGCGCGTCGCCGATGCGGCGGATGGCCGCCTGCTCGGCCTCGTACTCGGCGAGCTGCTCACGATCACGCACCTGGAGCAAGAAGCGGGCGATCACGCCGCCGAGGCTGGCCAAAAAGACGCGCAGCTCAGCGTCGTCGTCGGCCTCGTCGCCGCAGGGGAACTCGAGCACGCCCTCGCAGCGGGTGTCGGTGGCCATGGGCACCAGCCAGCGCGCCCCGCCCGGGGCCTCGACCCGGCGCACCCGGCGGTCGTCGCGGGTCGCCTCACGCGCGGCCCCAAGCCCATCGCCGGTGGTGGGCTCTTCGGGCGGCACGCCCACCTCGCTGGCCGCGGCGAGCGGGCCGCCGCCCTCGGCGGGCGCCCAGCACCGGCCCCAAGGCCAGCCGTAGGCCTCGGAGATGGCCTCAAGCGCGGTGAGGAGGAGGGTGTGCCCACGGTCGACGCCATCACAGGCGGTGACCAGCCCGACGGCGGCGCGCAGGCTGCGCGAGCGGCTGAGCGAGGGGTCTGCGGTCATGGGGCGGGTCTCGGTGGGCGTGGTAGATCAAGGCCGGAAGGCGGCGGCCCACCCCATCGGACCGCGGGCCGCCCGGTTGAAGTGAAAGCGCCCGCCCGCGCACGCGAGGTCCCCATGCTCCGCCCCGCCGCCCGCACGCCCTGGCCCGCGCCCGAGGCCCCGCGCCCACCGACCGGCCCCGCGGCGCGCCCCCGCGCGGCCGCGCCCGCCCGGGCCGCCCTGCTGTGGGCCACCTTGCTCAGCGCCGGCTGCGCCGCCGAAGACTACACGCGGCTCTACCACACCGAAGACACCGCTCCCTCGCTGAGCTGGGACGAGCTGCGCAGCATGGACCACATGGGCCCGCTGCTGGTCGACAAGGGCGCCAGCTTCGTCACCTACAGCGAGCGCGCCGAGCGCATCGAGCTGCTGCTCTTTGATGACCCCGAGGCGACGCTGCCCACCTTTCAGATCCCCATGGTGCGCGACCCGGGGGGCGGCCCGATCTGGAGCGTGTACGTCGAGGGCATCGGCGAGGGCCAACACTATGGCTATGTGGCCTGGGGCCCCAACTGGGTCTATGACCAGGCTTGGTTCCCCGGCTCGACGATCGGTTTTCGCACCGATGTCGACGAATATGGCAACCGCTTCAACCCCAACAAGCTGCTGACCGACCCCTGGTCCAAAGCCCTGCACCGCGACCACGACTGGGGCAGCGGCAGCACGGCCTCGGGCCCCCACCGCCACCAGTCGACCTGGAAGGCGAGCAGCAAGTCGGTGATCATCCGCCCGACCTACGAGTGGTCCGCGGGTGAGGAGCGCTGGCGTGACCTGCGGCGCTCGGGTGACCACCCCGGCCACGCCTGGACCGACCAGATCTACTACGAGGTGCACCCCAAGGGGTTCACCGCCGACCCGGCCAGCGGGGTCGAGTGGCCGGGCACTTGGCGGGGCATCGGCGAGAAGGCGGCCTACCTCAAGGACCTCGGCATCACCGCGGTCGAGCTGCTGCCCATCCACGAAAAACCCCTCGACGGCGGATATTGGGGCTACAACAACCTCAATTTCTTCGCGCCCGAGCACAGCTTCTCGGCCAGCTACCAGGCCACGGGCGAGGTGCGCTGGGTCATCGACGAGTTCAAGTGGATGGTCGACCAGCTGCACCAAAACGACATCGAGGTCATCGTCGACGTGGTCTACAACCACACGGGCGAGGGGGGTCTGTGGCGCGAGCGTATGTACTTCGCCTCGTGGGATGACATGAACGAGGTGAATTTCGACCCCAAAGAGACGGCGGGTCTCTATAACTTCCGGGGCCTCGACAACGCGGCCTGGTATGCGCTCTCACCCGACGGGCAGACCTACTGGAACAACACCGGCGTGGGCAACCAGACGCGGCCCAACCACACGCCAATGGCTCGCCTGACGATGGACTCGCTGCACTATATGGTCGAAGAGCTGCACGTCGACGGCTTCCGCTTTGACCTCGCGGGCATCCTCGGCGAGCCTGATCTGAACTACAATGACTGGGTCGACCCGAGCCAGACCATCCTGCAAGAGATCGCCGACGACCCCATCCTGCAAGAGCACCACACCCGCATCATCGCCGAGCCCTGGACGGCGGCGGGCAGCGGGCCGGGCATCGGCGGCTTCCCCCTGTCGAGCACCGACGACGAGGTCGGCTGGGGGGAGTGGAACGCACACTTCCGCGACTGGTGGCGGTCGATGCTCAACAACGACGACTGGAGGCTCAACTCCACCGAGGGCATCGACGGCGGGGCGACGCTCACCGGCTCTGAGCCGACCTATGGGTGGAATGATCGCCGGCCCTACCATGCGGTCAACATGATCACCGTGCACGACGGGTTTACCCTCTACGATCTGTTCTCTTTTGAGCAGAAGCAGAACGGCTGCGGCCTGCTCAACCCCATCTGCTGCGACGACCCGCTGAGCGTGTGGTGCGACGACGAGAGCGGTGAGAGCAACAACCGCAGCCGCAACTGGGGGGATGAGGCCACCAAGCGCCAGATGATGCGCAACGCTTTTGTCGCGCTGTTCATCAGCCATGGCAGCCCGCTCATCCTCGGCGGCGACGAGTGGATCCGCACCCAGTTCGGGAACAACAACGCCTACAGCATCTGGGCCGACAATGAGTGGAACTGGCACCGCTGGGGCGAGTGGCAGAGCACCTATGCCTGGAGCCGCCACCGCATGCACGACTTCGTGCGCCAGCTCACCCGCTTCCGCAAAGAGCGGGCCTACGCCCTCTCGCCGGCGGCCTATGGCGAGGGCATGCCGCTGGCCTGGAAGAACGCCAGCAACGGCGACATGCAGCCCGATCAGTGGGGCCAGCAGCGCCACGTGGCCATGCACTACTACGCCGGCCCCGGCTACGAGGACAAAAAAGAGCTGCTCATCCTCATCAACATGGAGCGGGGCCAGGTCGACTTTAGCCTGCCCAGCAACCGGGAGTGGGCGCGGGTCATCGACACCCAGGCCTGGTTCGACCGCCCCGGCGACATCTATGAAGAGGGCGGCTACTTCGACGAGAACCCCTCTCTCGACCCCTACATCAGCGCGAACATCATGACCGCGGCGCCCGAGCCCATCGAGGGCGCGGTCTATGGCGTGCCCGCCAACACCATCGTCATCTTGGAGCAGCGGTGAGCCCCCCTCTCTCCCGCCCGGCGCGCGCGGGCCTCGGCGCCTGCGCGGCCCTGGGCCTTGCCGCCCTCTCTCCCACCGCCCAGGCCGGGCGCGCCAACGTCGCCGGCTATGTGCGGGTGGGCACCCGCCCCGACTTCCAAGGGGGCGGCGGCACCCTCGGCTACTGGAACCTCTATGGCCGCCTGCTCAACGAGCGGCCCTATGCGGCCCTCGAGCTCAAGTATGACGTGCTGGAGCGCACCACCGCCAGCCGCGACCCCTGGACCAGCGTGCACATCCGCGTCGAGGGTGGCAGCGTCAGCCGGGCCACGCCGGGCAACGGCAGCCTCGCCGGCCTGCAGATGAGCCAGCTCTATGTGCGCGCGGGCAACGTGCTGCTGCCCGAGGTGACCTGGCAGGTGGGCACCCTGCACCAATATTTTGGTGACCTCGGTCTCTATGACATGCGCCCCGCGCAGATCTTTTTTGAGACGGTCGGCGCGAGCGCCCGCTACGAAAACGACGTGGTGGATGTTGTGCTCGGCTTTGGCGACTCGGGCTTCTTCTTGCGGCCCGAGGCCTACTCGACCATCCTGACCCCCGGCGGCATGGGGCGGGTGCGGCTGGGCGATCACGTCGAGCTCGGGGCGGGCGGCATGTACCGCTATGAGCCCAAGGTGCAGGGCAACGTCAACGCGCCCCACATCACCCCGGGCATCGACTACGAGCAGTGGGTGCGGGGCGAGGTGGTGCAGAACTTCCTCGCCGAGAACCCCAACCGTCCGCAGGACTTTCCGCGGCCCGAGCCCACCTCGGCCCAGTCGTGGAAGGGCATCGGCTACCTGGGCTTCGGCGGTTTTGGCCCCGTGCGCTGGAACAACCTCTTCGCCAGCTACGAGCGGCTGCACCCCGGGCAGACCGCGGTCGAGTCCTACCAGGGCCAAGACTACACCCTCTACATCACCGAGCTGACCGACCAGAGAGACCAGCTCATCGTCGGCGACGAGCTGCAGCTCAAGGTGGTGCCCGGCCGCCTCGACGTGGTGCTGGCCGGGCTCTATGGCCGCCACACCGACCCCGACAACGAGATCAGCCCGAGCGATAACAACCGCCAGTACATGAGCGGGGTCGCCCGCGGGCAGGTCTACATCACCCCCACCGTGCACTGGCTGACCGAGACCAGCTTGGCCAAAGAGGTCTCGGCCAACGGCAACGCTTGGCGTGAGCACAAAGACAGCATCTTCGAGAACACCGCCGGGCAGCCAGACACCCGCGGCCTCGAGTATGGTGACACCGACACGCGCATCACCTGGCAGGGCAAGGCGGGTGTGGTGCTCAACCCGCTGGGCACAGGGGTCTATACCCGGCCGAGCCTGCGCTTTTTGTATGGTCTGCAGCACAGCAACCAGAACAACGCCTTTGGCAATAGTTTCGTCGAGACCGTCGACCAGTACAACTTTTTCGGCAACGTCGAGCGCCACTGGCACCAGGTGCTCTCGCTCGAGGCGGAGGCCTGGTTCTAATGCCCACCCCTCTCTTCTCGTGGGCCGCGCCCGCCCGCAGCCCTTGGCGGCTCGCCCCCCTGCTGCTGCTGCTGGCCTGCGCGCCCAAGACGCGGCCCGCCGCCCTGAGCCCCGCCGTGCCGACGCTCTACGCGGGCCTGCTGCAGCCGCAGGCCCCCGGTGCGGCGGCCGGGCCCATCCCCCGCGCGGTGCAAGACGAGGCCACCCGCCTGCTCGTGCAACGCGGGCTCACCCCGACGGTGCTGCCCGAGGGCGCCCTGCGCGACGGCCTCGGCCCCGCCCGCACGCACCCGCAGCG
The DNA here is from genome assembly GCA_016792625.1 of Deltaproteobacteria bacterium. GTDB lineage: Bacteria > Myxococcota_A > UBA796 > UBA796 > UBA2385 > JAEUKK01. The sequence continues at coordinate 13,339 of JAEUKK010000035.1, read as the reverse complement.
CCTCGCCTACCTGGCCGGCGAGGCCAAGGGCGCGGGCCTGCTCGTGATGATGGAGACCGAGGCCCTCTTCTACGCCCAGATCGAGGGCCGCAACCGCTGGACCGTGCGGGTGCGCCTGAGCATCAGCCCCCAAGATGACCTCAACCAGGCCCTGGTCGAGGAGTTTGAGGTGCCGGTCTTCCTGCAATTCCTGCACGAAAAAGAGGACCGCGCGGTGGAGGAGGCCGGCCCCCTCATCGCCCGGCGCCTCGCCGCGGCGCTGGACCAGGTGGTGGCCGCCCGGGCCGCCGCCCCGCGCTGAGGTGCGGTCCGCCGCCGCCCTCGGGCTGGCCTTGGCCGCCTGCCGACCGCCGGCGCAGCCGATCCCGCCCGCGCCCGCGTCGACCGCCTCGCCCGCAGCCGCCCGCGAGGCCGACCTCATCTACTTCGTGATGGTCGACCGCTTCGCCGACGGCCAACCCGACGCGGCAGGCAGCACCGACCCGACCGACCCGCACGGCTGGCACGGGGGTGATCTGGTCGGCCTGCGCGAGAAGCTGCCCTACCTCGAGCAGCTCGGCGTGGGCACGGTTTGGATCTCGCCGATCAGCCGCAGCCGCTATGACAAGATTGACGAGTGGGGCGCCTTTCACGGCTATTGGGTGCACGAGCTGGGCGTGGTCGAGCCCCGTTTTGGCGGCGCCGCGGCCCTCTCGGCGCTGGCCGACGACCTGCACGCCCGCGGCATGCGCCTCGTGATCGACGTGGTGTGGAACCATGTCGGCCCGGGCAGCCCCCTGCTGGACCAGCAGCCCGGCTGGTTCCACCGGGCCGGCGACGTACGCGACTGGGGCGACCCGGTGCAGCGGGTGACCGGCGATGTGCACGGCCTGCCCGACCTGGCCCAAGAGCTGCCCGGGGTCGAAGATCACCTGCTGCACGCCACACTGGACTTGGTGAAGCACGGCGCCGACGGCCTGCGGGTCGACGCGGTGGGCCATATGCCGCTCGACGCCCTGGCCCGGCTCAACGACCGCCTCGACGCCGCCCGCCCCGGCGGCCTGTGGACCTTGGCCGAGGACTTCACCGGCGACCCCCTGGCGCTCCGCGGCACCGTCGAAGGTGGCCACTTTGACGCCATCTTCGACTTCGCGCTGCGCTACGCCCTCATCGACGCGGCCTGCAAAGGCCAGCCCGCCCGCCTCGCCGCCACGCTGGAGCTCGACCGGCTCTGGGCGGCCCCCGCGGCGGGTTTTGCCCCAGGGGCTGAGGCGCCACACCTGGTCACCTTCCTCGACAACCACGACACCGAGCGGCTGATCGAGGCCTGCGGCGGCGACGAGCGCCGGGCAGACGCGGCCTTGCTGCTGCTTTTTGCCCTGCGCGGCACGCCGAGCCTGACCTGGGGCACCGAAGCCCTGCTGCCCGGGGCCAAAGAGCCGGCCACCCGCGCCTCGATGCCCTGGGGCCAAGAGGGTCGACGGGCCGGGGCGATCGGCGGCCTCCACGCGGCGCGCACGCACCTTCCCGCGCTGCGCAGCGCGGCCGGGCGCACCTTGTCGCTCGGGCCCGACCATGTGCTGCTCGAGCGGGTGGCCGCCGACCAGCGGGCCCTGATCTTGTTGAGCACCGGTCGCGCGCCCGCCCGGGTGCCGACACCGGCGGCGCTGGTCGGCCTGCCCCTGCGCACGACCCTCGGTCCCGGGCCCCATGGGGTAGAGGGGCACCCGATCAGCCATCTGCCGCCCGAGCTACGGGTGAGCGCAGGAGAGGCGGCGGTCTGGGTGCTCGACGGAGGGGGGGAGCTGCCTGCCCGCCCGGTGGTGGCCTGGCCGGTGCGGGCCGAAGCGGCGCTGCAGCCCGGTGAGGAGCTGCGGATGGTCGGGGCTGGCCCTGAGCTCGGCGGCTGGGACCCATCCCGCGGCCTGCGCCTGACCAAGGTCGAGGATGGCGTCTACGCCGGTGATCTGCCCTTGCCGCTGGGCGGGGTGCCGGCGATGAAGCTGGTCGCCTGGCGCCCGGCCGACGGCGCGGCCCGTTTTGAGCCGGGGCCGGACCGCAGCCCCCTGCTCCCGGGCGCGGTGGCGCCGCTGCGCTTGGCCTGGGGCGCGCCGACCGAGATCGGCGCCCAGCGAGAGACGGAAAAAACCCCATATTGACGTACAGCGCGTCATCCTCACAAGGGGGCGGCAGAGGGGCGCCCCGCCGGCCGGGCCGGCGGCGGCCCCCCGCCGGGCTCGGGCGCGGCCCTCGGTCACCGGCCAAGGGCCGGCGACCCGCCTGCGGCGGCCCCGCGGTCGGCCTGGCGCGCGCGAGGCGGCGGGTCCTGGCGCTTCAGGCCGCCCCCGCGGTGAGGACCCCCGCGGCGCTCCGGCGCACCCGCTCGATCCCGGCCGCGACCCGCTCGCAGGCGCCCGCCGCCGCCGCCGTGTCGCCCGCCGCGCAGTGCGCCTCGGCGTCGAGCGCCTCGGCGTAGACCTCGCGCGCCCCGAGCGCGCCCGCGGCGCCGCGCACGGCGTGCAGGCGCTGCTTGAGGCCCGGCAGGTCGCTGGCCGAAGCCGGTGCGGTCTGCACATCGGGCATGTCGATCAAGAAGCGCCGCAGCAGCGCGCGAAAGAGCACGGCGTCACCGCCGAGGCGCTCCTGCACATCGGCCGCGTCGATCCCCTCGACCTCGGGCCAGCCGAGGTCCGGCGCCGCGACCGTGGGCCCGCGCGCGCCCGCGCCCCCGGCGCCGACCTGCCCGAGGATGGCGCCCACCAGCTCATCGGGCGAAAAGGGCTTGCCGACAAAGCCGTCCATTCCGGCGTCGAGCGCGCGCTGGCGCTCGCTCACCAGCACGCCGGCGGTCACGGCGAGGATGGGCAGGCGGGTCAGCCCGAGCTCACGCCGGATGCACCGGGTGGCCTCGTAGCCGTCCATGCGCGGCATCTGGATGTCCATCAACACGGCGTCGAAGGGCGCGGTGGCCGCCCGCAGGGTCGCGATGGCGACCACGCCGTCCGAGGCGCGGGTGACCCGCGCGCCGCGGTGCTCGAGCAGGCGCTGGGCGATCTCGAGGTTGATCTCGCTGTCGTCCACCGCCAGGATGCGCAGCCCCTCAAGCGCCCGCGCGTCGCCACCGCTTCGGCCCGCCGCAGCAGCCGCTTCGACCTGATCTGCCGCGACCTCAAACTGAAGGTCGGCCCAAAACTCGCTGCCCTCGTCCACCGCGCTGGCGACGCCCACCGTGCCGCCCATCAGCCCGACCAGGTGCTTGACGATCGACAGGCCCAGGCCCGTGCCGCCAAAACGCCGGGTGGTCGAGGTGTCGGCTTGGGCGAAGGCGTCAAACACCCGCGCCTGCGCCTCGGGCGCGATGCCGATGCCCGTGTCGCGCACGGCGAAGCGCAGGCGAAGGGCGCCGCCCGCCCGGCTCAGGGCCGAGACCCGCAGGGTCACGCTGCCCCGCTCGGTGAACTTGATGGCGTTCGAGAGCAGGTTGGTCAAGATCTGGCGCAGGCGGTGCCCATCACCCCGCAGCGTCTTGGGCAGCCCCGGCTGCACATCGGCAAAAAAACAGATGCCCTTGGCGGTCGCCTGTGTGGTCATCAGGTCGGCCAGGCCGTCGACGATCTCCGTCAAACGAAAGGGCGCCGCCTCGACCTCAAGCTCACCCGCCTCGATCTTGGACAGGTCGAGCACATCGTTGATGACCTCGAGCAGGCCCGCGCCGGCGACGCGGATCTTCCCGAGGATGTCGGCCTGGTCAGCGTCGAGGCGCGTCTGCTGCAGCAGCTGCGAGAGGCCCAGCACGGCGTTGAGCGGGGTGCGGATCTCGTGGCTCATGTTCGCGAGGAATTGGCTCTTGGCGACGTTTGCCTGCTCGGCCCGCAGCTTTGCCTCACGCAGCGAGGTCTCGGTCTGCACCTCGCGGGTGATGTCGTGGGCGACCCCCAGGTAGCCGACGACCTCACCCTCGCGGCCGAGGATCGCGGTCACCACGAGCGAGACGTTGACCCGCCGCCCGTCGCGCGCCACATATACCCAGGGGAAGGGCCGGCGCAGCCGCGAGGGCTCGATGAAGACCTCACCGCCGATGACCGGCCGGCCGAGCTCGGCCGAGAGCTGCGCGGCGCGCTCCTCGACCTCAGCGGGGTCGTGGATGAGGATGGGCGTGGTGCGCCCGACGATCTCGGCGCTCGTATATCCCAGCAGCTGCTCAGCCCCGCGGTTGAACACCGTGATGGTCAGGTCGGGCGTGGTGGCGATGATCGAGATCTCAGAGGCAGAGTCGAGCACGTCCCGCAGCAACGAGGTGGTCTGCCGCAGCGCGTTCTCGGCGCGCTTGGGCGCGGTGATGTCAAAGCAGACCCCCATCACCCGAGCGCCGCCGCCCGCCGGGTCGCGCACCACCCGCGCCGCGGCCTTGAGGTGTCGCTCATCGCCATCCCGGGCGACGACCCGAAACTCGAGATCAAATTGCGCCTCGCCCCGCAGCGCCGCGCGCATCAGGGCGGTGAACCGCTCTTGATCGTCGGCGTGCACGCGGCCGACCCAGCGGGAGAAGGTGCCGCCCCCCTCGGCGGGGTCGAGATCGTGCAGGTGCAGCATCCGATCATCCCAGACGAGCTGGTCGTCGGCGACGCTCCACTCCCACACGGCGATGGCGGCCGCGGCGGTCGCGCTCTCGAAGCGCGCGTTGGCCTCTTGCAGCTCGATGCGCGCGGCCCGGCGCTCGGTGACGTCTTGGAAGGTGCCCACGAGGCTGCGGACCACGCCGTCTTCGAAGATGGCCATGCCCACGGCGCGTACCCAGATCGCCCGCCCCCGCGCTGTGATCAGCGGCAGCTCGACGTCCCAGCCACCGCGGCCCCCCATCGCCTCGGCGATCACCCCCTCGATCACCCGCCGGGCCTCGGGAGTGTAGAAGCGGATGGCCGCGTCGAGCACCGGCTCATAGTCCGGATCGACCTCGTGAATGCGGCGGGTCTGCGCAGACCAGGTCAACGCGCCCGTGCCGACCTCGAGCTCCCAGCCGCCGACCCCGGCCACCTCTTCGGCTCGCCGCAACACGGCCGTGTTGGCCTCAAGCTGCAGCTTGTTCCGCTTGATCGACGTGATGTCTTGCATGATGGCATAGAAGCCACGCACGACGCCGTTGACTTGGTCAGGCAGCAGGTGGGTGGTCGTGTGGCGCTCACCCTCACCGTCCGCCCCGGGCAAGCTGGCCTGGAACTCGCTGGGCACCCCCTCGAGGGCCAGCTCCATCCAGGGCAAGAATTCCGCCGCGTGCGCGCCGAGCGCCTCGCTGGCGTGCATGCCCGGCAAACGCTCGGCCTCGACGCCGAACCACTGGGCCGAGATCTGGTTGCAGAAGCGGTTGCGCAGCGCGTTGTCCCAATAGGTGATCAGCACCGGGACGGCGTCGAGGATGTTCTGAAGGTCGCGCCGGGCCGCCTCGAGCAGGGCGGTGCGCTCGACGACCTGGCGCTCAAGCTCAGCATTCAGGTCACGCGCTTGGCGCTCGACCCGCTTGGCAGGCCCGATGTCGCGCACGATCCGCGCGATGCCCAGGGGGGCGCCGTCGGGCCCGACCATCGGCGAGGTCGTCACCAAGACATCGAGCGCGTCGCTGCCGCCCCGCGGGACGACCGCCTCAACCGCGAGCAGCGTCGCGCCGCGTTCGATCACGTCGCTGACGTCGGCCCCGCCGGGCCAGGCCGCCGCGGGGAGGAGCTCGGCCTCAGGCCGGCCGATGGCGTCGGCGGCCGCGATCCCAAAGAGCCTCTCAGCGCCGTTGTTCCAGTCGGTGATCACGCCCTCGAGCGTGGTGCCGATGATGGCGTCGCTCGAGCTCTGCAGGATCGCCGCTTGGCGGGCCCGCTCGGCGCGGGCCAGCGCCGCGCGCCGGGCGCCCTGCAGCGACACAAACGTGAGGATCGCGCACACCACAGCGAGGCCACCCAGCCCGCCGCCCAAGACCAAGGGTGAGGACTGGCGCAGCGCGGGCACGAAGCCCGGCAAGGCGACGGTCTCGACCGCCCACTGCCGGCCGAAGAGCGCGACGTCGACGCGCTGCCGCAGCCGCTCTGCCGGCGAGATCGCGCCCCCCGACGAGAAGAAGGGCTCGGTGGCGCTCCCGCGCGGAGAGACGTCATAGAGGGTGACCGCGATCTGGTCGCCGGCGAAGTCAAAACCCGCCAGCACCTCGTCGATCACGAGCGGCGCATAGGCCCAGCCGATCAGCGCGGCGGCGCGCGCGTCGGGGTCCGTGGGCACCCCGCCCATGCGGTAGATCGGCAACAGGAGCAAGAACGACCGCTGCGCCTTGCCGGTGGCCTGCACCAGGGTGATCGGCGCGGTGAGCCGCGCCGCCCCGTCTCGGCCGGCGGCGTCGGCGGCCTCGCGGCGCCGCTCTTCAGAGGCGATGTCGAGGCCCACCGCTTGCCGGTTGCGGTCGATGGGCTCGACGAACTGGATGAGGTACCGCGGGCCATCATGCGGATCGAGCTGGTGAATCGCGAAGTCGGGCTGCCCCGCGCGGCGCGCCGCCTCGACGAAGCCGGCCTCATCCTCGGCGGCGACCCGCCGGATGATCCCCATGCCCCGCGCGCCCGGAAATTCGACGTCGATGTCGCGGGAGCGGGCATAGCGCTCAAAGGTCTCGAGATCGAGCTGGTCCGGCCCGACGATCAGCGCCACGCCCCGCGCGCCCCGCAGGCCGTACTCATACCGCGCCAGCCGGTCGACGAGGTCGACGCGCGCGCGCTGGCTGACCGCGTCGAAGCGGTCACGCTGGACCGCCTCGTTCTCCCGCGCCTGCCAAGAGGCCGCGAGCCCGCTCAGGCAGAGCCCGAGCCCGAGGACCCCGAGCGCGACGCGGAGCGGCGACCTGACCCACGCTGGGGGCAAGGCGGACGCACCCGTCATGGGCTCACCCCGCGCGGGCCGCTCTCCACCGGGGGGACGTCGTGCACGCGCATGGGGCTCCCATCAACTCCGCGGAACATGGGCCCCTCTCGGGCCACGCGCCCGCCGCTTGAGCCCGGTTGCGCCGCTGGCCTCAGGTCCGGCCCCTTGAGCTTCATCACGGTGGGAGGGAGGGCTGCGCCACCGTTGCGGCCGCCTCGCGCGCGCCACGGGGCCGGAGCGGCGGCGCAGCCGGTCGGGGCGCAGCCCCGACGGAGCGGCCCCGCCGCGACCCGCGCAGGCACCGGGCCGCGGGCGCGCGCGCCCGCGGGGCGCCCCCGAGCGCCCCCAGCGGCAGACAGTGCGGACAGGCCCGCGCGCGCTCCGGTGTCGATCTGGTTACCGGCCGGCCTGAACCGGGCCGCAGCCCAGCCCGACTGTCTCGCGCCGGCGCCCCGCGCCGCCCCCCGTCGCCGCCCGTGGGAGCCTGATGAACGCCTCGACCGTGCACATCGAGCTGCGGCGGGCGGCGGCCACCCCCACGCCGCTGACCGTGGCCGGGGACGGCGCCTGGTACCAGCTGCGGGTCGACGGCGGGCCGCCGCGGGCGGTGAGCATCCCGTGGACCAAGGGCTGGCTGCAGGACCTCGCCAACCTGCGCAAACGTGAGCACGTCGGCGCGGCCCTGCGCCGCCTCGGGGCCCAGCTCGCCCGCATGCTCGAGGACGCCGGCTGGGTCGCGGCCCGGGCCAAGCTGCGGCAGGCCCGGCGCGACGGCGCGCTGACCCGGGTGGTCATCGAGAGCGACGCCGCCGAGCTCTTCCGCTTGCCGTGGGAGCTGCTGCCTGTCGACCCCAAGGGCACCCCGCTGCAGGCCGTGCTCGACGCGCCCATCCGCTACACGTGGCTGGCCCAGCCCGCCGCCGCCGGCCCGCGCCCCGATCAGGACGGCGCCGGGCTCATCGCCGGCACCGGGCCCGAGCGCCTGATGGGGGCCCACCTCGCCGCCCTGCGCGCGACGGCCACCGGCACCCCCTGGGTCGACCCCGACCGCGACTTCTTGATCAACGCCTCGCTCGGCCGAGTGGCCGAAGAGGCGGCGGCCCGCGCCGGGGTCGCGCCGCTGAGCCTGCTGCACCTGCTCTGCCGGGCCGGGGGCAGCGAAGAGCGGCCGGTGGTCGGGCTCGGCAGCGACACGCCCGGGCTGGCCTGGGCCGACCACACCGCCGACGCGCTGCGCGAGGCCATGCGACCCCTGCTCAATGGCCTGCAGGTGGTCATCCTCAGCGTATATGAGCGCAATGCGGTCGATGAAGGGGCGAGCAACCACGCGCTCTTTGGCCTGTCGCTGCACCTCGCGGGGGCGCCGGCGGTGATCTGCCCGCGCTGGCCGCTGTCTCCAGAGGGCATGACGCGGTTCACCGAGGTCTTCCACCGCGGCCTGCTGCGCGAGAACCAATCGGTCGAAGACGCCCTGCTGCACGCCTTTCGCGCGCTGGCCCGCGAGGGGCGCCCCGGCGACGCGGCGGCCCTGCAGCTGCTCATGCCCGCGGCCCAGCCGAGCGTGCGGCCCTACCGCTTCCGCCCCTTCCCTGGCCTGGCCCCCTTCGGGATGGACCGCGCCAGCGCCTTTTTCGGCCGCAGCCACGAGCGCGACGCCGTGCTCGCCGCGATGCAGCGCCTCGACGTCGGCGGCCACCCGCGCCTGCTCGCGGTGGTCGGGGCGGCGCACACCGGCAAGTCTTCGCTGGTCTTCGCCGGCGTGCTGCCCGCGCTGCTGGCCCGCGGCGGCGAGCCGGGCTGGACCTGGGCCTGGATGCGGCCGGGCGACCAGCCCCTGGCCGAGCTCGACCGGGCGCTGCCCGCCGAGCGGCCGCGCAACGGGCGCCTGCTGCTGATCGTCGACCAGCTCGACGAGGCGCTGTCGGGCCGGGTCGAGGCGGCCGAGGCCCGCCGCTTCATCAACCGGCTGTGGGCCCTGGCGGCGGCGCCGGGCAGCGACTTCATGGTGTTGTGCACGCTGCGGGTCGACGCGCTGGGCCGCTGCGCGAACATCCCGCTTGAGCCCTCGGGCCAGTCATTTGACGCGGTGCTCTACGATGACCACCACCGCGTCTTTTTGCGCGAACCGGGCCCCCAGCAGCTGCAAGAGATCGTGCACAAGCCGCTCGAAGCGGTGGGCTACAGCTTCCAAGATGACCTCGGCGTGCGCCTCGTCTTTGACGCGGGGGCCACGCCCGGGGCGCTGCCGCGCCTGAGCCTGCTGCTCGACCTGCTCTGGCGGGGCAACCCGACCGGCGGCCTGAGCCGACCGGCGGCGGGCAAGCTCGGCGGGGTGCAGCAGGTGGTCGCCCAGCACGCCGAGGCGACCTGGGGCGCGCTCGACCCCAACCAAGCCCAGCCGATCGCCCGGGCCCTGCTGTTGGCGCTGATCGACCGCGAGCCCGGCCGGCTGGTGCGGCGGCTGCGGCGCCCGCTCTCGGCGGCGCGGGCCACGGTGGGCGCGGGTGAGGTGGTCGACGAGGTGGTCGAGCGCCTGTGCACCGCCGGTCTGCTGCGCCGCAGCGGGGCGCCCACCGACCCGAGCCTCGAGCTCAGCAGCGACCTGCTGCTCGACGAGTGGCCCCGGCTGCGCCAATGGGTGCTCGGTGATCGTGCGCCTGCGGTGGCGGCGCCGGCCCCGCCCAAGCCGAGCGCGCCGCCGAGCGTGCCTGGCCGGCCCAACCTCGGCCTGTGGGCGGCGGTGGCCGGGCTGGGGGTGACCGTGGTCGCCCTGCTCGTGTGGATCAACCGCGCGCCCGAGGCCCCGCCGCCCAGCGCGACGGCCGATCTGCCCGCCGACGACCGGACCACGGCGGCGGTGGCGCTGCGGCAATTGCGGCCGGTCGACCGCCCCGCGACCTGGATCGGCGAGGCGAACCGGCTGCTGCAGGGCCAGCTCGCCGCGGCGAACCTCGATCACGGGGGTGAGCCGGTCGACGACGCCTTCTTCTCGGCCGACGGTGAGCTGCTGGCCACCGTCTCGGGCGGAACTCTTCGGCTATTCCAGCTACCCAAGCAGCAGCCGATGGTGACCATCCGCCCGCCGGCGACCGACGGCGGGGTGCTCGCGGCGAGTTTTCTGCCCAACGGCCTCGAGCTGGTGACCGTGGCCCGCTCGGGCGCGGTGCACCGGTGGAGCCGCGACGGGGTCGAGGTCACGCCCCTGCGCCCGGCCGACCCCGACGGAGCGACGCCGGTGGCGGCATTTTCGCCGAGCGGCGGCCACCTGCTGGTGGCGAGCCGCGGCCGCTGGGTGGTGCTCGACGTCACCGGGGCCGAGGTCGCCAGCGGGACCATCCCCACCCGCAGCGACGGCAGCGTGGATCTGCCCGTGGCGGTGGCGGTCAGCGACGAGGCCCGCAACTGGGTGGTCGGGACGGAGGGGGGCAAGCTGCACCTGCACGCGCCCGGGGGCGCCGAGCCCGAGACCCTGACCCTCGACGGCCTCGACGAGCTGGTGATCAACGGGGCCGGATCGGCGCTGATCGCGCTGGGCGACGGCACCATGCGCATCGTGGACATGCGGCGGGCCTCGGGCAGCCAGCGCACGCCCAAGCAGGTCAAGGTGCACGCCGCGGCCTTCTCGGTCGACGGCGATCACATCGTGGTGGACTTCTACGACGGTGATCACGACGAGCACCGCGCGCGCATCGCCAAGGTGGCCGAGCGCCACGACCAGCGCAGCACGCCGCCTTTGCCCGGCCCGGCCTCGGCCCTGGCCCTGCGCGCCGACCCCGAGCGCCTCTACCGCGGCACGCCGACCGGCCAGGTGGTCGAGGTCGATCTGGGCCGCGGGCGCATGCGCCGGGTCTTCTCGGGCCACCGCGGGGCGGTGCAGCGGGTGACGATCGACCCCCGGGGGCGCTGGTTGGCCACGGCGGGGGCCGGCGGCCTCGTGCGCCTCTGGTCGCTCGACGCCGAGACCCAGGCGATGACCCACCAGGCCCCGCTGCCGATGGAGGGCAGCCAGCCCCAGGTGCTCAGCGCCACCGGAGATGCCGTGGCTGGCGTCGATCCCGACGGGCTGCTCTGGTCGGCGCGCCTCAGCGGCGGCGCGGGCGCCAAGAGCCGGGGCAAGCTGCCCCCGGCGCCGCTGCAGCTCGGGGTCGCGGCTTGGGGAGAGGGCACCCGCCTCGTCGTGGCCACGGCCGACGACGTGCACGTCTGGGACGACATTGAGTGGAGGGCGCCGCTGCCCGGCCACCCGCTGGCGCTCGGCCCGGGCGGAGAGCGGCTGGCCGTGGCGGTGGAGGGGGCGGTGGCGCTGGTCCGGCCCCGCCCCGGCGAGGCGGTGGAGGAGCTGCGGCTGCCGGCGAGCGAGGCCCGGCCCGCGGTGGCCTTCGACAGCCAGGGCCAATGGGTGGCCATCGGCGGGAGCAGCGGCCAGGTGCAGATCTACGACAGCCGAACCGGCCGCCTGCACCATGAGCTGACCCTGCAGGACGAGGCGGTGCGCCAGCTCTGCGTGTCGGCCGACGGTGAGCACGTGGCCGGCGCGGGCGCGACCGGCCCGGTGTCGACCTGGTCGGCGGCGGGCGGGCGGCGGGTGGCCGAGGCCCTGGGGGTCGGGGAGCTGCGGTCCTGCGCGTTCTCGCCCGACGGGGCCCAGCTCTTGTTGACCGATAAGGACAGCGCGCTGGGCGTCGATCTGCGCGAGCTCACCCCGCTGTACCGCACGCCGGCGGCGGCGCCGGGCCTGGGCTTGGCCGCGTCCTTCGACGCCGAGGGCGGGGACGCGCTGGTGCTCGACCCCGAGGGCCATGTGCGGCGCTGGCTGAGCTCACCCGCCGAGCTGAGCCGGAGGTTGTGGGCCGCGACCCGCACCTGCCCCGACGAGCCCGGACCGGATGGGCTGCTCGCCCGCTGCGCCTGCGAGCGCTGCCTGGGCGACGAGAGTGAGCAGTGCGCGGCCATCGCAGCGGAGGCCGAGCAGCAGGTCAAGCTCAGCGGCTGGTGCCCGCGGGGCGGCTGAGCGAGGGGCAGGCGTGCGGGCAGGGCGCGTCGCCGCGCGGATGACGAGGCCGCCGCGGGACCAAAAAAGAGAACCCCCGCGGAGCCGTAGCTCAACGCGGGGGTTCAAGGGATGGCCGGCGGTGACCTACTCTCCCACAGGGTGGCCCCTGCAGTACCATCGGCGCTCTAGGGCTTAACTTCCGTGTTCGGAATGGGAACGGGTGGGTCCTCTGAGCTATCGCCACCGACCAAAGGTGGCATAGAAACGGGGTCGAAGCCTGCGGCCCGCGAAGGGCCCGCTATCGTGTCGATGAGCGCAGCGGCTCACCGAGGAACGAGGAGATAATGTGGTGGTGGATAAGCCGTTCGGGCAATTCGTACTGGTTTGCTCCACGCGTTGCCGCGCTTCCACATCCAGCCGATCAACCTCGTAGTCTTCGAGGGCCCTTCAGGGAGAGCTCATCTCGAGGGGGGTTTCCCACTTAGATGCTTTCAGCGGTTATCCCGTCCGCACGTAGCTACCCGGCAGTGCCGCTGGCGCGACAACCGGAACACCAGAGGTGCGTCCATCCCGGTCCTCTCGTACTAGGGACAGCTCCTCTCAACTCTCCAACGCCTACGGAAGATAGGGACCGAACTGTCTCACGACGTTCTGAACCCAGCTCGCGTACCGCTTTAAATGGCGAACAGCCATACCCTTGGGACCTGCTCCAGCCCCAGGATGCGATGAGCCGACATCGAGGTGCCAAACCGCGCCGTCGATATGGACTCTTGGGCGCGATCAGCCTGTTATCCCCGGAGTACCTTTTATTCGATGAGCGACGGCCCGTCCATCTGGAACCGCCGGATCACTATGGCCTGGTTTCCCACCTGTTCGATCTGTCGATCTCACAGTCAAGCTCTCTTATGCCATTGCACTCTGCGCCTGGTTTCCAATCAGGCTGAGAGAACCTTTGCGCGCCTCCGTTACACTTTGGGAGGCGACCGCCCCAGTCAAACTCCCCACCAGACAGTGTCCTCGTCTCCGAGTTAGGCAGCCAGAACAATCAGGGTGGTATTTCAACGTTGACTCCATGATGGCTAGCGCCACCACTTCAAAGTCTCCCACCTATCCTACACAGATTGGACCGGATGCCACTGCCAAGTTAGAGTAAAGGTTCACAGGGTCTTTCCGTCTTTCCGCAGGTATGGGGCATCTTCACCCCAATGTCAATTTCGCTGAGCACCAGGTCGAGACAGCGCGGAAGTCGTTACGCCATTCGTGCAGGTCGGAACTTACCCGACAAGGAATTTCGCTACCTTAGGACCGTTATAGTTACGGCCGCCGTTTACCGGGGCTTCGATTCAGAGCTTGCACTCCTCCTCTTAACCTTCCGGCACCGGGCAGGCGTCAGACCCTATACGTCGTCTTACAGACTTCGCAGAGCCCTGTGTTTTTGTTAAACAGTCGCCACCCCCTGCTCTGTGCCCCCCA
>JAEUKK010000026.1 GCA_016792625.1 Deltaproteobacteria bacterium | reverse complement strand
AGGGGGGCCTTTGCGGGCTGGCGCGCGGCGCTGCCATGCGCCGCGCGAAGCCTGCCCGCTGGCCCCCCTTGGCGGGGGATCCAAGGGGCCCCGCGGGCCCCTTGGCCGGGGGCCTGGGGGCCGGCGGCCCCCGGCATCCATGGCAAAACAGCCAGTTGACAGCGCGGACGACCGCGTCCAGTCGATGAGGCCAAGAGCCGCGAACGTGCGCGAAATCAGGCGAAGCCAGAGTGACTTCGCAGCGGAATCATCAAGTGGCGAAGCCCAAACCGAGAGAGCGCAAGCCCAATCAAGCGCAGCCGAGGCTAGCGCCGCCTCGCCTGCGGCAGGGGGCAGAGGGGCCGCGCGCCTGCGCGCGGGTCGGCCGCAGGCCGACGGAGCGCAGCGAACCCCCGGCGCACCCGGCCCGGCGCTGCGCGCCGGGGCCGCCCAAACCCGGCCTTAGGGCACCGAGATCGCGCCGTCGGTGAGCAGGCCGTCGTAGTAGAGGCCCCCGGGGCGCAGCCAGGCGTCGGCGTCAGAGGGCAGTCCGGAGAGCGAGAGCAGGGCGGCGGTGGTCAGGCCCTTGATCTCGGCGCGGAGTTCGTCGTCGCTGAAGGTGGTGTTGGCGTAGTTGCAGAAGCCGGTGCAGAGGAAGTCCGACTCGTTCTCGAAGTCGCAATGGTCGGCTTCGCTGAGGCGCAGCAGCTCGGCGCCGGCCGCGCCGTACATGTCGACCCCGTTGCCGCTGCTGTTGCAGGTGCCGGGCTCGCCGACAAAGCCCCAGCCGGGCGCGGTCACGTCCTCGGCCCAGCTGCTGCCCGAGAGCAAGAAGTCGTTGACCGGGTCAAGGCCGAGGAGGCCCACCGCGTCGCCGTCTTGGGCCGCCGCGACCAGGGCTGAGAGGCCGCCCGCCGAGTGCCCCGCGTAGATGACCGGCCCGCTGGTCAGGCGCTCGGCCAGGGCGGTGAGGTCTTCGCCGTTCTGCACGTGGTCCGAGAAGGTCGACAGGCAGCGCGACGGCACGATGACCTCAAAACCCCAGCTCGCCCAGTGGGCCGCCCAGCCGTCCATTTGGGCGGGGCCGCGCCCGAAGCCATGCGCGAGGATGACCAGCGGGGCGCCGATCGGCGCGTCGGGCGTGTAGCGAGTGAAGTCCATGTCGCAGGTGCCGACCGGCTCAGTGTCGCTGCTCGTCGTCGCGCCAATGCCGCCAGTGGCGCTGTAGTCGGCGGGCGGGGGCTCGACCCCATCGGCGCCGCCGTCCGAGCCTCCGTCGGCGCCATCAGCGCCGTCAGCGCCGTCAGCGCCCCCGTCGGTCGTCCCGTCGGTGCCATCCGCGCCATCCGTGCCATCCGTGCCCCCGTCCGTGGCGTCGGTGCCTCCGTCGGTGCCGTCGGTGCCGTCGGTGCCATCGGTGCCATCGGTGCCGCCGTCGGTCGTGTCGGTGCCGCCGTCGGTCGCGTCCGCGCCGCCGTCGGTCGTGTCGGACCCGCCCTCTGCGCCGTCGTCTTTGACCGCCCCGTCGTCGCTGGCGTCATCGACGCCGCCGCAGGCCACAGCGAAGCTCAGGGTCAGGGGCAGCAGGCGGAGCAGGGGCAGGCGGTGCATCGGGACCTCCAAAGGGTGCGCGGGCGGGTTGTACCCGAAGCAGCGGCCGATGTGCGGCCGGCCCGCGGTCTGCTGTTGCGCCAGGAGATACGCGGCGGCGCCCCCGCTGACCGAGGTCCCGCCATGTACGCCCCCCTCCGCGCGGCCGCGCTCGCCCTGGCCCTGGGCTTCGCGCCCGGCGCCGCCGCCGCGCCCCCCGCCGTCGCCCCGCCGCCGGTGCACTTTGTCTACGGCAAAGCCGAGCTCTCCGGCGCCGAGGACGAGGCGAGCATCCGCCAAGCCGTCGCCCTGCTCAGCGCCGACAAGCGCCTCGAGGTCGTGCTGCTCGGCTTCGCCGACCCCAGCGGCGCGGCCGGCGCGAACCTCGAGCTCAGCCACCAGCGGGCCCTGGTCGTGCAGGAGAAGATCGTCCAGTCCGGCGTTCCCGTCGAGCGGGTGCATGTGCGGGGCGTGGGCGAGCAGCGCGTGGGCGGCAACCCCGAAGACCTGCGGCGGGTCGACTTCGTGTTCACCCGCAAGAAGCTGCTCGGCGGGCAGCCCGACATTGACGCGCTGCTGGCCAGCATGGGCATCGTGACCACCGGCGCCACGCCCAATGGGGCCGCGGGCGCGACCGCGGGCGGCCCACCGGCCGCAGTCTCGACCAGCGAGGGCGGATCGACCGCCAAAACGACCGCAGCCAGCACACCCTCGGCGACCAAGGCCCCGGCCCCAGGGGCAGAGGGGGCCGAAGAGCGCATCCAGCCGACCGGCCTGCGCGACGTCGACAGCCTCTTTGCCAAGGTCCAGGGCCTGCTCGACACCGTAAAAGGCGCCCGCAAGGGCATCACCGCCGCCGAAGCCGAGCTCTACACGGTCATGGGCATCGCCGAGGGCGGCTCGCTCTCGGCCGCGCTGAGCGCGCTGAAGGCCGAGGCCAAGGGCAACCTCACGCTCAAGGTCGAGGGCGGCAAGCCCCGCCTGAGCCCCAAGCCCGGGGCCAGCCCCAAGGTCGGGCAGGGGGTCAGCGCGGTCAACGGGCTGGTCAAGGCCCTGGCCGACGCGACCGCCAAGCTGGCCAGCGTGCCCAAGCAGGCCCAGGCGATCATCGCCGAGGCCAAGGCCATCCCCGGAAAGGTGCCCAGCATGGCCAAAGACGCGGGGATGAGCGCCAAAGAGGTGCCCAAGCTGCTCAAGGCGGTCAAGCACAACCTCAAGCTGACCGCGTCGATCCCCAAGGAGTGCGCCGCGGTGGGCACCCAGGCCGCCAACACCTTCCGGTCGATCGGGTCGGCCTTCGCCGGGGGCGGCGCGCCGGGCTGAGGCCCGCGCCCCGCGCCCAAGCGCTCAGGTGCGGGCGCAGAAGATGCGGACGTGCAGGTGCTCGCGGTGGTTGACCGTGTGGTGCACCACCCCGGTCATGTTCCAGCGGCGGTTGCTCGGCGCGGGGAAGATGGCCTCGGCCTCTTCTTTGGTCAGCTCACCGTTCTTGATCGTCCAGGCCTTGATGGCGTCGATGTTGCGCTGATCGAGCAGGATGCGCTCGACCAGGCCCGTGTCGAGCATCGAGCGGATGAGCAGCCAGTTGGCCTCGAGATCGAGCTCTTGGGGCGGGCCGGACTTAAAACCGGTCTTGAGCATCTCGCCGTTGCCCCAGTACAGGCCAACGTCGACGTCAATGCCGCCGCGGTGGGACTTGTGGCCGGCCAGCGGGCCGCCCCAGCGGCGGCTGATGTCGCCGATGACGATGGGATCGGCGTCGGGCTTGAGCCAGGCCATCTCTTCGGCGGCGCGGGTGAGCAGCTCGATCATCTCGGGGCGACCCCAGGCCGCGTCGGGCGACATCACCCGGTAGAGCTCAGGCCGCTCTTTGAGCTGCACGCCGCCGCTCAGGCTCTGGTCGGGGCAAGCCTTGAGCATCTGCAAGGGCTCACCTTCAACCGCGGGCAGGGCCTCGTCGAGCCAGGGCCCCATGCCGGGCTGGGCGTGGGCGGGCAGCGCGACGGCCGCCAGCAACAGGCCCAGGCCCCAAGTCAGGAACTTCCGCATCGGCGCTCGTCATCCATGGGGAGTGGTGGATGCCTGCTGGCAAAGCCAGCGCGGCGGCGACAGCGGCAGGGGAGGGAGGCCTGAGCGCGCCGGTGCGCCCGGTGGGCCTCCGCGTCAGCCCTCGCCCGACCGGCGCGGTGGCCGGCTGGTGCGCGCGCCCTCTTGCCTGAGGTTCGCGAAAGTCTGGGCTTGACGGGTCGTTTTCTTGGTCCTGCTGCGGTCGCGGATGCCCCCCCGAAGGTCAAGCGCGACGGTAACAGTCACGTTTCACGCGGGCAATGTTGACACGTCAATCGGGAACAGCGTGCTGGGGGACCTTCTGAGAAGAACGACAGGCAAGACGTTCCGAGTGTGCCACGCGGCGAGGATGACGCGCTGCAGGGGGCCTGGGCGGGCGGCAGGGGCGGCGCGCCGATGCTGTCTCTCGGTGCCAGATTGTTGTATCTGTTTGAAATCACGTCACTTTGCGCCAAGTCGCGCGCGTGTGCCAGGGCCGAGCCGCCGCCCCGGCCGCCGCCATGGCCGCAGGCTGGGCGGGTTTTTGACATGGTCTTGGCAAAGATGGGGGAGACAGAACGGCCCCGCGGACCTTTGCTCCCCCCAACCTGGGCCGGGCGGCCGGGCCACCCGCGGCTGGGGGTCGGGCGCCGGGGCCCTCAGGGCGCGCGGAGCTGCGCGGCCCCGGCGGTGTAGCGGGGGTCGCTGGTGGCCTCGGCGAGCATCTCAAGCGCCAGCGCGGCGTTCTCTTGCTGGCCCGCGGCGCGCGCGGCGATGAGCAAGGCCCGGAACAGCTCGGGGTCGGGCAGGCGCTCAAGGGCCAGCAGCAGCACCTTCACCGCCTCGCCCTCGCGCTGGCTGCCCAGCAGCAAGCGGGCGCGGGCCAAGGCGGGGCCGGGGTCGCGGGGGTGGCGCTGCTCGGCGGCCTCCAAGCGGGCGAGGGCGGCCCCGGGCTGGCCAGCGCCGGCCTCGGCCATCGCGGTCGCGATGCTCAGGGCGAGCTCTTCGGGGCGCGCGCTGGCGGCGGCGCTCAACAGGGGCAAGGCCTCGGCGGCGCGGCGCTGACCGAGGAGCAGCATGCCCAACGAGCTGCCGAGCTCGGGGCTGCGCGGGTCGAGGCTGAGGGCTTGGCGCAGCTCGGCCTCGGCGGCGACCGCTTGGCCCGACCCGGCGAGCAGGTTGCCAAAGGCGTGGTGGAGCTGGGCGGAGCGCGGGTGGGCCCGCACGGCCTCGCGCAGCGCGGCCTCGGCGCCCGCGGCGTCGGCCTTGCGGCGCTCGCGCAGGGAGAGCGCGAGCTGGGCGCCCTCGAGGGTCAGCGCCCCGGACTGGATCTCGGCCAACATCGCCGCCTCGGCCCGCAGGGTGCGGTCGGGCCAGCGGTCGAGCACCTTGTCGTAGGCGGCGAGGGCGTCCTTGGTGAGGCCGTTTTCGAAGAGGGCCCGGGCGTGGGCGACGTGGATCTGCGGGACGTCGGGGAAGCGGCCCACCGCCTCGCCCAGCAGCTTCGGCGCCTCGGTGGGGGCGAACATGGCCAACGCGAGCCAGGCGCCCTCGTCGCCGGGGGTCGCGGCCAAGGCGCGCCGGCTGACCGCCTCGGCCCCGCGCATGTCGTCGAGCTCGAGGGAGGCCTTGCGCAGGCCATTCCAGGCCTCGACCAACGAAGGATCGGCCTTGAGCGCGCGCTCAAATGCGGTCACCGCGGCGCCCGGCCGGCGGGCCACCCGCTCGAGCGCGCCGACCCCCATCCAGGCGCGGGCGTGGGCGGGGGCCAGCTTGATCGCCGCCTCGTAGGCGGCGCGGGCCGCCTCGGGCGCGGGCTCGGCGCGACCGGCGAGGTAGGCGGCGTCGGGATCGGCGGGGCGGGCCTGGGCGCGCTGGGCGTAGGCGCGCCGGACCACGTCGGCCTCGCCGAGGCTGACCGCGAGGTCGATCCACAGCTCATGGGCCTCGACGTCGTCGTCATGCGCGCGCAGGTGGTCGGCGAGCCCGGCCCGGGCCTCGGCGACCTTGCCCTGCTCCAGCGCATCTTCGACGGCGGCAGGGGGTGCGGCGGCCGCGCGGGCCGGGCCGAGGGCCGCAGCACAGAGGGCCAAGGTGAAGGCGAGCGTGCGCAGGGGGGCTCCTTCGGTCAGCGAGGCCACGGGCGGCCCCGCCCTCCTGTAGCATCGGGGCGCCCCCGCCTGGAGCCCCCGATGCACCGCCCGACCACCCTCCGCCTGCCCTCCTCCCCCGCGCTGCTCGGCGGGCTGGCCGTGCTGCTCGCCGCCCCGCGGGTCGAGGCCGCGCGCCGCACGACGGTGGCGGTGGTCGGCGCGCACTTGCCCGCGGTCGAGGCGGAGGGCGCCGCGGCGACCGTCGAGCGCCTCGCCGCGGCCCTCGACGAGACCGGCCGCCTCGACGGCCTCGAGGGTGAGCTGACCCAGCGCGCCTTGGCCGGCCGCGAAGACCTCGTGCTCGAGGGCGCCTTCCTCGGCCCGGGCCGGGCGCGCCTCGCCGAGGGGCGGGTGCTCTACGAGCGCGCCGAGTTCGAGGCCGCGGTCGCCCCGCTGCAAGAGGCGGTGGCCGACCTCTCGAACGCGACCCTGCGCACCCGCGACAACAAAGACCTGCTCGACTCTCTGCTGCTGCTCGGCCTGACCCAGTACTCGCTGGGCGAAGAGGCCGAGGCGCGGGCCGCGTGGTCGGGCCTGGTGCGCCTCGATCCGGCGCGGCAGCTCGACAGCGTGAATTACCCGCCCAAGGTCGTCGCCGCCTTTGGCGCGGCCCGCACCGCGGCGATGGGCGGCGCGCGGGGCAGCCTGCGGCTGAGCCTGCCCGAGGGCGCCCAGGCCTTCGTCGACGGGCGAGAGGCCAGCGCCGAGGTGGACGGGCTGCTGCCCGGCGGCCACTACGTGCTGGTGATCGCGCCTGACGGGCAACGTGACGGCGCCTTGGTCGACGTGCAGGCCGGCGGCCAGACCGCGTGGGAGCCCGCCTTGGCCCGCCTGCGCATCGCGACCCCCGCCGAGGATGAGGCAGGCCGCCGCCAGCAGAGCGCCCAGCTCTACGCGGCGCTGGGCCAGCACGCGGGCGCGAACCTCGTGCTGCTCGCCGGAGAGAGCGCCACCGGAAAGGTCGGCCTGCAGCTCTATGAGCCGCGCACCGGCAACTTCAGCAAGGTGGTCGAGGCCGCCGCGGGCGAAGACGCGCTCGGCTCGCTGGTCGACCTCGTGCCCAGCGTGGCCGCCTTCGTCGACGAAGAGGGCGCGCTGCGGGCCGACCGGGTCACCCGAAATGCCCTGGGGCTCGACATCTCGGCGAACCTCTGGCTGGCGGGCACCCTGCTCGACCCGGCCCCAAGCGGCGAGACGGTGACCGTGACCCGCAAGACCCCCTGGTACCTCTGGGCGGGCGTGGCGGCGGTGGCGGCCGGCGGCGCGGCGACGCTCGCGGTGGTGCTCACCCAAGATGACGGCGGGGGCGGCGAAGTCGACGGCGGCGAGGACCCAGGGCCCGCCCCGGTCGACCCCGACCAGGGCAGCGTGGTGCTCTCGCTGCCCTGATCTGGCGGTCGCGCTGCGAAAATGACGCGGGGCAAGCCTCTCTCGTAGCTCGCCGCGCGCCGACGCTCAGGCGCCGTGCACCTGCTGGGCGAGGTAATGTGCCTCGCCGAGCTGCTCGATGAGGTGGAGCTGGGTCTCGAGCCAGTCGAGGTGCTCCTCTTCGCTGACCAAGATCTTCTCGAGCAGCACCTTGGTGCCGTTGTCGCCGAGGCCGCGGGCCAGCTCGATGGCCCGGTTGAGCCGGGGGATGGCCGCGTCTTCGAGGGCCTTGTCGCAGCGCAGCTGCTCGGGCACCGTCTCGCCGATGTTGACCTTCCAGTAGCGCTGCACGTTGGGCACGCCGTCGAGGTAGAGGATGCGCTCGATGAGCTCGTCGGCGTGCTTCATCTCGTCGACGCTCTCGTGCCAGATCTTCTTGTAGAGCTTGTCGTAGCCCCAGTTCTTGCACATCTTCGCGTGCACAAAGTACTGGTTGATGGCCGTGAGCTCGGCGGTCAAGATCTCGTTGAGCGCGCTGATCACCTCGCGACGGGCGCCCTTGCCCGAGCCCTGGGCCGCGGGGTCAAAAGGCGCGCCCTCGCTGGCCACGCTGTCATCGACGCCGCTCTCGCCGACGCCGCTCTCGCTGAAGGGGCTGGTGCCGCCCATGGGTCCTCCTCGGGGCCTGGGGCCCGCGCCTTGGCGGCGTAGCCCGACCGGCGAGGCGGTGCTCAGGCGGCGCGCTCTGCGCTGGCGCTGGCCGCAGCGGGCCGGGGGTTGGCCTGGCCGCGGTCGGCGCGGTGGCGCTGCAGCAGCTTGTGGAGGTCGACCGCGCAGGCGCCGCAGGAGCGCCCGGCCCCGCAGGCGCGGCCGAGCTCGCCGACCGTGGCGCAGCCGGCGTCGATCCGAGCCCGGAGCTGACGCTCGGAGAGGCCCTCACACACGCAGACGATCATCAGGCCCCCCGTGCGGAGCGTCCGCCGTTGAACATGGAAATGATAATCGCTTTCATATGGAGCGCAAGCGGGCGCCGCGCCGGAGCTGCGCCCCATCAGCTCGGCGCGGCCAGGGCCTGCGACACGGGGGCGCCTCAGCCGACGGCGGGGGTGACCCGGCCGGGCTTGTGGCGGCCGCCCTTGCGCAGCCGGGTCTCGACAATGGCGCGCTGGCGGTCTTTGTAGAAGTGGTGGGCGTTCTGGCCCTCTTCGTTGCAGCGGGCCGTCTCGCGGTCGAGGACCTGGAACTCGACCAACGCGAGCACGGTGCGCCCGAGCAGCTGCCCGGCGGCACCGGCGGGGTGCACGGCATCGGGCACGCGGACCGGCAGGTCAATGATAAAGTTGATGATACGGAAGCTGTCGCCGGAGAAGGGGTTGCTGTCGAGGCCCGCCTCACGCTCGGCGTCGACGCTGTGCAGGTCAGAGGCCCGGGCCGGGGGATCGGTGGCCGAGAGCAGGGCCTCGAGCGGCACGAGGCTGTTGTGGCTCTGGCCCGGGATGACGAAGTTGAAGGGCACGAGCTCGCGGATGAGCCAGCCCAGCGCGGGCACCACCTCGGCCCGCTCCTCGGTCACGATGCGGAAGCGGAGCTTGTCGAAAATGGTGACCGCCGTGTTCTCTTTTTTGGCGAGCAGCTTGGTGATGATCGAGTTGCGGGTCTTGCGGCTGCCATAAAAGGCGGCGATCGGGAAGCCGGCCTCGCGCATCCGCGCCGCGGCGCGCACGATGCGCTGCTCGGCGAGCTCGAGGATGGCGCTCTCGGACAGCGAGGTCTGGAAACGCAGCTCGGCCGCGTCCATGTGGCTGATCACGTGCATCAGCTTGAGGATGACGCAGGCGTGGATCTGCTTGCGCCGAAAGCCGCCCGTCTGGCTGGCCAGCACGAAAATATCGCGCACGTCGTCAGGGTCGATGAGCTCGGGCGGAAACTGCAGGCCAAGGTGCTGGATGAGGTAGTTGACCGCCTCGCGGTGCACGTGCTGGAGGCGGGCGCGGTCTTCGGGGTTGCGCAGGTCGAGCAGGTGCAGGCGGAGGAAGCGGTCCACCTCGGCGCGCGAGAGGAAGTGCACGCGATGCCAGTCGATGACGCTGTTCCCGCGGAGCAGCAGCCGGATGGCGTCGAGGTCGCCGAGGCCCATCGGCTGCCCGCCGAGGCGCTCGAGCAGCGAGGCGCTGAGCGCGGCGGTGGCCGGCGCGGGGCGGGCCGGGTCGGGCTCCTGCACGGTGGACCTCCGGAGGACGAGGGGGCCGCGGTCCTAACCGGTCGCCGGGGCGGCCATGCGCAGCGGCGCGTTAGGCGCCGGCCCGCGGAGCGGCGGGGCCTGGGCGCCAGCGCTGCGCGCCCTGCCCCCCAGCCCCCACGGTGCCCTTGTGTCGGCAGTTTCGCGTGCGATCAACAGCTTCCTACAGGCCATCAAGGCAGCGTTCGGCTCGGCGCCGCTCGTGGCCCTCGTCGTCCTCGGCCTCGCCGGCCTGCTGGGGGGCAGCGAGAGGGCCATCTATGCCTGGGTCGCCGGTCAGGGGCTGACCGGCCAGAGCGCGCTGGTCCCGCTCATCCTCGGGTGGGTGGGGCTGGGGCTCGCCATTGAGCTGCTCGTCGGCCCCTTTGTGGCGGGCACCGCGGTCTTTGTGGCCCTGCGGGCGGCCGGGGGCACCCGCCACCCGCCGATGGCCGGGCTGTCCTACGCCGCCAAGCGCTACGGCCGGATGTTCCTGCCCCACCTCAAGGCCCAGCTGCTCATCCAGCTCGGCAGCCAGCTCTTTTTGCCGGGGCTGTTGGCGTGGAGCATGTACGCCTTCGCTGACGCCGTCGTCGCGCTGGAGAGCGACCCCGCGCCCCTCAGCCGCAGCGCGCGCCTGACCCAGGGGCGGCGCGCGACGCTGGTCTGGCTGGTGCTGCCCTTCATGCTCGGCGGCACGGTCAAGACCTTCTTTTTCGACTTCGACTTCGTCCAGTCCCAGAGCTTGCCGGTCTTCGTGGCCTGGATGGTGCCCTGGGTGCTCTGGACGTACCTGCTGCTGTTGGCCCAGGTCTTCCTGTACTTTGACCGGATCGGGGGGGTCGCCGCGCTGCAAAAGGCGGCCCAGCAGCGCAGCGGCGGCGCGGAGCCTGCGGGCCCCGCGGCTTGACCCGCGAGGCGCCGCTCCAGGCGGTCGCTGGGCTGGTGCGGCCCGGCGTCAGCCTCTCGGGCTTGCCGGGCGGGGCCCTGTCTTGGGCGCTCGCCCAGGTGGCCGAGGACCGCGCGCGGGCCGGCCGCGGGGTGCTCGTCTGCGCGGGCAGCCGCGACGAGGCCGACCGCCTGGTGCTCGAGCTGCGCGTGCACCTGGGGCCGGCGCGGGTGCCGGTGCTGCGCTTCCCGACCGATGACTGCCGGCCCTGGGAGGGCGTGAGCCCCAACCCTGAGCTGCCGCGAGAGCGCTTGGTCGCCCAGCGCCTGCTCGCGACGGGCGGCCCCGGCGTGGTGGTCGTGCCGGCGCGGGCCCTGCTGCAGCGCTGCTTGCGGCCCGAGGTGCTCGAGGGGCTCTGCGTCGAGCTGAAACGTGGCGCGCAGATCGGCCGCGAGGCCTTGGTCGAGGCGCTGGTCGCGCGGGGCTACCTCGCCGTGCAGCGCGTGGATGAGCCCGGCTGCGTGGCGCGGCAGGGCTCGGTGGTCGATCTCTGGCCGACCGGCGCCGACCACCTGCTGCGGGTCGAGCTGTTTGACGACGAGATCGAGAGCATCCACCAGCTGGACCCGCAGACCCGACGCAGCCGCGGCCCGCTGAGCGCCGCGGTCGTCCTGCCCGCGCGCGAGGCGGTCGCCACGCCTGCGGCCGTACAGCGCGCCGCGACCAGCACCCTCGCCCGCGTCGAGGCGGGGGGCGCGAGCCACCTGCTGCGGCGCCGGGTGATGACCGACCTGCAGCAAGGCCTGTGGTTCCCCGCCGCCGAGGACTACCTCTGCGCCCTGCACCCCCTCTGCGGCCTGCTCGAGATCGCCGCCGAGAAGCACGTCGAGGTGTTGGTCGCCGAGCCCGCCGAGCTGGCCGCCGAGCTCGAGCGGGCCCACCGCGTCGCCGAAGAGCGCTGGCGCTTGCTCGACCCCCTGGAGCGCCCGGCGGTCGACCCGCAGGAGCGTTTCCTTGACCCGGACCGGGTGACCGCGGCCCTGCGCGGCGCCGCGCGGCTGGGCGGCTTGGTGGCCGAGGGTGAAGGCGGCGGCGTGCTCTTCGATGCCCGCGAGAATAACGATCTGCGCGTTGTTCGCGGCGAGATCGCGCCCGTGATCCACACCATCACCAGCTGGCTCGACGAGGGCTGGCAGGTGGCGCTGGTGGCTGACGCCCAGAGCCGGCTCGAGCGGGTCACCGCGATCGTCGAGCCCCACGGCCTCAAGCTGCTGCCCCGGGCGCTCGGCGACTTTGGGCCGGGCGGCCGGGTGGTCAGCTGGATCGGCGCGCTGGACCGCGGCTTTCACAGCCCCGCCTCGCAGCTCGCGATCATCGCGGCTGACGAGCTCTTCGGCGCGAAGGCCCGGGTGGTCGCGCCCCTGCGCCGGGCGCGGGGCGCCGGTCTGGGCAGCTCGGGCCTCGCCCAGCTCAAGGTCGGCGACTTCGTGGTCCACAGCCGGCACGGCGTGGGCACCTTCGGCGGCCTGCGGCGGCTGAGCCTGCCCATCGGCGGCGAGCTCATCGAGCAGGACATGGTCGAGCTGGTCTACCGGGACGGCGACCGGATGTACCTGCCGGTCACCCGCCTCGACCAGCTTCACCCCTGGCGGGGGCTGGGCGGCGGCCCGCCCGCCCTCGACAAGCTCGGTGGCCAGACCTGGGAGAAGCGCAAGTCCAAGGCCCGTGATCGCATCGCTGGCTTGGCGAACGAGATCTTGCGGGTGCACGCGCAGCGCGAGGTGCTGCGCGGCGAGGTCTACGCGGGGCTGCCCGAGGCCTACCTGCGCTTTGAGCAGGCTTTTGGCTGGACCGAGACCCCTGACCAAGAGGCGGCGATCAACGATGTGCTCGCTGACTTGGCGAACGAGAAGCCGATGGATCGCCTGATCATCGGCGACGTGGGCTTCGGCAAGACCGAGGTGGCGCTGCGCGCGGCGATGCGGGTGGCCCTTGAATGCCGGCAGGTCGCCCTGCTCTGCCCCACCACCGTGCTGGCCCACCAGCACCACCGCACGGCCGTGCAAAGAATGGCCGATTTCAACGTGCAGGTCGAGCTTCACAGCAGCTTTCGCAGCAGCGCCCAGCTCAAAGAGACCGCGGGGCGGGTCGCCCGCGGCGAGACCCAGCTGATCATCGGCACGCACGGCCTGCTCGGGCGCGACCTGCGCTGGAAGGACCTCGGGCTCGTCATCGTCGACGAGGAGCACCGCTTTGGGGTCAAGCAGAAGGAGCGCCTCAAGAAGCTGGCCCTCGCCCGGGACGGCCGGCCCTGCGAGTACCTCGCGATGAGCGCCACGCCGATCCCCCGGACGCTGCACATGGCCATCTCGGGCCTGCGGGACGTCTCGGTGATCCGCACCCCGCCCGAGGGGCGCCGGCCGGTGCAGACCCGGGTGCTCAAGTGGAACGACCACGCGATCCGCGTCGAGGTGCTCCATGAGCTGCGGCGGGGCGGGCAGGTCTTCTTCGTGCACAACCGGGTGGAGACCATCGAGCTCATCCACCGCCGACTCGCCGAGCTCATCCCCGAGGCGCGCTTCCTCGTGGCGCACGGCCAGATGGAGCCCGAGCTGCTCGAGCGCACCCTGGTCGCCTTCGTCCAAGGCGAGGCGAACGTGTTGATCTGCTCGACCATCGTCGAGTCGGGCGTCGACATGCCCAACGTCAACACCATCCTCGTGAACCGCGCCGACCAGCTCGGGCTCGCCCAGCTCTACCAGCTGCGCGGCCGGGTCGGCCGCTCGGCGGTGCGCGGCTACTGCTCGCTCATCGTGCCCGAAGACGACGCGGCGGTGCAGAAGCACGCCATGGAGCGCCTGCGCGTGCTGCAAGAGCACCAAGAGCTGGGCGCGGGCATGGTGGTCGCCGAGGCCGACTTGGAGCTGCGGGGCTCGGGCGATCTGCTCGGAGAGTCGCAGCACGGGGCCATTCACGAGCTCGGCCTCGACACCTACGTCGAGATGCTCGACGCCGCGAAGGCCCACGCACGCGGCGACCTCGCCCGGGAGCGCCTCGACCCCGAGGTGGAGGTGCCGCTGCGCTGCCTGCTCCCCGAGGCGTGGATCGAGGACCTCGACCAGCGCCTGCTCGAGTACCGGCGCCTGAGCGCCGCGCGCGGTGTGCCCGAGCTGCGCGAGCTGCTCGCCGACTGGGAAGGTCAGTACGGACCGCCCCCGGAAGAGGTGCTCAACCTGGGCTGGCTCACCGAAGCCAAGCTGCGCTGCCGCGCGCTCGGCGTGGAGCGCCTCACCTGGCTCAAGGTGCGCCTGCAGGTCGACCTGCACGCCGCGACCACCATCCCCCCTGAGCGGATCAGCGCCCTGTGCACCAGGGACCCGCAGCGCTTTCGGCTGGTCGAGCCCGTCGCCCGGGGCCCGCAGCCGGCGCCGGGGCGCCGCCTCGACGTACAGTTCAACCGGGAGGAGGCGGGCTACCCCTTCCGCTTCATCCACTGGGTGCTCCGCGAGCTGGAGCGGGAGCCCGATGGCCCCGCACCCGACCGGATCATCGACCACGACGCCGGGATCGAGACGCGGCTGCGCCCGCTCCCCGCCGCGCCCACGCCACCCGCCCACGCGCCGGGCGGGCCCGTGCGCCGCATCGTCCGCAACCGCCGCTGAGGTGCCCCGATGAGACTGAGCCGCCGCCACCTGCTCGCCCTGATCGGCGCCGCGGGCGCCGTCGCAGCCGCCGGCGCGGCCACGGTTGGGCTCAACTGGTGGGACCAGGCCGCCGACGCCCCCTTCGGCGCCCTCGAGGCGGAGGAGGCCGCGGTGGTCCGCGCCGTCGGGGCCGCCGCTTTCCCCGGCGGGCCGAGCATCGCGCTGCACGGGCGGGATGCCGACCTCGACCGCTTCTTTGACGTGCTGCTGCTCGCTTTGCCCGCGACCCAGCGCAAGTTGCTCAAGCTGCTGCTGCACGCGCTGGAGTACGGCGCGGTGCTCGATCAAGGGGGCCGGCTGAGCGCCCTGCCCGAGCAGCAGCAGCGCGCCTTCGTGATGGGCCTGCTCGGGCACCCGATCTCCGAGGTGCGCGGCGCCATGCAGGGCCTCGTGGTGCTGCTCGGCATGGGATACACCACCCACCCCGAAGTCGCCCCGATCATGGCCACCTGGCACCGCTGCGGGTACGGACAATGAGCTACGCGCGGCAAGTAGGCCGCCCCCACCGTTCACGACGCTGGAGGTCGTATGAGTGAGCTCAAGGGGCTGAGCCCCGAGGCTTGGCGGCGGGCGATCGCCGAGACCATCGGCCCCTGCGGGCAGCCCGGCTACCCCACGCCCGACCCCCTCGCGCTGCTGCAGCCCGCGCCGCCCGCCGCGGGCGTCGAGGCGGTGCCCACCGACCGCGAGGTCACGGTGGAGGTCGTGGTGGTGGGCGGCGGGCCCGGCGGCGGGAGCGCTGCGCTGGCCCTCTGCGCGGCCGGTCTCGACGTGCTTTTGCTTGAAGAAGGCCCAGCACGAAGCTATTTTCGCAAGAATTACGCCCACACCGCGCGTTACCACATGCAGGAGGCGGGCACCATGGTCGCCCGGGGCTCGGCCATGATGCCGATCGCCGCCGGGCGGGGCCTTGGCGGCAGCTCGTTGGTGAACTCGGCGCTCAGCTTCCGCCCGCCGCGGCAGGTGCTCGACCACTGGGCCAGCCTGCTCGATGACCCCACCCTCAGCTTTGACGCGCTGCAGCCCCTCTACGACGAGGTGAGCGGCATTGTCGGGGTCGGCATCACCCGCGCCGAGATCAGCGGCGAGAACAACGACCTCATCGTGCGGGGCATCGAGAAGCTCGGCCTCGTCGGCGGGCTCGCACCGCGCGGCACACCCGGCTGCGTGGGCTGCGGGGTCTGCTACTTCGGCTGCCCGAGCGGCGGCAAGGGCAGCACCAACCTCACCTTCTTGCCGCGCGCCACCCAGCTGGGCCTGCGCATTCAGGCCGAGGTCAAGGTCGAGGGCCTGCTGGTCGAAGGGGGCGTCGTGCGCGGGGTGCGCGCGGTGACCGTCGACCCCCACACCGGCGCCCGGGGCGCCACCCTCACCGTCCGGGCGCAGCAGGTGGTCCTGTCGGCCGGAGCGGTCGGCACGCCGCGCCTGCTCTGGCACGCCGGCCTCGGCCCTCAGCTCGGGCCACACACCGGCGAGCACCTGCAGGTGCACCCGGGCAGCACCATTGTCGCCATCTGCGACCACGAGGTGCAGATGTGGAAGGGCGCGACCCAGGGCGCCTACTTCCACCACCCCGACCTGCCCGGCGTGCTGCCCCACACCTTCAGCGCGCCGCCCGAGGCCTGCCTCGTCGCTGCGGGCTTCCTCGGCGACCGCTGGCAGGAGGGCCTCGCGCTGCTGCCCCGGATGTGCGGGATGCTGCTCATGGTCAGCGACAAAGGTGAGGGGCGGGTGCGGGCTTTTGGCGACGGCCGGGCCGATCTCGTCTACAACTTCGCCGATGAGGACGTGGATCGCATCAAGCGCGGCCTCGTCGAGGTCGCCAAGGTGCTGCAGGCAGGGGGCGCCAAAGACCTCTACGTGCCCATCCACGGCGTGCCCATGAGCCGGGACCCCGAGGCCCTGGCCGCCCACCTGCACGACCGCACCATCCGCGACTTTACCCTCTACGCCGCGCACCCCATGGGCACCTGCCGCATGGGCGCCCGCATCGAAGATGGCGTCGTCGACCGGCAAGGGCGCGCGTTCGGGCTCGAAAACTTGTGGATCGCCGACGCCAGCGTCTTTCCGAGCAGCCTGGGCGTGAACCCGCAGCTGAGCACCATGGTGATGGGCACGCGGGTGGGGCGCGCGCTGGCCGCGCGCGGCTGAGCGGTGCGGCGCCGGCCGCTGCACCGGCGGCCGCAGCCAACGGCGCCGCAGCGGCGGGCGCGCCCCGACCCCGATCAGGGCCGGGCTCACCCGGCCACCCGGGCGCGGCTGCCCCGCGCGGGCGGCGCGCCGTCGCCGCTGACCACGCGCAGGCCCGTGGCTCGGGGCCGCCGCCCGCCGCGGGTCGGCTCGGGGGCGGCCGATCCGCCCCCTGTGGGCTCGGGCCGCGGCGGAGAGGCCGGGCCCGCAGGAGGGGTCCGCACCTCGGGCGCCGCCGCCGGCGCCCCCGCCCGGACGCCCGCGTGGGCCCGGGCCCGGCGGGCGGCGTCGAGCAGGTCAGCCGCCGCGGCGCGGGTGCTGGCGGTGAGGTCAACGCCGCTCAACATGCGGGCCAGCTCTTCTTGGCGGGCCGCGGCGCTCAGCCGGGCGATCTGACTGAAGGTGCGCCCCGCCCGAATGGCCTTGCTGACGTGAAAGTGCGCGTCACCATAGGCGGCGACCTGGGGGCTGTGGGTGATGCACAGCACCTGGTGGTGCGCGGCCACGTCGGCGAGGCGCCGGCCGATGACCTCGGCGACCGCCCCGCCGACGCCCGTGTCGACCTCGTCGAAGACATAGAGCCCGACCGGGCCCATGCCAGCGAGCACCCGCTTGAGCGCGAGCAGGGCCCGCGACAGCTCACCGCCGCTGGCGACCTGGGCGAGCGGCCGGGGGGCCTCGCCGGGGTTCGGCGCGATGAGGAACTGCGCCGCGTCGACGCCCCGCGGCCCGACCCGGTGGCCGTCGATCAGGTGCCCCGCGCTCTGCGG
This sequence comes from Deltaproteobacteria bacterium, assembly GCA_016792625.1. GTDB lineage: Bacteria > Myxococcota_A > UBA796 > UBA796 > UBA2385 > JAEUKK01. The sequence continues at coordinate 23,606 of JAEUKK010000026.1, read as the reverse complement.
CTCGATGCCGACGTGCAGGCTCGCCTCGGGCATGCCAAGGCCGCGCAGCTCGGCGGTGATCGCGGCGCCGAGCTCGGCGGCGACCCCCGCCCGCCGGGCCGAGAGGGCGCGGGCCTGCTCGAGCAGGGCGCGATCTGCCTGCTCAGCCGCGCGGGCCAGGGCGTCGACCCGGGCCTCACCTTCGCCGAGCGCCCGCAGCTCGGCTTGGGCCGCGGCCCGCCAAGCCAGCAGCGCGTCGAGGTCGCCGCCGTGGCGGCGGGTCAGCCGCTTGAGCGCGTAGACCCGCTCTTCGGCCTCACGCAGGGCGCGGGGGTCGAGGCCGACCTGGCGCGCGTAGTGGCCGAGGTCGCGGGCCGCCTCGATGAGCTCGAGGCGGGCCCCCTCGACCCGGCCCACCAGCTCGGTCAGGCTGGGGTCGTGGCGCGCTGCCTCGTGCAGCGGGCCGAGCAGCTGCCCGATGCGCTCGCAGACCGCGCCATTGCCGGCGTGCAGGCCAGTTTCGGCGCCGGCGGTGGCCTGGTGCAGCCGCGCGCTGTGGCGCCCCCGGCTCAAGGCCGCCTCGAGCGCCTCGAGCTCGCCGGCTTGGGGCTTGAGCTCGTTGACCTCAGCGAGCTGCATGCGCAGCAGGTCTTCGCGGTCGGCCCGCTCGCGCAGCGCCGCCTCGGCCTCGCTCAGCGCCTTTCGGGCGGCGGTCGCCGCAGCCCAGGCGGTCTGCACCCCTTGGACCTCGACCCCGAGGCCGCCGAAGCTGTCGAGGTGCCCCAAGTGTGAGCTCGGGTCGACCAGCGTGTGGTGCTGGTGCTGGGAGCTAATGTCGACCAGCCCCCGCGCCACCTGCTCAAGCTGCTGCAGCGGCACGAGCGCGCCGTTCAGGTAGGCCCGGCTGCGCCCAGCCGCCGTAATGACGCGACGCACGACCAGCTCGCCGCTCACGCCGATCTCGACCCCCGCCTCGCCCACGGTGGCCTGGGCCACAGGATCGACCGAGAGGTCGAAGAGGGCCTCGACCTCGGCCTGCTCTTGACCGGTGCGCACCAGATCGCCCCGGCCCTTACCGCCGAGAACAAGCTTGAGCGCAGCGATGAGCATCGACTTACCCGCGCCCGTCTCACCCGTAAGGATGTTCAGACCAGGGCCCGCCTCAAGTTCGAGCTCTTCAATGATCGCGAGGTTGCGAATGCGGAGAAGATTGAGCATGACGTCGCCTTTGTCGCCTCTATGTTGAAGCGGGATCGTGGCCCCGCGTGGCTGCGGGCGATCCCCTCGGCTTCCGTCAGTGTATAGATGTTCAGCTCCATTGTAAAGGTCATAAGATGTCCCTCGACAATCAATCATCCACAGGTCCTGTTCGGTGATGATGCACCACCTCGGCCGGCCTCTGGACTTGTCAACAGGCTTAGCCACAGCTGTGGATAAGTCTGCGGGTCCCCTGGGGATGGGCCTCCGATCTCGCGAAGACCCAGCTCCATCCTTCGAGATGGGCCGAGACTCCCCAGGCCGGCCGTGGGCGCAAAAACACGACGCCCCTGCCGGGGGTGCGGCAGGGGGCGCGGCGGGCGGTGGAGAACAGCGCGGAGGAGCGGAGAGCCGCTCAGTCGATGGTCGCCTCCATGGAGACGGGCAGCACCACCGGGTCGAGGCAGACCGTCCCTCGGAATTGGTCGCTCAGATCCTCGCCGATCGGCGGCAGCGCGCCGAGGTAGTCGGGGAAGAGGATGGCGAGGCTGTCGGACAAGGGGGTGGGCGTCAGGCCGTAGTAGTGGGTGATCTCGTACTCGCCGCTCATCTCGAAGCGGAGCACGCCCAGATCGATGGGCGTGCTGCCCTCGTTGAAGGCGGCGAACTCGAAGCAGGTGCCGCCGTGATCAGGGTCCTCCCAGAGCTCGCGCCAGGTCACGACCAGCTCACCCTGGCTGAAGCTGCCCGCGTTGACCTCGGCCCCGCCGTCATCGCCCTCATCGCCGCCGTCATCGCCCGCGCCGTCATCGGCGCCGCTGCCGCCGGTGGTGGTCGCCGCCACCGACAGGCTGACCAGCTCGGCGGCCGGCTCAGCGCAGTAGTACATGCGCCGGATGCCGCCACCCGACAATGACGTGCTGTCGGGCCAAATGGTGATCGAGGAGCCATCCGGCCAAAACGTCGCGCCGCCCGCGTCGGCCCAGTAGGTGAAGCTGTCGCTGGCCCCGAGCTGCAGCTCGCTGATCCGTGCGCTCGAGGTCCCCTGGTTGCGCAGCAGCAGCTCGACGCAGCTCCCCTGACCCCAGCCGTCGTAGTGCCGCCAGTAGACGGCAAAGTCACCATCCACCAAGCTGCCGCGCCGCTCGTCAAGCGGGCCGGTGGGGGTGCTGATGCCGCCGCCGTCATCGGTCACCGCGCCGGTGTCTTCCTTCCGCGGGCTCAGGTAGCAGGCCTGGGCGAGCGTGAGGAGAATCACGGGGAAGAGGGCGCGGTTCGCGCGCAGAGACGAGGGCATGCGGGCTCCGGGGCGGGCAGGGCGTGGCGTGGGTCGGAGCATACCCAAGCTGCCTGGGGGCTTCCACACGTTCTCTTCGAAGGGGCCCTCGCTGGCGTCATCCCGAGTTCGCCCCGGGGTCGCGCCACGTCGTTGTCACCGGGGCGCCGCCAAGGCTCCGTGGCCCCAGGGCTACAGGGGACCGGCAGCGTGGCCTGCGCGGCGGCCGCCCCGAGACCCGGAGGACCGATGTCCGACCTCATCCTGATCGTCGATGACGAGCCCGATCTCATCACGCCGCTCGAGTTCGCCCTGCGCCGCGAGGGCTTCGGCACCCGGTCCGCCCAGAGCGGGGCCGACGCCTTGCTCAAGGCCACCCAGGATCCCGTCCCCGACCTCGTCTTGCTCGACCTGATGCTGCCCGACCTCCCGGGGACCGAGGTCTGCCGGCGGCTCAAGGGCGACCCGCGCACCGCCCACGTCCCGGTCATCATGGTGACCGCGCGCGCCGAGGAGATCGACCGCGTCGTTGGTTTCGAGGTGGGGGCCGATGACTACGTGGTCAAGCCCTTCTCGAACCGCGAGCTGATCTTGCGCGTGCGGGCCGTTCTGCGCCGCTCCCGCCCCAAAGAGGAGCCCGCGGCCGCCGACAGCGCGGTCTTCGGACGCCTCAAGGTCGACCAAGCGGCCCATCGGGTGTGGGTGGACGGCGGCGAGATCATCCTCACCGCGCTGGAATTCCGCCTGCTGGCGACCTTCCTCTCGCGCCGGGGGCGCGCCCAGACCCGCGAGTCCTTGCTCGAGGGCGTCTGGGGTATGCAGGGCTCGATCACCACCCGCACGGTCGACACCCACGTGAAACGGCTGCGCCAAAAGCTCGGTGAAGCCGGCAATTACGTCCACACCGTCCGGGGCGTCGGCTACCGCTTCGCCGGCTCGCCCGACGAGATCGCCGAGCCCTGGTAGCGCAGCCGGCCGCGAGGCCAAACCGTGGAGGGCGCAGGGTGAAGAACGGCTTTCGGGGCGTGCTCCTCTCGTTGTCGGTCGGGCTGCTGCTCGCCCTGCTCGCCACGGCGGTGGTCTGGCACCGCCTCGTGCTCAGCCCCGGGCTCGACGCGGTGGCCGCGGACCACCTCCGGGCCCGGGTCGAGCTGGTCGCGCGGCAGCTCGAGCGCCTCTCCCCCGAGGCGCGCGCGGCCGTGCTCGCCGAGCTGGCCGGCGCCGGGGGCCTCGAGCTCTGCTTGGTGCCCGCCGACGGATCCCCCACGGGCCCGGGTTGCGGTGTGCTCCGCCCGCTGCTCGCCGCGCCCCGGCCTCCGCCCAGCGCAATGGCGCTGCACGACTGGGCTCCGCAGCGCGGCGGGGCGGTGCGCGGGCTGGTGGGTGGTGGCGCCCTGCTCGCCGCAGACGCGGCCCCAGTGCCGGACCGCTACGCCATCTTGTCGCTGCTGGCGCTGTTGACCGCGGGCGGGGTCGGCGCCGGTCTGTTCATGACCGGCTTCGCCGCCCGGCTGGCCAACCGCGATCTGGAGCTGCTGCTCACCCACACCCAGGCCCTGGCCCGCGGTGAGGACCGTGGCCCCCTTGAGCTGCCCGCGAACGTCGAGCTAGAGGGCATCGCCGGCTCGATTCAGCACCTCGGCCGGGCGCTACAGACCACCGTCCGCGAGCTCGCCGCCGAGCGCGACCACTTCCAGGCGGTCCTGCTCGCGATGAGCGAAGGCGTGATGGCCATTGACGCTGGGGGGCGTGTGCGCCTGCTCAACCCGGCGGCGACCGAGCTGCTGGGCCTCCCGCCCGAGATGTTGGGCAGGCGCCTCGTCGATGAGGTCGACATTGACGAGCTGGACGAGATGTTGGAGGACCTCGCCGAGGAGGAGTACGCCACCGCCGAGTTCGTGCGCAAGATGACCGGCGAGCCCCGGCGGCTGTTGATCTCGGGCACCGCGCGGGAGGACGGCGGCTGCGTGCTCGTCGTCCACGACATGACCGAGATCCGCCGGCTGGAGAGCCTGCGCCGTGACTTCGTGGCCAACGTCAGCCACGAGCTGCGCACGCCGGTGGCGGTGGTCCAAGCGAGCGCCGAGGCCCTGCAAGACGGCGCCATCGACGACCCCGAGTACGCGCAGCACTTCCTCGACGCCATTTTGCGCAACACGGCCCGGCTCGCCGCCCTGATCAACGATCTGCTCAGCCTGAGCCGCATCGAGGAGGGGCGCTACAAGTTCCTCTTCGCCGACATTGACCTTCAGGACGCCATTGACCGCGTGGTTGCTGCCCTCTCTCCGCGCCTGACCACCCGGGCCCACGCGCTCTCAGTGCGGGTGCAGCCCGGCCTCCGGGTCCGCGCCGACGCCTCGGCGCTCGACCAGGTGCTGGTCAACCTCCTTGAAAACGCAATGAAGTACACGCCCGAAGGTGGGCACCTCGAGGTCCGCGCTCTCGAGGTGGACGATGAGCAGGCCCTCATCGAGGTCAAAGACGACGGGCCGGGCATTGACGAGGTCCACCGCCCGCGCCTCTTCGAGCGCTTTTACCGGGTCGACGCGGGGCGCAGCCGTGAGGTCGGCGGAACCGGGCTCGGTCTCGCCATCGTCAAGCACCTTGTCGAGGCCATGTCGGGCGGCCTCGGCATGACGCCGAACCAGCCGCGCGGCTCGGTCTTCTGGGTGCGGCTGCCGCTGGTGCGGTTACAGGCCGCCCCTCTGCAGCCCGAGGACGCCCTTGACGACGGTCGCTGAAAACACTGCGCCAGAGAATGTTCAGCTCTTCCACATCCCGACCTGCGGCACCTGCCGCAAGGCGATCAGCGCGCTGGCCGCGGCCGGGCAGCAGCCCACCCTGGTCGACCTGCGGCAGAGCCCCCCTGACGCCGCCCTGCTCGCCGGGCTGGTGGCCGACAGCGGGCTGCCGCCGCGCAGGTGGTTCAACACCAGCGGCCAGTCCTACAAGGCGGGCGGCTGGGCCGCGAAGGCCGGCGCGCTCGACGCGGCCGGGGTGGTCGCCGCCTTGGCGGGCGACCCGATGTTGATCAAACGCCCGGTGGTCGTGCACGAGAGCGGCGCACAGCGGGTCGTCTTGGTGGGTTTTGACGCGGCGGCTTGGTCTGCGGCGGGGCTCCTTCCCGCGGTGCGCGCATGAGCCCCCCGGTTGACGCCCGCGGCAGCTTGCACCGCGGCTTTGTCGGCGGCCGTACGGCCCGCTTCCTGCTCGTCTCGCTGCCCCAGCTGGCCGAGCTAACCCGCCAGCGCCACGGCCTCGGCCCCGACGCCGCCCGCCTCGCCGCCGAGGCGATGGTGGCCAGCGCGCTGATGTCTGCCTGGATCAAGGGCAGCGAGCGGATCACCCTGCAGCTCCAAGCACAGCGCCCCGCCTTCGCTTTTGTCTGCGACGTCGACGCGGAAGGCGGCCTGCGCGCCCGACTCTCGCCCGGCCAGCTCCACCATCCGGTTGGCCGCGGGGTGGATGGCCTCATGTTGGCGATCAAAGCCGACGCCCAACGTGAGCTCTACCGCGGGGTCACCGCGCTGGATGGGCGCACGATCGAGGCCGCGCTGCGCGGGCACCTCAGCGAGTCCACCCAGGTGGACGTCGTTCTGCGCATCGGCGTCGAGCAAGACCCCGACGGAAAGATCACCGGCGCGGGGGGAGTGGTGGTCGAGCGCCTGCCGCCCGACCCGAACCTGCCCTCCATCGAGCCGGCCGCCTTCACCAAAACCTACCAGCACATCGAGCAGGACGACGTCTTCGACACGCTCGTCGCGGCGGCCTTCGGCAAGATCGCCGGCCAAGAGGTCGAGGTGCTCGAAGAGCGGGCGCTGCGCTGGCGCTGCTCCTGCAGCCAGGAGCGCATCGAGGCGGTCCTGTTCAACCTGGGCCCGGCCGAGCTGCGGTCGATGTGGCAGGAGGACGGCGGCGCTGAGATCTCCTGCCACTTCTGCAACATCCACTACCAAGTCAGCGGCGATCGCCTCGCCGAGCTCTGCGCGATGCACGCCCACGCCGAGGCCTGAGCCGGCGCCGATCCGCGGCCCGCGCAGGCTCACGCCCGGGGGCGCCCGATCCGTCCTCCCGCAGCGAGGGAGGGACCGATGCCCGCCGTTGCGCCAACCATGCTGCTGCTCCTCACCAGCGCCGCCCAGGCGTGGGAGGTCAACCACAACTCCGAGGGCGACCCCCTCCACTGGCCGACCGGCCACGTGGAGTACTGGATCAACCCCGAGAACAGCCAGGGCGTCTCGGCCGAGCGCATCCGCTTTATGACCGACGCGGCCTCTGGCGCCTGGTCCCGGGTGACCGGGGTGACCCTGAGCTTTGACTACCTCGGCACGACCGCGGTCTCGACCGCCGACTACACCGATGACAAGAATGTCATCTACTTCGAAGACGAGTGGCCGGCCGAGTGGGACCCGAGCTTCCTCGCCCTGACCTTCACCTGGTCGGTGGAGGGTGGCGAGATCATCGCCTTCGACATGGCGATCAACGAGGACGACTTCGACTGGAGCGCCGGCGGCGCCCAAGCCGACAATGACCTCATGAACATGCTGACCCACGAGATCGGGCACGGCATCGGGCTGTCGCACTCCCAGGTGATCGACGCCACGATGTACTACCAGGCCTCCCGCGGCGAAGAAGGCAAGCGGGTCCTCTCGCACGATGATGAGGAGGGCGCCCGTTACCTCTACGGCGATCTGCTGCGCGCCTCGGCCGGCTGCGCGGCGGCACCCCAGGCCGGGGCCGGCCTCTGGGCCCTGGCGGGTCTGGGCCTCGCGATCAGCCTCAGGTCGCGGCGCCAGCGCGCCGATGCAGGGGCACGGGGGCGCTGAGCCGACCCCACCCACTCTCTCGATTCACCCAGTTGAGGCGCAGGCCCGCTCTTCCCGGGACCAGACACATCCTGCTCGAGCCTGAACTTCCCACGGGCGTGCTTCGGTGCGCTCGCTTGTGCGTGTCAGGCCCGGGGCGAGCCTGCGCCTCTGTTCCATCTGACGCCGCCGCAGAGACACCCTCTGCGGCGGCGTCTTCGCGTGGGCGCCGCGGTGCGGCGCAGGCGGAGGGCTCAGCTCTCGATGCCGCCGTCTTCGGCCTCGCCGCCCACGCGCTGCCGCAGCATGGCCTCGGCGAGCTGGGCCCGGAGCAGCAGCGTGGCCGGCGGATCGGCGTCGGCGGCCTTCATGAAGCTGACCACGCCGATGAGGTCGAAGAGGCGCTGCTCGGGGGTGTCCTCGGTGATCTGCAGGGCGAGCAGGTCGCGCAGGACGAGCCCGCGCAGCTCGGGATCGCGGCTGACGATCGCCAAGATGTCGCCGATGGCGTGGCTGCGCTCGCGCAGGGCGGCGATCACCGGCAGGGTGCGGGGATCGGGGTGGTTGGCGTGCAAGGCCGCGAGCGGCACGGCGAGGGCCTCGAGCACATCCGCCCGGTCGCCGTCGGCCCGCAGCCGCTCGGCGATCACGTCGTGGGCCGCCGCCCCGCAGGCGACGATCGCCTCATCAATGGTGGCGAGGGTGTCTTCGCCGCCGCCGGGCTGCACCCGCAGCTTCACCAACAGATCGGCGCCGGCCGCCGGGTCGAGCAGGGCGGCGGCCTGGGCGGCGCGGCCGAGCAGGCGCTCATCCTCGGGCAGCACCCACTCGTTCACCAAGATGACGCGCAGCAGGTTCATCACCGCGGCGGGGTCTTCGCCGAAACCGAGCAGCTCGGCGCGGTCGGGGGCCTCGCCGCGCTTGAGGCGGCGGCGCAGGCGGAGGGCGGCGGGATCGCTGAGCGGCGGGGCCTCAGGGCGGAGGCGGCGGGTCGAGCGCTTCATCGGGGCTCCAGGTCGGCGGGCGGGGCGGCCGCGGCGGCGAGGACCGCGGGCAGCAGGGGCAGGTCAGCGGGCGCCCAGGCCAACGAGCGCAGGGCGGCGGGCTCGGCCCAGCACGCGGCGTCATGGGCGGCGAGCCGGGCGGGGTCGAGGCGCACGCGGCCCGCGGGCCGCCCGTCGGCGGTCTGCAGCTGGGCCGCCCAGGCGATGAGGCGTACCACGAGATGACCGTAGTCATGGTTACTCTCGGCGAGTCGTGCCCCGATGTGCAGGCGCAAGCTCTGGGCAGAGAGCCCCAGCTCCTCTTCTAACTCACGCGCGAGGGCCTCTGGCTCGGACTCTCCCGGTTCGATCTTGCCACCGGGCAGCTCCCAGTCCCCGGCTTGGCGCTGGCCGGGCGCCCGCCGGGTCACCAGCAGCCAGCCCTCGCTGAGAATGGCGGCGCAGACGACGTGCACGGGTGCCCGTGGGGAGAGGGGCCCGCCGGTGGGCGGCGCGGGGCGCGGGGCAGAGGTCAAGGTGCTCCCAGCGGGCCGGCGGCGGCCCCGGTCATCCGCCGCGGGCGCCCGGCCGTGCCCGGGGGATAACCGTGGGGGTCCGCTGCCGTCAGCGGCGGCGCCCGGCCCAGCGGCCGCGCCCTCGGGGTCCCCATGTCGATGCGAGACCTCCGGCCGAACCCGACCATCACCGCGGTCCTCGGCCCGACCAACACCGGCAAGACACACCGGGCCATCCGGCGCATGTTGGCCCACCGCACCGGGGTGATCGGCCTGCCGCTGCGCCTGCTCGCCCGCGAGGTCTATGAGCGGGTCTGCGCCGAGGTGGGCAGCGCCCAGGTGGCCCTGCTGACCGGTGAAGAGAAGAAGGTGCCCGAGAAGCCCCGCTACTGGGTCTGCACCACCGAGAGCATGCCCGCCTCGCTGCCGGTCGACTTCGTGGCGATCGACGAGGTGCAGCTCGCCGCCCACCGCGAGCGGGGCCACACCTTCACCGACCGGATCTTGCACGCGCGGGGTTTTCACGAGACCTACCTGCTCGGCTCCGACACCATGCAGCCGCTGCTCGAAGAGCTCGTCCCCACCGCCACCTTCGAGCAGCAGCCCCGCCTGAGCAAGCTCAGCTACGGCGGCGTGCACCGCATCGCCGACCTGCCCGCCCGCACCGCGGTGGTCGCGTTCTCGGTCACCGCCGTCTACGAGCTGGCCGAGCAGATCCGCGCCCGGCGGGGCGGCGCGGCGGTGGTCATGGGCGCGCTCTCGCCGCGCACCCGCAACGCCCAGGTCGCCATGTACCAGTCCGGCGAGGTGCCCTTCCTCGTCGCGACCGACGCCATCGGCATGGGCCTCAACATGGACGTGGAGCACGTCGCCTTCGCCTCCTTGTCCAAGTTTGACGGCCGGCAGCAGCGGGCCCTGACCAGCGCCGAGGCCGCCCAGATCGCTGGGCGGGCGGGGCGCTACAAACGCGACGGCAGCTTCGGGGCGCTCAGCGGGGTCGGCCCGCTGCCGGCAGAGCTGATCGCCGACATCGAGGGCCACCGCTTCCCGCCGGTGCGCCGGGTGGTCTGGCGCAACCACGAGCTCGACTTCACCGATCTTGACGCGCTGGTGCGCAGCCTGCGCAAGCCGCCGCCCCGCCGCTGCTACGTCTCTCTCGAAGACGGCGGCGACCTCGACACGCTGGTGCGCCTGTCTGAGCGCAAAGAGGTGCGCCGGCTGGCCCAAGACGAGGCCGGGCTGCGCCTTTTGTGGGAGGTCGCCAGCGTGCCCGACTTCCGCGACAGCCTGCCCGAGGCCCATGTCAACCTGCTGGCGCAGGTTTTCGTGCAGCTGCGCGGCCCGCGCGGCCAGCTCGACCCCGAGTGGGTGCGGTCGCGGGTCGAGCAGCTCGACCGGCTCGACGGTGAGCTCGAGAACCTGATGACCCGCATCGCGTGGATCCGCACCTGGACGTACATCACGCACCGCTCGGCCTGGATGGCCGAGGCCACAACCTGGGCCGAGCGGGCCCGCGTGGTCGAAGATCGCCTCAGCGACGCGCTGCACGCCCAGCTCACCGCCCGCTTCGTCAACCAGCGCGTCATCGCGCTCGGCCAGCTCGAAGCCGAGCCCGGCGGCCTGCAGGTCGAGGTCGACGCGCTGGGCGCGGTCTGGGCCGCGGGGCACCAGCTCGGCACCCTGGACGGCTTCGACTTCACCCTCAGCGCCGGCAAAGACGACGAGGCGGCGGTGCTGCGGGCGGCCCGCGCGGGCCTGCGGCCGGTGGTCGCGGCCCGCCTCGAGGCCGTGCTCAGCGCGCCCGACAGCGCCTGGGCCTTCGACGACCAGGGCCTGCTGCGGGGCGCGGGCTTCGCGGTGGCGCGCCTGCGGCCCGGCCCTGCGCTCGACCAGCCCCAGGTCACCCTGCTGCGGCACGATCTGCTCGACTCGGCCGGGCGCGGCCGCCTGCACGACCGCGCGGTGGCCGTCGTGCGGGCCTGGGTCGGCCGGGTGCTCGCCCCGCTCGACCGGGTCGACGAGGTGCACCTGCTCAACGCGGCCCGGGCCATCCGCTACCAGCTGCGCGAGGGCCTCGGCCTCTGCTGGCGCAAGGCCCTGGGCGGCGAGCTCAAGTCATTGACTCCGCTGGATAAAAAGAACCTCGCCCGCATGGACGTGCGCGTGGGCACGACCCTGGTCTACGTCGAGAGCCTGCTCAAGCCCGACGGGGTCAAGGACCGCGCGCTGCTCTACGCCGCCAGCAAAGACCTGCACCCCCTGCCGCCCCTGCCGCCGGCCGGCGCGGTGAGCATCAAGCCGCCCGAGGGCCTGAGCGTGCGCCCCGGGGACTGGGCCTTCGCGCTGGGTTTTGTGCCGGTGGGCCCCCGCGCCCTGCGCGCCGACCTCGTCGAGCGCCTGCTCATGCAGCTGCGCCAGCTCGGCCAGGCGGGGCCCTTCCGCACGCCCCAGGCCATGCCGAGCCAAGTGGGCTGCAGTCGGGCCGAGCTGCACGAGATGATCGTCGCGCTCGGCTATCACCTCGACGCCGACGGCCTCTTTCACGCCAAGAGGCCCAGCCGGCCGCCGCCGCGGCGCCCTCCGCCCCCGGGTCGTGGGCCCGGCCGCGGCTGAACACTGACCAGGGCTCCATTTTGATGTCCCACTCCCTACCCGGTGCAGCGATGGCGCCCCTGGCCCCCGATCCCCAGCTTGACGCCCTGGCCGCCACCTTGGCGAGCTACACCCCGCCGTTGGTCCCCGCCCTGCCCGGCCGCACCAACCACCTGCGCGGCGGCGTTCTCGCGCCACTGGTGGGCGGCGGGGCAGCGGGCCCGACCCTGCTGCTCACCGTCCGCGCGCTGCACCTGCGCAGCCACGCCGGCGAGGTCAGCTACCCCGGCGGCCAGCCCAGCCCCGAGGACGCCGATCTGACCGCCACCGCCCTGCGCGAGGCCGAAGAGGAGCTCGGCCTGCGCACCGCCCGCCTGCTCGGCCGCTTGTCCGAGATGCCCTTGGGCACGTCGGATTGGCGCATCTGCCCTACCGTCGCCCAGGTGAATCTGGCCGAGCTGCGCCCCGATCCGGGCGAGGTCCACAGCCTCTTGCGCTTGCCCCTCGGCGCCTTGCTCGACGCCGACGCCATCGACGGCGTGCGCTTCCCCTTGCCGCCCAGCTATGGCGTCGACAGCATCTTCTCGCCCATCTTCGTCGGACTCGACGACAATGGCGACGAGCGGCGGGTCTACGGCGGCACGGCCCACAGCGTGCTCGAGCTGTTGGGCCTCGTCGCGCAGGCCCTGGGCCGCCCCTTGCCGCCCGAGCGGGTCGGCGGGTGGAGCTGGGGGCCCAAGGGCCCGCGCCGCGCCGGCTAAGGCCGAGCTCAGCGGTCGCGGAGCAGCGCCGGGAGCGGGGGGAGCGGCGCCCCGGCGCCTAACATGTGGATCAAGGCGGAGATAGCCTCGGGCCCCAGGCCGGGCACCCCGCCTGGCGCGGCGGAGAGCTGATCGGCCGCGCGCGCCGCGAGCCGGGCGGCGGCGGCGGGGCGCTCGAGGTGGGCGCAGAGGCTGGCCGCGGCGGTCTGGATGAGGCCGCCGAGAAGGGCGCGCCGAGCGCCATCTTCGCGATCAGCGACCCAGAGGGCCTCGAGCGCCTCATGCGCCTCCCACAAGTAGCCGTGGTCGAGCAGGTCGAGGCCATGGCGAAAGCGCCAGCCCGCCCACCAGGGCGCGCCGAGATCGACGGGCGGGCCGCCATCGGCGAGGTGGCGGTGGCCGCCTGCGCCCTTGTGCGGGTGGGGCTGCAGACCCGGCACGTAGCGGTGGGCGGGCAAGGCCAGCGCGGGCACGCGCAGCGGCGGCGGATCGGCCGGGGCGGGCAAGGGGCGCGGGCTCAGCGCCGCCTCTGCCGCAGGGCCTCGCCCAGCACCTTCGAGACGAGCACGCCGCCGATGAAGCCAAAAAGGTGGCTCTGCCAAGACACGTTCACCCCCGCGATGATGGGAACGACGCCCCAGAGCATGCCCCCGAAGGTGAAGGTCACAAAGAGGCTCAGCAAGACCGCGCCGACGCTGCGCTCAAAGAGCCCTCGGCCCATCAAGAAGCCCAAGTACGCGAAGATGACGCCGCTGAAGCCAATGTGCACCGAGTCACCCGCGCCGAAGAGCCAGGCGCCGAGCCCGGCGGTCAGCGCCCCGATCACGCTCACCACCCACACGTCGCTGATCTTGCGGCTGCTCGCCAAGAAGCCCAGCGGGATGAAGCCGAGCGTATTGCCGATCAGGTGCGCCCAGTTGGCGTGCAGGAAGGGCGCGCCGAAGACGCCGAGCAGGCCCATCAGGCTGTGGGGGTGCACGCCAAAACGGTCGAGCCCGCCCGAAAACACGAGCTGGTCGACGAGCTCGACCGCCCACAGCAGGCCGGTGCCCTTCACCACAAAGCCGACCCGCTGCTTGGTCTCGGTGACCAGGGCGTTGACCTCCTGCCGCACCACGCTCGTGTCGCCCATGCGCCCTCCGCGCGGCCCTCTACGCCGTCCGCGGGGCTGCTGTTGCGGTGCGGGGGCGCTGAGCGTGGTGCGCTTCGCCGGCGAGCGGTGCGGGCCAGGCGGGGCTGCATGCGAAACTCCCCCTTGCGCGGCCGCGCCGCGGGTGGGAGCATTGGGCCCCCGCACCGTCCCGGTCCCGTGGCGCGCGCTCCCTCCCGGGGCGCGGCTCGCCGTCCGGGCCGACTTGACCGTGGAGCAGGCCGATGATCTCCCCTCCCTCGCCCGGTGGGCGCCGGGCCCCCGACGGGCGTCGCATCCCCAGCGCCGCGCTGCTCACCGCGCTGCTCGTCGGCCCCCTCACCGGCCTGCTGGGGTCCTCCCGGTCCGAGGGGAAAAGCCCCCGCGATGACCGCGAGGCCGCGCCGGGCAACCAACCACGCGGCCCCGCGCAGGCGGCTGACCCTCTCCAGCCGCCCGTGATCCAGCTGCAGGTCAACGCGTGCGCGGCGAGCGACGCGCCGGTCGAGCTCTACGCCCGCACAGGGGCGGGCGGTTGGTACGGCGGGGCGCTCACGACGCGCACCGCCACCTGCGACCCTGTCCCACAGGGCCGGTGCAGCTTCAATGACCTCGCCGCTGGCCCCTGGATCCTGCGCCAAGGCGGGGCGACCTCCGACATCTGGCTCGAAGGTGGTCCACAGCAGCCGACCGCCACCCTCGACCTGCCCTGCGTGGGCGCCTGCGCGGTCGACCTCGTGGTCGAGGCCAACCCCGCCTGTGGCGACCGCGGCGTGGTGCGGCTCCTCCCGCCCGCGCCCCTGCCCGCAAGCGCGCGGCACGACCCGGGTCCAGGCGTACCTTGGTCCGCCGGCCAGCCTGCGCGCCTCGACCACCTCCCGTGCGGGAAGGTGGTGGTCGAGCTCGAGAGCCCGACGTGTCGGCAAGTCCACGTACTGCCCGAGCCCGACGGTACGCCGCTCCGCGCGGTGCGGCTCCCCTTCCAGCCTCTCCCGCAGGTCACCGTCCGCTTCGTCGATCACCAGAGCGGTGCCCCGATCCGCGGGGTCACCATCGAGGACATCGACAGCTGGACGGTGCACGTGTCCGACAAGCGCGGCGCAGTTCAAGTCACCCAGCTGCCCGAAAAGAAGGCCGTGAAGCTCATCCTCGAAGCGCACCACCCCGCCTACCAATCGACCGGTGTCTCTCCCCACAACGCCAAGGGCGGCGAGGCCGAGGTGCACATGCTGCGGCGGCAGACCTTGCGGGTCGCCTGCACGGTCGACGGGGCCCCGTGCCCTGGCCACACCCGGCTCTTCGCGAGTTTTGACGCAGGGCCACCTGTAGACCGATCCACGTTCCCCGTGGGGGGCGGGATCACCCAGGGGGAGTGCACCTGGGATTCCCCGGGGCGATGGCGCTGTGAGCGCGGCCGCGACTTCCGCGTGACCGTCGCGCTCGATGGGCGCACCGCCGAGTTCACCGCCCCCGAGGGCGCCGAACAGCTCGACGTCGCCCTGCACACCAGCGTCGCGCAAGCCTGTGTGCAGGCGAGCTGGCCGAGCGCCGACTGCGTGCTCGAGCTGGCCCACACGGTGCACCCGATCCTCGAGGCGACCGCGCAGGTGCCGCTGCCCCCGGGCGAGGGCCCCGTGCCCGCCCGGGTGGTCTGCCAAACGGCGGCCACCTGGGCCGAGGTGCAGCTCGACCGCGGCGGCGCCTGCACCTCGCCGGGCCCGTGGGCCAAGATGGCCGGCATCTGCGCCCGCTCGACGCCGGGCCCCGCCGTCGAGTACCTGGGCGGTGGCGGTTGCATGATCCTCGACACGGCCAGCGCGATGGGCGAGGCAAGCCCCTACGCCAGCTCGTCCCCGCCCGACCTCGAGCGCTGCCCCAGCTGGTTCCCGCCCGGTGACTACTTCGTGGCCTGCGGTGAGGGCATCGCGCAGCCGGTCACGCTGGTGGCCGGCGAGGTCTTGGAGTGGCGGCCGCCCTCTCCCTGAGCTCAGGCGCCGCTGTCCTCCTCCGCGCCGCTGTCTTCGACCTCCCCGCCGCTGTCTTCGACCGCCCCACCGGTGTCCTCGACGGCGGCAGCGGGCGCGGCGGCGCAGCCGATGCCGATGTCGGCCACGTCCAGCCCCGGGGTCAGCACCAGCTCGGACTGGCCGTCGGCGGCGGCCACGATCAGCTCGTGCACGCCCGCGTCGTTGCCGCCCAGCCAGAGCATGGCGACCCGGCCGTCGGCCAGCGGGCAGGGAGAGACGGCGTTTGCATACCGCGCCGAGAACTGGACGGGCACGGTGGAGCCGGTGGGCAAGGTCCAGATGGTCTCGGGCGCGTCGCCGTTGACCGGCCAGCTGCCCTCGAAGTACAGGCCGGCGGGGCCCTCGTGGGGGTTCTGCACGTAGGGGTAGCGGGCGTCGGGCAGGGCGTCGGGGCCGACCAGCCGCTGCCAGCCCGTGCCGTCGAGGTTGACCACACAGGCGTCATTGTCGCCGTCTTCGGGGTAGGGGTTGGCCCCGCAGTCGTAGCTGATGCGCTGGCCGTCGGCCGACAGCGCCGGCATGTTGTTGTGGTCGAAGCTCGAGTCGGCGGTGAGCAGCACGGGCGCCGACCAGCCGGCCTCGGTGCGATCAGTGCGCCAGAGGTCGACCGCGTGCGGGCCGCCCCCGTCGGCATAGACCACCGACAGACCGTCGGCCGAGATGGCCGGCATGCCCCGCAGAGAGACCTCGACCCCGCCGGGCAGCACCGCCTCACCCTCGCTCAGGTCGGCAGAGACCCGCACCAGACACTCCCCCGCGCAGCCGAAGCGGGTGCCCGAGAAGGCCAACCACGCGCCGCCGGGGCTCGGGGCGACCCAGCGATCCTCGCCGGCGAGGCCCAAGGCCGCCGAGAGGTCTTCGGCGGGCTGGCCGTCGGCGGCGCTGCGCCAGATGTGGCCGCCCTGGGTCCAGGTGATCACCACCCCGTCGGCGGCGGCGTCTTCGCCCTTATCTGCCTCGACGCAGGCGGTTGTGAGGGCGAGGGCCGCGAAGAGGGCGATGTTCCGCATGGGAGCTCCGAGGGGTCTGTGTCAGCGTCGGCGCGGGCTGCGCGCCGCCTGCACGGCGGCCGGGGGCGCCCCATTCTCGGCCGAGGCGACAGATCACCTTGCAGCGCCTTTCGCCGCGCGCGCTTGAAGTGATCTCCCCGGGGGGCTCCGCCACAGCGACGCGGGGCCGCTGCAGGCCCTCCTCCGCGCCATGGCGGGTTAGCGAGGGGCATGCCCTCTGCCCTGCCCTCCACCGCCCTGCTCGCCGCCGCCCTGCTCGCCGCCGCCCCGGCGCGCGCCGCCGAGAACAGCGCGCTGCGCGTCTATCCGGCGGGGCTCGACGACTGCTGCGCGGCCAAGGCGGCCGAGGCGCTGCGGGCCCTGCCCGAGGTGGCCGCCGCTGACGCCGAGCCGGCCGAGGGCGCGCTCTGCCTGAGCTTGCGGGGCCCCGCCGAGGCCGCGCTGCCCGCGATCCAAAAGGCCCTCGACAGCGTCGGAATGGCGCTGCAGCGGCACGCGCCCGCCGAGGCCTGCGGCCCGCGGGGCCCCCGCCACCCGTGGGAGGGCGCGAGCGGCTTCGACTTCGCTGCCCTGCCCGCCGACCAGGCTTTTGCGGTCAAAGACGTGCTGGTGGCCGGCAAGGTCACCATCCTCGAGTTCGGCGCGCCCTGGTGTGCGCCCTGCTACGGCGTGGCGGCGGCGCTCAGCGCGGGCGCGCGCCAGCGGCCCCACGTGGCGGTGCGGGCGGTCTCGCTGCCCGGCCCCGACGCGGTGGTGGGCTTCAGGGCGCCCGCGGCGCGGCGGCACCTCAGCGACGCGCCCGGTGTCCCCTGGATCTTCGTCTACAGCGTCAAGGGGCGCCTCCTCTACGCGGGTGAAGACCCCGCCCTGGCCTTGGCCGCGGCCGACAAGGGGCTGGCGCCATGAGCCCCTGGCTGCTGCTCGCCCTGATCTTGGTGCGCGACGCCTTCGCCTGACCCGGCTGAGGGAACCCCAACCTCCAGGTCGGAGGCGCCCGCTCCCAGCCCGCGCTCGCGCGGGGCCAGCTCCGCGTCGAGGCGGGGCTCAACAGCGTCCACTTCGACGCGGGCCACGAGGCCCGCTGCCCCGACGTCGACCCCATCCTCTGCGCGACGGCAGACCTGCCGCCGCACACCCACGCGCTCGACACGCGCCAGTGGCGGGCCCAGCTCGGCGGCGCAGTGGGGCTCGGCGGCGGCTGGCAGCTGCAGCTGCAGCTCCCGGTCGAGCGGCGCGTGATTGACGTCGAGTACGCCACCCTCGACGGGCGCCCCTACACCCCGCCTTACCGCGACATCCACCACCGCGACGAGGTCGTGGCCGGCCTCGCCGACGGCAGCCTGCGGGTCGGGCACCTGCACAGAGGGTCCGGCCCGCTCATCGGCGTCGACGGCGGACTCACCATCCCCCTCGGAGAGACCCAGGCCGACCCCTTTGCCCGCGCAGCCGATGGAAAATGGCACCAGCACAACCAGCTCGGCGCCGGGGCCCCCCTGCTGCTCGGCGGCGCGGGCCTGCTGTGGACGCCGAAGCCCTGGGGCGGCGCGGCCCAAGCGGGCCTGCGGGCGCCGATCGTCGAGAACCGCGAGGGGTTCCGCGCGCCGCTCACGCTCAACCTCGGCGCGGGCCCGAGCCGCCGCCTCTGGACCGGCGCCGTCGGGATGAGCGCGCTGGAGCTGCTCCGCGAGGGCCCCGAGCGTTGGTCAGGCGCGGCGCACGGCGGGCGCACCGCGGCCCAGCTCAGCCTCGCCCTCGACCAAGCCCTGGGCCCCCACTTCAGCGCCCAGCTCGACCTGCGCGCGCCGCTGTGGCAGCACGACGACGCCCACAGCCACGGCAAAGGCGCGGCCGACGAGGGCAGCCTGGGCGTTGGCCCGCTGGTCGGCCTGGGCCTCGCCTGGACTGGCGCGGCGCCCAGCCGCTGATCCATCGATGACCGGGATATGGGCGGGGGGCAAGCCCCCCGCAACGCCCCCCGAGGGGTACCCGTACGTGCACGGGCGCGCGCCGACCCGGGCGAAGGGCGGGCCGCTCAGCGCTGCGGCGGCTCGGGCAAGATCGGCAGCTGCTCGCCCATCGTGACATACCAGTGGTGCAGCAGGTCGACGCGCGCCTGCACCGCGGGCACCTCGGCGGCGAGGCGCGAGAGCCGCTTGGGGTAGCGGTGCCACGCATAGATGTAGCGGGCCACGTCGGCTTCGGGTGAGGCCAGGCCGACCGGGTGCAGCACGCCGGTGCGGCGGGCGAGGGCCGCGTCGAGGGGCGAGGTCGACGTGCGGCGCTTCTTTTTCGGCCGCGCGGGCACCTGGCCATAGGCAGGCGGCTCGGGCGCCGTGGCCGCCCAGCGCGCAGAGGGGAAGGGCGCGCACTGGAGCATGCGTCGCGCGAGCTGCGCGTGGAGCGCCGCGTGGACGTGGCGCGCCGAGGCCGCTTTGCCGTCCTCCTCGACGTTCACCACGAGGGCACGGGGCAGCGGCGCGCCGCTCAGCGGATCGCTGCTGTCCTGCAGCCGCAGGTCGCTCACCAGCCACAGCTCGTCGACCAGGCCCGCCGACCCGCCGCGGTGGTGGTGCACAAAACGCTGCGCCGCCCAGCGCCCGCGGATGCGCGCCACGGCGCTCGGCTGCCCACCCGCCACGAGGTCGAGCAGCGCCGCCCAGGCAGGCGGCTGCGCGCCGGCGGGCAGGCCGCTGCGCACAGCGGGCGCGCCGACCCGGTCGCAGGGCGCGGGCGCCCCGCAGCCGACCGCCAGCGCGGCCAGCAGCCCAAGGCGCGCGCCGACCAGGAGGGCCGGACGCGACAGTGTTGCGGCGGTCATGGCGAACCTCCTTCGGGGAGCGGTCTGCGCAGGCCGCGATCCGCGGCGTGGGTCGCGCCCCGTGTCCCGAGGATACCCCCAGGGTCCGCGGGGGACAAGCGGTTCGAAGCGCCCGCTGCCTGCGGTGCGCGGCCGCCGAAGCGCGCCGAGGCCCGCCCCTCAGCCCGCCGCCGGCCCCACCAGCGCAGCCAGCAGCGCCGCGGCCGCCGCCTCAGCGTCCTGCGCCCCGAGCAGCGCCGGCCCCGCGCGCCTGATCGCCTCGAGGTCAGCGTCCTGCAGCGCCTCTTCGACCGCCGCAGGCATCGGCGCCGCCCCGAAGCGGGCCGCCCAGCCGAAGCGCAGGCCCGCGCGGTGGCCTTCGAGCTGGCCGAGGGCCACGCCGCGCGCCTCACCGCGCGCCTCACCGCGCGCCTCGCCACGCTGCTCTGCTTCAGCGACCAGCGCGATGGTCTCGGGGACATAGAGTCGGTACGGCTTGAGCATCGTCTCTCCCTCTTCGATTGGGCCCAAGACGGCCCGCATGAGCTGATCGTAGCTGACCCTGGTCCCCGCCGGAAGGTCGCGGATCGCCTGCAGCACCGCCGCGGCGATCTTTGGCCCCTCCGGGTGGTTCATGTGCGCGAGCGCGCTGAGCGCCGCGAGGTCCAGGTCCTTCGCTGCGTCTTCGGGGCGGGTCAGCACGGGTAGCTCGTCGGGGCCGATGACCACCGGCTGCAGCGTCAGCTCGTGCCCGTCGAAGCTCAGCGGGGCGCGAGCCTGTCGAAGCGGAGCGGGGCTTGCGCCCACCTAAGCCCAGGCCTTCGCGGCGCTCCCCTTCATCGCCCACCATAGCAGCGGGTCGCGCCGCCTTCGGGGGGTTTCCAAAGGGGGGCCTTTGCGGGCTGGCGCGCGGCGCAGCCAAGCGCCGCCCGAAACCAGCCCCCAGGCCCCACATTGGCGGGGGATGCAAGGGGCCGCGCAGGCCCCCTGCCCCGGGGTCTGGGGGGCCGAGGCCCCCGGCGCAAGTCAACGACACAGTCTTGGACGGCGCAGTCAAGGTCGTCAGCCCATCGAGGCCCAGCCTCGCAGGCGCGAAAAGAAAACCGAGAGCTGGCTGGGCATCGGGGCCTCCGCGCGGGGCCTGAGCAAGGGCCGTGCCACGGCGCGGGGCCTCAGAGCCGTTTCAGAGATGGCGTGGAGCAGGTCATCTTCGACGAGGCCTCAGGCCGGGGGGGTGACGGAAAACGGCCGAAGGGGTGACGGATCCGTCAGGCCTTCGTCAGGGGGGGGACCGCGCCAGCCCGGCCGGAGGGCCGGCCGCAGGCCGGGCCGCGCAGCGGCCAAGGCGCGAAGCGCCGCGCCCGGAGGAGGGGCGCCGACGGCCGCAGGCCGGCGGGGCGCCCAAGGTCCCTCGATCGGCCCGGGGCGGGTCTGCCCCACGCGAAGGCGCCCCCGCCGCCTCTTGACGGTGGGGGCGCAGGGCCGTGGTCGGGTCATTGACCCCCGCGATCAGCCCGCGTAGCCGACGTCGGCCGGCGGCTCTTTGGCCGCGTCGCAGGCCAGGGCGGCGGGCGTGGCGCAGGCGCTGACCGTGGGCACGGCGTGCGCGGGGCCCCAGGCGGGCGAGGTCGCGGGCCAGAGGTCCCACTCCTTGGCCGGGTCGTTGCCCCCGCCGCGGATCAGCAGGTCACGTTGGTCGTCGCTGTCGCCGAACATGCTGTCGTCGCCTTTGTTCCCGAAGTGGAGGTCGCGGCGTTCATCGTTGCTGCTGCCACCGTCGAGGTCGGCCGACAGCGTGTCGTTGTCTTTGCCGCCGGCGGCGATGGTGCGGGCCAGCGCGCCCTGCAGCCAGTCGTTGCCCTCGCCGCCGAGCAAGATGAGCGTGCTGTAGCTGTCGCTGACCGGAGTGCCACCCGGCGTGGTCAAGGTGTCGTCGCCAGCGCCCGCGTAGGCCAGCGAGCTGGCGAGGCCGTAGCGCAGCACGAGGTGGTCGCCGCCCTCGCCGCCGAACAGGGCCGCGCCCATGCTCGCGCTGGTGACCGCCACGTCGTCGCCCTTGCCGCCCGCGCCGAAGCGGTCGACCTGCAGGGTGTCGTCGCCGTCCGACCCGAAGCCGACCGAGACCTCGCGGCCCGCGTCGGCGCCGTCGCCGAGCAGCGCGATGTCGAAGCCCGCGCCGCCGTCGGCGCAGTCGTCGCCGACCCCGCTGAACAGCAGGTCGAGCGCGTCGCCGCCCCACAGGCTGTCGTTGCCCTTGGACCCAAAGAGCAGGTCGACGCCGATCCCGCCGTTCAGCGCGTCGTCGTCGTCGCCGCCGAGCACCAGATCGGTGCCCCCATCACCCTGGAGCTGGTCGTTCCCCGCGCCGCCCGCGAGCAGGTCGAGCGCGTCGCCGCCGCTGCCCCAGTCGTCGCCCTCGCCGAGGAAGGCGAGGTCGGTGCCGCCCTCACCCCACAGGCAGTCATTGTCCTCCCCCGTGAACAGCACGTCGATGTCGTCACCCCCGTACATGGCGTCGGGGCCCGCGCCGCTCCAGGCCAGGTCGAAGCCCGCGCCGCCGCTCACCCAGTCGGCGTCGGCGTTCGAGAAGAGCACGTCCACGCCGTCTTGGCCCTGCACGATGTCGGTCTCGTCGCCGCCGAACAGCAGGTCCAAGCCGGCCCCGCCGTTGACCTCGTCGCGGCCCGCGCCGCCAAAGCCGAGGTCCACGCCGTCGCCGCCCTCGATGGTGTCGTTCTCGGCCCCGCCGAAGAGCAGGTCGATGAGGCCGGCCCCGCCGTCCACCAAGTCCGAGCCGAGGCCGCCAAACGCGAGGTCAACGCCGTCCTCGCCGCTGAGCTCGTCGCTGCCGCTGCCGCCAAAGAGCAGGTCGATCGCCCCCGCGCCGCCGGCGATGATGTCGTCGCCCAGGCCGCCAAAGACGGGGTCGAGGCCCTCACCGCCGCTGAGCGTGTCGTCACCTTTGCTGCCAAAGACCAGGTCGAGGCCGTCCTCACCGTCCATCGTGTCGTTGTCTTTGCCGCCAAAGACCAAGTCGAGGCCCGCGCCGGCCAAGCCAACGTCGTTGCCCGTGTTACCAAAGAGCAGGTCGAAGCTCGGGCTGCCGCCGAGCTGGTCGTTGCCCTTGCCGCCGAACAGCAGGCTGCCGAACTCGAGATCGATGTCCGTGGCCTCAATCTCGCCGGTGGCCGGGATGTGCAGCTCGAGCAGGCCGGCGCGGTGGTTGGCCACCTCGTCGTCGCCCCACTGGCCGAAGAGCAGGTCGACGCCACCTGCCCCCTCGATGACGTCGGGGCCTGCGCCGCCCGCGCTGACCCCATCCCCGAAGATGATGTCGGTGAAGCCGAGCGTGTCTTCAGCGGTGAGGTCAAAGGTCGGGTCGCCGCCCGAGATGAAGTCGGCGCCCTTGCCGCCGAACGCCACGCTGCCGATGTGAATGTTGAGCACCATGGGCGGGGTGGTGGGCAAGGTGATGTCGTAGTCGGCGCCCTCGCCGAGGTAGAGCTCGTCGTCGCCGGGCCCGCCGAAGATGAGCTCGTGCTGGTCTCCGCCGTGCAGCTCGTCGTTGTCGCGCCCGCCCAAGATCAGCTCGTGGCCCTTGCGGCCGTTGATGCAGTCATCGCCGCGGGCGCCGACCAGCACTTCGAAGCCGCTCTCGTCGTCATTGCCGCGGATCACGTCATCAAAGGGCGTGCCGATGGCCAGGCCGAGGCCGGAGATGTTGATCTGGAAGACCCAGGTCGTGTCTTCACAGGCGTCGGCGCTGCTGTCCTCGATGGGCTGGCGGGCCGTCGCCGCGTCGGCCGGGCTCGGGGCGGGCGTCACCACATTGGCGTCGCTGAGCAGCTCTTCGCCGCCGATGGCCTAGAGGGTGGGCAGGGCGTGGGCCTCGGCCGCCGCCCAGACCGCCGGGTTCAGCTCGCCGCCGATCACGTCGGCGTCGATGTAGGCGCCGAAGCTGGTCTGCATGAGCGCCTCGCAGTCGGCGGCCTCAAGCTCGCGCAGGGCGGCCATGGCCTCGGCCTCGGCGCCGATGGCCTCGTAGGGGTCAGGGCTAATGTCGTCCCACAGCACCTCGGGCTCCTCCCCCGCTGCGGCCTCGACGCAGGCCTCGATGGCCAGGCCCCGCTTCTCCAGCTCATCGACCGAGGCGTCGAAGCGCTCGTCGCGGGCCATCCAGTCCTTGTCGTCCACTTGGCCGCTGTCGCCGCGGCGGCCGTCGTCGGTCCAGCTCTCGTCGCGCATGGCGTCGGCGACGACCCGGCCGGCCTTCGTCTCGGGCTCGAGCTGGGCGGGCAGGCCGTCGAGACCTCGGGCGCCCCGCCGGCCTGCGGCCGTCGGCGCCCGTCCTGCGGGCTCGGCCGGTCGGCCTCGGCCGCGCGCGCGCGGCCCGACCTGCGGTCGGCCCTGCGGCCGGGCTGGCGCGCGCGAGGCGGGTGCTGGCGGGATTCGTGGCGGTCAGCGGGCGGGGGCGGGCACGGCGAAGAGCCAGAAGTCGTTGCTGTAGTCGCCCACCACCACGTCGTGCACGCCGT
>JAEUKK010000017.1 GCA_016792625.1 Deltaproteobacteria bacterium | reverse complement strand
GCTGCGCGCCGCCACCACCGCGGCCAGCGACCGCGCCGACCGCCCCCAGACCACGCTGCTCTTTTGGGGCGCGGCCCTGGCGGCCACGGCCCTGCTCGGCCTGCTCGTGTTCAACCCCTTCGCCGGCCCGCCTGCAGGCTCGGGGGGCCCGCCGCCCCCGCCCGCCGCCGAGGTCGCGCCCCCGCCCGCCGCTCCGCCGGCGGCCGGGCCCGGGGCTCCTGCGGCGACCGCGCCCCGTGATCCGGCGGCGCCGATCCCGGCTGCGGCCCCCGTCCCCGCCGCCGCGCCCGTCCCCGCAGCGGCGCCGGCCCCCGTCCCTGCCGCCGCGCCCGTGCCCACGGCGGCGCCGGTCCCCGTCCCTGCGGCGGCGCCCGTGCCCGCGGCGGCGCCGGTCCCCGCCCCTGTGCCCGCGGCGGCGCCCGTCCCCTCCCCTGCGCCGCGCCCGGCGCCCACCGTAGCGCCCGTCCCCTCCCCTGCGCCGCGCCCGGCGCCCACCGCAGCGCCCGTCCCCTCCCCTGCGCCGCGGCCCGCGCCTGCGCCAGTCCCCGCGCCCGCGCCAGTCCCCGCGCCCACGGCCGCGCCCCGCCCAGCCCCCGCGCCCGCGCCCGCCCCGGTGGGCACGGCCACCGCGCGCGTCACCGGCGACGCGGTGAGCGTGCGCTTCCAGGGCGCCGACCGCACTTTTGGCCCCGGCGAGCTGCCGCCGGGCACCTACCGGATCATGGCCGTCTTTACGACCGGCAGCACCGCGACCGACGTCGGGCAGGTCATCGTCGGCGCCGGCGAGACGGTGGTGGTGAACTGCGCCACCAGCTTCCTCAAGTGCCGGGTGCGCTGAGGGGGCCGGCGTAACGCGCTTGTTTCCGGGCCCCGCTGGGCAGGGCCGCGGCGCGCGCAATAGCGGCTCGGCCCCTCTCGCGGGCCAGCCGCCCGCCACCGGAGTGAACCATGGCCATCGAGCGCACCCTCTCCATCATCAAGCCCGACGCCACCCGCAAGGGCCACATCGGCGCCATCATCGCCCGCTTCGAGGCCGAGGGCCTGCGCATCTGCGCGGCGAAGAAGGCGCACCTCTCCCGCCGCGAGGCCGAGGGCTTCTACGCCGTCCACAGCCACCGCCCCTTCTTCGGCGAGCTGTGCGAGTTCATGAGCAGCGGCCCCTGCGTGATCATGGTGCTCGAGGGCGAGGGCGCCATCCTCAAGAACCGCGACATCATGGGCGCGACCAACCCCGCCCAGGCCGCTGACGGCACCCTGCGCAAGCTCTACGCCGCCAGCATCGGCGAGAACGCGGTGCACGGCAGCGACGCCCCCGAGACCGCCGCGACCGAGATCGCCTACTTCTTCGCCGGCACCGAGCTGCTCTAGTCGGCCGGGCCGCGCCCCCGCGGCCTGCCCCACCCGCGCCCTGGCCGCACCGGCCGGGGCGTCGTCGTTGGGGCGCGCGCCGCGCTCGCCGGGCCCCCCGGCTGGTGTAGGGTGAGCGGACCACCGGGCCCGCAGCGCCGCGCGCCCGCCCGCAGCCCCCCGTCGGCAGAGGCACGATGAGCGCCACCAAGCAGATCCCCGAGACCTGGCACCTGCAGCTCACCATCGGCAAGGCGCTCTGGGACGACCTCGTCGGGAACGCCCTGCCCTACAAGATCAAAGACGGCCCCTTCGACCTGGGCCGCTTGGTCTACCAAGGGGTCAAGCAGCTCCAGGTCAAAGAGAAGGTGACCGCCCTGCTCGAAGACCGCCACCCGCCCGCCGCGGTGCTTCAGGTGCGTGATCGGGCGGCTGACCTCTGGCGTGACCGCCGGATGCAGCTCTACCGGGTGCTCGACCAGGCCCTGCACGTCGAGGGCGACTGGAAGGTCGAGGTCGACCGCGAGGGCACCGAGTTCCACTACGGCGACCAAAAGATCGGCGTCGACGCCCACATCAAGGCGGTGGTCACCGGCCGGCTCTACCTGCTGCAAAAGAACATCGAGCTGCCCTTCACCATCGAGAAGCGCATCGGCGCCGCCTGCCACCTGGGCGACATTCACTTCGACAAGCAACAGCAGGCCATCGTCGGCAGCGTGCAAGACCCCACCGTCGATCTCGGCGAGCACTTCGTGCTGCGCATGCTGAACGAGGCCGGGGCGGTGCTGCTGCGCCAGTACACCGAGCAGTACGCCGATCTGCCCATCCTCAAGAAGGCCCAGGTCGAAGAGATGGTCGCCCCCGCCGGCGGCCCGCTGGGCATCAAGATGGGCGTCGAAGACGTCGGCCTCGACGTCAGCGCCGAGAACCTCACCCTCAAGGTGCGCTTCGGCTTCATCCAGAAGCAGCTCCACGGATAGGCCGACGGCCCCCCGCTCCGAGGCCCTCCCCTGCGCCCCGCCCTGCTCCTCACCGGCGGCTACGGCCCCCTCGGCGCCGCCCTGCGGTCCGCGCTCGCCCAAGATGGCGCGCTGTTGCACCTTGACGGCGAGGGGGGCCCGCGCTGGTCGCCCAGCCCCGACGGCCCGCCGCAGATCGAGGGCCTCGACCGCCCAGTAGCCGCGGTGGTCAACCTCTGGGCCCCGCCCGTGCTCGGCGCGACCGGTCCGCAGCTGCGGGCCCGCCGGCAGGCCGCGGTGACGCGCACCCAGGCCCTCGCCGCCTGGATCGGCGCCCGCAGCCAGCGCCCTGCCGTGCTCGTGCAGCTGGGCAGCGCGCTCAGCTTCGCTGATCGCGGCGCGCGCTCACTCGACGAAGATGACGCCATTGGCGGTGATCCCGACGCGGACATCTTCGGGGCCCACGAACGAGCCGCGGCCAGCGTCGCCGCCGCGGGCCTGCGCGTGGTGCAGCTCCGCGTTGGGCTGGTGCTCGCCCCCGGCCTGGGCCTGACCGCGGCCCTGGCCCCCCTCCTCCGCTTGGGCCTGCGCCCCCGCCGCCTCGGCGCCTGGATCCCCTGGATCGGCCTCGAAGACCTCTGCGACGTGGTCCGCGCCGCCGTCTCCGCACCCCAACTCGACGGGCCCGTGCACCTCGTCTCGCCCGGCCAGCTCAGCGGCCCCGCCCTGCTCGAGGCCCTCGCCGGCCGCCGCCTGCTGCCCGCGCCCCGCCGCCTCTGCCAGCGCATCGCGCCGCACATCGATCTCGACGGGGTGCTCGGCCAGAGCCGCCGCCTGCGCCCGAGCGCCCTGCTCGCGCTGGGCTTCCAGCCCCGGCGCCCTTGGCCGGCCTGAGCGCGGCCACGCCGCCGGCCCCACCCCACGGAGCGACCATGCCCGACCCCAACCGCAGCTTCGCCGACCACTTCTCGGGCCACGCCGCCGCCTATGCCCGGGCCCGGCCCGGCTACCCCGCCGCCCTCTTCGACTGGCTGGTCGCCGAGGCCTGCCCGGGCCGCGCCCCCACCGCTGCCTGGGACTGCGCGACCGGCAACGGCCAAGCCGCCCTGCCCCTGGCCGACCGACTCGACCGGGTCTACGCCACCGACGCCGCGGCCGCCCAGCTCGCCGAGCTGCCCGCGCACCCCCGCGTCCAGGCTGCGGTGGCCCCCGCCGAAGACAGCGGCTTGCCCGACCAGAGCGTCGATCTGGTCACGGTCGCCCAGGCCCTGCACTGGTTCCGCGTCGAGGCCTTTCACGCCGAGGTGCGCCGCGTGCTGCGCCCCGGCGGCCTGCTCGCCGCCTGGTGCTACCAGCTCTTCGCCATCAGCCCCGCGATCGACGCGGTGGTCTGGGCGCTCTACGAGGGCAAGGTCGGTCAAGACTGGCCACCCGAGCGGCGAATCTTAGAGCGGGCCTACGCCGACCTTCCCTGGCCCTACGCCCCGGTCGAGGCGCCCGCCTTTGAAATGGAAGCGCGCTGGGACCTGCAGCAGACCCTGGCCTACCTCGGCACCTGGAGCGCGGTCCGCCGCCACATGGCCCGCACCGGCGTCGATCCGGTGGCCGAGATCGCGCCGGCGCTCGCTGCGGCCTGGGGGCCCGCCGACCAGACCCGCGCGGTGCGCTGGCCCGTGCTGCTGCGGGTGGGGCGCCTGCGCTAAGCCCGCCGACGCTCAGTTCGAGGGCCGTTCCGCGCCATCGTCGGCTGAGCCGGGGGCCGGACCGGGGGCCGGACCGGGGCCGTCCTCTGGCTTCGTTGGGCCCCCCGCTGCGTCAACCGGGGCCTCTGCCGGCGGTGCGACCCCGCAGCTCCACACCGCGCAGTCGACCCGCGGCGCGGCGAGGTGCACGCAGCCGGGCGGCGCTGGGGGCGGCCCATCGGGGTGGCAGCCGGCGCGCAGCAAGGGCTGACCGGGCAGCGCAGGGGCGTTCTCGCGCACCTGCACATGAGCGCCGTCGAGCAGCAGCAGCGCCTCGAGGCCCCGGCCCTGAAGCCCGCCCTCGATCGGCCCCTCGAAGTGCAGGGTGCAGGGCGCCGCGCAGAGGCCCGCCGCGACATCGGTGAGCTTGTCGACCTCGGCGGCGACGCCCATGTGCCGGGTGCGCGCGGCGAGGCGGGGCAAGCGCAGGCCCTGGACCACCTCGAGCTCGACAGCGACGCCCATCAGGCCATCTTGGCTGACCCGGGGCTCGGGCCAGAGCTGGAGCAGCGAGCGCGCGCCGAGCAGCAGGCCCAGCGCCAAGGTCACCGGCGCGCCGAGCCGCCCCAAGGCCGGGAAGGCGCTGGCCACCACCGCGGCGAGCAAGGGCAGCAGGGGCAGCTGGTAGCGGGGATCGAAGGGCAGTCCGGCGGTGAGCGCCCAAAAGCTGAGGCCCGCCCCGGCCAAGGCGGCCACGGCGCGGGGCAGCCGCGCCCGATCCCGCAGCGCCATCAGCGCCAGCGCGCCGATCACGAGCTGCGCGCCCAGGGGGAGCAGGCCGAGCAGCACCTCGCGTGACCAGGCGAAGGGCGCCCGGATGCCCGCATCGGCGTGCACCGCCTCTTCGAGCGCGAGGCGCTCCCACAGCAGGGGCTGGGCCAGGGTGTAGAAGGGCCCCGCGATCAGCACCACCACGCTGATCACGAGCAGGGCCCGACCAAAGAGCCGCAGCGCCCCCGGCCGCCCGCGCCCCGGCCAGAGCGCCCCGCCGAAGCCGAGCAGCAGCCCGAGGCCCATGGTGAGGATCGGCGCGAGAGCCAGCGGGGCCTCGGCGCTGATGATGCCGAGCCAGGGGCTGCTCCCGAGGCCGACCATGGCCGCCACCGCCGCGCTGCCGACGGCCAGCAGCCCCAGCGTGGCCCCGAGCGCGCCCCGCCGCAGGCCGCTGAGCGCCCCAAGCAGGGCGGTGATGGCCGGGATGAGCAAGAACAAGGCGAAGACCCACTTGCTCAACATGCCCGCGGCCGCGGCGAGGGCGAAGCCGGCCAGCGGGCGGCGCAGGCGCAGGCCCGGGCTGGCCCAGAGCAGCAGCAGGGCCACGCCCACCGCCTCGGTCAAGGCCAGATCGATGAAGAAGACCCGCTGCCAGGCCAAAAGGATCGGGGAGAGGCTGACCAGCAGGGCGTAGGCCAGGGCCCCCGCGCGGCCAAAGAGGGAGGGCCCGACCCGCAGGGCCACCGCGAGGTGCACCGCGTGCATCAGCAGGTTGCTGGCCCGGACCCCGTCGATGCCGCCCCAGAGCCGCAGGCCCAGCGCGCCGACGAGGTGGGGGAGCTGGGGGTAGGCGTCGCCGGAGATCAGCAGCTGGTGGACGGCGCTGACCGCCGAGGCGGGGCGCCGCACCCGGTCGAGCAGCCAGAAGACCTTGCTGAGGTGGCCCGCCTCGTCGGACAGGGGGAGCGGGTCGGCGAAGGTCTGGCTCCACCCGGCGGCGGCGAGCAGCAGGAGCAGCGCGAGCGCGCAGACCGGCAGCGGGAGCGGGCGGAGGTCTCGCGGCAGGGGGCACCAGGCGGCCAGGGCCGCGGGTCGGGGCGCTACTCTTCGGGGCGCAGCAGGCGCAGGCGGGGCCGCCAGAGGTCGGGCTCGGCGAGGTGGGCGCGCACCACGCCGATCACCGACGACGCGGGCACCGGGCCCCACCACCGGCTGTCGAGCGCCAGATCGCGCGCGTCGGCGAGCAAGAAAAGGTGACCCTCGGGCACCTTCACCTCGCCGGCGGCGGCCCAGCGGGTGGTCGGGTTGTCGACCATCAACAGGTAGTCATTGGCCCGGGCGGGCGGCTTACTCCAGATCGTCTCTTTTCGGACAAAAACACCCGGCTGGTCGCCCATCTCTTGCACGCGCAGGCGCTTGGCGTTGACCCGCACCCCGCCCTCGTCAAAAGTGACGGTCTGGCCGCCGGTGGCGACCACGCGGCGCAGCACGGTGCGCCCCGACTGGAGCGGATCAGCGACCAGCACGACGTCGGCGGGCAGCAGCCCATCCCAGGCGCGGGTCGGGCCGCGGTGCAGCCACACCCACTCGCCGCGGCGCAGGCTCCAGGCCATCTCGTCGTCGGCGATCTGCCGGGCGCCGACCGCGAGGATGACGATGAGCGCACCAATCACAGCGATCACGAGGGCAGCGAGCGCCCGCAGGCCGGCCCGCAGCGCCCCGCCGCCCGCCCGCGGGCCCGCAGCGGCGCCCCCTGCTGCCGCGCCCCCTTCGGCTTGCACGGTCTTGTCCGGTGTCTTCGCGGCCACGGCGCCTCCCCTCACCCACCTAACCCCCCCCCCCCCCCCCCCGCGCCCCCGGTTTGCACCCCCCCGCCCCGGGGGCCCCATGTAGCGCCCCGCCGGGGACTACCCCCCGCCCCAGGGGCCCCCCCC